>CAWKMR010000065.1:0-96845 GCA_963850705.1 uncultured Alphaproteobacteria bacterium | reverse complement strand
TTCGGCGTGCTCTGGACCGCGATCATGTACATTTGGAACGCTCCGGGCGTCGGGGGCGCGATCGCCCTCGCGTTCTGCGGCGCGCTGGCCGGCGTCCTCTGGTACTTCGGCATGCGCTGGTACCTGAACAAGTTCGTCGCCCGGCGGTAATGCCAAGCGTGAAGGGCGCGCACGGCGGAATGGAGCCGTGCCGCCCTGCTCTTTCACACGGACGGCCTCACGCCGGCGCTGTCTTGCGCTTGCGGGCCGCTACGCGCTTGCGTCCTGGGGCAGCCGCGCGTCGGCGTGAACGCCCACGGGCTCGTACGCCGGCGACCGCCTCCGAAGGCGGCACATCGGGGCTCGGTATCCTGTTCACGGCGGCCTGCACGTCCATCTTGCCGGCGCCCCAGCGGTGTTGGGCACCGGGCCCGTGTGCGCGTCGCTGCGCGGGCGATGCTTGCAGGCACGCCTTGATCTGCGCCTGGGTCCGGCCTTGTTCTTCTGGAACATCAGGGCGATCGTGCCCGGTGATCGTGCGGCGCCGCCATCGAGGTGCCGCCCATCGGCGATAGGGGTCGCCTCCGCCGCCGTGGCCGGCGGCCGAGATGATCGTGGCCGGGCGCGGCGAGGGTCGGCGCAGCGCGGCCGTCGCGGGTCGGGCCGCGGCTCGAAGCGCGGCAGGCTGCCGACGCCGGCGCCGCGCGTGACGTAGTTGGCGGCGCGTGATGACCTCGCGCGCAGTGCCCGGCGTCGAGATCGTCGCGCCGGCTCTCGTGCGGCGCGAGGAAGCTCGGGATCACCGTCCGCGCTGGATCCAGGCGTCGAAGCGGCCGCCAGCGGGGCTCGCTACGCCGACCAGGCGGATGCGTCCAGTTGCCGGCGCGCATCTGCCCGGCGGTCCGGGCGCGAAGGTCGATGAAGATGCGCTTGTCGCCGTTCTGAAACGTCGTTGTTGCGGTGGTCGATGCGGACGGTGTTGCCGCCGGGCAGCGTGAAGGTGGTGGCGGCGCCGACGTTCACCGGGCCGACGCGTTGCCGGCGGGATCGATCACCGAGACCCGGAACGTGTCGGCGCCCTCGTACCAGAGGTCGATCTGGTTGGCGCTGTTGTCGCCGGCCGGCTGGTTGAACGCAGATCTCGACCGTGGCGCCCGCGGCGACGTTGCCCCTCGGCGTGGATGCGGTCAGCGCCGGCGTTGCCCGCCGACTTGACGAACGCCCGGCCCGGACCGCCGAGCAGGTTGTCGAGGCCGCGTTCGAGCAGGCTGGTGCCGTCGTGCGGGCCGAGATTGTCGCCGAGGCTCATGTTGACCGCGCACGGCTGCCGCAGCGTGCCGGCCCGCTGGAAGATGTAGTTGACGCGCGTCGAGCGTGTTCGCCGACGTGCCGAGGCCCTCGGCCCCGTTCGAGCGTTGGCGACCACGATGATGTCGGCCTCGGGCGCCACGCCGACGAACGTGCCGGCCGGCCGGCCCTTGGCCCGCGCGCCGACCCGTCGCCGGCGGCGATACCGGTGACGTGGGTGCCGTGCATGGCCGCGTCGGGACAATCCCGGTGCCGCACCGCCGCGAACGGGTTCGCGTCGAGCGCGGCGTTGATCTGCGGCCTTGCTGTACTCGACGCCGTAGCCGAAGCCGGCCGGGCTCCCTCCCCGCCCTGCGGCGCAGTCCCTGGTCCCAGATGAACAGGATGCGGCTCGTGCCGTCGGGCCGCGCGGAACGACGGATGCGTGAAGTCGCAGCCGCAGTCCAGATGCCGACGATCACGCCCGCGCCGCGCCGGCCGGGCGGCCCCACGTGAACGAGGTTGGCGCGCGACTCGACCAGGCCGAGATCGAGCTCGAATGCATCTCGCGCGCGGATTCGAGGCGCGTGACGCCCTGGACCGCCTGCAAATCGTCAAGGCGATCGAGGGCGATGACGCCGGTGACGACATTGCCGGCGACCGACCGGATACGGAGTCCTGCCGCTGCCAGCGCAGCACGCGTGCTCCCGCACTCCACGAGGACTACGACCTCGGGCGAACGACGTCCCGCCGCCTCCGGTCCCCGTGCTCGCATCTCCAAGCCAAAGCGCGACATGCTCTCGTTGTCGCGCAAGTCCGTAATGCCGCCTTCTTTGAGGAATTCGAGTTGCGGATCCAGCTTGCTCATGGGCCCTCCCCTCTCATTGCGACGTGATTCCGCGCGCGACAACGCGGGCGCGAGACAGCAACCTATAGGTGCATCAAAACGAAGCGGCCGCAATCAGCCGGAAGGACTAGCGTCAACTTCCCCCGCCGAGCTATTCCTTATAAAGCGGTCCGCTCGCTTCGATCTTGGCGACGAGCTTGTCTTCAGCAATGGCTTCAATCTTGGTCAAAGGCGCCGTTCCGGTCAGCACGCTCGCCGATCACCGAGCGCACGCGCAAACCTTTTTGCTTCAAACCGTCGATTTGCGCTGCGGAAGCCGGCGCACTCAGTCCGATGATCACCTGCACGGGCTTGTCGCCCTCTGCAGCAGCGTCTCCCGCCGATTCAACCATGGCGCGGAGACTGGGATGAGCTTCTTGCTCGTGGTCATGTGCGCCTGCTCCTGTACCCGGCCCGCCGATCATATCGTGGTTCGCGGGTCTTCAAACAAGGCTCGCGGGACTACTCTTCCGGCTCGGTGGTGAAGTAGAGCGGATAGCCGTTCTCCTTGCCGAGCTCGGTCGCTTCCTTCGCCTTGGTATCGGCGACGTCCTTGGTGTAGACCGCGATCACGCAGGCGCCGCGCCGGTGCGCGGTCATCATCACGTGATAGCGCGCGCTCCGCGTTCATGCGGAACACCGCCTTGAGCACCTGCACGACGAATTCGCGCGGCGTGTAGTCGTCGTTGAGCAGGATCACCTTCCACAGCTTCGGCCGCTGTGTCTTCGGCTTCACCGCCGTTTTCGGTTTGACGATCGTTTTCTCAGCCATGACGGCGCGCCTTCGGGGCCGTGCCGCAGCGTGGCCGCAATCTAGCATCTTGCCGGGCGCGCCAAAACCGCCCACTCTCGGTCGCTATGGCATACAGCGTCCGGAGAGAACGCGATGAGCCGGGGAAACCTCAAGGTGGCGGCCTGCCTCGCGGCGGCCGCAGCGATCGGCGTTGCGCTGTCGTCGGCGCCCGCCTCGATGCGCGCGGCGCAGGCGCCGCGCAATTTCAAGATCGTCGTGCCCTACCCGCCCGCCAGCGGGCCCGACATCCTCTCGCGCCTGATGGCCGAGCAGATCGGCAAGATGCAGGGCGCGACCGTGGTGATCGAGAACCGCCCCGGCGGCGGCACCATGATCGGCACCGAAGCCGCGGCGCGCGCCGCGCCCGACGGCGGCACGGTGCTGCTGGTGGCCAACTCCTTCGTGGTCAATCCGGCGCTGAAGCCGCAGAGCTACGACGTCACCACCAGCTTCGATCCGGTCTGCTATCTCGCGTCGACGCCGATGGTGCTCGTGGTGCAGGGCTCCTCGCCCTACAAGACGCTCGACGACCTCATCGACCGCGGCGCGCGAAAAGCCCGGCGCGCTGTCGCTCGGCGCGGCGCCCGCCTCCTCGCTGCATGTCGCGTTCGAGGTGATCAAGCGCGTCGGCCAACATCAACATGACCTTCGTGCCGTTCCCCGGCACCGCGCCCGCGATCAACACGCTGATGGGCGGTCACGTCACCGCGGTGTTCGCCGACTATCCGACCGTGGTCGGCCACCTGAAGTCCGGCACGCTGCGCGGCCTCGTCACCGCATCGGCCAAGCGCATCCCGGACCTGCCGGACGTGCCGACCTTCGCCGAGGCCGGCGTCACCGCCTATGACGCCGACATCTTCTACGGCATCGTCGCGCCGGCGAAGACGCCGCCGGAGGCGCTCAAGCAGCTCGCCGGCTGGTTCGGCGCCGCGCTCAAGGCGCCGGAGGTGCAGCCGCGGCTTGCGCAACAGGGACTGTTTCCGGTCGGGATGTGCGGCGCGCCGTTCGGCGAGTTCATGCGCCGGCTCACCGACGAATACGCGAAGATCATCCGCGAGTCCGGAATAAAGGCAAATTGAACATGATGAGGACACCGATTGTTGCCGCGCTTCTTGTCGTCGCCGCCGGCCGCGCAGGCCGCCGAGATCAAGGTGATCTCCGCCAACGGCATGCGCGAGGTCATCGCCGAGACGCAAGGCGCGGTTCGAGGCCAAATCCGGCCACAAGCTCAACGTCACCGTGGTCGAGACCGGCGCGATCCGCAAACGCGTGCTCGGCGGCGAGGCCTTCGACGTGATCATGGTGCCGAGCGACGTGTCGGACGCATTCCTCAAGGCGAACCGCGTCACCGCCGGCAGCGCAGTCGCCGCTGATCCGCGTGAATTTCGGCCTCGCCGTGCGCGCCGACGCGCCGCGGCCCGACACCTCGACGCCCGACGCGCTGCGCAAGACCTTCCTCGCCGCCAAGCGCGTGCTCATCACCGATCCCGCGACCGGCGGCATCAGCGGCGTGCATCTGATGGAGGTGCTGAACAAGCTCGGCATCGCCGAGGAGATGAAGGACAAGCTCGTGCCCAACCGCGGCAGCGGCCATCACGCCGAGCGCGTGGTCAAGGGCGAGGCCGATCTCGCGGTGCAGGCCGAGCACGAGATCCGCTGCGTGCCGGGCGCCGCCTTCCTCGACTATCCGAAGGATCTGCAGCGCTCGATCGTGTTCATCGGCGGCGTCGGCGCCGCCACGACCGATGCGGCCGCCGCCAAGGCCTATCTCACGCTTCGTCACCGGGCCCGAGGTCGCGCCGGTGATCAAGGCGAAATGCCTGTCGCCGGGCTGAGCTACGCGCAGGTATTCAAGAAACTCACTCACGGGGAGGAAACCATGACACCAATGCGTTTCATTGCGGCTGCGCTTGTTGCCGCCTTCACGCTCGCCGCCGGCGCGGCGCAAGCCCAGGTCCGCACCGAGTGGATCGAATACGCCCACGGCGGCACCAAGCTGAAGGGCTATCTCGCCTATGACGACAAGATCAAAGGCAAGCGTCCCGCCATCCTGATGATCCATGACCGCGCCGGGATGCAGCCCTACACGCAGAAGCAGGCCGAAAACTGGGCCAAGCTCGGCTACGTCACCTTCGTCGCCGACTTCTTCGGCTACGGCCAGGGCATCCTGCCGAAGGACGTTCCGGAGGCGGTGGCCCAGATGGGGATCTACACCAAGGACCGCGCGCTGATGAAGGCGCGCGCGCAGGCGGGCTACGACACGCTGATCAAGAACCCGATGGTCGATGCGAGCAAGGTCGCGCTGATCGGCTACTGCTTCGGCGGCATGGTCGGCGTCGAGTTCGGCTCGACCGGCGTGCCGCTCGCCGCCAACGTCGCGATCCACGGCTCGTTCGCCGACCATCCGGAGGGATGGGCGAAGAACGCCAAAGGCAAGTTCCTGATCCTGCACGGCGCCGAGGACGTGCCGTATCCGCTCGAGAAGGTCGCGCTGGTCTACAACGAGCTGCGCAAGGCCAAGGTCGACTTCCAGATGGAGTTCTACAGCGGCGCCGGCCACGGCTTCTCGGTGCCGAAGAACAAGGCCGAGGAGCGCGCCAATACGCAGTCGATCGCCACGACGGCGCGGTTCCTGAGGGAAATATTCGGCGACTGACGGCTGACGGCGCCGCAGTCCTACGGCAGTTCGGAAATCAGCTTGGCCATTTCGGCTTCGCTCCAGGCACGCGCCGTGCGCGTGCGCACGTTGCCCTGCGCGCCCAGCGCCAGCGCGAATTTGGCGATGTTGTCGCCGTTCGGCAGCCTCGCAGGATGACCAGCAGGTCGTCGTTGCCGTTGGTCAGCTAGACCTGCTTGATGTCGACGCCGAGCTTCTTGGCGAGCTCCCGCGCGGCCTTGGCGCGCTTGGGCGCGTCCTTCACCGCCTTGATGCCCTGCTCGGTCCAGCCGAGCGAACAGATGAATGTCGGCATGCGATCCTCCCATTGTGGCAGACAGTCGGCGATCTGCCGCCTGTCCTGACCTATAGCTGGGATGCCGGGAGGGAGGCATCGAGGCAGCAATGCTGGCCTTTTCGGCGGAGCGCCGGCTGAAGTGAAGCCGGGTGAGGGTCTGCCTGGGGATGGTCGTGCCAGCTCGCCCTCACCCGCCCTCTCTCAATCACGAGAGGGGTCTTCACGGCAGACGCAGTACAACTGCCGTGACGCGTGAATTTGCGCGCCCTCTTCCTTTGGTCGATCCAAATGTGGCAAGCGGTCGCCATCGCTGATGTGACGGCCGTCACATTTTGGGCGATAACGGCCACATGACCGACCAAGCCGATGTCCTCGCCGCCAATGCCGCCCGCGATTTCGCAGCTACGTGCGCCGCCGCGTGGCAGACGCATCTCGGCGCGTCCGCTGCTCGGCGTCTACCTGATCGGCAGCCTCGCCCATGGCGGGTTTTCGCGGCGCTACAGCGACATCGACGTGGCGGTCGTCACCGAAGCCGGCCTCACGCCGGCGGATTTCGACGCGATGCGCGCCGACGCCGCTGCGATCTCAGGCGAGCTCGCAGCAAAACTCTCGATCTTCTGGACCGATCGGACGTTTTCGGCCGGGCGCTTTCCGCCGCTCGACCGCGCCGACTATCTCGATCACGGCGTTGCGCTGATCGAGCGCGAGCGCGATCGACGCCGGCCGCGGCCGGGGCTCGCGGAGGTGCGCGCCTATCTCACCGGCAAGCCGTTCGAGGGATGGGCGCAGGGCGCGGCGCAGTTCGCCGCGCTCGAGACGCTCGAGCCGAAGTCGCACAAGCCCTACCTGCGCGCGCATCTCTATCCGGCGCGCTTCGTCTACAGCTTCATGACCGGCCGCATGGGATCGAACGACGACGCGGTGGAATGGCTGAAGGATCGCGCGCCGCCCGGGCTCGACGTGGCGCTCATTGCGCGGCGCTCGACTGCCGCCGCGCCGCCGCCGATCCGGACGCGCTGTTTCCCGCGCGCACGGCGCTGCCGCGCCAAGTCGCGGCCTGCGCCGCGCTGGTCAGCGAGAGCGAAGCCGAGCGGCCGTGAGCTATTCGAAGAACGCGTTGTCGATCAGGATCGTCGGCTTGCTGCCGTGCGCCTGGCCGCGGCCGAGGATCGGCTTGCCCTTCGGATCGAGCCGGTCGCCCTTCCAGTTCTTCTCCATGGCGCCGAAGCGCAGCATCACCAGCGGCCCGTCGGTGTCGTTGCTGAACGAGTAGAAGCAGCCCTTCGGCAGCATCAGCGCCTGGTGCTTCTTCAGCACCGGCAGCGCGCCGTCGAGATCGTAGAATTGCGCCTCGCCTTCCAGCACCACGAAGATGTGGTCCTCGTCGATATGGGCGTGCAGGCCGTTCTCGCCGCTCTTCGGCCCATAGCAATGGATGCGGAAGGTGGAATTGTCGGTCTCGGCGAGCAGGATCCGGGTGTGACCCTGGCTGACCAGTTGCGTGCGGAGGCTGAGGATCTCCGGCTTGACCGCGGCTTGAGCGCCGCCTTTTTCGCATGACTGCTGCTTCGTTGGCCACGTTTGTTCTCCTGTCGTTTCCCGGTCGCCAGTTTAGCCGTTTCCGCGCGCGGAGGCGAGCCCCTTGTGCACGTGTCCATGCGTGCGCCACATGGGGACAAGAGCATGCGAAGCGCGGAGACTCAGCGATGCCCGAGACCAAGACCTATACCGGCGGCTGCCATTGCGGCCGCGTGCGCTACGAGGTGACGACCGACCTCGCGACGGTGATGGAGTGCAACTGCTCGCATTGCAGCAAGCGCGGCCTGCTGCTGACCTTCGTCACGCCCGACAAGTTCACGGTCGCTGGCGGGCGACGACGGGCTCAAGGACTACCAGTTCAACAAGAAGATGATCCATCACCTCCTGTGCCCGGACTGCGGCATCGAATCGTTCGCCCGCGGCACGGCGCCGGACGGCAAGGAGATGGTCGCGATCAACGTGCGCTGCCTCGAGGGCGTGGACGTCAAGTCGCTGACGCCGACGCCGTTCAACGGCCGCGATATGTGACGGCCGGCAGCAGACACGTTGCCAGCCGAGTGGACGACCGCGCATGCGCTGCGAAGGCACCGGCTGCTAGCGGCCGCGCTCGCTGAACATCACGCCGCCCTTGCCCTTGGAATTGGCCTCGGCCTCGATGATCGTCACCACCACCGCGTCGGCGGGAGCATTCATGTGCTTCATGACCGCGCTGGTGATGTCCTGCACCAGCGCCTTCTTCTGCTCGAACGTGCGGCCCTTGACCACGTGAACGTAGACTTCCGGCATACCCAGTCTCCCTGCTTTTGCGGCGGCCATTATAGCGCGGCCGCGATGCGGCGGCGCAATCCCTCTGCGACGGATGAGGTTGAGCGTGGCTGGCTACCAGCCGAAGCCGAAGATCGGCAGGCCGAACCGCCGCGGCGGCGGTTCGGCGCTCGGGCGGACGCGAAACGGCGCGCTGCGCTCACGGCTGCGGTTCGCGCACGATCTTCTTCTTCGGCTTGGCCGCCGCTTTGGCCACGGGTGCAGGGGCTGGCGCCGGCGCGGCGGCCATCGGGCTGCGGCGGCCGGCGACGCCGCGACTGGCGTTCGACGGCGCCTGCGGCACCGGCGGCTGGCGCGGTGGCCGGCAATCGCTCGGCGACTATGGAGCGCACGGAGCTCGAGCCGTCTCTGGGCGCCGCGGCGGGCAACGCGATCGTTTCCGGCACGAACGGCACCGGTCGGCGCCGCAATGTCCGGTCGCCGACGCACCGGGGCGGCTATGCGGGTGTCCGCGCGGAACCGGTGCCGGCTTGGCATCGGCGGAGCCGGCGTCGGCGCTGCCGGCGCTGCGGCTGGAGCTGGCGCAACCGGCGCCTGCGACCGTGCGGCGCTCGACGAGGCACGGGCGATCAACACCGGCGTCGCCAGCATGGTGAGCGGCCTTCCTCGCGGTCCATGGTCAGGAAATACATCGCCGACCGCACCGGCGAGCCGCCCAACACGGTGGCCTTGAGCGCCAGCCACGACCTTGCGACGAAAGCGCATCGTCGGCGCGAGATAGCCGAATTCCGGATGGAATCGGCCTCGAGCTGGGAGGGCATATCCGACGGTGACGCAGACATAGAGGCCTCCTGAGCCCCCGTCCCGCTCCGGCGCCGCGCGCCAGACAGTGCCCGAGCAACGCGCCGGCTCCCGCCATGTTCCCGGCAACGCTACAGCAGTCCCGGTCGGCGGCGGTATTAACGGGCGTCAAGAACCGGCACACAGGCTTAACTGAAGGCAAACAAAGCCGGTCGGCTGCGCTGACACAGCCGATCGCTCTGGGGGTCCAATACCGGCGCAGTAGCGCCGGAGCCCGGACCGCATTATGGAGTGCCGGGCGGCGCCGCGCCGCCCGAGCCGCTGATGGGGGATAAGGTCCAACCGTGTCGCTGAGAACGCCGCAGTACCTGCCCTGGCGCTACATGATCCCGCGCGACTTCGTGCTCAGCACCGTGCTCGCATTCGGCGAGCGGGTGGCGGAGCGCATGTTCCTGCCCGGGCTGCACCGCAGTGCAAACCGTATCGTCGATCCCGCGCGCGTAGACGATCTTTCCGCCCTGGTGGCGGACGCGATCGGACTGATGATCCTGATCTGGATGTTCTTCCTCGGCCTCTACACCATCAGCATTTTCACCAACCGGCCGATCAAGCCTTATGCCACGGCGATCGTCGGCGCGGGCTGATGATCATCGTCTTCGTCGGCTCGACGGCGGAGTGGTTCGCCATGCCGGTGCCGCCGCCGAAGTGACATGGTCCCGACATCGTCGCGACATCGATCGCCACTAAAAATGGTGACAGATTTTTCTTTAATCCCGATTAGGTCAGCGTGACTGCTTCAATGCGCGGCAGATTTCGCTACCGTCTCGTCCAAGACGGGGACGGGGGAAAAGAAAACGATCTCTAGGGAGAGCCGCCCCATGGAACTACGAACACGCTCCCGTGTCGCCAGCTATCCTCGCCTGAGCAATTACTGCGCCCAGTGCGGCGAGGTGATGTTCATGCCCGAGTGGTCCGAATATCTGAGCGAACACCGCGTTCGTCATCTCTGGACATGCGATGCCTGCGGCTACCGCTTCGAGACGGTTGTCGCCTTTCCGGAAACCGTGAGCGCGTAGCAGCGCGACGCATCGCAAGTGTCAATCACAAGCGTCGATAGCGATCCGACGTCCGACTGTTCAAAGAGCCATCGCGCGCGATGGCTCTTGATTCCTTGCACCGTCGTTTCAAACGGGCTCGCCCGCGATTTCGCTGCGCTCGGCAACCGCAGGCTTGGGCTCGAGCTGGACTTCAAGCTTGGGCTCGGGCCGCGCCGTCGCCGGCAATTGCAGCACCGTTGCGGTCTGGCCGGGACGCAGCCGCGTCACCAGCACGACCTGCCCGTCGGGAAATTCGAGCGCGTCGTGATGAACGCTCGGCTGGTTGGCGTCGACCTGCCGGAAGCGCGCCAGCCGCTGGCCGATCTTGCGCGGCCGGAACAGCCGAAACGCCGACTGGCACTCGACGTCGTTGTCGAACGCAATCTCGGTGCCCGGCATCAGGCAGACCGCGACGCCCGGTTCTCCGACCGCTGCGAAGCCGCGCGTGATTGAGTTTGGAAACGTGGCCGTGATCAGCCGATCCTGGACCTTCGCCGCCCGTGAGGCGACGTGTTGCAGACTGTAATCGCACATCGAAGACACTCCTCTTTCTTTTGCTCTTGCCGCGAGGTGTCCCCAACCTCTCCGGCCATGCCAACAAGCGATGGTGTCAATCGTTTGTCGCGACCCTCCCAATTCCTGCATGGTCGCAGCCAACGGCCATGCGCCACGCATCGACAGTCGCGCGGCGCCGTGGTGGGATACCGTCGCGGCTCAACTCACTCGCGAACGGGACAACCATGCAGAAGCAAGTGATCAAGGCAGGCGTTCCGGAGACGTCCGGACCATTCAATCTGTGTGTCCGATATGGGGACATGATCTTCATCTCCGGGCTGCCGCCCTTCGACGAGGACTACGCATCGAAGCTGCGCGAAGCGCGGGCCAAAGGGCAGCCGATCCCGCCGTTTCCGGACATCCCGTTCGAGCGGCAGGTACGCATCGTCATGGATCACATGAAAATGCTGGTCGAGGCCGCCGGTTCCAATATGGACTGCCTGCTGAAGGTGATCGTCTGGCTGAAGGACCAGCGCCAACAGGAAGAATTCGACAAAATCTATCGTAGCTATTTCACGCAGCACCGAAACGTTGCCGGCGCGCACGCGCATGCAGGCCGGACGCACGCCGATGGATTGCGGCCTTGAGGTCGAGGCGATCGGCTACGTGCCGTGATCCAGGCCCGATATCGAAAAGACCCCCGGCACGGCCGGGGGTCTTTTCATTCAATTGAATAGAAACCGACTTATTGTCTTGGCCGGAGGTGCCGGCGGCGTGCGGCGCCGGATTCATCGACGGTGCCTCGGCGGGCGCTCCGGCCGGCGGCGCCGGCGGCAGCGTGCGCTGGCCGGTCGTCGCCGGCGGGCGAGTCGTGTCCTTCGCGGTGCGGTCGCCCTCACCGCCCATGCCGAACGCGAAAATCAGAATCAGCACCACCACCGAAATGCCGGCAATCCAACCCCAGGTCGCCGTGGACCAGTGGTTCGGATCGGCGGGAGCGACCGGGTCCCGATATCCTCCGGGGCGCTTGGGATCGCGGTAATTGGGGTCGCGATAGTCTGTCATGGCGTCCTCCAGGTTGAGCCTGGATAGACAACCGGGGAGCGCGGCCCAAGGTTCCGTGCCGTTCGCGCGCGGGAACCCATCCATCGCTGCGGTGCAATCGCACTGCAGTTTCATGTGGGTGTGTGGCTTTCGCGACATTGTGACGATCAGAACATGCACCTATGATGACTGCGTCGGGGAGGACCACGCATGTTCCATAAAATCGCTATCCTGCTTGCGGCCACTGTGGCCGGAACGACCATCGCGCTCGCACAGCTGCCACTGCCGCTTCCATTGCCGCTGCCGTCCGGCACGCCGGAGGATCGGGCGGCCTGCGAGCCGGACGTCCAACGCCATTGCCAGGCTGCCATTCCGGACCAGTTGCGGGTCCTGGCCTGTTTGCAGGATAATCGCTCGCGGATCAGCAAGCCCTGCCAGGGGGTGCTGGTCAGATACGGTCAATAAATCGCGCCAATAACCGCATGGGAACATGGCGACTGATCGCCGATCGTTCCTGACGCTGCTGGCCGCGCTTGCGGCGCCGGATATTGCACGTGCACAATCGCCGGCCATGAGCCGCGTCACCGCCTATGCCTTCACCTTCGCCGGCCTCAAGGGCGACGACATCCGGCTTGCCGACCATGCCGGCAAGCCGATCCTGATCGTCAACACCGCCTCGCTCTGCGGATACACGCCGCAATACACCGGGCTGCAGCAGCTCTGGTCGCGCTTCCGCGAGCGCGGGCTGGTGGTCATCGGCGTGCCGTCGAACGATTTCGGCGGCCAGGAGCCGGGCGGCGTCAGCGAGATCATGCAGACCGCCGCAGCACGAATACGGCGTCAGCTTCCCGATGGCGGCGAAGGTCGATGTGCGCGGCGCCAACCCGCATCCGTTCTACCGCTGGGCCGCCGCCGAACGGCCGCTCGACACGCCGCGCTGGAATTTCCACAAATACCTGATCGGCCGCGACGGCCACATCGCGGCGGTGTTCGCGACCAATGTCGAGCCGATGGACGCGCGCGTGGTCAATGCCGTCGCCAAGGAGCTGCCGCGCGAATAGGCGCGCGAGCGGCATCGGAGGAGATTGCATGCGAGGACGTGTGCGCACGCGACGGCGACTGGCCGTTCTTGGCGATGATCGCTGTCGCCGGAACATCTCCGCCGCCGCCGACATCCGGGTGCTGAGCGTCGGCTCGGTGCAGATCGCGACCAAGCTCATCGCCGCCGGAATTCGAGAAGGCGACCGGCCACAAGGTGCGTGTTCACCATCGTCTCGCCCGACCGGATCGCGGGTCGAGCTCGCGAGCGCGCCCTACGACATGCTGATCGCCTCGGTGCCGGTGATCGAGGCGCTCGACAAGGCGGGCGGCATCCGCGCCGGCACACGCGCGCCGCTGGCGCGCGCCGGCATCGGCGTCATGGTCCGCGACGGCGCGCCCGTGCCCGACGTCGCAACGCCCGAGCGTTCACAGAAGACGCTGCTGGCGGCCCGCTCCATCGTCCATGGCGATCCGGCGCTGCCGAACCAGAGCGGCGTGGTGACCGATGCGAATCCTTGCCAAAGCCGGCATTCTGGACGCCGTCAAGCCGAAGGCGCGCGCCGCTGGGCTGGCCCGAAGGACTGGCGATGGTCGCCAAGGGCGAAGTCGAGCTCGCGCTGTTCAACCAGGTCGAGCTGCCCGCCGGCGTGCGGCTTGCCGGCGCCGTTCCGGTGCCGCTGCAGGACTACACGTTCTATGAGGCCGCGCTGCTCGCGAAAGGCGCCGCGCCCGAGGCGGCGCAGAGCTTCATCCAGCGCATGACCGCCCCGGCGGCGCGCAAGACCTGGGAAGCGGCGCTGCTCGACGCCTATCCCTACCGGTGAAGCCGGCGCGTTCGGAACCGCGCCATCGCTCTGAGCGTTCATCGTTTGCCGGTCACGCCCAATGGCATCGCCGTAGCGATGCGGTAGACTGGCTCGCGATCGATCGTCCCATCGCTGAACGCTGTCACGCAATGTTTTCAACCCCGGCACAAGGAGCACTGCGCATGAACATCCTCATCGGCGTGCTCATTACTTTCCTGGTCATCATTCTGTCCTCTATCTGATCAACATGCTGCCGACTCGACGGCCGCGCAAAGCAGATCGTGCGGGTCATCGTCATCATCATCGGCATCATCTCGCTGCTGAAATATCTCGCGGTCTTCTAGGCTTCGCGATCCGTCGCTCATGCCGGGTCCCACCCGCATCGAAGGCTTCGCCATCGTCTCCGGCCGACGGCATGCTGGCCGATGCCGAACGGCACATTCCCGCCTGCGCTGGTGGTCGAGGCCGACCAGAAATTCTTCCACGGCAGCCTGGAGCACGCCGCGGTCGTCGTGCACGGGCGCCATTCGCATGAAGGCGGGCCGCGCGCCGACACCCGCCACCGGCTGGTGGTGACGCACCGCGTGCCGGCGCTGGCGCCGCATCCAACACTGCCGAAGGCGCTGTTGTGGAATCCGCAAGGCGCCTCGCTGGACGAAGCCTGGGCGACACTCGGCGCGCCCGACGGCATGCTGGCGGTGATCGGCGGCCGCGACGTCAACCAGCTCTTCCTCGACCGTCGGCTATTCGACGCGTTCCATCTGTCGCGGGTCGCCGGTGTCCGCCTGCCCGGCGGCGTCCCGGTCTTTCCCGGGATCGGCCCCGACCGGACGCCGGAGGACATTCTGGCGGAGCACGGGCTCAAGCCGGGGCCGAAGCGCGTGCTCGATGCGGCGGCGGGTGCGACGCTGGTGACCTGGCAGCGCTGACGCTGTCCGGTTCCGCGCTAAGGTTCGCGTGCGTCCGACCGCAAGCCAATCAACAAACGCCGTGGGGGTAAGCGATGGGCCGAAGGTCGACCATGGCGGCATCGCCTTGCCTGCCTGCTGCTGATCGCCGGCGCCAAGCGCACAGCAGCGCAGCCAGTCGGTCGAGCAGATTTCTTCCGCGGCAAGCAGATCCGGATGATCATCTCGGCCGCGCCGGCCACCGACTACGACATGTTCGCGCGGCTGATCTCGGCGCAGATGACCAAGCTGCTGCCCGGCAATCCGACCTTCCTGCATCAGAACATGCCGGGCGCCGGCGGCATCATCGCCACCAATCACCTCTACAACATCGCGGCGCAGGACGGCACCGTCATCGGCATGGTCAACCGCAACATGCCGCATGTCGCGCTGACCAAGATGGCGAACGTGCAGTTCGATCCGGTGAAATTCAACTGGCTCGGCAGCCCGGAAGTGTCGCACTCGGTCTGCGCGGCGCTGACCGGCGTGCCAGTGCAGAAGGCCGAGGACCTGTTCAAGCACGAGCTGCTGATCGGCGGCGCCGGCTCCGGCTCGGCGCCGAGCGTGACCTCGCATCTGCTGTCGAACCTGCTCGGCATGAAGCTCAAGCTGGTCGAGGGCTACAAGAGCGTGCCCGATGTTTCGCTGGCGATGATGCGCAAGGAGGTGCACGGCGTCTGCCAGTCGCTCAACGCCTTGCAGGGCGGCAACCTGCAGGGCTGGATCGCGGCCGGCAAGCTCAAGGTGCTGTTCAATCTCGAGCCGGAGCCGCTCACGAGCCTCGCCGGCATCCCGACGATCTTCGAATTCGCCAAGACCGACGAGCAGCGCGCGATCCTGCGGCTCAACGCCTCGACCTCGATCATGGGCCGGCCGATGCTGACGCCGCCCAACGTGCCCGCCGACCGCCTCGCGGCGCTGCGCAAGGCCTTCATCGAGGCGGTCAACCAGCCGGAGCTGAAGGCCGAGGTGGAAAAGGTCGGCGGCGAGGTCACGCTGGTGACCGGCGACGCCATGCAGAAGATCGTCGCCGAGATCATGGCCACGCCGCCGGCCATCGCCGAGAAGATGCAGCAGATGATCCAGGCGCCGCGCTAGCGCATGTCCCGGAAAAAGCCTGCCCCGGACTTGATCCGGGGTGGGCACCAGTTTTCCGACCAGGACATGCGCCAACGCTAAGAATTCAACGCACCACGATCAGCGCGTCGACCGCGACGGCGCCTTCCTGCGCCGGATAGACGACCAGCGGATTGATATCGATCTCGGCGATCTCCGGGTGCGCGGCAGCGAACCGGCCGAGCCGCGACGCAATCTCCGCCACGGCGCCGAGATCGCAGCGCGGGCGCGCCGCGGAATCCCGTCAGCAGCGCGGCGGCCTTGAGCTTGCGCAGTTCGTCGACGATCGCGGCGGGCGCGAGGTCGGCCGGCAGCACGCCGCACGTCGCGCAGCGCCTCGGCCAAGATGCCGCCGAGGCCGACCACCAGCACCGGGCCCCAATCGGGATCGTTGCGCGCGCCCAGGATCAGCTCGACGCCCGGGCGCGCCATCGCTTCGACCAGCACGCCGTCGAGCTGCAGGCCCGGCCGCGCCTTGGCGATGTCGGCGTGGAGCTTGCGCCAGCCGTCGGCAAGCGCCGCGTCGTCGGCAAGCCCGAGCACGACGCCGCCGGCGTCGCTCTTGTGGGCGAGCGCCGGCGCTTTGCGCCTTCAGCACGACCGGATAGCCGATGCGCGCGGCCGCCCGTTGCGCGCCGTCAGCTCGCTCGCCAGCTCCGCACGCGGAACCGGAATGCCGGCCTCCGCCAGGAGTCGCTTGGCGGCGTGTTCCGGGATCACGCCGGCCGGCAGCCGCTTGCCGGCAGCGCGACGGCGCGGCGGACGATGCCGGCTGCGGCGCCCGGCAGGCTCGCCAGCCGCGCCAGCGCGCGCAGCGCCCGCTCGGGCGAGCGGAAGAACGGCACGCCGAGGCTCGCGCAGCCTGGCGATGATCTCGGGCGCGACCTCGCTGTCCTCGCCCATCATGGCGAACACCACCGGCTTCGGCGGCCCGAATTCCTGCAGCGCCGCGATGATCGGCCCCATCTTGCGCTCGCTGTGGGTCGGGCTGCTCAGCACCACGGCGAGCACCAGGCTGCCGTAGCGGTCGTCGTCGAGGAACGGCTGCATCGCCTTGCGATAGAGGTCGGGATCGACCAGCGACTGCGCGGTGACGTCGAGCGGATTGGTCGGCAGGATGAGATCCGGCGCGAGCGCGCCGAGCGCTGTCCTTGGTGGCGCCCGACGGCTCCGGCAGCGTCGAGGTCGGAGCTCTCGCAGAAGTCGAGCACCATCGCCTTGAAGGCGCCCGAGTCGGAAATCACCGCCGCGCCGCCGCGCGGCGGCGACGGCCAGCGGATCATCAGCTCGCCGAGATCGAGCAATTCCTCCAGCGTGTCGACGACTGCGACGCCGGCATGCGACACCAGCGTGCGCATGACCTCGTAGTCGCCGCTCATGGCGCCGGTATGGGTCTGCGCGGACACGCGCGCGGCGGCGCTGCGGCCGGGATGCAGCAGCACGATCGGCTTGCCGGCCGCATGCGCCCTGCGCGCCGACGCCAGGAAGCGCTGCGGATGGCGGAACTGCTCCACCATCATCAGCAAGACGTGGGTGGATTCGTCGTCGATCAGATAGTCGAGGAAATCCTCGCATGCCGTTGAGCGCCTCGTTGCCGGTGGAGATCGAATACGAGATCGCGATATCGCGCGGGTGCAGCGCGGCGCGCAGCACGGTCGCCATGGCGCCGCTTTGCGACACGATGCCGACGCCGCGCCGTCCGGCGACCGGCACCGGCGTGCAGGCGCTGAAGGTCAGCGGGATGCCGTCGACATAGTTGATGTGGCCGAGGCAGTTCGGCCCCGAGATCGCCATGCCGTGATCGCGGGCGATCGCGCGCGATCTCCGCCTGCAGCGCCGCGCCCGTCGGGGCCGGCCTCGGCAAATCCCGCCGCGAAGATGATGACGCCGCCGACGCCGCGCTGCGCGCAGCCCGCGACCGCATCGAGAATGCCGGCGCGCGGGATGGCGAGCACCGCGCAATCGACGCCCTCCGGCAAGGCCGACGTGGAGTTCACGCAGGGCCGCCCGTTGATCTCGCTGCGGGTGGCGCTCACCAGATGGATGTCGCCGCGGAAGCCGAAGCGCTCCAGATTGGCGAGCAGGCTCGCGCCCAGCGAGCCCGGCGTCGGCGACGCGCCGACGATGGCGATCGAGCGCGGCCGCAGCATGCGCTCGATGGCCGACCGGGCGCGAGCATTCGAGCGGCACGGTTTCCGTCGAATGCGACTCATCAGTCAGCATCGCGCTTGTATCCGCCGAGCCCGGGCCGGAAGCTCTTCTCGTCCAGGAACTGCTTGAGGCCCTGCTCGCGGCCCTGCTCCGGGTCGAACAGGCGGGCCTGATCGTTCTTGGCCATCAGATAGTCGTTGGCGTCGTCGTACGACATGTCGCGCACGCGCCGATAGGCGGTCTTGGCGGCGCGCAGCACGGTCGGGTTCTTGCCCATCAGCGTCTCGGCGAGCTCCTTGGTGCGCTCGCGCAAGTCCTTGAGCGGCACCGCCTCGTTGACGAGGTTCATGCTCGCGGCCTTGCGGCCGTCGAAGGTCTCGCCGGTCATGATGTAGTAGAGCGCGTCGCGCTGGCTCATCACCTGCGCCACCGCCTTGGTCACGACGCCGGCCGGAATGATGCCCCAGTTGATCTCGGACAGTCCGAACGTCGCCTCCTCGGCCGCGATCGCGAGATCGCAGGAGACGAGCGGCGTGAAGGCGCCGCCGAAGCACCAGCCGTTGACCATCGCGATGGTCGGCTTCGGATAGAACATGAGCTGGCGCCATTGCCACTGCGCATTGGTGCGGACGATCTGCTCGCGCTCCGGCGGCGACATCTGGTCGGTCTGCGCGGAAGAATTCCTTCAGGTCCATGCCGGCGGAGAACGCGTTGCCGGCGCCGGTGAGCACGAGCACCTTGCAGCGCGTATCGATCTCGAGCGCGTTCATCACCTGCGAGCATCTCGGCGGCGAGCGTCGGGCTCATGGCGTTGCGCTTCTCGGGCCGGTTCATCGTCACCCAGGCGATGCCGTCCTCGAATTCGACCAGCACCGTGTTGCCGCCGGGAATCGGGGCGGACGATTGGGTTTCTGCGGATTTCGTCGTCACCGGATCGATCTCCCTGCTCGCGCGTACGCTTCCAGCCTGGCGAGCAGTAGCAAAATCGCGCCCCATTGACTATGATCGCCGGACGACTGCGCTGCAACACGAACCATGGGTGGAAACGCGATGCCGAGCATCATGCGAGCCGTCGGAACGGCGCTCGTCGCATGTCTGTGCGTCGGACTCGGCCGGCGCGACCGCGAGCGCCTTTCCGGACAAGCCGATCCGCCTCCTCGTCAGCTTTCCGCCGGGCGGCAGCACGGACGCGATGGCGCGCATCGTGCAGCCGGGCGTCGAGAAGCTGCTCGGCCAGCCGCTGGTGATCGAAAACCGCCCTGGCGCCGGCGGCCTGATCGCCATCGATGCGGTCGCCAAGTCTGCGCCCGACGGCTACGTCATCGGTCTCGGCGGGACGGCCGCGCTCGGCAGCAATCACGGCATTTCAGGCGAAACGCACTACGATGTGCGCAAGGACGTCGCGCCGGTGACCGGCCTGGCCGGCTCGCCGTTCATCCTCGCGGCGCCGCCGTCGTTCCAGGGCAAGTCGCTGCGCGACGTCATCGCACTGGCGAAGGCGCAGGGCGACAAGCTCACCATCGGCCATGGCGGCAACGGCACGCTCATGCATCTGACCGCCGAGCTGTTCAACCAGATGGCGGGGACCAAGGCTCGCGCTCGTTCCCTACCGCGGCATGGCGCCGGTGGTGACCGACCTGATCGGCAGCCATGTGGCGTTCGGCATCATCGATCCGCCCTCCGGGATGTCGGCGATCGAGGCCGGCAAGATCAAGCCGGTCGCGGTCACCTCGGCCAAGCGCTGCGCCGCGCCTGCCCGACATTCCGACCTTCGCGGAGTCCGGCGTGCCGGGCTTCGAGTCCAACGGCTCGTTCGGCATCGTGGCGCCCGCCGGCACGCCGGCCGACGTGATCGCCAAGCTCAATGCGGCCTTCGTGACGGTCCTCAACGATCCGGACGATCGTCAAGCGCATCCGCGAGCTCGGCGCCGAGCCGCTGCCGATGACGCCGGCCGAGTTCGGCGCGTTCGTCGAGGACCGAGGCCGAGAAGTGGCTCAAGGTCGCGGGCTGCGAGCCCCAAGCCGAACTGACGCGCGCACTTCGCTAGTGGGAGTGGATTTGACCTCCCGGCGAAGGCTGGGGGCGAATCGGCTGCAAAATTATAGTGTTAACCAGACCTTCCGGCCTCCCGGGAGCGGCGCGGCGCGAGCCCCGTGACGGCTTTTCACAGCCCCCGCCGGTGGCATTCAAATACAGTTGACGAATCAGCGGCTTGATGTGATCTGGTCACACGATTGACACACGCGGGCCGGCTGCGTCCGGGGCCGACCCGTCACAGTTCCTCCCCGCGTGGCGTGATCAACTGGGCGGCCCGCTT
Organism: uncultured Alphaproteobacteria bacterium; assembly: GCA_963850705.1. Classification (GTDB taxonomy): domain Bacteria; phylum Pseudomonadota; class Alphaproteobacteria; order Rhizobiales; family Xanthobacteraceae; genus VAZQ01. The sequence goes on along the minus strand of CAWKMR010000065.1, from coordinate 76,826 downwards.
GGCCGCCCGTTCTGTTGTTGGCGCCACCGCTCCCCCGCAGAAATCGTTTCTTCACGACTGGTCAGCCATTCTGGCCTCGATACTGCGTGCCGAAAGGCTCCAGGGGTGATGGCCGGCCCGAATGCTGCTTGCGCGCCCGCGCAAGCGCATCCGGCGCAAAGCCGTTCCGCTGTGGCTCGACGTGCCCAGGGAAGAACGCGCCAGAAGGCCATGATGACCCAGTCGTCCTTGATCGACGAGCTCGAGCGTGCGCTGAGCAACGGCAACGATGCCCAGCGCAACGAGATGCTGACGCGCATCACCGACCTGTTCTTGGCCGGCGCCAGCCGCTATTCCGTCGAGCAGATCGACCTGTTCGACGAAGTGATCGCCAAGCTCGCGACTGCGATCGAGGCCAAGGCGCGCGCCAAGCTTTCGATCCGGCTCGCCGACGTGCCGACCGCGCCGGACGGCATCGTGCGGATGCTGGCGTTCGACGACGACATCGAGGTGGCGCGGCCGGTGCTCAAGGACTCCGAACGTCTGAGCGAACCCGACCTGGTCGCCAACGCCAACAGCAAGAGCCAGCAGCATCTCGCCGCCATTTCCGAGCGCAAGTCGCTGAGCGAAGCCGTCACCGACGTCCTGGTCTCGCGCGGCGACCGCGACGTCGTTCACTCGGTCGTCCGCAACACCGGCGCGCGGTTCTCGGACGCGGCTTTCCGCATGCTGGTGAAACGCTCGTCAGGCGACGACGCGCTGGCCATGCAGGTCGGCCCACGCCGCGACCTGCCGCGGCAGCATTTCCTGCGGCCTGCTCGAACAGGCCTCGGCCACCGTCCGCAGCCGGCTCGCCGCGGAGAACCCGGCCGCCGCGGCCGCCGTCGAAGGCGTCCTCGCCGAGGTCGTCGGCGGCATCCGCAGCGAGACCCGCAAGATCTCGTCGCAATATGCGACAGCCGCCGCCGAAGTCGGCAAGCTCAAGCAGGACGGCCATCTCGGCGAGGCCGAGGTGTACAAGTTCGCGCGCGAGAACCGCTTCGAGGAAGCGACCGTCTCGCTGTCGATGCTGTGCAAGGTCGAGCTCGACGCGGTCGAGCGCGCGCTGCACGACCGCGGCCACGAAATCGCGCTGATCCTGGCCAAGCTCGCCGGCTTTTCCTCGACCACCGCCAAGGCGATCCTGCTGCTCAAGACCGCGGACCGCGGAATCTCGGCGCAGGATCTCGACAATGCGCTGCGGACCTACGAGAAGCTCCAGATCGAGACCGCCCGGCGCGTGCTCGGCTTTTATCGCACGCGCCTCAAGACCCGCGGCGGCGGTGCGGCGCTCGCCGCAGCCGGCTAGTCTAGAAAAACGGCCAATAGGGCGACTTGGGGCGGGGGTAAACGTCCAGCCGCTTGTCGTACCACGGATTGAGCGAGCACTGGTTGCTCACGCCCGACGCAGCCGCCATGCACTGCTCAAGGGTGCGGTAGGCACAATCGTAGGTCCCACCCTGAGGGAAGGTCGCGCACCAGCGACCGCGACCGTTGATCGGCTGAGCCGAGGCGACATCCGCCATCATGCTCGCGCCGACAAGCATCCCAAACGCCGCCGCCCAAATACCGGCACGAGCAAAAGGCGTGCAGCGAGTGTCCGCAATGATCGTGTCCGTCATCATCGCCCTCGCGTTGAAGCCGCCGCGAGATGACCGCGCAATTCCGGCGGCTTTGGGGCCGTCAGCAATAACGCGGATGAACGCGATACCAGTCGCCGTAACGGTCCTGGACGTAGCAGCCGCCGCGCCACCAGTAGTGGCCGCTGCGGCGGCGTGCCGCCTCGTTGGCGATGATGGCGCCGGTCGCCGCGCCCACCAGCGCGCCGGCAGCGGCACCGCCGCCGCGCCCGGTGATCGCACCGCCGAGGATCGCGCCGGCGGCGCCGCCGAGGATCGCGCCACCGAGCGCATCCTGCGCCTTGGCTTCCTGAACGGGCATGACCGTGGCGAGTGCGAGCATCGCCGCAGCTCCGAACGTTCGCATCATGTCTCCCTCCTTGGCCGTTGGCCCATCAACCCGGTTACGTGAACTCGCGCGGTCTTTCAACGCCGAGCGTAACGATCTCAACATTTTGTGGCGTTACGCCGCGGCATGCCGTGGCACTGCATCCCCTGCTACCGGCAAGACTTCCCCTGTGAGCACGGCCCTGGGCTCCCTTGGAACCGCTGGATCAATGGCCTCGATCAGCTGGACGAAGGCCGATCCGGGCAACGGCGGCGAGAACACGAAGCCCTGCGCCGAGCTGATCCCGTGATCACGCAGGTAGACCACCTGCTCGAAATTCTCCACGCCTTCGGCGACAATCTGCATCCGCAGGTTCCGGGCCAGGTCGACCAGCGTGTCGACGATCGCCCGCGAATGGGATCGGTGCCGATCGCATCCACAAACATCTTGTCGATCTTGATGATGTCGACGCCGAGCTTGAGGATGTAGGACAGGCCGTTGTGGCCGGTGCCGACGTCGTCGATCGCGATGCGGCAACCAAGCCCCTGCAGCTCGGCGATGAGATTGCGCGTTGCCGCGAGATCCTCGATCTCGTAGCGCTCCGTGACCTCCAGCACGATCTGCGAGGTTGAGATAGAGCCGCCGATGAAAATCGAGCCTATATCGTCAATCAGTACGTCGCCCACGAGGTGGCGTGGCGCGATGTTGAACGCGACGTACATGTGGGAGCGATGCTCGAGCAGAGGCCCGACCTCCTCGCCCACCTGCCGCATGATGGAGCGTGTCATATCGAGTATGAGGTCGGTCGATTCCAGGAACGGAATAAAATTGCCTGGTAGCACCAGCGAGCCATCGCGCTTGCGCCATCGCACCAGCACCTCGGCCCCGACGATCGCGCCGGATTTGATGTCGACGATCGGCTGGTAGTAGGGCACGAACTCACCAGCGCCGATTGCGCGCTCGATGTCATAGAACGGGTGGCGCTCAAACCGGGGCACGATCAGTGCCGCGACCAGGATGATCAGCGCCAGCAGGCCGGTGACGACCACGCCGAGACGGCGCAAATTGTCGTAGGTTGCAAACGCGCCGTCGGGCGCCATCGCGGCCGTCACGACGAAGCCATGGCGCTCGGAGCGCACGCGGCTGGCGATGAGACCCTCCTGCAAATCCGGATCCATGGCGGATCCCACCACGCCGATAACCGTATCGTCGGCGAGTGCAATGCGGGCGTAACCAGTGAAACGGCTGCCGTCGGGCGCCACCTGGGGCAACAGCAACGCGGCCGGCAGCAGCGCCGCCAGCGAAACCCGCGACAAGGACATCATCCGGCGCACGCGCAGCATCCGTTCACCGCTTGCACCGAGCTGCACGACGTCGAGCAGGACGGTCGGATCTGCCGTCGGCGCTGCCGAGATCACCACGTGGGGAACCATCGCACTGCCGCGATCGGTGCACAGCGTCTGCCCGTGCGTGCCGACGACCGACAGTTCCTTCACCGGACCGGCCGTGAGCAGGCTCCGGCGCAGAAGCTCGAGCTGCGGCTCGCCGCAGCCGTTGACGCCGCGCGCGGCAAGCGCGTCGAGCACCGCCACGGCGCGGCCGATCTGGAGATCGATATTGCCGACGGTCCAGCTGGCGGTGACCGAGACCTCGGCATCGCCCTGCTTCTGCAGCCATCCGGAAAACCAGAGCACCGGCCCGGCGGCGACCAGAATGCCCAGCACAGCCGCGAGCACCTTATAGTCCTTGAAGCGCCCCACCCTGTTCCTCGCCTGCTGCGAAGCGAAGTTGCCCAAGCCGCGTAAAGGTGGGCTTAAGCATATGGAGGCGGGCGAAGGCCGACGGTCCCCCGCTACCGTCATGGTTAGCGAAGGATGAAGCTCACCATCACACGCAACTTCAGCTGGCGAAAATCCAACTCTAGTTGGACAGGAATATCTTGGCACCGAAGGGACCGACGCCCATCGGCACGGGGACGTCGGTTGCGCTGTAGTCGGTGTTCAGAATCAGATTTGGACCGGAATAGAGGTGGAGCTGCTTACCACCAGGACGGTGTAGGCGGACTTGTCCGCGATCGGCTTCGTCGCGTCGATGATGATCTCGCCTTGCGGCATGTAGATGGTGCCGAGCAAATTTCGGGCGTTATCGCTGAGGATCTGGTGCTGCCGCGGCGCGCCGGTCGTTTAGCAGGCGACCGCCGACCCCTCGGCCGCTCTTAGCTGCGCCTTGGCCGGAGCGCTGGCGCCCGAGGGATCGTCAAAGATCAATATGCCGGCGAGCGGACCGTCCTTGGGGGCGGAGAGGCCGATGGTGGTGTCCGCATCGAACGTCAGGTTGGCCGCGCTGCCCTTGAGATAGATCCCGACCTCGGTGCCGGATAACGATGCCCCGCCGTCGACCGTCAGCGGCCCGTCCTTGATGATGAAGATCCCGCTCGAGAGTTTGACCACAGCGCCGTTGGTCAGCTTCAGCCCACCGCAATAGACGCCGGGCGGAAGCATCGCAGTAATGCCGTCGACAACCTTGTTCTTGTAGTTGCAGGCGCCGACGGGCGGCGGGGCGCGGGAGCTCAAGGGGTCCGCCAGGACCGGACAATCGGTGGTCGGCGCCGGAGAATAGTTGGCGTTACGGTCTATACCTTTCCGCCGGCGGAGCAGATCATGCCAGCCTTTATGACGGCATTGTCCTTCGATTGCATGCCGACGGGGCTCTTGGAATTCGACTGCACCAGGCAGCCGGGTGCCGTCAGCAATGCCGATTTCTCCAAACCGATCGTGTGCGGAGCCGTGGGATCGAGCCCGAGCAGACACAGCGGCATGGAGCCGCTCATCTTGGCCTTGGCGCTGACGTGCAATTGGTTTCAGATGATATTCGGATAAAGGGCGTGTATTGCTTCTCGATGGCCACCTGGACCGTCATGGCCTTGAAAGTCGACTTTGACCGCCGTGGTCACGTCCTGGAGCGAGCTGTTGACGACATTGTTGGCGATCACGGTGATCCGGTTCGAATCCGTGCGAGCGAGCTGAAGCTCTCGAGCCGAAGCCAAGGCCGCCGAGTTGGCAACAGCTTGCATCTTGCTCCGGGTCGATGCCGCGGCAGCTGTAATCGACCGCCGCGCCTGCTGCGGCGACGAGAACCGGCAAGGTCAGTGCAAATATTATATCGTGCTGGCCTGCTTCGTCGCGCGACGAAACGCCCGGCCTGGCGCCTTATCGAGCCGGCCAGGGCTCTTGCGTCCTATCGTCGCAGATCCACGACATCGGCAGACCTTCTGTCTGTGAGCGTTCTGTCGTCTACTCCTGCATCGCGCTGGTCCGATGGGCGCCGTGCCTGCGGACATCGGCGCTCGTCCGGAACATTCAGCAAGGGCTTGTATCGCGAATGAGCGGACGCTCTGGAGGGGCTCCGACCATCGCGCGCGATCGAGGACCGATAGCTTCTCCTCGATCGAGTTCACTCGATGAATGACGGATTGTAGAAAATCACGGACATCGTGCTCGGTTGCGGGGGTGACGACGTGACCTTGGTGCTCGGAGCTTCCCGCAATCACGCAAGTTCGCCTTGCAGGGTTTTAATCCGGTTGGTGCGGAGGACGTATCGAATTTGATAGCTGAGCTGGCGCCAGTTTACGGGCTTGGTGGCGAACGCATTGGCGCCGATCTGGTAGGCCCGATCGATCGACGCAATATCGTCGTGGCCGGTCAGCATGATGACCGGCAGATGCCTCAGCCTTTCGTCCGACCGAATTTCCTCGAGCAGCGAAAATCCATCGAGGTGAGGCATTTCAATATCAAGAAGGAGCATGTCGTAGGCGGCTTGGCCGAGCCGGATCCGCGCCGCAGCACCATCGCAAGCCGTTTCGATCGTGGCGGATGGCGTGGCCAGATAGACACTCGCAAACTCGCGCAAAATGGGATCGTCGTCCACGACGAGAATTCGCGTGGGCTCGTCCAGGACGAATGTCCACGGGGTCGTTCGGTTGTCTGGTGCCGCCATGGCGGAGCCTTTCATGATCAGACATTATGCAAAATCATCTAAAATTGCATGAAATCTCGCACGTAAATGATGGGTTAGGACTTTAGTGATTTATTTACCAGTTGGATGCCTGCCCATCTCGGAAACTTCCCAGTGCGCCGCCAGTCGCTGGTTCGAAAGCTCGTCTTGCTGGTGGTGACCGCCGTGACGGCAGGAATGGCCGTCTCCGCGCTGCTTTCGACCTGGCAAGAGATCGAGCGCTACGCGGATGCGCGCCGCCAGCTCATGCTTGCGACGGCCCAGGCCTTTGCGGCCGCCGCCGCCAGCCCTGTTGCCGAGCTCAAACAGCAAGAAACACTGGAAGCCATTCGCGCGATTGGGCGCGTGCCCGGATTTCAGTTCGTCCAGGTGAGAACGCCGGATGGCCGCGTGCTGGCAGCGCTCGGCGGCGTATCGCGTCTGTTGACCGATCCTTCGCTGGACGCCGATGAGACGCCATCCGTCTTCGACCTGCTGCGCAGCGGAACGGTTTTCGTCTCCGTGCCGGTGATCAACGGCGGCAAGGAGGTCGGCCAGATCAATATGATCAGCGATACGGCGGATCTCTGGCCGCGCCTGCTGTCGACGCTGGGGTTGACCTTGCTCGCCTCGCTGCGGCGCTTGCGGTCGGCCTGCTCATCGCATTGCGGTTTCAGCGGGCGATCACGCATCCATTGCGTCGCTTGCTGGGCGCCATGCAGGAGGTTCGCAAGGACCATCGCTACGACGTGCACGTCGAGGAGGCGACCGATCAGGAGATCGGGCTTCTGGTCGACGGCTTCAATGAGATGCTGGGCGACATCCGCGATCGCGACGAGCGCCTGACCGCGCACCGGGAACCTCGAGCAGAAGGTCATCGACCGCACGCGCGAACTGGCCAGCGCCCGCGACGCCGCCGAGAAGGCGAACCACGCCAAATCCGACTTCGTCGCCACCATGAGCCACGAAATTCGCACGCCGATGAACGGCATCATGGTCATGGCGGATCTGCTGGCGAATGCGGACATCCCGCGGCGCCTGCATCGATATGCGGAGGTCATCGCGACGTCCGGCCGAAGCCTGCTGTCGATCATCAACGACATCCTGGATTTCTCCAAGATCGAAGCCGGCAAGCTCGAGTTGGAAAGCGGGCAGATTTGCCTCGACGAGGTCGTGGAGAACGTGACCAGCCTGTTCGCCGAGCGCGCGAGCTCCAAAAACATCGATCTTGCCGCCGTGATCGATCCGGATGTGCCACGAATGATGTCCGGCGACCCGGTTCGCCTCAGCCAGGTCGTCGGCAACCTCGTCAACAACGCGCTGAAGTTCACCGAAAACGGATTCGTCAGGCTCGCGGTCAGCAAGTGTGCGGTCGATTCGCGATTTATCGATCTGTCGGTCGAAGACAGCGGGATCGGAATTCCCGAGGACAAACTTTCGACGATCTTCGAAGTGTTTTCGCAAGCGGACCAATCCACGACCCGGAAATTTGGCGGCACCGGATTGGGATTGGCCATCTGCCGGCGCATCGTCACCGCCATGGGCGGCGACGTCGAGGTCTCCAGCACCGTGGCGTCGGCTCGAAGTTTCGCGTCCGGATTCCGACCGGAGCGACGACCAGCCGGCCGTGGCCGACGCTCGCCGTCAATCGTCGGAGCGACCCGTTTGCATCATCGACGTATCGGGGGAGGCGACCGCTTCGGCATTGTCGGACTATTTTGGCGCCTTCGGCTATTCGGTCATGCGCGCCGGGAACGGACGTCGACGGCGGACTACGGATCGGCTGCTATGGTGTGCGCGGACGCCGACCGCCTCAGCAAGCTCGCCCGCTCAGACAATCGTCCGGCCGAGAGTCCCATCGTCGTGGCGGTGACGCGGTTCGGGGATGCCACGGCCGATGCCGTCATCGCGAATGGCGTGGCCGATGCCGCGATCAGCCGCCCGCTGCTGCGCTCGGAAATCGAAGAGCTGTTGCGCCGTGTCGCCGCCGGTGAAAAACACCTGCACAGCCGGGCAGCCGGGCAACGACGTGGCGGCCCACTGCCGAGATTTCGCGAACCTCAGAGTCCTGGTCGCGGACGACAGCGCGGTCAATCGCGAGGTCGCCATCGAAGCATTGTCCCGATTGGGCGCGCAAGTCGAGACGGTCGAAAACGGCGCCGAGGCGGTCAGCGCCGCCGCGAGGCGCTCGCATGACATCATCCTGATGGACGGCAGCATGCCGCAAATGGACGGTTTTACGGCCGCCCGCACCATTCGGCAGGCGGAGCAATCGGAAAATCGTGACCGAGTTCCGATTGTCGCCTTGACCGCGCATGTGATTGGCGCAGCGGCCGAGGAGTGGCGGCTCGCCGGCATGGACGCGATCGTCCACAAGCCGTTCACGATCGCGCAGCTCGCCCACTGCTTGCTGGATCAGGTGCCGCAATTCCAGACTCCGGCTGGCGAGCCTGTGGAGGACAATGACGGCGGCTCGAGCAAGCGCGAGGTTGAGACAGGATCGTCCAGCGTCGATGCGGACGCCGACGTGCAGCTTCTCGATCCTGTCACCCTGGGGCAATTGAGATCGCTGAACGAGGCGAAGCAGGGCGACTTCCTCAAGCGCGTGGTGGACCTCTATTGCGAGCATGCGCCCAAGGCCTGCGACCAGTTGAGGCAACACGCGACAGGCCGGCGAAGCCGAGGCGTGTGGCTCATTGGCTCACTCCTTGAAATCGATGAGCCTCAATATCGGAGCGATCGAGGTCGCCAAGATTGCCGCCGCCTTCGAGCAAATGGCGAGGGGTGACGGCAAAGTCCCCGATCGGAACGAGCTCGCCGCGCTGTCGAACGCGATGGAGCGGACGCTCGCGGCCTTGGCCGATGAAATAGGCGAGACATACGCCGATCGACGATTGCCCGAGACGCCGATGCCCGCCGTCCTGATTGTGCCGGCGGACAGCATCGAGAGGGACTTCCATCTCGCTATCGAGCGCGGGGAGCTCGACGTCGAGTACCAGCCGTTTGTGGACCGCACTTGCAAGCAGGTGCTCGGCGTCGAAGCTCTCGTCCGCTGGAGGAGAGGTGGCACGGACAATGTGCCACCCTCGGTGTTCGTGCCGATCGCCGAACGAACCGGGTGCATTGATCAATTGGGCGAATGGGTGTTGCGGCGCGCCTGCGAGGACGCACTCGCCTGGCCCAATCTCACCGTCGCTGTGAACATATCGGCAATCCAATTTCGCCAGCCGGAGCTGGCGGATCGCATCGAGCAAATTTTGTCCGAATTGGCCATCGACCCTGGCCGTATCGAGCTTGAGATCACCGAGACGGCCTTGCTGGATGCCGAAACCGCCGTGCTGAGGACCATGGAGCAGTTGCATCGCCGCGGCGTGTCGTTTGCACTCGATGACTTTGGCATCGGATTTTCTAGCCTCGGATCGCTGCGCCGCTTTCCATTCGACAAGATCAAGATCGATCGAAGTTTCGTGTCGAATGTCGGCTCGGCGATCGACGCGACAATTGTCCATGCCGTCGTGAGCATAGGCCGCGCGTTGGGATTGAAAGTCGTTGCCGAAGGCGTCGAAACCGTCGAACAACAGAAGTTCGTCGCAACGGCCGGCGTGCATGCGCTGCAGGGCTACTTGTTCGCGCGGCCGATGAAAAACACGGATGTGGCGGCTTTCGTCGCCGAATTCGATCGCCGTTTTCGGGCGTCCACAGTTGCCGCTCGATAATTTCCCCGCCATCGAGCGGACTCTCGCAAGCCATCCCTGCGGGCATGTTCATGAGTTCGCGCCCTACTTGCTCTTTGCGCGCTCGACCAGCTCGGCGACAAAGCGCGGCAGCGCGAAGGCGGCCTTGTGCACCTCCGGGGTCCAGTATTTGGTTTTGAAACTGCCGGCCTTCTTGTAGCGATCGGCGATGGTCTTGAGCGGCGTCTGCCGCAGCGCCTTGTTGTCGGTCGCGAAGCCCATGGCCATGTGTCCGCCGATATAGGTCGGGATCGCGGCGACATAGCACGAGCCGTCGGCGAACAGCCGGCGGAATTTGTTGATGCCCTCGGTGAGCTCGCCCGATTGCAGGATCGGAACGCCGTTCTGGGTCACCAGAAGGCCGCCGGGCTTCAAGCAGCGCTTGCAGCCGGCATAGAATTTCGGGCTGAACAGGACCGCGCCGGGCCCGAGCGGATCGGTGGAGTCCACGATGATCAAGTCGAAACGCCGGTCGGTCTTGGCGACGTAATCCATGCCGTCGTCGATGACCAGATCGAAGCGCTTGCTGCCGAGCACCGGCCTGGTGAATTCCGGGAAGTGCTCCTTGGAGAACTCGACCACCGATGCGTCGATCTCGCACTGGGTCAGACGCTCGACCGACTTGTGCTTGAGCACCTCTTCGGCGATGCCGCAGTCGCCGCCGCCGACGATCAGCACCTCCTTCGCCTTGCCATGGGCGAAGAGCGGAACGTGCGACATCATCTCGTGGTAGACGAATTCGTCCTTGGTGGTGACCTGGGTCGCTCCGTCGAGCATCAGCACCTTGCCGAAGAACTTGTGCTGGAACAGCACCAGATGCTGATGCTCGGTCTGCATCTCGTAGAGCACGCGCTCGACCTCGAAGGTCATGCGAAAGCCCTCGGGATCGAACAGGGTCTCGGCAATCCAGCGTTTCTCGGCCATGGGGATATCCTCACAGGCAAAACGGCCGGGCATGAACCCGGCCGCCACCACATGTTGTACAGATTAGCTCACACGAGCGGCGGCGTCAGGCGTCCCGTCCGCGCAGGATCTCTTCCACATCGACCCGCTTGGCCTTGAAGGCCTCGCGCAGCACCGGGATGCAGGCGTCAGGATCGGCCTTGCCGCACATGAACACATCGAGCGCGGCATAGCCCGCTTCCGGCCAAGTGTGGATGGAGATGTGGCTCTCGGCCAGCACCGCCACGCCGGATACGCCGCTGGGCTGGAAGTGATGCAGATGGATATGCAGCAGCGTCGCGCCCGCAGCGGTCACGCAGCGGCGCAACGTCGCCTCGATGAGGTCGATGTCGTTGAGACCCTTGGCGCCGTGCAGGTCGACGATCAGATGCACGCCGGCGCAACGCACGCCCTTGCGGACGGCAAAATGGTCCTGCCGATCATCATCGATGACCGGCTTGACGACCGAAACCTTGGCAATTTTCGAGTCTTTCTTTCGGGTGGTGCTTGGCTCTACCAAGCCCTTGTCCGATCGTAAGAGGGCGTTTTGGCGCATCGCCGTCCTCCCCAACCAGTGATCCCAACCCGAGTGCCACGACGGGGCGCCACGGAAAGCGAATGCCGCTCACACAGCCCGCATGAAGGACTGATGACAGCGGCAATTCCCCAAATAAGGCGTGTGGACCCGGAGTCAAGAAGATTTTGCATTGCAGCGTGAACCGATGCCCTCGCTCCGCGCTTTGTGACGCGTGCGATGGTGTGCACTCAACATCCGGTGATCGTACACGTCGAGCCCTCCGAAAATATTAATGCCGACTCCACCCGTGCGGTCGCCCGTGGCGCGTCGGCATGCCGCTCTGATTTGACGAAGTCTTCGCGTCACAGGACTTGACCGTTGCCAAAGCTGCATTGACCATTGCCGCCGTCAAAAACACGCCAGGGAGAGACGTCCATGACGATGACTTACAAGCGCAGCAGCCTTTTGCGCGGATGCGCCTGCTGCGAACCGGCCACCGGATTTGCGAGCACGGCGGTCAACCGGCGGCGCTTTCTGGCCGGCGGCGCAGCCGTCGGGCTCGGCATGGCCGGGCTCGGAAAGGCCGCGGCCCAGCCGTCCGGAAAGCCGCACCGGATCGACGTCCACCACCACATCGTGCCGCCGGCGCAGCGCAAGATGAACATCGAGCGCCAGGGCGGCAAAGGCGGCCCGGCCTGGTCGCCGCAGATGTCGCTCGACGACATGGACAAGGCCGGCGTCGCCTACTCGCTCACCTCGATCCTCAATCCGGGGCCCTGGTACGGCAAGATCGAGGAGTTCGTCGCGGCGGCTGGCGCGCGAATGCAACGATTACGCCGCCAAGCTGCGGAGCGATCATCCGAACCGCTTCGGCATCTTTGCCGCCATCGCGCCGGTCGACGTCGAGGGCAGCCTCAAGGAGATTGAGTACGCCTACGGCACGCTCAAGGCCGAGGGCATCGCGCTCTGGACCAGCTACGACGGCAAGTATCTCGGCAACGAGACCTTCGTGCCGGTGCTCGAGGAGCTCAATCGCCGGCGCGCCGTGGTCTATGTCCACCCGACGCCGGCGGAATGCTGCAGCAAGGTCATCGGCGCGGTGCCGCCGAGCGCCATCGAATACGCCACCGACACCACGCGCACCGTCGCCAGCCTGATCTTCGAGAAGCCGCGCTCCGCCGTGAAATTCCCGGACATCCGCTGGATCTGGTCGCACTCAGGCGGGACCATCCCGTTCCTCACCAGCCGCTTCACCCGTCTCGCCTGGGAACGGAAGATGGACGACCCGGTCCCGCTCATGCAGAAGCACTATTACGAGATCGCGCAGGGCAACACGCCGGGTCAGCTGGCGGCGCTGATGAAGCTGGTTTCGATCTCGCAGGTGATGTTCGGATCGGACTATCCGTTCCGCGACGCCACGGAGGCGCTCGACGGGATGCTGGCGTACAAGTTCTCGGCCACCGACCAAGTGGCGATCGAAAACGGCAACGCGCTGAAGATGTTTCCGAACATCAAGATTTAGACGTCCGCGACACATTGTTGCTCGTCATGCCCGGCGCTTGTGCCGGGCATCCACGCCTTACTTCTTGACCGACAAAGACGTGGATGGCCGGGACAAGCCCGGCCATGACGAGGGGCCGAGAGTCGCCTCAGCCCTTGTTCTCCGGCAGCGCCAGCCGGATATGCAGCTCGCGCAGCTGCTTCGGCGTCACCTCCGACGGCGCGCCCATCATCAAATCCTCGGCGCGCTGGTTCATCGGGAACAGCACGACCTCGCGCAGGTTCTCCTCGCCGCAGAGCAGCATCACGATGCGGTCGATGCCGGGCGCGATGCCGCCGTGCGGCGGCGCGCCGAGCGACAGCGCGCGCAGCATGCCACCGAACTTCTGCTCCAGCACCTCCTCGCCATAGCCGGCGATGGCGAAGGCCTTGCGCATCACGTCGGGGCGGTGGTTCCGGATCGCGCCCGAGGACAATTCGATGCCGTTGCAGACGATGTCGTATTGGAACGCCTTGAGCCCGAGGATCGTCTCGTTGTCCTTGGGATCGAGCGCGAGAAACTTGTCGACCTCCATGTTCGGCATCGAGAACGGGTTGTGGGAGAAGTCGATCTTCTTCTCCTCCTCGTTCCACTCGAACATCGGGAAGTCGACGATCCAGCAGAACTCGAAGCGGTCCTTCTTGATGAGGCCGAGCTCCTCGCCGACTCTGGTGCGCGCGGGACCGGCAAACTTCACGAACTGGTCAGGCCGGCCGGCGATGAAGAACGCCGCGTCGCCGACGCCGAGGCCGAGTTGGTCCGCGATCTGCTTGGTGCGCTCCGGACCGATGTTGCGCGAGAGCGGACCAGCGCCGCTCTCTTCGCCTTCGCGCCAGAAGATATAGCCTAGGCCCGGCTGGCCCTCGCCTTGCGCCCATGAATTCATCCGGTCGCAGAAGGCACGGTTGCCGCCGCCCTTGGCCGGGATCGCCCACACTTCCGCCTTCGGATCGCCGGCGAGGATGTTGGCGAACACCTTGAAGCCGGAGCCGCGGAACGCTTCGCTCACGTTCTGCATCTCGATCGGGTTGCGCAGGTCCGGCTTGTCGGTGCCGTATTTGCGCATCGCCTCCGCATACGGAATCAGCGGAAACTTCGGCGTCACCGGCTTGCCGTTCGCGAATTCCTCGAACACGCCGCGCATGACCGGCTCGACCGCATCGAACACGTCCTGCTGCGTCACGAAGCTCATCTCGAGATCGAGCTGGTAAAACTCGCCCGGCGAACGATCGGCGCGGGCGTCCTCGTCGCGGAAGCAAGGCGCGATCTGGAAATAGCGATCGAAGCCCGAAACCATGACGAGCTGCTTGAACTGCTGCGGCGCCTGCGGCAGCGCGTAGAACTTCCCGGGATGCAACCGCGACGGCACCAGGAAGTCGCGCGCGCCTTCCGGCGACGACGCCGTCAGGATCGGCGTCTGGAATTCGAAGAAGCCCGACTCCTTCATGCGTCGGCGGATCGAATTCGATCACCTGCCCGCGCACCATGATGTTCTGGTGCAGCTTGTCGCGGCGCAGATCGAGGAACCGGTATTTGAGCCGGATCTCCTCCGGATAATCGTGGTCGCCGAACACCGGCATCGGCAGTTCGCCGGCCGGCCCGAGCACCTCGATCTCGCGGATATAGACCTCGACCGCGCCGGTCGGCAGCTCGGAGTTAAGGGTGCCTTCGGGACGCTTGCGCACCTTGCCGTCGATCCGCACCACCCATTCCGAACGCAGCGTCTCGGCGACCTTGAAGGCGGGCGAATCCGGGTCCGCCACTACCTGGGTTAGCCCGTAGTGGTCGCGCAGGTCGATGAACAGCACGCCGCCGTGGTCGCGGATGCGGTGGCACCAGCCAGAAAGCCGCGTTTCCTGGCCGATGTCGGCTTCGCGGAGCGCGCCGCAGTTTTGGTGCGGTAGCGGTGCATGCAGGTCCCGGGGAGTTTTGTGTGCTGGCCAAATCGCCGAAGTGGCCGGAAAAGCACACGCAGACCGGGCTTTGTCAAGGCGACGGGTAGCAGGGACGGCATCGTTCCTTTGGGCTAAGAAAGCATCGATCGAACAGAGAATACGAACGGGGCGAACACGACCATGGAGCGGATGACGACAGCCGAGGCGACGGTCTCGGCCATGATCGCGCACGGCATCGACACGATCTATGCGCTCCCCGGCGTGCACAACGATCACCTGTTCGACGCCCTGTTCAAGGCCAAGGACCGCATCCGCACTGTCCATGCGCGGCACGAGCAGGGCGCGGGTTACATGGCGCTGGGCGCCGCGCTCGCAACCGGCAAGCCCCAGGCCTATGCGGTCGTGCCGGGACCGGGCCTGCTCAACTCGGCGACCGCCCTCCTCACCGCGCACGGCACCAACGCGCCGGTGCTGGCGCTGGTCGGCCAGATCGCCCAGGCCGCCATCGGCCGCGGCTACGGCCACCTGCACGAGATCCGCGATCAGGCCGGCATCATCTCGCGCATCGTCGATTTCACGGCGCGCATCAACGACCCGTCGGAGGCCGCGCCGCTGGTTTCCGCCGCGTTCCGCGCGATGCGCTCAGGCCGGCCGGGGCCGGCGGTGCTCGAATGCGCGATGGACATGTGGGGCAAGAGCGGAGCGGCGGCGGCACCCGTCCCGCCCGAGCCAACCACCGAACCGCCAATCGACGAAGACGCGATCGCCGCGGCCGCCGACATCCTTGCCGCTGCCCGGCGGGTCCTGATCGTCACCGGCGGCGGCGCGCAGGATGCAAGCGCCGAAGTGACCGCGCTCTCGCAAACCCTGCAAGCGCCGGTATTGGCATTCCGGCGTGGACGCGGCGTGCTCGATGGCCGCAGCCCGTTTTCCGTGACGCTGCCGCTCGGACGCGAGTTGTGGGGCGAAGCCGATGCGGTGCTCGGCATCGGTACGCGGTTGTTCTACGGCTTCCATCAATGGGGCGTGGACGACAATCTCAAGATCGTGCGCATCGATGCCGATCCGCAGGAACCGGCGCGCTTCCAAAAGCCCGCCGCCGCACTGATCGGCGACGCCGCGCCGATCCTGCGCCGGCTGATCGCGGCACTGGCGGGCCACAAGCGCGCCTCCCGCCACGACGAGATGGTCGAGCGTCAGGCCAAATGGCAGCAGCGGCTGGAGAAGATCGCGCCGCAGATCGGTTTCCTTCGAGGCGATCCGCGACGCACTCGGCGAAGACGGCATCCTGGTGGAGGACATCACCCAGATGGCGTTCGCGGCCCGCGTCGCCTATCCGGTCTACAAGCCGCGCACCTTCATCTCGCCCGGCTTCCAGGACCCGCTTGGCTGGGGCTACGCCACCGCGCTCGGTGTGCAGGACGCGCGCCGCGACGTGCCGGTGGTCGCGATCTGCGGCGACGGCGGCTTCATGTTCACCGCGACCGAGCTTGCGACCGCCGTGCACCACCGCATCCCGCTCACGGCCATCGTGTTCAATGACGACGCCTTCGGCAATGTGCGGCGCATCCAGGAGGAGCGCTACGGCAACCGGCTGATCGCGAGCGACCTCACCAATCCGGATTTCGTCCGCTTCGCCGAAAGTTTCGGCGCCGCCGCCGAGCGCGCGCGCAATCCGCAGGAATTGCGCGCCGCCCTCGACCGTTCGCTCAAGCGCCGCGACCAGCCGACCCTGATCGAGGTGCCGGTCGGGCCGCTCCCCTCGCCCTGGGAGTTCATCAACATGCCGAAGGTGCGGGGCTAACGGATGCTGCTAACCGAACCTTAACGGGTGGGCTTCAGGTTGCTCCCGTGTCAGTTGCCGACCGCGAGCAACCTCATGTCGCCGACCGAGTCCGAGAAGCGCCTCTACGCGGCCATGCTTCATGCCATGGCGATGGACCTCTACACGCCCTACGCCATCATCATCCTGCCGGGCGGCGAGGACGAGACCGGACCGCGGCTAACCGAGCAAGGCCGCAAAGGGTTTGTCCGCGAGGATTTTTACAAGGCTACTACAAAACCGCCTATGCGCGGCTAGCCGACTTTGGGCTGGTGGAGCCGGTCAAACGAGACGGCTCGCCCGCCAGCATCTCCGACTATACCGGCCATTGGGCGCTGGCCGTCGATCTCGATGATGTCGTGCCCACGTGCTGAGCCACTTTCCGGACCGCGTCCCAACGCTTGACGAGGTGCTGACCGGATTCATCGGCATGGCGTAGAGTGCTCCACCAGCCGCGCTCCCTTTGTGCCGAAGCCCGAATATCTCCCGGTGCTTCAGCTCCTGGCGGAGCATGGGTATCTCGGCAGGATCGGCGATAAATTTCGCTGGACCGACAAGGCCGCACCCGCCATGCGCGGGGCGTATCACTGGGACGAGAACGACCAGTCGTCGGCCGATCTGCACGAGGCGCGTCTCGACGAGATCTGGAGCAGCATGCCGCTCGAATTGAAGAAGGAGATCTTCTTCAATGGCGAGATCGACGTGTTCCTGTTTGCTGCCGTCTACTCAAGGTGGCTTGACGAAGGCAAATGGCTCCGCGTCGATATCAAGGAAGAACTTAACGACGGGCACGGCGGCGGATTCGCCGTCGCCCAGGAGCTGGAAGAGCGCTTCGTGCTTCCGATGCGCGGAGGACGATAGCCGCCGTTACCTCGGCACCGTCGGGCGCATTCGACTTTTTTACTACGCCCACTCGCTTGCGGCATGTCCGGCAGCAATCTTGGCGATTCACATCAGCGTTATTCCGCGTGCAATTCTGCGGGAACCCATAGGGGAGCGCATTAGCTCACGTTATCGACACAATGCGGTGTCAACTCCGCACCGGGAAGTTGGGTCGATGGATCTCGATGGATGATTCTGCGACCTCACGGTGGAACAGCCGTCACGCTCCTGATCGCTCACCGTACCATACGTTGATCCATCACCTGCCCGCCACGCAGCCGAATAACGCTGCTCGCTCAAACAGCGGGAGTCCGACAATGGAAACACCGTCCGCGGCTTCGCTGAAGGTCATCATAGCCGCAATCACACTGGCAACGCTCACCGCGGGGGTCGCCGAGACGCCCTCCAAGTCAAGCACGCATCAGATTGCCATCGCCTATGAGAAGCCGAAAAATCCGGCCCATGATCGCTTGCACGATTTGCTCGTCGAGGCGCGTGTACTGGAACAGGTGCAAGAAATTCTGAGTCCGTTTCGTCTGCCGAAGCTCCTGCCGATCAGCATCGAAAGCTGCGACGGAGAGTCGGATGCCCGGTATCTGTATTCCGAGGCGACGGATCAAAGTCTGCTACGAATACGTCGAAGAAATTTGGAAGGACCTGCCGTCAGACACCACCGCAGGCGTGGTAGCTCCTATTGATGCGATCGTGGGACCGCTGGCGGACGTCTTCTTTCACGAGTTCGGTCACGCCCTCTTCGACCTGCATAAGATCCCCGTGCTCGGTCGAGAAGAACACGCCGCCGACACGATGTCAGCGCTGCTGATGCTGACTGTTGCAAAGGGCGAAGCACGCCGGCTGATCTTGGGAGCCGCGCGTTGGTATACGGATGACCTGGAGACCGTTGTCACGTTCAAGCCGGCCGATTTCTCCGGCGTCCATGGAACGCCCCACCAACGGTTCTACAACCTGCTGTGCATCGCCTATGGTGCAAATCAGGAGATGTTTGGCGATCTCGTCGAAAAGGGCTTTCTGCCAAAAGAGCGCGCCGAAGACTGCAAATCAGAATTTCAACAAGCCGAGCGCGCGTTCAATCTCTTGATACGTCCGCATATGGACCAGTCCCTCGCAATACGGGCCTTCGGCAAGCGATGGATGCCCGACGCGAGCATCCAGCCGCCCCGCCTCCCCAAACCGGACGCCGGCACGCCGGACAACGCTACGATTTCGACGAACTGATAGCAGGGCGACAGATCATGACCCGCAACGCACGCGTCTCGGGCGCATAGCTGGATGCGCCCCGAGACGCACTCGCTCACATCAGCTCCGTGCGCACCTCGACCACCGCGACGCGGCCCTTCTCCACCTCGGCGACCGCCTCCTTGAAGACGCCCGCGAGCTCGGCCGGATCGAAGATCGGACCCTTGGCCCAGGCGCCGTAGCCGCGCGCGACGGTGGCGTGATCGATGTCGGGATCGACCATGCGCTGGCCGATCCAGGCATTCTCCAACGGCCGATGGCGATCCTCGGCGACGTGCATCTGGTGCTTCTCGTCATTGCCCCAGGTGGTGTTGTTGTTGATGACCAGGAGCATCGGCGCGCGCATATGCACGGCGCTCCAGATCGCACCCGCCGACATGATGAAGTCGCCGTCGCCCATCAGGCCGACGCAGAACTTGCCCATGTCACGGCAGGCGATCGCCGCGCCCGCCATCGCGCCCGGGCCGTAGCCAACACCGCCGCCGCCGTTGGTGCCGAGATAGTGCCCGGCGCCGGGAAACTGGAAGATGCCTTCCGGGAAGCTCGCCGAGTTGCGCATCGCGAGCAGCCAGTTCTTGTCCTTCACCGCGTTCCAGAGCTCGGTCACCATGCGGCCCGGCCGGATCGGCTTGTCATCCCAGCCCTTGCGCGCGTTCTCAGCCTGACGGGCGCGAACGGCCTTGTGGCGCTCGTTGGCAACCTTCTTTCGCTGATCGACCTTGGCACGCGCGGCCGCGTCCTTCTCGAGCCGCGCCCGGATGACCGCATTGAGCTGCTGCATGCCGAACAGCGGATCGCAGTTGATCTGCACGTCGACCAGCGGCGCCGGGCCGCGCAGATAGGACCACGAGCTTGGCGACATGTCGTTGAATGACATGTCGATGACCTTGCGCCCGGCGCGAAGCCGCCCGGAGCCGACGTTTTCCTTCCGCTCGGTGTAGCTGTCGAGCAGGCTCGACAGGTCGCGGCAGTCGATCGCCATCACGACATCGGCTTCCTTCACGATCTCGCGGTCGCCCGAGACGCTCTGCGGATGCGCGGTGGGGAACGCGATGATGCCGTTGTCGTCGCGATAGACCGCACCGGTGAGCTCGACCAGTTCGACGAGCGGCTTGGTGACGGCGGGATTGATGCCGAAGCGCCCGCCGACGATCACGGGAAGATTGGAACCGAGCAGCGCGTCGGCGGCGGCTGCGAGCGCGTCCGGATTGGCGGCGACCGGCGGCGCGGGCTGGAAGAATTTCGGGTCGGGCATCGTCACCGGTCCGGTGATCTTCTGCTCCTGGATGCCGCAGTCGAGCGTCACATAGACCGGGCCGCGCGGCTGCGGTGAGCGCGACCTTGTGCGCCTTGGCGATGGCGTCGAGGTGCCACTGCGGCGTGGTCGGCTCTTCGGTCCACTTCACGTAGTTCTTGACGATATCGGATTGCGTCGAGGCGCAATGCAGCCAGTCGATCCAGCGCCGGTCGGCGGGATCGAGCGGGCCCGATCCGCCGAGCACCAGCACCGGCGCGTGGTCGCCGAACGCGTTGTAGACGCCCATCGAGCCGTTCATCAGGCCGACGAGATCGTGCAGGATGCAGACGCCGAGCCGGCCGGTCGCCTTAGCGTAGCCGTGCGCCATCGACACGGCGATCTGCTCGTGCGTTGTCAGGACCATCTTCGGCTTATGGTTGCGGCCGTAGTTGACCAGCGAGTCATGCAGGCCGCGGTAGCTCGATCCCGGCAGCAGGAAGACGTAGTCGATGTCCAACCGGCCGAGCAGCTCGACCATGGCGTCGGACCAGTATTCCGCCTCGCTCCGGTTGGCGGGAAGATTGACCGGCGCCTCGCTCAAGAAACGCTGCTGATTGATGTGTTCGTTCATCGACTTCTCCTTCGTGTCGCCCATCATTCACGGGGGCGACTTTTGAAGCCGCCCCTTGGTTTGTTTTTCATTCTGTCCGGGAATGTTTCGGCGAATGCCGCCAATCATCGTCCGTTCAGCACTCACGTCACTCTGGGCCGCTACGGGCCCCCAAACCACGCTGCCATTATGCGGCGTTCGGAGCCACTACACTAGTGGAGTGGATTTGACATTCGCGACCCACCTGGCAGCGGGCTCACAACGCGAATGTCAAATCCAAAACTCCACTAGCAACTTATACTTGCTAGTGGTCCTTGGATTCTAACATTCGCAAAATCGCCCGCCGAAACGGGATGCGAATGTTAGAATTGGACTACTAGTGCGGCCTATTTGCCCGGGGAGATGACCTTCTTGAGCCGCTCGACCACCGCCGGCGGGGTCGAATAGATCGACGCCACCACCCGTTGCACCTCGTCCGCCGGCACCGGCGCAATCGGTGCTTCGAGCCGCGCCGCCTCGGCCAGGAATTTCTGGTCGTGCATCATCTCCCAGAACGCCTTGCGAAGCGCCGCCGCACGCTCGGCAGGGATGCCCGACGCCATGAAGAAACCCACGCCAACGTCGTCGGGCGCGTCGAGGATTTGCACCATCTGCCGCTCTTCCCCGCTTACGAGCTCGGCGAACGACGGCAGGTCGGGCATGTCCGGCGCCTTCGGGCCGGTGCGGAACAGGAACTTGAGCTTCCCGTCGCGAATCCAGTCCTGCTTCACCGTCGTCCAGCCGGTCCAGTAGTTGGAGCGCCCATCGATCTCGCGGCGCTCGATCGCGAGATTGATCTCGCCGCCGCCGGGATATCCGGTCACCAGCTTGAATTTTGTGCCGAGCACCGCGTTGGCGAGCGTCGGGATCCAGTAATTGCCGGAGCCGACGCCGGTCGACCCCATCATAAGCTCGACCTTCTTGGCGCCCTCAAGCGTCGTGGCGGCGGCGGTATGCCAGACGCCAACGACGCCGGGCCGCGCCGTGAGCGAACCGAGCCACTGCAACTGGTTGTGGTCGAACCGCGTGTTGCGCATCAACGGCACGAGCAGCGAGGGAGACAAGACTTCAGCGATTGCCGTGCCGTCCTTGGGGCCGACCTGGGCGATGTATTCCACCGCCTGCAGGCCGCCGGCGCCCGGCATCTGCATCAGGATCACGGTCGGGTTGCCCGGGATGTGCCGCCCGATGTGATCGGCGGCGAGCTTGCCGTAGAGCCCGACCGAACCGCCCATGTTGCTCGGAATGATCAATTGAACGGTCTTGCCGCGATAGAAGCCGGCGACGCTTTGTGCATTCGCCGCTACCGTGCAGGCGCAAAGCACAGCGACCACGGCTGCGGATGTCTTTCGGATTGCTCCAGGCGGCATGCGACGCTCTCCCCGACGTCACGACTCTCCTCGTCGCCGAATAAGCGGCGCGGGTCGTGTTGAACGCACGAATAACACGTCCCAACACGGCCTGAGAACAACGGCTAATCGCCGGAAATCTTGCGCGTCGCTTCAACGACATCCGCCGGCGTCTTGTAGAGCTCCTTGAGGAAGGTCTCGATCTCCGGCGCCATCATCGGCGCGATCGTGAGCCGCTGCTTCTCGACTTCCGCGACGAATTCCGGGTCCTTCAACGTTTGCTCGAACGCTGTCCGTAGCGCCGCGTAGCGGTCGGCCGGCACAGCCTTCGGAACGATGTACGGCCGTCCAACAATGGACGAGGCGGTGAGTAGGTCCAGAATCTGTCGCTTGCGGGTGTCGGTGAGGACATCACGCGCCACCAGCGACGTTGCCGGCATGTCTGGCAGCAGCGTGCGCGAAAAGCGCAGATGCACCGTGACCTTCTTTTCGCGCACCCATTGCTCCGGCACGCTGGTCCAGCCGATGCAGTCGCCGTCAAGCTCGCCGCGCTCGATCGCGATGCGCTTCTCGGTCGAGCCGGGATAGCCCGTGACCTGGTGTACGTGGACCCCGAACAGATCGCTCAGCATCTTTAAGTCGATATAGGACGCGGTCCCGACGCCGGTGACACCGAAATTGACGCGCGGGCGCTTGAGCAGATCCGGCCAGTCCTTGATGCCGGTACCGTTCCAGGTATGGCAGACGCGGAAATCCTCGGTAACGCTGCCGAGCCAGGCGAAGTCCAGAAAATTCGCGCCGATCTTCTGCGGCACCGTCACCGACTGGGTGATCAGGCCGGGATTGAACGCATTGATCACCGTGCCGTCGGTCGGCGCGGCACCGGCCACATAGCGCACCGAATTGAGGCTCGCTGCGCCCGGCATGTTCTGCACGATGACGTTCGGCTGACCGGGGATGTGGCGGCCGATATGGCGAGAGACCACGCGCGCGTAGTGATCGTAGCCGCCGCCGGCGGAAAAACCCACGATGACGCGGACCGTCTTGCCTCTATAGAAGCCCGCCACGTCCTGCGCTGAAGCGGCGGTCGCGAGGGTCGCGAACGCGGCCAGCAAACTCACAAACTTCATGATTCCTCGCCCTTTTCTTGTTTGGACGAGCGCAATCCCGTCCGCGCGTTTTTTGTACAGTTGTAATTAGGCACGCGCCCCTGAACTCCGGCAAGCTTCCGCAATGCCGCACGGGTGGCGGCGGCAATGTCGCCTATGCGCTCTTCTGGACCGGCATCGCGCGTCCGATGATTCCGATGACCTCTTCGGTACTCATGACATCGCCGAAATTGCGGAAGAACGCCGTGAGCGAGGCGTTGTGCTCTTCGTCGCTGGAGGCGGCATTGGCGTCACTGATCATGATGGTCGCGTAGTTGAGCATCATGGCGTCGCGCGCGGTCAATTCGCAGCACGTACCAGTCCCGGTACCGGTCACGATCAGGGTATCGATCCCGCGCGCCCGAAGGTGGCGCTCGATATCGGAGGACCCCTGAATGAATGCGCTGTAGCGCGTCTTCTTGATCCTGAGTTCGCCTTCCTTCACGTCGAGTCCCGGCCACAGGGCATGCCCGGGCGAACCTTCGCGAATTCCTTCGAACCGCTTGTCGCGGCGTGCGCGGTTCATCACGCGGTTGTTGTACATCGACCAGCTCGTCAGGGATTCTTCCGTCGCGGTGTTCTGAATCCAGACGACGAAGTCCGCCCGCCGTACGGAGCGCCTGAGCGATGCGGTTGACGTTGGGGACGATATCGAGCGCATCGCGGCAGAAGCTGTTGTTGAGCGCCTCGTCGAGATAAGCGCATTGCAGATCGACCACCAGCAAGGCGGTCGTGCTGCGGATCGAGGTCCGCAAATGCGTGACGTGCTCCGCGCCGCTCGATGGCGCTAGCGACCACATCGGGGTTGAGCTGCACCTTATGCATGTCGATCCTCTTACTGTTCGAGCAGCTTGCGCGCGGAATCGATAGCGGCCGGTGGCGATCCATGGGCCCGCTCCAGGAAGCTTGCGGTCTGTTCGCCGGTCGAGGGGTCGATGTCGAGCTTTGCTTTGGTCGTGAATGCCACAAAATCGGGGTCCTTCATGGTCGCGTCGAAGGCCCGGCGCAGAGCGTCGAGACGGTCCGGCGGAATCGCCGGCGGGGCGCCGAACGGGCGGCCGGTTTCGGCGGGCGAGAAGATCAGCCGCAGCGCGTCGGACTGCGTCGGCGAGCCGGCGTAGTTGCCGATCGGCGGCACACCCGGCAGCTCCGGATGCTCCTGGAACGAGAACTGGACAATGATGTTGATCTTCTTCTGCTCCAGCCACTCGGGCTTGGTCGCCTTGATGCTCGACCAGGACTCGCAGACCCCGTCGAGTTCGCCCCGTTCCAATGCCAGCCGGATATCGGTCGTGCCGGGATAGCCGGTCACGATCTTGATCTTTGCGCCGCTGACGCGACGCAGGACATTCGTGCTGGTGTAACGGATATCGTCGCGGCCGGTGGCGCCGAACACCGCTTCCGCCTTGCGCATGTCGTCAATCGAGCGAAACCGCGAGGCGTGCCAGGTCATGCAAATCTGCAATTCCTTCGCGATGCTGCCGACCCAGCTTAGCTTGGGCGCCTCGAATCCCACCGAGGGGTTCATGAGCGAAGCGACCATCAAGCCGTTGTCGATCGTCCCGAACGCGAGACCATCGCGCGGTGCAACGTCCTGGAGATAACGCGCCAGCCGCAGGCTCCCGGCGCCGGTGAAATTCTTGACCACCACCTGTGGGTTACCCGGGATGTGATTGCCGATGGTGCGGGCGAGCGCCCGGGCATAGGCGTCGTAGCCACCGCCGGCCGAGAAGCCGACCAGGATTTCAACAGACTTGCCGCGATAAAATTCGGCCGGCTGGCCGACTGCCATGGCGGTGACGCCCAACAGCCCGGCCAATGCCGCGGAGACGGTTAAAACGGGGGCGGCCAGCCCTTTCGCTCGCGCCCGGCTTTGCTCATCCAGCGGTTGCTTCGCGCTCATAGCGGTTCCTTCATCCAAGCCGGCGAATTCGACTATACAGGCGAAGGGTACCTCACCAAATTCCACCCGTGGACACGATGAGTTTGTGACAAACGGGCCGTCCTGCGCTATCTAGCCCACCGGATGCAGCCAATTACAGATACAAGAACACTGGACGAGACCTGTGGGCGCCTTGCGCGGCATCCGTTCGTGACGGTCGACACCGAATTCCTGCGCGAGAGCACCTATTATCCCAAGCTCTGCGTGCTGCAGATGGCGAGCGTCGACGAGTCGGTGGTGGTCGACGCGCTGGCGCCTGGCATCGACCTTGCCTCGCTGTTCGAACTCCTGGCCGATCCGCGCGTGGTGAAGGTGTTCCACGCCGCCCGCCAGGATGTCGAAATCTGCTGGCACGAGGCGCAGATGATCCCGGCGCCCCTGTTCGACACCCAGGTCGCGGCCATGGTGCTCGGCTATGGCAACTCCATCTCCTACGACCAGCTCGTGCATCGCATCACGGGCGACACCCTCGACAAGTCGAGCCGCTTCACCGACTGGACGCGCCGCCCGCTCAGCGACGCGCAGCTGACCTACGCGGTGTCCGACGTCACCCACCTGCGCGACGTGTACATGAAACTGTCCACCGATCTCGAGAAGCGCGGCCGCGCCGACTGGCTGCACGACGAGATGCGCGTGCTGACCTCGCCCGAAACCTATCGCATGGAGCCCGAGCACGCCTGGGAGCGGCTCAAGACGCGCGTTCGCAAGCCCAAGGAGCTGGCGGTGCTGATCGAGGTCGCCGCCTGGCGCGAGCGCGAGGCGCAGACCCGCGATGTCCCGCGCAGCCGCGTGCTCAAGGACGACGTCATCGGCGACGTCGCGATCCAGGCGCCGACGACGATCGAGCGCCTCGCCGGGCTGCGCTCGCTGCCCAAGGGATTCGAGCGCTCGAAATGGGGCGAAGCGATCATCGAGGCGGTAAAGGCGGGGCTCGCGCGCGACCCGAAGACGCTGCCGCGGTTCGAGCGGGCGAAGCCCGCCCCGAACGGCCAGGCCACCGTCGAACTGCTCAAGGTGCTGTTGCGCATGACGTCGGAGAAGCACGGCGTCGCCGCGAAGGTGATCGCCACCGTCGACGATCTCGACCGTATCGCCGCTGACGATCATGCCGACGTGCCGGCGCTGTCCGGCTGGCGGCGCGAGCTGTTCGGCGAGAAGGCGATCGCGCTCAAGCACGGCAAGCTCGCGCTCGCGGTCGAAAAAGGCCGCGTCGTGGCGGTAGACAAGCCCTCGTCCTGAGGCGATCCTGACAGGATCATATCGGGGCAGGACATGAACAAGGTCGCCGTCGCCAACTGGTCCGCGCTCAAGGATCGCGCCCCCGAATATGCGCTGGTCGGCAATGTCGACCTGGTCGTGATCCGCTATGGCGACCAGGTGTCCGTGTTCTACGGGCGCTGCCTGCACCGCGGCGCGCTGCTCGCCGACGGCCGCATCGACGGCGACAACCTGATCTGCGGACTGCACGACTGGGACTACCGCATCGACACCGGCATCAGCGAATACAACAACGAAGAGGTGCTGCCGAAATTCGGCGCCTGGATCGACGGCGGCAAGGTCCTGGTCGATGCCGACGAGATCGCGGCGCTGGGAGAAGGATCACCCGCAGCCGTACAAGCGCGACAGCTATCTCGGCCTCTATGCCGAGGTGCACGCCGATCCGATCGAGCCGCACGTCCAGCAGATCCAGCACTATGCCGCGCACGGCCTGAGCAAGACCGGCCACCACGGCGCGGTCGCGGCCATGGGCGTGCCGCGCCAGGAGTTGCCGTCGTGGGACGACATCCAGTTCGTGACCGCGCAGCTCGCGACCGCCCCTCGCCTCGACGACGAGCCGGTCGGCACCGAGGTCGTGGTCGGCCCCAATGCGCAGAAGCCGCTCACGCTGAAGATTCCGCTGATCGTTTCCGACATGAGCTTCGGCTCGCTGTCCGAGCCGGCCAAGGTCGCGCTCGCGCGCGGCGCCGAGCTTGCCGGCACCGGCATCGCCTCCGGCGAAGGCGGCATGCTGGCGGAGGAGCAGGCGGCGAACAGCCGCTACTTCTACGAATACGCCTCCGCCCGCTTCGGCTTCGCCTGGGAGAAGGTGATGCGGGTCCAGGCCTTCCATTTCAAAGGCGGGCAAGCGGCCAAGACCGGCACCGGCGGCCACCTGCCGGCGCGCAAGAACGTCGGCAAGATCGCGCTGACCCGCGGGCTGCCGGAAGGCACCGACGCGATCTCGCCGGCGCGCTTCCCGGACTGGACCGAACCGAAGCAGATCCGCGCCTTCGCCGACGAGGTGCGCAGCCGCACCGGCGGCATCCCGATCGGCTACAAGCTCTCCGCCCAGCACATCGAGAAGGACATCGACGCCGCGCTCGAAGTCGGCTGCGACTATGTCATCGTCGACGGCCGCGGCGGCGCGACCGGCGCCGCGCCGCTGATCTTCCGCGACCACATCTCGGTGCCGACCATCCCGGCGCTGGCGCGGGCGCGCGCGCATCTCGACAAGAGCGGCAAGGACGTCACGCTGATCATCACCGGCGGACTGCGCACGCCCGCCGATTTCGCCAAGGCGCTGGCGCTCGGCGCCGACGCGGTGGCGATCGCCAATTCCGCCATCCAGGCGATCGGCTGCATCGGCATGCGCGCCTGCCACACCAACAACTGCCCGATCGGCATCGCCACGCAGAACCCGCGCCTCACCGCCCGCCTCGACATTGCGAAATCCGCCGCGCAGTTGGCGCGGTTCCTGGAGACGTCGATCGAGCTGATGAAGATCCTCGCGCGCGCCTGCGGGCACACGCATCTCAACCAGCTCTCGCTCGACGACCTGACGACCTGGAAGGCGGAGATGGCGCGCCTCTCCGGCGTGCCCTATGGCGGCGTGGGTCCGATCTGACGCGAGTGTGGTCGGTTCGGGAACACTCGCGTCAGCGCGAGCCCGGCCGATCCTGATCCGTTTGCGTGGAAGAACGGCCGGAATCGGGATCCGGCCTCGCCACCCGCTCCGAAGGTGACGTTTCGCTCGGCGGCGAACTCGAGGGTGGAGTCGCCATCGGCGCTGCTCCCCCGAACGAGGGCCTCGCCGTGTCCAGCGCCGGCGCCCGTGGAGCCGAAGGCACAGCCATCGGCGGCGGCGCCGATCGCACCGGAGGCGCCGATTGCGCGTTGGCAGGCAGCGACGACACGACGAGCGCGGCACTCAGAATGATCAGCCAAAGCTTCACGGCACAGTCTCCTGCGTTGGATCGTTGGACCGCCATCCTCGGCAACCGGCGGCCCGCACAGAATGCCGTCTTCACGGCCCTTTCGTGACCTCGTAGGTCCGCGCCAAATGGCGGACCAGCACCACGCAGATCGCAAGGAAACCGATCATCCAGATCACCAGCACGGTCAACCAGCCCGCGCCCAGACCGAACGCATCGACCTGCGCGAGGAAGATCGGGAAATTCAGCAGGAAATGCATCAGCATGCCGACCAGGCCGCCGAGCAGAAATGAGCGCCCGCGCGCCAGCGCGACGAATGCCGGCGCCAGAAACGCACCGTGGAGAAAGCAGACCGCAAGGCGCTCCAGAATGAAGCCACCGAAATTCCAGAACGGCAGCTTGGCGTAGTCCGGCGTATTCAACGCGTTCGCCAGGAACCAGATCTCTCCGACGCCGAAGCCTGCACCGGCAGCGAGCGCAAGCGACACCGGATGCGTGGCGATCGCACGGCGGACCATGGGCACGAGCGCGGTGAGCCACTTGGCCGGCTCTTCGGTCAGCGGCGCATAGAACAGCGCGGCAATCGTCACCCAGCCCGCGATCCCGTATGTCGTGCGCAACATGCCGTCGAGCGGCAGACGCACGGCGTACATCATCAGCGGCTGCAGCGGCAGCGCGACCAGGAACGCCACCGCAAGCGGGCGCCAATCGTCCGCGCGCCTGACGAGCAGCGCAACGCCGCACAAGCGCGAGCGCGGTCGTGATGCTGGCTGCAATAAACAGGCCCACGCCCCCTGCCCCGCCGCTGCCTCAGTGGTGATGTCCGAGCAATGTATCGCCGCTCGGTTGATCGCTACGCAACTCAGCAAGCGCCTGCTTGAGGATTTTTGCCGATGACGTGAGGAACAGGCCCGCCATAATCGCCGCGACGATCAGGTCCGGCCACTTGGTGGCAGTCACCCAGACCGCCACGGCCGCAATCATGACAGCCACGTTGCCGATGGCGTCGTTGCGCGAGCACAGCCAGACCGAACGCACATTGGCGTCACCGTCCTTGTATTTGACCAGCAGCAGGACGCTGGCGACATTGGCCGCCAACGCCAGGAATCCGACAACGCCCATGATCTCGGCGCGCGGAATCCCGAGGACGAGAACGTGGTAGGCGGTGGCGCCGAGCACCCAAAGCCCCATCAGCGTGAGGCTCGCCGCCTTGGCGAAGGCGGCCCAGGCACGCACGCGCACGGCCGAGCCGATCACGGCGAGGCTGATCCCGTAAGTCAGCGTGTCGCCGAGAAAGTCCAGAGCGTCCGCTTGCAGCGCCTGCGATCCAGCGAATGCGCCGGCGCTGGTCTCGACAGCGAACATCGTGGCGTTGATGGCAATGACAGCCCACAGCCGACGTTTGTAATCCGCCGACAGGCCCTCGAATACGGGATTAGAAGCGCAACAGTCCGCGCCCATTGCACACCTCGAATTGCACGCCGGAGATAGGTACGCGGCGCATGTTACACAATCACAGGATACAGAGCGGAGGCAGCGCGCCTATTCCAGATCCATGACCGGCTCGCGGCCGATCAGCCGCGCAAGCTGCCGCAGCCGCACGAACACCCGCTCGCCGGCCAGGTCCTTCAAGCCGTTGCGGAAGCGCAGCACCAGCCGTCCGCGCTCGACAATCATCGGCGTCTTCGGCAGCACGCCGGTGGTCGATGCTGAAACCAGATAAGCGACGCGCAGCGCCGCCCCGAGCACCCGGGCGCGGTCGAGCACGCGCGTCGATGCCAGTTCACGGATGCGCGGCGAGAGTTCCTCATCGACGAGCCCGACATGGCGGAAGAACACAGCGAGCGCGAGATACACGCGCCCAGGATGATCGATCCCAACGAAGGCGGCATTGGCGATGATGTTGAGCGACTGCTCGCCGCGGTAGTCCGGGTGCGCCCGCCAGCCGATATCCGCCAGCAGGCATGCCGAGTGGCGCAGCCGGCGCTCCTCGGCGGTCTCATCGAGCCCGGTGGAGGCCATGAAGCGATCGGTCCAGGCGATCAGCTCCTCGCCGTGGGCCGGCGCACGCGAGCGCAGCACGTTGAGTTCCTGCGCCGCAGCGATGAGCGGATCTTTCCGCCGTTCGTCGGCGTCGAGCATCGAATAGAGCAGACCTTCGCGCACGCCGAGCGCGGAAATCACGACGTCCTTCGGACGCGCGATATCGATCAGGTGTTCGAGCACGACCGCGGCATAGGCCAGCAACGGCCGCCGGGCGTCGGCCACGACCTCGATCTGCGAGAGCGTCTCGGCATTCACCCGATGCACCAGGCCGGCGAAGTCGTGGGCTTCGCGCGCGGAGAGGACATAGCCATGCATCACATGCAGTGGATAACCGGTCTGCCACATGTGCAGCCGCGCGAGCGATCGCCAGGTGCCGCCGATGGCATAGAAGGTGCGGTTGGCGCCGGCCTTGAGCAGCTTGGCGTCGCCGAGCGCCTTGCGCACCAGCTTCTCGGCCTTCTTGATCGATTTCGCGGTCACGTCCTGCAACGCCAACCCGCCGAGCGGAAGCGTGATGCCGGTATGGACTTTGTGGCCGTGCACCTCGGACAGTTCCAGCGAGCCGCCGCCGAGGTCGCCGACAATGCCGTCGGGCCGATGGAACCCGCACACGACACCGAGCGCGCTCAGTTCGGCTTCGCGCTTGCCGGAAATGATCTCGACCTTGGTGCGGCAGATGCGCTCGGCCTCGGTGACGAAGGCTTTGCCGTTCTTGGCGTCGCGACAGGCCGCGGTCGCCACCACCCACAGCGCGCCGACCTCCATGCGGTCGCACAGCATGCGGAACCGCCTGAGCGCCCCGAGCGCCTTTTCCACAGCGTCGGCAGCGAGCAGTCCGGTGGAGTGCACCTCGCGGCCGAGCCCGGCCAGAACCTTCTCGTTGAAGATCGGCGTCGGACTGCGGGTCAGTCCCTCGTAGGTGACAAGACGCACCGAGTTCGAGCCGATATCGATCACCGCAACCGGCTGGCCGTAATCGAGACGTCCTTGGGCTGCCTGCATGGCGAGCGGCCGCCGCTTAACCGCGGTCGAGGCGGCGTACAAGACTGCGCGGCGACGATTCATTGAGCGATTTGCCACGTCCGGACAGGCTCGGATTCGTCATGAAGTATTTGTGGGCGTTGAAGGGCTCCTCGCCCTCGGCCGCTTTTATGCGATTCGACGTCCCGTCGGGCAATAGTTTCCAGCTCTGCTCGTTGTCCTTGAAATTGGCCACCATGATCTGATCGAGCACCTGCTCGTGCACGGTCGGATTGAGGATCGGGCACAACACCTCGACCCGGCGATCGAGGTTCCGCGGCATCATGTCGGCGGAGGAAATATATACCGCCGCCTTCGGATGCGGCAGGCCGTGGCCGCCACCGAAGCAATAGATGCGGCTGTGCTCGAGGAACCGGCCGACGATCGATTTCACCCGGATGTTGTCGGACAGTCCGGGGATTCCCGGCCGCAGGCAGCAGATGCCGCGCACCACCAGATCGATCTGCACGCCCGCCCGCGAGGCGTCGTAGAGCAGATCGATGATGTCCGGATCGACCAGCGAATTGTCCTTCATCCAGATCGCGGCCGGCTTTCCATTGCGGGCATGCGCGATTTCCTGGGCGATGTGTTCGGCAATCCGGTTGCGCAACGTCAGCGGCGACACCGCCATCCGTTCGAGTTGCGCCGGCTCGGCATAGCCGGTGATGTAATTGAATATGCGCGCGACATCGCGCCCGATCACGGGCTCGGACGTGAAGAACGAGAGATCGGTGTAGATGCGCGCCGTCACCGGATGATAGTTGCCGGTCCCCGACATGGACGTAGGTGACAAGCGAGCCGCCTTCGCGGCGAACGACCAACGACAGCTTGGCGTGGGTCTTGAGCTCGATGAACCCGAACACGACCTGCGCGCCCGCGCGCTCGAGCGCGCGCGACCAGCGGATGTTGGCCTCTTCGTCGAAACGCGCCTTGAGCTCGACCAGCGCGGTGACCGATTTGCCGGCTTCCGCCGCTTCCACCAGCGATTTGACGATGGGGGATTCCGATGACGTACGGTAGAGCGTCTGCTTGATTGCCACGACGTCGGGATCACGCGCAGCCTGTTTCAGAAATTGAACCACCGCGTCGAACGATTCGTAGGGATGGTGGACGACCAGGTCCTTCTGACGAATGGCCGCAAAGCAATCGCCGCCGTGATCGCGGATGCGCTCGGGGAACCGCGGATTGTACGGCACGAATTCGAGATCGGGCCGTTCGAGGCTCATCAACTGTGACAACTCGTTGAGCGCCAGCACGCCGTCGACCAGGAAGATTTCGTCGTCACTGCACGCAAGCGCGCGCTGCACGAAAGCGGCGCAGCTCCGCGGGCATGGCGGCTTCCATCTCGAGACGGATCACCGAACCGCGCCGGCGGCGCTTGAGCACCGTCTCGAACTCGCGCACGAGATCTTCGGCCTCTTCCTCGATTTCGATTTCGGAATCGCGGATGACGCGGAACGCGCCCTGCCCCTTGAGCGTGTAGCCCGGAAACAGTTGACCGATGAACAGATCCGGTCAGCTGCTCGATGGTGATGACGCGCACCGACGCGCCATCGGCGGACGGCAGGCGGACGAAGCGCTCGGTCTTGTTCGGCATGCGGATCAGCGCGTTCATCGCCTCGCCGTCGCTGGCGCGGACGAGCTGAAGCGCGATCGTGAAGCCGAGATTGGAGATGAACGGGAACGGGTGCGCCGGATCGATCGCCAGCGGCGTGAGCAGCGGGAACACCTGCCGCAGGAAGTAGATCCTGCAGCCAGGTTTTTTCCTTCCTGGTCACCTCCGGTCCGTCGACCAGCGTGATTTCCGCTGCCGCAAGCTCGACGCGCAGTTCCCGCCACCGCGCCTGCTGGTCGCTGGCGAGCGCCGACACCGCTTCGGAGATGCGCGAAAGCTGTTCGGCCGGCGTAAGCCCGTCGGGACTCTTGGTCGTGATGCCGGCGCGCAACTGGCCGCGCAGGCCCGCGACGCGCACCATGAAGAATTCATCGAGGTTGTTGGCCGAGATCGAGAGGAACCGCACCCGCTCGAACAGCGGATGGGCGGGGTTCTCCGCCTCCTCGAGCACCCGGCGGTTGAAGTGCAGCCAGGACAACTCACGGTTAATGAAACGGTCAGGGCTCGCCGACAGCGCGATCGGCGCGCGCTCGGCTTCCGCGGCCGGCGGGGCGCTCGGGCCTTTCATCAGTAATTACAATGGCTTGAGCGCGATCCATGGGTCTAGTCGAGGCATGATCGCCGTCATTCGTGACGGCTCGATGACACTAGCACATATAGGTTACTGTTGTGGCCCGGGTTCCCCGCGCAGAGACCTCTGCCGCCAATGCCCTGGTTAAGGGACGCTTTCGGCGCATCGCCTCCTGGTCGAGCGCCGCCACCGCCGCCTGCGCATCCGCGAACGACCGCCCGATGCGCGTCGCGACGTATCCGATCAGCTGCTCGTCGACGGCGAGCTGGCGATCCGCGAACATTTTCACCAGCACGGCCCGCAGCAGCGCGTCGTCGGGCGGCGCCAACGCGATCACCGGCACCGACTTGAGCCGCGACGCGAGGTCCGGCGTTCGGATCGTCCACGTCGCCGGCGCCGTGCGCGCGGTGAGCAGCACGGAAGCGCCCTCCTCGCGCGCGAGGTTGAGCAGATGAAACATCGCGGTTTCGTCGAATTCCGCCTCGGCCGCGTCCTCGACCACGAGCGCGCCGGTCGCGAGCGCAGCAGGAACGTCGGTATCGACGAGCGCGCGCGCGGCGACACAGCGCGCGCCGGCCTGCGCCGCCCAGATCGACGCGAGGTGGCTTTTGCCCGCGCCTTCCGGCCCGACCAGGGCGACGATCCGGTTCGGCCAGTCGGGCCAGCCGTCGATCAGCGTCAGCGCCGCGGCGTTCGACGGCCCGCCAAGGAAATCGTCGCGGGCGTAGCTCTCCGCATGATCGAGGTCCAGGGTCAGCTGCCGAGGGCCTCGTCCGCCATTCATGGCGGTCCCGCCCTGGTACCGTTCATATGGCGCACCCATTCGCGCAGATAGAGGGCGACCGACGCGAGGGTGAGGATCGCGACCAGCGCGGTCAGCCCTTGAATCACCCACCAGGCGTCGAACTCGAACGCGAGCGATGCCAGCACGACCAGCGCAAGCAGGATCTGCGCGACCGTGTTGAGCTTGGAGACCGTGAGCGGCTTGAGCGTGACCGGATTGTTCATCAGCCAGGACAGCATGATCGCGCCCACGATCATGATGTCGCGCGACACCACCAGGATGACCAGCCAGCGCGGGATCGCTCCCGCGATGCCCAGCGTCACGTAGATCGAGACGATCAGCGCCTTGTCGGCGAGCGGATCGAGATAGGCGCCGAGCTCGGTCGCCATGTTGAAGCGCTTGGCGAGGTATCCGTCGACCAGATCGCTCAGCCCGCCAGCAGGAACAGGAGAAAGGCAATCTTCATCTCGCCGGCCGCGATCGCCCAGACCATGACCGGAACCAGCAAAATACGCGCAAGCGTAATTAGGTTCGGAATACTCAAATCTGCGCCCCGGCAGACCGTCTAGACTTAAATGCGCCGCGCCTTTGGCGATCCGGCGTCATCCACCGGCGCAGTATAGCGGCCACCGAGCCATTGCACACGCGACGATTCCGCCGTAACACCCCGTGTTTACAACTGAGGAAAACCATGGCGGACAAGGGCCTCACCTATGCCGAGGCCGGCGTCGACATCGATGCCGGCAACCGGATGGTGGAGCTGATCAAGCCATTGGTCCGCGCCACCCGCCGGCCGGGCGCCGACGCCGAGAT
Source organism: uncultured Alphaproteobacteria bacterium (assembly GCA_963850705.1). GTDB lineage: Bacteria > Pseudomonadota > Alphaproteobacteria > Rhizobiales > Xanthobacteraceae > VAZQ01. The sequence continues at coordinate 41,914 of CAWKMR010000065.1, read as the reverse complement.
CGGCGGATTCGGCGGGCTTTTCGATCTCAAGCGCACTGGATTTTCCGACCCCATCCTGGTGGCCGCGACCGACGGCGTCGGAACCAAGCTCAAGATCGCCATCGACACCGGACGCCACGACACGATCGGCATCGACCTCGTCGCGATGTCGGTCAACGATCTCGTGGTGCAAGGCGCGGAGCCGCTGTTCTTCCTCGATTACTTCGCCTGTGGAAAGCTCGCGCCCGAAACCGGCGCGCATGATCGTCAAGGGCGTCGCCGCGGGTTGCCGCGAAGCCGGCTGCGCCTTGATCGGCGGCGAGACCGCGGAAATGCCCGGGCTCTACCGGGACGGCGACTACGACCTCGCGGGTTTCGCGGTCGGCGCCGCGGAGCGCGAATGCGCTGCTTGCCGCGCGCGCGACATCGGCGCCGGCGACGTCGTGCTGGGCCTCGCATCCTCCGGCATCCACTCCAACGGCTATTCGCTGGCGCGGCGGGTGGTCGAGAAATCGGGGCTCGCCTGGGACGCGCCGGCGCCGTTCGACAAGGCGCGCACGCTCGGCGAGGCGTTGCTGACGCCGACGCGCATCTACGTGAAATCGTGCCTTGCCGCGTTGCGCGAGACCAAGGCGCTGAAAGGCCTCGCCCATATCACCGGCGGCGGCTTCCCCGACAACATTCCGCGCGTGCTGCCGGACGGCGCGGGCGTCGCGCTCGATCTTGCGCGTGTGCCGGTGCTGCCGGTGTTCAAGTGGCTCGCCGCGACCGGCGGCATCGCCGAACCGGAAATGCTGCGCACGTTCAATTGCGGGATCGGCATGATCGCGATCGTCGACGCTGCCGGCGCCGACGCGATCACGGATGTGCTCGCACGCGCCGGCGAGACGGTCGTGCGGCTGGGCAAGGTCACGACCGCGACGGCGGGGGCGCACCGCGCGTCGCCTATTCGGGCCGTCTCGACCTCGGGTGATGGCGATGCCGAAGAAGCGCGTCGCCGTCCTGATCTCCGGCCGCGGCTCCAACATGGCTTCGCTGATCGAAGCGGCGAAGGACGACGGATACCCGGCCGAGATTGCGCTCGTGGTCTCGAACCGGCCGGATGCCGCCGGCCTCGCTCATCGCCCGCGCCCAAGGCATCACCACCGCCGTCGTCGATCACACGCACTACGGCAAGGACCGCGAAGCCTTCGAGCGCGCGCTGCAGGGCGTGCTGACCGCGCATGGCATCGACCTGGTCTGCCTCGCCGGTTTCATGCGTTTGCTGACGCCGTGGTTCGTCGACCAATGGCAGGGACGCATGCTCAACATCCACCCTGCCCTGCTGCCCGCGTTCAAAGGACTGCACACGCATGAGCGCGCGCTGGCGGCCGGCGTGAAGACGCACGGCGCGACCGTCCATTTCGTGTCGTCCGAAATGGATTCCGGAAAAATCATCGCGCAAGCGGAGGTGCCGGTGGTCGACGGCGATACGCCGGAGACATTGGCCGCACGCGTGCTCGAAGCCGAGCACCGGATCTATCCGCAGGCGCTGCGGCAGGTCGTCGAAGGCCGCGCGTAACGGCGCGATCGAAGCTCCGGCCTTGAAAAGCAAGCCCCCGGGCCGCACAGCAACCGAGCACCAATGTTGCTTTGCGGATAGGCAGCCTAACCAACAATCTCGTTGCCGGAAAAGAATTGGGCAATTTCCTTCGCGGCGGTGTCCGCCGCATCGGAGCCGTGGACCGAGTTCTCGCCGATCGACTTCGCGTGGACTTTGCGGATCGTGCCCGCCGCCGCCTTGGACGGATCGGTCGCGCCCATGATGTCGCGGTAGCGCACGATGGCGTTGTCGCCTTCCAGCACCTGAACGACGACCGGACCCGAGATCATGAACGCGACGAGCTCGCCGAAGAACGGCCGCTCGCGATGCACCGCGTAGAACGTCTCCGCCTGCTCGCGGGTGATCCGCACGCGCTTCTGCGCAATGATGCGCAGGCCCGCCTGCTCGATCATGGCATTGATTGCGCCGGTCAGATTGCGCGCCGTCGCGTCGGGCTTAAGGATGGAGAAGGTCCGTTCGATTGCCATTGGAAGGTTTTCTTGTGTTGAGGATACGGTAACTATAGTTCGCGGCGGCTTATAGCGGTGGTCTACGCGCCCAGCAAGCAAAAGCATCTGAATCCGCGTGCCTTGCGATGAATGCTTGATGAACGCCGCCGAAATCTGCCCCGTTCTGTCGCGATCGCTGTCGCGATCAGCCGATTGTTTCTTCGGCGTTTCGTCAACCGTATTCCGACGAAACCATTTTCCGCGGCGCGCTCCTGAACCGCGGCATGGGCCGCCCGCGACACATCGCCACGAGGATGTGATGACGCATCCAGACACACAGGAGAGAAAGCCATGTTCCGCAAGACGATGCTCGCCCTCACCGCCACTGCCGCTGTTGGCGCCGCCGTGCTGGTCCCCGACCGCCGCGTCCGCGTGGCATCACCACCATCACTACCACGGTTTCCGCGGCTTCGGCATCGGCGTCGCGATCGCAGCGCCGGTTGTCGCGTCCTGCTACGAGTACCGTTACGTCGAAACCCGTCGTGGTCTGCGCCGCATGCTGGTCAACGTCTGCGCGTACTAAGCGTCGCTGCTGAATCAGTTTGTTGGTAAGGACGGAAGCCCCGGTGTCTATCACGAGCCGGGGCTTCTGGTCTTTTGAAGCCGTTCACACCAAGGCGAAGAGCCGCGCCGGTCCGCCGGTTGCGCCTTTGACCTTCGCCACGCCCACGATGAGCGTCGCACCCGCCGCCGGAACGCTGTCGAGGGCCGCGACATTCTCAAGGCCCCAGCGTCCGCCCGGCAGCCACAACACATGCGTCTTGAAATCCTTCGACGCGCCGTGGTCGAGCGAGAGCGTGTCGACCGCAAGTCCCGCGACCCTGCGCTCCTTGATCAGCCACTCGGCGGCGTCGGGATCGAATCCCCGGGAAGTGCATCACGCCGTTGGCATCCTTGCCGACATATTTCGCCTTGTCGGCGACGTGCCGGGCCCAGCCGGAATTCATGGCGACGCAGCAATTGTCGGGCAGTCGTCCGTGCCGGCGCTCCCATGCGGCAAGGTCGCCGCGTGAGAGCTGGTAGTCGGAATCCTTCGCCGCCTTGTCCGCCACGTTGATCACGGCAAGCGGCACCACCAGCGTTTCGGCGGGAATCTGCTCCACAGTGATTCCGGCTTCGGAGAAATGGATCGGCGCGTCGAGATGGGTGCCGGAATGCTCGTTCAGCTGCCACCGGTAGAGATTGTAGCCGTCCTTCTTGAAGTCGAAGACCTTCTGCATCTCGATGCCCGGCGTTCCGTCGAAGGTCGGGAAGTCGGCCGACATGGTGTGCGTCAGGTCGATGACCTTTTTGGCCGGCCGCGGCGCCGCCTCCGGCAGACGGCGCAACGGCCGTCGCGGCAAACGCAGCCGCCGTCGCAAGGACCCGCCGGCGCGAAAGCGCGTGGTGGATCGCTTCCTGACATCCCGGAACGCACATGGCGGCCTCCTTGATGGATACGTATGCCAAGCTTGTCCGCGTCCGCGGTGCCTTGCAACACCGGCATTGCCTCCCGCGCGATGGTCGGCCAAATAGCGGCCCATGCTCGTCATCGACGAATTGTCGGTCCGCATCGCCGGCCGCCTGCTGATCGACCAAGCCTCGGCGCATATTCCGACCGGCGCGCGCGTCGGGCTGGTCGGGCGCAACGGTTCCGGCAAGTCGACCTTGTTCCGCGCGATCACGGGCGAGATCACCGCCGAGCACGGCGCGGTGCAGCTTTCGCCGCGTTCCCGGATCGGCCGGCTTTCGCAGGAGGCGCCCGACGGTCCCGAAAGCCTGCTCGAGATCGTGCTGCGGGCGGACGAGGAACGGATCAGCCTGCTGGCCGAGGCCGAGACGGCGCACGACCCGCATCGCATCGCCGAGATCCAGACCCGGCTCGCCGATATCGGCGCGCATTCGGCGCCGGCGCGCGCCGCCGAAATTCTTGCCGGGCTTGGATTCTCCGCGGCGGATCAAGAACGCCCCTGCTCCGAATTCTCCGGCGGCTGGCGCATGCGGGTCGCGCTCGCGGCAGCGCTGTTCGCGCAGCCCGACCTGCTGCTGCTCGACGAGCCGACCAACTTCCTCGACCTGGAAAGCACGCTGTGGCTGCAGAAGCAGATCGCCGCCTATCCGCACACCGTGGTCGTGATCAGCCACGACCGTGACCTGCTCGACAATGCGGTCGACTGGACCCTGCATCTCGAAGCCGGAGCGCTCACGCTCTACCGCGGCGGCTACAGCGCGTTCGAGCGCCAGCGGCGCGAACGCCAGACTCTCGACCTCAAGCTCGCGCGCAAGCAGGAGGAGCAACGCAAGCATCTGACGGCGTTCGTGGAGCGCTTCCGCGCCAAGGCCACGAAGGCGCGCCAGGCGCAGTCGCGCCTCAAGCTTCTGGCGAAGCTCGAACCGATCGCGGCGGTCGTCGCCAACGAGGTGCGGCCGATCATCTTCCCGCCGCCGGCGAAGACCCTGTCGCCGCCGATCATCGCGCTCGAAGGCGTCTCGGTCGGCTATGAGCCCGATCGTCCGGTGCTGCGCCGCCTCAATCTCCGGATCGATCCCGACGATCGCATTGCGCTGGTCGGCGCCAACGGCAACGGCAAGTCCACGCTGGTGAAGCTGCTGTCGAACCGGCTCGCCGCCGATGTCCGGCCGCATGACCCGCGCCGACCGGCTCGACGTCGCCTATTTCGCGCAGCACCAGCTCGACGAGCTCAATCCCGACGGCAGCGCCTATGACCATCTGCGCCGCCTGATGCCCGATGCGCCGGAAGCCAAGGTGCGCGCGCGCGCCGGCGCGATCGGATTTTCGGCGCGAGGCGGCCGACACGCCTTCCGCCAATCTCTCAGGCGGCGAGAAGGCGCGCCTGCTGCTCGGGCTCGCCACCAACGCGGGACCGCATCTCGTCGTTCTCGACGAGCCGACCAACCATCTCGACATCGACAGCCGCGCCGCGCTGATCGAGGCGATCAACGACTATGCGGGCGCCGTGATCCTGGTGTCGCACGACCGCTATCTGATCGAGGCGTGCGCCGACCGGCTCTGGCTGGTCGCCGATGGACAGGTCGCGCCGTTCGACGGCGATCTCGACGACTACCGGCGGTTTGTGCTCGCCGATCGCCGCGACGACAAGGACCGCGAACAGCGGCCGAAAAGCGTCAGTCGCGGCGACGCCCGCCGCGCCGCCGCGCAATTGCGGATCGAGCTTGCGCCGCTGCGGCGCCGGATCGCAGACGCAGAAGCCGTGGTCGCCAAACTGAACGGCGAGATCGCGCGTATCGACACGGCGCTCGCGGACGCCGGGCTTTTTGCGCGCGATCCCGCCAAGGCCACCCAGCTCTCCAAGGATCGCTCGAATGCCGTCAACGCACTGGCCCGCGCCGAGGACGATTGGCTCGCCGCCAGCGAGGCGCTGGAAGCCGCGATGCGTTGAGGCTGTCGCCACGGCGCGATCAGGAACGCGCGGCCTTTTTCGCTTTGGCTTTTGGCGCCGCGCGCGCGCCAGGCGCTTCCGGCGCCCGCTCGATCGACGTCAGCCGCCCGGCCGCGAACCGATAGATGCCAGGCCGCGACCCCTGGATGTAGGTCATGACCGTGGCCCGATCACCGCGCTCGTCGGTTCCGACTTGAATCTGCTCGGGCGCTCCGACGCGGCGTACGACATCGCATTCCGTCATCTGCAGCGCGATGCCGCCGCCGGATTGAGCGGCTGGCATCTGTGGCGTGACGTCGGAGGACTCCGGATTCGCCGCAGGCGCGGCTTCGGCCGCGCACTGTCCTTCCGCACTGACGAGATCCTCTGCCGTCACCGGCCGCAACGCGAACTCGTTCTTGTTGCCCGAATAGGTCAGCCAGTCAGGCTTCGAGAGATTGCCGACCTTCGGCAGCAGATTGATGTTGCCGATCTCGCTTAACGAACTGGGGGCGCACGCACCTGCGGCGGCGGCGAGAATCGCAACCACGGCAACGATCTTTGGACCTCTCAGGAAATCCCGCATCCCCATGCCCCGGACAATGTCCCCGCACAATGTTCACGGACGGCCAGCGCTCCGTCTACAGGCCAAAGGACGCGCTGACTATCGCGCAGGTCATCCTTTTAAATCAACGGGTCATTTTGCGGCAGCTTCGCGGCAAAGTCGGGATCGTCAACTCGGGCCGTGCAACGTGGCGACGTCAAGCCTTGCGCTGCCAGCGCCCCTGCTCGTCCGGCTGCCAGTACGTGACTGCAAAACCGTTCCCCTTCGCTTCCTGCCAGCGCGCACGCGCGGTCTCCACCGCGTCGGGATCCTCGCCGTCGAACAGCAGAACGATCCGCTCATAGGCGGCCGCATCCGACGGAACGGCCGCACCATCGATGAGAAAGCGCACGCTCGCCCGATTGGGGTTGTCGTCGTTCACGGTCAGCAGGATCGGCTGCTCCCGCGCCTCCGGGTCGCGCCAGAACTCCATGCGGCAAGAAGGCGTCGTCGCGGAACGTCCAGAGATGGGCATCGAGCGCTTCGATCCGTTCCTCCGATGCTGCTTGCACGATGACGCGCCAGCCGCGCTCAAGCGATTTCTCGAGCAGCGCCGGCAGCACGCGCTCGATCGGCTGGCGGTGCAGATGGTAGAACAGAATTTCCGTCATGCCAGTGCCGCCGATTTGAAGTTCCTACTTCTCGTAGTGATCCTCCACCAGCCGGTCCAAGAGCCGCACGCCAAAACCCGACCCCCAGCTCTTGTTGATCTCGCTCTGCGGCGAAGCAAAGCCGGTGCCGGCGATGTCGAGATGCGCCCACGGCGTCTTCTCGACGAAGCGGGCAAGAAGCTGCGCGGCGGTGATCGCGCCGCCATCGCGCCCGCCGGTGTTCTTCATGTCGGCGAATTTCGAATCGATCTTCTTGTCGTATTCGGGACCGAGCGGCATGCGCCACAGCTTCTCGCCGGTCGCCAGCCCGGCCTTGATCAGGCGGTCCGACAAGGTGTCGTCGTTCGAGAACAGGCCGGCATGCTCGTGCCCGAGCGCGACGATGATCGCGCCGGTGAGCGTCGCCAGATTGACCATGAATTTCGGTTTGAAGCGCTTGTTGACGTAGTGCAGCACGTCGGCCAGCACCAGCCGCCCTTCGGCATCGGTGTTGATGATCTCGATCGTCTGACCGGACATTGTGGTGACGATGTCACCCGGACGCTGCGCCTTGCCGTCGGGCATGTTCTCGACGATCCCGATCGCGCCGACAGCGTTGACCTTGGCCTTGCGCTCGGCAAGCGCCTGCATCAGCCCGACCACGCAGGCTGCGCCGGCCATGTCGCCCTTCATGTCTTCCATGCCCGAGGCCGGCTTGATCGAGATGCCGCCGGTGTCGAAGCAGACGCCCTTGCCGATGAACGCCACCGGCGGCGCGTTCTTCTTGCCGCCGTTCCAGCGCATGATCACCATGCGGCTCGGATGTTCGGAGCCCTGCCCGACGCCGAGCAATGCGTTCATTCCGAGTTTCTTCATGGCGGGAACGTCAAGGATTTCAACCGCTACGCCGAATTTCTTGAGGGCATTGGTGCGGCGCGCGAATTCCTCCGGAAACAGCACATTGGGCGGTTCATTGACCAGGTCGCGCGCCAGCAACACGCCGCTCGCGATCGCATCGCGCGACGCAAACGCCTTTTGCACGGCGGCGACACTCGACACCGCGATGCCGACCTTCACCTCCGACGGCGTCTCGTCGTCATCCTTGTTCTTGGACTTGGTCTTGTAGCGATCGAACGAATAGGCGCGCAGCCGGATCCCCATGGCCATGTCCGCGATTCGCTCCGGCTTCGGCGCCCCGCCCGGCAGATCGGCGATGATGGTCGCCTCGGTAGCCACGGACGGAATTTTGCCCATCGCCGCCCCACCCAGCTTGACCCATGATTCGGACTTGAGATCCTTCACCTTGCCGACCCCGAGCACCACCACGCGCGACACATCGAGTCCGGCGGGGGCCACGATATCGAGCGCCGATCCATGTTTGCCCTTGAACCGCTCGGCCGCCAGCGCCCGCTTGATGACGTCGTCCGCTGGGTCGAGGACCGCTCGCGCAGCCGCCCCGAATTTGAGGCCGTCGTCACAGAACACAACGAGAACGCCTTTGGGGGCGGTCGTGAACGGAAAGAACTCAAGTTTCAGGGTGGCGGACATGGGGGGCTCTTGCTGCCTTGGAGGGGACGGACCTGCTCGATTTCGGCGCATTATCGCCACCGAACCAACCACAGATATGGCCCGGGCGGGACCGCCGTGCATAGCCCCCTCCAATCCCGGCTTTGATCAGGCGTCCGGCGGGGTTAATCATAGTGGCCCCGACGACACACCCGATTTACATTTTGTTGTGCACGCTCAATGGCTTTGCCTTGGCGAGGCCATTTTGTTGGATGATCTATTGCAGGTCTAAAAAAGTGGGCGGACGACCACGCTAACGCCAACACGGGCATGGGGGCCCGGCGTCGTGTGGGGTCGTACTGAGATCGGGGACAGCACGCGCGGATGGGGTCGATCGGGCGTTACATATTTCGCGCCTCGCTGGGTGCGTTCCTGGTCGTGCTTGTCAGCGTGACGACGCTGATGTGGATCACGCAGGCGTTGCGCAATTTCGATCTCATGACCAACCAGGGTCAGAGCGTCCTGGTATTTGTCGGCATCACCGCACTGATCATTCCCATGCTGGTGGCGATCATCGCGCCGATCGCGCTCATGATCGCGGTCGCCCACGTGCTGAACAAACTCGGCAACGATTCCGAGCTCATCGTCATGAACGCCGCCGGGATGGCGCCCTGGCATGTGTTCCGTCCGTTTCTGTTTCTCGGAATTCTGGTCTCGCTGGTCGTCGCGTGGATCAGCTTCTACCTCTCGCCGACTGTCCCTCCAGGAGCTGCGGCGGTGGGCGACCCAGGTCCGCGCTGAAATCGTGACCAGCAACGTGCAGCCGGGGCGCTTCATCGTCGTCGACGGCAAGTTGACGATGCACATCCGCATACGCGAACCAAACGGCCAGTTGCTGGGCATCATGGTCGACGACCAGCGCGACCCCAAGGAACGTGGAACCATCTTTGCCGAGCGGGGCGATTTCCTGAGCAGTGAGAAAGGCACTTTCCTGTTGCTGGCGAACGGCGCGGTTCACCGCCACGAAGCCGGCAAGCAGGATCCTGTGATCGTCCGGTTCAAGGAATACGCCTTCGACCTGTCGCGGCTGTCGCCGAACGCCGGGCCGGTGACATTTGCCGTTCATGAACGATCGATCGAGGACCTCGTCGCGCCGCGACCTGATGATGCGACGTTCAAGCGGGCGCCAGGACAATTCCGCGCGGAATTGCACAATCGCATTACGACACCGCTCTATCCGCTGGCTTTCCTGTTCGTGACGTTTGCCTTCCTGGGCGCACCGCGCACGACCCGGCAGGGACGCGCCATGTCGCTGGTAGGCGCGATCGCCGTCGTCTCCGTTGTAAGAGCACTGGGCTTTGTCGGAACCATTTCCGGCGCGCAGTCGCCCGTCGCGCTGATCGTGCCGTATCTCGGATTGGCGGCTGCCTTCATCCTCGGCGGCTGGGCCATGGCGCGCGGCGTCGTCATCGAACCGCCGGCGGCGATCACCAATCTGGTGAACGCGATATTTGAGGGCGTCAGACGTCGAACCGCGGTAGCAGTGGGGCAACACCCATGATGCCCGGAACCCTCACCCGCTATTTCGGCATGCGGTTCTTCAACGTCGTCGTTGGCACGTTCGTGGCCTTGTTCACGCTGATCCTGATGATCGATTTCATCGAGTCGCTGCGCCGCCATGCCGACATAAAGGATGCTTCGGCACTGGTCGTAGCGCAAATCTCGCTCTACCGGGTGCCGCATATCACCGAGCGCATCATTCCGTTCACGGTGCTGGTCGGGACCATGGTCTGCTACCTGAATTTGTCGCGCCGCCTCGAACTGGTCGTGGCAAGATCGGCGGGCGTCTCGGCCTGGCAGTTCGTGAAGCCCGCCGTGGTGATCGCGCTGCTCATCGGCATCCTGGTGACGACGGTCTACAATCCGGTTTCGGCGACCTTCCGTGAGCGATCGGAGCGGCTGGAAGCGCAACTGAGCGGCGACACGCGCAATCCCCTGCTGTCGCACAGCGGCTTCTGGCTCCGTCAGCGCGGCCAGGATGGCCAGTCCATCGTCAACGCCGCGAGCAGCCGCCAGCAGGGCGCCGAGCTTTCCGACGTCAGCATTTTCACGCTTGACGACAACGACGGATATCTCGGACGCATCGAAGCCAAGCGCGCGACGCTTCACGATGGCTATTGGAGGCTTGAGGATGCGCGCATCTACGCCGGCGAGGCACCGCCGACGAACCACGCGTCATACGAGCTGAAGACCAATCTCACCCGCGCGCAGATCCAGGAATCGCTCGCAACGCCCGAAACTGTCCCATTCTGGCAGTTGTCCCCCCTGATCACCCTGGCCGAGCACTCCGGCCTCGCCGCCGTCGGCTATCGGCTGCAATACTACCAGCTGCTCGTCCTACCCCTGTACCTCGTGGCGATGGTCCTTCTGGCCGCCGCCGTCAGCCTCCGCTTATTCCGCTTCGGAGGGGTACAACGGATGGTGCTGGGTGGCGTCGCGGCGGGCTTTCTGCTCTATGTATTGTCGAAAGTGGCGGGGGATTTGAGCAAAGCTAACCTCATGGCCCCGGCCATGGCTGCAATTCTGCCCCCGTTTTTGGGCGGGGTGACGGGGTTCATTGCGCTTTTGTACCAGGAGGACGGGTGATGGCGCCCCCGGCCTATAGTCGACGAGTCGTGTCTCGCCGCCTTGGTTTCTGGCGCGCCATCTGCATTGGCGGCGTGCTGATGGCGTATGCCGCCAGCATTGTCGACAGCCGACCATCGATCGCACAGGCCGGCAACCTCGTCACATTCCCCAAACGCCCGGGCGAAACCGGCCGCGGCCTCGGCAAGAACCAGCCGAAGCAAGCGGGCTCGGAGCAGATGCTCGTGCGCGCGAACGAGATCAATTACGACCACGCCAACGATCGCGTGGCGGCGGCTGGCAGCGTGCAGATCTACTACAACGGGGCGACGCTGGAAGCCGATCGCGTCATCTACGACCAGAAGACCAAGCGGCTGCACGCGGAAGGCAATGTCAAACTCACCGAGGCGAACGGCCGCGTCACCTACGGCGAGATCATCAATCTGAGCGACGACTTCCGCGACGGCTTCGTGGATTCGCTGCGACTGGATGCGCCCGACCAGACCCGGATGGCGGCCGCCCGCGCCGACCGCACCGGCGGCAACGTCACGGTCCTCCAAAGCGGCGTCTACACCGCATGCGAGCCGTGCGCCGACGACCCGCGGAAGCCCCCCAAGTGGCAAGTCAAGGCTGCCCGGATCATTCACGACCAGGGCGAGCAGATGATCTATTTCGAGGACGCCCGCATCGAGTTCTTCGGTGTGCCGCTCGCCTACATGCCCTACTTCGCCACGCCCGATCCGAGCGCCAAGCGCAAGACCGGCTTCCTGATCCCCACGATCGGCACGAGCTCGCGCTACGGCGCGTCGCTGACGGTCCCCTACTACTGGGCGCTGGCGCCGAACTACGACTTCACGCTCACGCCGAAGATCACCAGCAAACAGGGTCCGCTGGTTCAGGGCGAGTGGCGTCACCGGCTCTTGAACGGGTCCTACACGATCCGCGCATCAGGTATTTTCCAGCTCGATCCCGGCTCATTCGCCGGCACGCCCGGCGATCGCGAGTGGCGCGGCGACATCAACACGACCGGTCAGTTCCGCATCAACGACAAGTGGGTCTACGGCTGGGACGGCACCCTCATCAGCGACAAGTCCTATTATCAGGACTACGGCTTCTACAAGTTCGCTGGTATGGACCTGATGCGGTCGACGCCCGACTACGTGATGTCGCAAGCCTATTTGCAGGGCCGCGGTGAACGCAGCTTCTTCGACCTCCGTGCGCTCTACTTCTACGGGTTCACCAGCGTCGACGATCAGAAGCAAATTCCGGTCGTCCACCCCGTGCTGAACCACGAATATGTCTTCGGCCGACCCGTGCTGGGCGGCGAATTGTCCGTTCGCAGCAATCTGACCAGCATCAGCCGTCAGGGACCGGCCTTTGAGGCGATTACCGACGCAGCGACCATCGGCCAGTTCTGCTCGATCACGAATGCGGACACCAGCCTGAAGACGGCAAACAATTGCATCTTGCGCGGCATCCCCGGGAACTACACGCGTGGTTCGTCCGAGGTGCAGTGGCGGCGCACCATCGTCGACTCGTTTGGCCAGGTCTTTACGCCGTTCCTGTCTGTGCGCGGCGACGTCGCGAGCGTCGACATCACGAACTCCCCGGGCGTGTCCAACTTCGTCACCACCGGGCAGAATGAAGTCGCGCGCTTCATGCCGACCGCCGGCGTCGAGTACCGCTATCCCTTCATCAATGTGCAGTCCTGGGGCACGCAGACGATCGAACCTATCGCCCAACTCGCCATGAGCCCGAACGAAACCAACATCGGCCGCCTGCCGAACGAGGATTCGCAAAGCTTCATGTTCGACGCCAGCAACCTGTTCCGCGCCAACAAGTTCGCAGGCTGGGATCGCGTCGAGGGCGGCGGACGGCTCAATGTAGGTGCGCAATACACCGCGCAGTTCAATCAGGGCGGTTACCTCAACGTCCTGGTCGGCCAGTCCTACCACCTGTTCGGACTGAACTCGTTCGCTGTTGCCAGCCCGACCAACACCGGCCTCAACAGCGGACTGGACAAGTCGCAGTCCGACTACGTCGCTCGCGTGACCTACCAGCCGAACTCACAGCTGCAGTTGACCTCACGCTTCCGCTTTGACGAAGGCGACCTCACGACGCAGCGAGCCGAATACGAAGCGGCGTTCAACTTCGAGCGCTGGACCACCACCGTCATGTACGGCTACTACGCCCCGCAGCCTGCGATCGGCTTCCTGGACTCGCGGGAAGGTTTCACCACGACGGCACGGTTCAAGGTCTCCCCGACCTGGCAGACGTTCGGCGGCGTCCGATATGACCTGCGGAACCACCAGCTCAACGAGACCCAGATCGGCATGGGATACGTTGACGACTGCCTCATCTTGGCCGTGAATTACATTACAGAGTACCGCTACAATACGACCGACACCCACAATCACACCGTGATGCTCCAAATGAGCTTGCGGACGATCGGCGGGACTTCGACCAGGCAGGGGCTGGCCAACCTCTCGAACCTTCCTGGCATTCCCGGCGCCGCGCGGTAGTCTGGTTGCGGCGGTCGTGCGATAATTGCAAAGGCGTGCCCGGACGAGTTTCAAGGGAAGTCGATAGTCGACGGAACGATGCAATGACGGTCGCAAGCCGGATCAAGTCCACATCGATGCGATCATGCGGGTCCGGCATGCTGGCGATGCTGTTCGTCGTGGCTGCGGGCGGAAGCGCCCTGGCGCAGAACGTCGTCGTATTCGTCAACGGCGATCCGGTCACGGCGATCGATGTCGAGCAGCGCACCAAGTTCATCATTCTGACGAACCAGAATCAAAAGCCGCCTGCCCGCCAGGAGGTCGCTGGATCAACTGATCGACGAGAAGCTGAAAATCCGCGAAGGCAAGCGGTGGGGGATCGAATTCAGCGATGCGGAGGTCAACAGCAGTTTCTCCGCGATGGCCGCGCCGGATGAACCAGACCGGCGATCAACTGACCCAGACGCTGGCCTCAAAGGGCATCAACGCCACCACGCTCAAGCACCGGATCAGGGCGGACAGCGTCTGGGACCAGCTGATCCGCGGCCGCTACCAGTCGCGGCTGCAGCTTTCGGACACGCGAGATCGCTCGCGCGGCTTGAGAAGCCGGAGGAACGCGACACGGTCGGCTATGACTACGTGCTGCGGCCGATCCTCTTCCTGGTGCCGCCGGGCGCCCCCGCGGCCACCTTTGAAGCTCGCCGCAAGGAGGCCGACGCGCTGAGAAAGAGCTTCAAGGGCTGCACGGAAAGCATTCCCGCGGTTCGCGCCATGCGCGACGTCGCCGTGCGCGTTCAGGTCGGCCGCTCCTCCGCCGACCTTCCGGAATCCCTCCGCAAGGTCCTCGACAGCGTGCCGCTCGGCCAGTTGACCGCCGCCCGAAGTCACGCGGCACGGCGTCGAGATGTTTGCGGTCTGCTCCAAGACCGAGACCAAGACCAACACGCCCGAGCGCAACAAAGCCCGCCAGACCCTCCTCGGCGAGCGCTTCGAGCAGGAATCGAAGAAGTATCTGCAGACTGCTGCGCAAGAACGCCATGATCGAACCCGGCAAATAGGCGGATGGCGCGCGTCCTTGCGCTGACGCTCGGCGAAGCCTGCGGGAATCGGCCCCGATATCGCCATTGCAGCCTGGCGACGGCGCCAGGAGCTCGACCTCCCGCCGTTCTACATTCTCGCCGATCCCGATTTCCTGCGCCGCCGCGCCGAGCAGATCGGCGGCGGCGTCCCGTTGTCCGTGGTGGAGCCGGCAGCGGCCGAAGCGACCTTCCGCAACGCGCTTCCGGTCGTCGACATCGGCGTTGCCGTAACCGCCGAACCCGGCCGGCCGGACGAGAGCAGCGCACCGGCGGCCGCTTGCCGCGATCCGCCGCGCCGTCGCCGACGTCTGCGCCGGCGCTGCCGCCGCCGTGGTGACCAATCCGGTCGCGAAGAACATCCTGTACCAGTCGGGCTTCGCCGAACCGGGCCACACCGAATATCTCGCCAAGCTTGCCGAAGAATCGACGGGCGTCGCGTGCGCACCCGGTCATGCTGCTGTGGTCGCCGGAACTCGCCGTGGTGCCGGTCACGATTCACCTGCCGTTGAAAGACGTCTTCGCCAGGTTGACGACCGACCTCATCGTCGAAACCGGCCGGATCGTGGCGCGCGACATGCGTGCGCCGTTTCGGAATCGCGCAGCCGCGGCTCGCGGTCGCCGGCCTCAACCCGCATGCCGGCGAGCAAGGCGCGCTCGGCGCGGAAGATCTCGCCGTCGTCCAGCCGGCGGTGCAGCGCCTGATCGCCGACGGTATCGACGCGCGCGGTCCGCTGTCGGCCGACAGCATGTTCCACCAGGCGGCGCGCGCGAGCTACGACGTCGCGCTGGCGATGTATCACGACCAGGCGCTGATCCCGATCAAGACGCTGGCCTTCGATCACGCCGTCAACGTCACGCTCGGGCTTCCGTTCGTGCGCACGTCGCCCGATCACGGGACCGCGTTCGACATCGCCGGAACCGGCCGCGCCGATCCGTCGAGCCTGATCGCCGCGCTCAAGCTCGCCGCGCGGATTTCGGCGCGCGACGGGGCGAAAGCCGCCGTCCGCAGCGCATGAGCCCGATCGACGACCTCCCGCCGCTGCGAGAGGTGATCAAACGGCATGATCTGCGCGCGCGGAAATCGCTCGGCCAGAACTTCCTGCTCGACCTCAATCTCACCGCCCGCATCGCCCGCGCCGCCGGCCCGCTCGATGGCGTGACGGTGATCGAGATCGGCCCCGGTCCCGGCGGGCTCACCCGCGCGCTGCTCGCCAACGGCGCCGAGCGCGTCGTTGCCATCGAGCGCGACGAGCGCGCCATCGCCGCGCTCTCCGAGATCGCGGAACGCTATCCGGGACGGCTCGACGTCGTCGAAGCCGACGCGCTCGCATTCGATCCGCGATCACGGCTCGACGGCGGCTCCGCGCGCATCGTCGCCAACCTGCCCTACAACATCGCGACCGCGCTGCTGGTCGGCTGGCTGACCGCCGAGCCATGGCCGCCATGGTTCGACCGGCTGGTGCTGATGTTCCAGCGCGAAGTCGCCGAACGCATCACCGCGGCGCCGGGCTCCAAGACATACGGCCGCCTGTCGGTCCTGGCCGGCTGGCGCACCGAGGCCCGCATCCTGTTCGACGTCGCGCCTTCCGCATTCGTGCCGCCGCCCAAGGTTACGTCGTCGCTGGTCGAGCTCGTTCCCCGCCGCGCGCCCCTGCCCTGCGAACTCGATCGTCCTGCAAAAGGTGACCGAGGCCGCCTTCGGCCAGCGACGCAAGATGCTGCGCCAGAGCCTGAAATCGCTGGGACGCGATCCCTTGCCGCTGCTCGCCGCCGCCGATATCGAGCCGACCGCCCGCGCCGAGGACATTCCGGTCGAGGGCTTCGTGCGGCTCGCGCGCGCCTTCGCCGGCGGCACGCCCTGACGAATGGCCGCATCCCGTTTCCCTACGCCGACGCGGTGATATCCTCGAACGGCACGGTGCTGCCGGACCGGTGGAGGCTGCCATGAGGGACCGTCGTCGCACTGCGCACTTTCCGACGGTGGCGGCTCGCCGCATGTGTCGCGGCGGCTTGGCTCGTCGCCGCGTCGCCGCCCGCAGCCGCGCAATCGGCGGCCGATTTCTACAAGGGCAAGACCGTCAAGATCATCGTCGGCTTCGGCGTCGGCGGCGGCTACGACGTCTATGCGCGCATGCTGGCGCCCTATCTGCGCGAGGTGCTGCAGACGACCGTGATCGTCGAGAACCAGCCCGGCGCGGGCGGCATGTCGGCGCTCAACCGGCTCTACCAGGCGCAGCCCGACGGATTGCAGATGATGCTGGTCAGCGGCATTGCCGCCACCATGGCGCAACTCGTCGAGCAGCAGGGCGTCGCCTACGACCTGAGCAAGGTCGGCCATCTCGGCATCGTCAGCGCGTCGCCGTGGATGTGGCTCGGCCAGCCGGGCAATCCGGCCGTGATGACGCCCAGCCGACGCCATGAAGCCGGGCGTCACGCTGAACTGGGGCGCGTCGGGACAGATCGACGGCACCGCCGACGGCGGCGCCATCACCTGCACCGTGCTCAAGCTCAACTGCAAGATCATCCTCGGCTACAAGGGCACCGCCGACATCGCGCTCGCCATCGAGCGCCGGGAAATGGACGCGATGTACGTCTCCGACACGTCGGCGAACCTCTATGTCAGGTCCGGACAGAACCGCGCGGTCGCGACCATGGCGCGCAACAAGTCGCAGTTCTTTCCCGAAACGCCGACGATCTTCGAGTTGGTCAAGCTGACGGCCGAGCAGGAATGGTGGTTCGACTTCCGCTCGACGCTCGATGCGCTCGGCCGCGTGCTGGTCACGACGCCGGGCGTGCCGCCGGACCGCCTCGCCTTCCTGCAAGACGCCGTCGGCAAGCTGGTGAGGGACCCGAAGCTCCTGGCCGAAGCCGAGAAGTCGCAGCGCTACATCATCTATCGCGATCCGAAGGCGGCGCAGCAGGCGATCGAGCGGGTGATCAACGCGCCGACCGCGGCGCAACGGGCCGAGATCAAGCACATCGTGCTGCAGAAATATTCGGCGCGCTGAGACGGCTTAGAGCTTGGCCTGCAGATCGCGGACGAAATCAGACAGTCCGGTCTGCCGCTCGCGCTTGAGCCGTTCGGCGGCGAGGATCGCGCGGACCTCGGCGAACGCCTGCTCGATGTCCTTGTTGATGATCACGTAGTCGTATTCGGCCCAGTGGCTCATTTCGTCGGCGGCCTTCGCCATGCGTGACGCGATCACCGCATCGGAATCCTGCGCCCGCGTCCGCAACCGGCCTTCGAGATCGGCAATCGACGGCGGCAGCACGAAGATCGTCGCCACGTCGTCCTCGACCTTCTCGCGGAGCTGCTGCGTGCCCTGCCAGTCGATGTCGAACAGGACGTCGCGTCCCGCCGCCAGCGCGCGTTCGACCGGCGCGCGCGGCGTGCCATAGAAATTGCCGAACACCTCCGCCCATTCGAGCAGTTCGCCTTTTTGCTACCATCTTTTCGAATTGCGGCTTCTTGATAAAGCGATAGTCGCGGCCGTTCTTTTCATTGGCGCGCCGCGGACGCGTCGTCACCGACACCGACAGCTCGACGGACTGGATCCGATTTCAGCAGCATGCGCGACAGCGTCGTCTTGCCGGCGCCCGACGGCGAGGACAGCACCAGCATCAGCCCGCGGCGGGCGATCGCTTTGCCGTTGCCCGCCGACTTGCGCTTCTTTTTGCGAGCCCGCGCCATGCCGCCGCTATTCCAGATTCTGCACCTGCTCGCGGAATTGCTCCACGACGGTCTTGAGCTCCAGGCCGATATTGGTCAGCTCCACGTCGTTGGACTTGGAGCAGACCGTATTGGCCTCGCGGTTGAACTCCTGCGCCAGGAAGTCGAGCCGCCGGCCGACCGCACCGCCGTCGGCGATCAATCGCCGCCCCTGCGCAACGTGCGACGCCAGGCGGTCGAGCTCCTCCCGGATGTCGGCCTTGCTGGCGATCAGGATCGCCTCCTGATGCAGCCGGTCGGGATCGAAGCGCTCGGACGCGCCAAGCAGCGTTTCGATCTGCTCTGCAATCCGCGCCTTGATCGCCTCCGGCCGCCGGCCGGGCACGGCCTCCGCGCGCGCTGTCAGCGTTGCGATCTCGGCCAGGCGTTGCGACAGGATTTGACCGAGCGCCGCGCCTTCGCGGCGGCGCATGTCGGCAAGCTCGGCGAGCGTCGGTCTGAAATCCGGCAATCACGGCGGCTTCGGCCGCCTGGCGGTCCTCTTCGCGCTCGTCCTCGTCGACCACTTCGATCACGCCCTTGAGCGACAGGATGCCGTCGAGTCTGCGGCGGCGCCGCCTCGATGCGGCCGGCGAGATTCTTGACGGTCGCCAGCACCGCCGCGAGCACCGGTTCATTGACCCGCACCACCGGCGCGACGCCCTCGCGCTTGGCGGTCAGCGTGCCGTAGATCGTGCCGCGCGCCAGGACTTCGGCGGCGCGGCTGCGCGCCGGCACTTCGACGGCGTCCCATCCCGGCGGCAGCCGCAGGCGCAGATCGAGCCCCTTGGCGTTGACCGACTTGAGCTCCCAGGCCCAGGCATAGGCGCCGCACACGCCCTGCCCGCGTGCGAATCCGGTCATGCTTGAGAGCGCCATCGGCTACCTGCGAAGAAGAGAATCCAGCCAAATTCGCCGGGACCTTAACGGCGCGGATTGCGCGTCACAAGTCCGCCGGGGCGTGCCGAAACGAACCCGATGGTTATGGCTGGTCTGCAGCCTTCTTCTTCGCCGCGTTTTTCTTCTTCGGCGTCGCCGCCTTGGGCGCGGCGGCGGGCGCAGTCGTCTGCTGGATATCGCGTGGCGGCTCGGGCGTGCCGCCCGCCTCGATCGTGCGCAAGCGCGCGACGTTGCGCAGATGCTGATCGTAGGTCTCGGCGAACGCGTGCCCGCCGGTCCCGTCGGCAACGAAATAGAGCTCCTTGGTGCGCGCCGGATTGGCCGCGGCCTCGATCGACGCGCGGCCCGGATTGGCGATCGGCCCGGGCGGCAGCGCGTCGATGATGTAGGTGTTGTAGGGCGTCGGCCGTTCCAAATCGGCCCGCGTCAATGGACGACCCAGCGTCCCTTTGCCCGGCGCCAGACCATAGATCACCGACGGATCGGTCTGCAGCCGCATCTTCTGCTTGAGACGGTTGGCGAACACGGCGGCGATGCGCGTGCGCTCCTCGGGCCGGCTGGTTTCCTTTTCGATGATCGACGCCAGGATGATGAGCTGGTCCGGCGTTCGCAGCGGCAGGTCGCGACTGCGGCGCTCCCAGGCCTCTTTCACGATCTGCTGCTGCGCCTGCTGCATGCGCTGGATCGCCTGCTCGCGGGTGTCGCCGCGACGGAAGGCGTAGCTGTTCGGCAGCATGCTGCCCTCGCGCGGCGTGTCCTTGATGGCGCCGGTGAGAACCTGACTGTCCAGGAGACGCAGCGCGATCTGCTCCGAGGTCAACCCCTCGGGAATCGTGACGAGGTGCTGCACGACCTTGCCTTCGACCATCGTCTCGACGACGTCGCGGACGCTCGCGCGCTTGGGGAAGAGATACTCGCCCGACTTCAGCTCGGAGCGCGCCTTCAGCGCGAGCACGCCGCCGACGAAGACAAGCCGGTGCTCGTCCATCACACCTTCACGCTGCAAGACGTCGGCGATCTCGGCCAGGCCGGCGCGCGGCGGAATGTTGACGACCTTGTCCGCCTGCAGCGGGCCTGGCGCCTCAAAACGAAGCTTGCCGAACACGACCGCCGCGCCGCCGCCAACCGTGAGCAGGATCAGCAGCGTGAAGATCGCATTGCCGATGATCACCAGCGGATTGCGGACGCGCTTCGAGCGGCGCGTCGGCACCGGAACGTGCTCCGGTTCAAGTGCTGCGCGCGGGCTGCGCGGCGTAATCCGTCTGTCCATAGTCGGATTGCCAAATCCTTCTGACGACCGCCCGGATATGGCCGGATAAGAATCGGAAGCGTCAAGGACTGTTCGCGACGCACCGGTTCCCGAGAGGTTGCCGAATGAATTTGGCGGCTCGGTGGTCATCGGCGGCTCGGCCGGCGGCGCACCGCTCGCTCGCCCCTGCGAGGGCGATGAGAAGTTTGGCTGTGGCCGATTGTAGACGCGACTTGGAGGCTGCTGCTGGCCGCCGCCGGTTGCGCCGGGCAACGGAGGCGGGGCAGCAGGAATGTGAGGGCGCAAGCCGGGCGTCCTCTGCGGTGAACTTGTGTCGGCGGCCGCAGGCCGCTGCTGCTGGCCTGGCGTCACGGTCGGCGGCCGCGTGGCGGGCGTACGGGCCTTGTCGCTCAGCGGCGGATACGACGTCGCGGCCGGGAACCGGCGGCTCGGCGGAATTCGGCGCAGGCCCCGACGTCGTCGAACGTCCGGCCGGCGGCATGGACGCACGCGGACGCATCGGCCCGCTGCCATCACCACCCGGAGGCGTCGTTCGCGAATTCACTGTCAGTCCCCACGCCCTGACGCCACCCGTTGCGCAACCCACCTTCGCCGATGCTCGCAGTCTTTTGGCTTACGTGCCACCAAAATTTGCGCGCGGCGAACCGCCCCCACGCTCACGTTTAGAAGTGAATATGGCGAAAGCGGGGACCGCCGCGTTTATCCGTTCAGGCGGCGGAAGACCAATGAGGCATTGGTCCCGCCAAAACCGAATGAATTCGAAAGCGCGACGTCGATCTTCCGCTTTTTCGAACGGTGCGGCACCAGGTCAATCGCGGTCTCCACAGAAGGATTGTCCAGGTTGATGGTCGGCGGCGCGATGCCATCGCGCATGGCGAGGACCGAGAAGATCGCCTCCACCGCGCCCGCGGCGCCCAACAGATGCCCGGTCGAAGACTTTGTCGACGACATGCTGATGTGCGCTGCGTCATTGCCAACGAGCCGCTGCACGGCGCCGAGTTCGATTTCATCGCCGAGCGGCGTCGAGGTCCCGTGCGCGTTGATGTAGTCGATCTCCGCCGGCGAAATCCCGGCGCGGGCAATGGCCGCCTTCATGCAGCGCAGCGCGCCGTCACCGTCTTCCGCCGGCGCGGTGATGTGATGGGCATCGCCCGACAATCCATAGCCGATGACTTCCGCGTAGATCCTGGCGCCACGGCTCTTGGCATGTTCGAGGGATTCGAGAACGACCATGCCGGCGCCTTCACCCATCACGAAGCCGTCGCGGTCGCGATCGTACGGTCGCGACGCCCGCTCCGGTGTGTCGTTGAAGCCCGTGGACAGCGCCCGGCAGGCGATGAAACCTGCCATGCCGATCCGCGAGATCGGTGACT
Source organism: uncultured Alphaproteobacteria bacterium (assembly GCA_963850705.1). GTDB lineage: Bacteria > Pseudomonadota > Alphaproteobacteria > Rhizobiales > Xanthobacteraceae > VAZQ01. The sequence goes on along the minus strand of CAWKMR010000065.1, from coordinate 20,307 downwards.
CCGCGCCGCCGGCCACCATGACCTCCGCGTCACCAAGCCCGATCAGCCGTGACGCATCGCCGATCGCGTGCGCGCCGCTCGAGCACGCAGTCACCACCGCATGGTTCGGGCCGCGCAGCCCGTGCGCGATCGAGACGTATCCGGACGCCAGGTTGATCAGGCGGCCGGGAATGAAGAATGGCGAAACCCGCCGCGGTCCCCGTTCCTTCAAGACAATCGAGGTCTCGGCAATTCCCGTCAGGCCGCCGATCCCGGAGCCGATGATCACGCCGGTTTGATTCTGATCGTCCCGGCTCTCCGGCTTCCAGCCCGCATCCGCGAGCGCCTGGGTGGCGGCGCTCATCGCGAAAATAATGAAGTCGTCGACCTTGCGCTGCTCTTTCGGTTCCATCCACTGATCGGGATTGAAACTGCCATCGGAACCGTCACCGCGCGGGACCTGGCAGGCGATCTTGGCCGCGAGATCGGAGACATCGAACGTCTCGATGCGCCGCGCGCCGCTACCGCCGTCAAGGAGACGCTGCCACGTCGGCTCAACGCCGCATGCCAGCGGCGACACCATTCCGAGCCCTGTGACGACCACACGCCTCATCCGCAGTTCCTCGACCAATTGGAAGGATTATAGCTGACGCCACTGCGCGCCATGACCATAACTGCAAGATGCAATTTTCGATGCTGCGCAGCGAAAGCGGAAGAGTCAGCTTTTTGCGTTCTTTTCGAGGAACTTTACCGCGTCGCCAACCGTCAGGATGGTTTCCGCTGCGTCGTCCGGTATCTCACAACCGAACTCTTCTTCGAATGCCATGACGAGTTCGACGGTGTCGAGGCTGTCGGCACCGAGGTCGTCGATAAAGCTGGCGCCCTCGGTCACCTTTTCGGCTTCCACGCCCAGGTGCTCCACGACGATCTTTTTCACCCGCTCGCCAATGTCACTCATCGCTGTAACCTCTTGTCAATTTCGATTGGCTCGTTTGGTCAACGCGTCCGAGCCATTGCGAACAGTTGTCCGGGGCGACAGTGGAAGACCAGATTACGGTCGCGAGCGAACCGTGCATGGCTTGTCAGGCCCCGTCAACGTACCCCAGTCAACTGCGGTCGGTTACCACACTTCCCCGGGCTTGACCAGCATGGGCGTCCACCCCACTAACAGCCTTCAAATCATTGCCATTCCACCGTTTACATGCAGCGTCTGGCCGGTCACATAGGCGGCCTCGTCCGACGCGAGATAGACCGCCGCCGCGGCTACGTCGGCGCCCTCCCCGAGCCTGCCGGCAGGAACCCGGGCAAGGATTGCTTCGCGTTGCTTGTCGTTGAGCTTATCGGTCATCGCGGTGGCGATAAATCCGGGCGCGATGCAATTCGCGGTAACGCCCCGCTTGGCATACTCCTGAGCGATCGACTTGATCATCCCGATCATGCCGGCCTTGGCCGCCGTGTAGTTGCCCTGCCCCGCATTGCCGGTGACACCGACGACGGACGTAATGCCGATGATGCGGCCGGCCCGGCGGCGCATCATTCCCTTGAGCGCGGCACGCGTCAGCCGGAAGGTCGCCGTCAGGTTGACCGCGATCACCTCGTCCCAGGCTTCGTCGCTCAATTGGACGAGCAGGTTGTCGCGCGTGATGCCGGCATTGGCGACCAGGATATCGAGCTTGCCCATGGCCGCTTCAGCCTGCGGCACCAGCGCATCGACCGCATCGCGGTCGGCAAGATTGCACGGCACCACATGGACACGATCTTTCAGCGTGCCGGCAAGCGCATCAAGCGCGTCCTGGCGCGTGCCGGACAACGCCACGATCGCCCCCTGCTGGTGCAGCGCACGCGCGATCGCACCGCCGATGCCACCGGTCGCTCCGGTCACGAGAGCGGTCTTGCCGGACAGGTCGAACATGGGCGTTCCCCTCGGGTGAAGTTCAGCCGCGTGCCGCTTTGAAAGCCGCGACGTCGTCCGGCGTGCCGATGGACACGCCATTCGCACCCTCGGCGATCCGCTTGACGAGACCGGACAACACCTTGCCCGACCCGACTTCATAGAAAACATTAACACCGGCCGATGCCATGAAGGCGACCGACTCGCGCCAGCGCACCGTGCCGGTGACTTGCTCGACCAGGCCGCGCCTGATTTGCGCCGGGTCCGTCACAGGTTCGGCGGTGACGTTGGCCACGAGCGGAACCACGGGCGCCCCGATCGTCACCTTGGCGAGCGCATCCGCCATGACCTCGGCGGCCGGCTGCATCAGCGCGGAATGAAACGGTGCGGACACGGGCAGCAGCATGGCGCGCCGCACACCTTTGGCCTTGGCGATTTCGACCGCCCGCTCGACCGCAGATTTGTGGCCGGACACGACGACCTGCCCGCCGCCATTGTCATTGGCGGCCTGGACCAGTTCACCCTGCGCGGCCTCGGCGGCAATCGCCGCCGCCTGGCCGAAATCGACCCCAAGCAATGCCGCCATGGCGCCCATGCCCACTGGAACCGCCCGTTGCATCGCACGACCGCGGATGCGAACGAGGCGCACTGCATCGCCAATTGACAGCGAGCCGGCCGCGGCCAATGCAGCGTATTCACCGACCGAATGACCCGCCACGAATTTCGCGTCGCGCGCCAGATCGACGCCCGTTTCGGCTTCAAGGACGCGCATCGCGGCCATCGACACCGCCACCAGCGCAGGCTGCGCATTTTCCGTGAGGGTGACCGCTTCGGCGGGCCCCTCCCACATCACCACGCTGAGCTTGTCTGCGAGCGCCTCATCAACCTCGTCGAACACCCGCCGTGCCACCGGGAAGCGCTCCGCCAGGGCCTTGCCCATGCCAACCGCCTGGCTGCCCTGCCCCGGAAACACAAACGCCGCCGACATGTTGATACTCCCCGGGAATTTGCGCCCTAAGACCACCGGCATCCGGCCCCTGTCAAGCGACGCCAACGGTCCGGTAACCAAGCGGAAACCGTCCCCGAAAACAAACGGTCCTTCCTAATCGGCCAACAATGGCCTTTCGCTAGACTTGCGGCCCGGACGGGCAATCAGGGCTTGGAGATGCGCGCGGTTGCGCTGGTGACTGACGAAGATCTCGCGCGTTCGCGCGTCGATCCGGCATTCAGGCATCGGCTTGTCGCCGAGAACCTCGAGCTATTGCTGACCCAGCTCAACCGCTTGCGCAGCGGAACTGCCGACGCGCAACGCGCAAAGCATATCCGCGAGGGCGTCGACCTGGCGGTGCGGCTCGCTGAACTCCTGCAGCGATTGGAGCAATTGCGCGCGGGCTGAAAGCTCGCGCAGCTATTTCACCGGCACCATCACCGGTTTGCTCTTGTCCTTGATGCGGATGATCAGGACTTTGAGCGGCTCGGTCGCGCTCGCATTGCGCCCGACATGCGGAATGTTAGGCGGCACATGGACGACTTCGCCGACGCCGTAGTTGCGCGTTTCCCGCCCGTCGATCTCCGCCGTGGTCGACCCTTCCAGCACGTAGACGATCTCATGGCCATCGGGATGGATATGCCGCGGCGTGGCCCCGCCAGGCGGTATCGTGAGGACCTCAAGGATTGTTTCCCGGCCCGGAATGTCCTGCAGGTCCGCTTGCAACAGCGACTGGATCGTCGGCTTTTGCTGGGCTTGAGCGCTGCCCGTGCTACCTGGACCCGGGCCAAGGCCCATCCCGACGCCAAACATCAGCAGCAAGACAGTACGTCGCATGGCTTCCTCCCGCTCAAAGGCCGGCGCAAATCGGTGAATTTCGGCTTCCTGGCAAACCCTAACGAGCCTGCCTGGACGCCCTCAAGGCCCCTACAGAGGCATTGATGCGAGGGGGCCGGAAACGGCCTCCAACGCTTGCGTTTTCGCCCGGAGACCCTATAACCACGGCCTCCGCTCGACCCTGGCCGGGAGCTGAACGGACGGCCATGCGGGGTTTTCAAAACCCCCGCGCGGCAGGGCCAAATGGCCCGGCGTCCGGTGTTCCCGCCTTCGCAGCATTCGAGCCTTTCCCGCAAGGGCTCGGAGGGCTTGGCGCCAAGGTCGGCTCGAACGAAAGGGAAAGGCATTTTCATGCCGCTTTACGAACACGTCTTCCTGTCGCGCCAGGACGCCAGCGCGCAGCAGGTGGAAGAACTGACCGCGCAGTTCAAGGGCATCATCGAACAGATGGGCGGCAAGGTCACCAAGGTCGAACAGTGGGGCGTGAAATCGCTCTCCTATCGCCTGCGCAAGAACCGCAAGGCGCATTTCACACTGTTGAATGTCGACGGGCCGGCCGCCGCTCTCAATGAGATCGAGCGGCAGGAGCGCCTGAACGAAGAGGTCGTTCGCTACATCACCGTACGCGTCGAAGAGCTCGAAGAGGGTCCTTCGGCGATGATGCGCAAGGTCGACCGTGACCGCGAGCGCGATGAGCGCGGCGGCGGCGGCTTCCGTGGCGACCGTGGCGGCGGCTTCCGTGATCGTGGTGACCGCGGAGACCGTGGTGATCGTGGCGACCGCGGAGACCGTGGTGATCGCGGAGACCGTGGCGGTCGTCCGCCGCGCGACGACGCATCTGACGAATCCCAGACTACGGAGGCGTAACCGCGATGAGCTTCGCACCAACCCAAACACGCCGCCCGTTCTTCCGCCGCCGCAAGACCTGTCCGTTCACCGGCGCCAACGCGCCGAAGATCGACTACAAGGATGTGCGGCTGCTGCAGCGTTACGTTTCGGAGCGCGGCAAGATCGTGCCGAGCCGGATCACCGCCGTTTCCGCCAAAAAGCAGCGGGAACTGGCGAAGGCGATCAAGCGCGCCCGCTTCCTCGGACTGTTGCCCTACGTGATCCGATAAAGCAGGTCGTAAATCGCCTCCCGTGACTGGGAGGCAAAGCGAGGCCGCCGCGCATAGCATGATCCCGAAAAGATCATGCTCAAATAAGCGCGACGGCTGATGGTTGGGGCGGCATGACGCTGCCTCTAACCGCTGATGAAGCGGGACAGCTTGCGATGGTGCAGATTCTTCTGGTGGCAATTGGCGCAGGCGCGGCCTCAGCGCTGCTGTTCGCATCGGTCGCGACCGGCTCGCTCGTCGCGACGCTCCTGTTCTATCTCGCATCGCTGCCGATCCTCATCGCGGCCATGGGCTGGGGTCATCTCGCCGGGCTTTTGGGTGCGCTGCTGGCGGCGACCGGTCTCGGCCTGACTGCTCGGCTTCTACTTCTTCATCGCGTTCCTGTTCGGAGTCGGACTACCGGCATGGTGGCTCGGCTATCTGGCACTGCTCGGTCGCCCCGTCGCAGCGAACGGATCGGCCGGCGGGATGGAGTGGTATCCCATCGGACGTCTGGTCTTTTGGGCCGCGATCATCGGGACGCTGGTGATCGTCGTCGCTGTGCTCAGTTTCGGCACCGACAAGGAGGCGTTCCAGACCGAGCTCCGCAATGCGTTCGAGCGAGCGCTGGGCGCCGCCCAAGGCCAGACGCAAATCCCGGGGCGTGCGGACAGCCGGCGTGTAATCGACATCCTGGTGATCGCGCTCCCGCCCGCTGCGGCGGTCCTGTTGACGATCCTCAACACATTCAATCTCTGGCTTGCCGGCCGGATCGTGAATGTATCGGGACGATTGCGCCGTCCGTGGCCCGAGCTGTCGGAGATGACGCTGCCGGGTTTCACGCCCGGCGTGCTGGCGGCTGCGATCGCCGGCTCGTTCCTCCCGGAGCTGCCCGGCTTGTTGTCAGGCGTGCTGGCCGCAAGCTTGTTCATGGCCTACGCAATCATGGGATTTGCCGTGCTGCATGCCGTCACACGCGGCATGGCCGGACGTGTCTTCATGCTCGTCGGCGCCTATTTCGCCGTGATCATTCTCGGCTGGCCCATCCTCGCGATGTCGCTGCTCGGGCTTGCCGAAACCGCCTTCAACTTTCGCTCCCGCTCCACCCCCGCAGCGGGTCCACCCGCCACTCCAACCTGATCAAACCGCTTCACATCGATTGAAGGAGAGAAACCATGCAAGTCATTCTACTCGAACGTGTCGGCAAGCTCGGCCAGATGGGCGACGTCGTGCGTGTCAAAGACGGATTCGCACGCAACTTCCTGCTTCCGAAGGGAAAGGCGCTGCGCGCGACCAAGGAAAACAGGTCGCGCTTCGAAACGATGAAGACTGAACTCGAGGCGCGCAATATCGAGCAGCGCGGCGAGGCTTCAAAAATCGGGCAGAAGCTCGACGGCCAGAGCTTCATCGTGCTGCGTCAGGCAGCCGAAGGCGGACAGCTCTATGGCTCGGTCTCGCCGCGCGATATCGCCGTGCTGGTCACCGAGAAGGGCTTCCATATCGACCGCAATCAGATCGCGCTCAACACCCCGATCAAGACCATCGGAATGCACAAGGTGCCGGTCTCGCTTCATCCGGAGGTCGAGGTCACGATCTCGGTCGCCGTCGCCCGCAACGCCGACGAGGCCTCCCGTCTGGCCCGTGGCGAGGACGTCACGGTGGCTCGCACCGACGAGCAGGAAGCTGCCGCCGAGGCGCTCGCGACAGCCGAGTTGTTTTTCGATCCGGATGCGCCACAGGCGCATGCCGCCGAGGAGGAGGCCGCCTCGCCCGCCGACGAGACCAAATAGGCGAAAGGCGCCTATTCCTCGAACGGCTCGAGTTTCGGCACAGCAGGCGCCTCCTCGCGCACCTCCTGCGGTGCTTCCGCAGGAGGCGGTTCAGCCGTGGCCGACTTCGCGACCTCGGGCCGCTTCGCTTTCGGCAACGGCTGCTGCGCTTTGGGCTGCAAGCGCTCCTGGGGGACTTGCGGGCGCTCCTGCGCCTGCTGGAGAACCTTGGCCTTTTCTTTTTCCTTCTCCTTCTCCTGCGGCCCCTTGCCGCGATCTTTGGGCGCGCCGCGGGTATCGGAGGGGATGCCGGAGAGGTAGGTCGCCATGGCCGCCGCTTCCTGGGCGCCCGGCGTGTAATGCTGGCGCAGGAAGCCGGCGCTCGTCCGCTTGAGTTCCTGGGGGCGGCGGTGGCAGTTGGAGCAGGTGTCGGCGAAAAGCTGCGCGGGTGACTTGCCGGCGTCGATATTGCCCTGGGGGCTGGCGGAGCCGGCCATCAAGACGCCGAGCACACCCAAAATCCAAGGCACTGATCGCCGTACCCACGACACGGTGATCTCTCCACAACTGGCAGGCACCGGCCTGCGTTCCGCCGCCGATCCCCGACCATTGCTCACGAAAACGGCCGACCGGACCGGAACCTTTAACTTGCCGCGCATTTTCCACCCAGGCAACTCAGGGCCCTCGCATTGCCGTCGCTTGCGGACTTTGTTTTAATGTTCGGGTCCCGGCGGGTTGCCAGCCCCAGGGGGCGGGTGGTGTTTTTCCCGCTGTTGCGGGTGGAACTCCAAATGTGTCGCAGGCATGGCGGCAATTATAGCCGCTATGCGCGCCGCAGGTTTGCAGGAGGCGGCCGATGGATCGGTTGCTTCAGAAGATATTAAATCGGCTAATTCGCGCGGGCCATCTTCGAGTGACGACCGCGCGAGGCACCACTTTCATCTTTGGTGATGGTACGGGCCCACCTGTCGCTGCCCGCTTCACGTCGGCCTTTTGGCAACTTGCAGTCATTGTCGATCCTGAGCTTCATGTCGGCGAGGCTTACATGGAGGGCGGCCTTGCCATTGAAGAAGGATCGCTCGCAGATTTTCTTGATCTGATCGTCAAAAATATCGGTCGCGCGCAACCGTCGGTCTGGAGGCGCGCCCTGGCAAGTATGCGATCGGCATTTCGGCGGATCTTCCAGGACAACAGCCTGTGGCGGTCGCACCGCAACGCACGCCACCACTACAATATCGACTATCGGATCTATCGGCTGTTCCTGGATTCAGACCTGCAATATTCATGTGCGTATTTCGAGAACGCGAATGCTTCTCTGGAAGAGGCACAATTCGCCAAGAAGCGGCATATCGCCGCAAAATTGTTGCTCAAGCCGAAACAGAAGGTTCTCGATATCGGCAGCGGCTGGGGCGGCCTCGGCCTTCACCTCGCGCGCACCTCCAACGTTTCCGTTGTCGGCATCAACCTTTCCGATGAGCAGGTCAAAATCGCGCGCCATCGCGCGGCGGCGGAAGGGCTCGACTGCGAATTCCGCATTCAGGACTACCGGCAGGTTTCACAACAGTTCGACCGCATCGTATCGGTTGGAATGTTCGAGCATGTCGGCAAACGGCACTACAAGACGTTCTTCAAGACATGCCATGACCTCCTGACCGATGATGGAGTCATGCTGCTTCATACGATCGGACGGTGGGGCGGCCCGGGCGACACCAACGCATGGGTGTGGCGCTACATCTTCCCCGGCGGCTACACCCCTGCCCTCTCCGAACTGGCGCCAGCCATCGAACGAGCGGGCCTGATCATCAGCGATGTCGAGGTTCTTCGCATCCAATACGCCGAAACGCTGCGTGCCTGGCGCGACAACTTCCTCGCCAATCGCAAGGAAGTCAGCAGATTGTTCAAGGAAGACCCGGCCTTGAACACGCAGTTCGGCAACGCCGAACGATTCATCCGCATGTGGGAATACTACCTCGCCGGCTTCGAGGCGTCCTTCAGGTACTACGGACTGGTGGTGTTCCAGATCCAGCTCATCAAGAACATCGACAGTGCCCCGCTGACCCGGGACTACATGTACAAGCACACGGATGAGCAGCGTGCGGCATTGAAGATCGCTGCGGCTGCGGAATAACATTCAATACAGCCGGCCCATTGCCAATTCCCCTGTTCCGGCCAGCGTTGCGTGAGTCGCCGCCCTCTTCTGCTACCGGCGCCACAGGTCAAGCGTCATCTGCGCGCAGTGCCCGCAGCGTTGATTGTGGGGACATTTGCACGCGGCGCTTCCCTTATGCTGGCGCCCCTGCGCTAATGGACGGGCAAGGTCGGCGTGCAACCCCGTAGGCGTAGCTGGTGACGTGCCGTGCCACGAAGTCGTCTAAAAACAAGCTCACTGGAAGTCCATGGCTCTCGAATCAACCATGCGCAAGCGGGTGGAGGAACCCGCTGCGCCCTATCGCGTCGCTCCGCACAATATCGAAGCGGAGCAGTCGCTGCTGGGCGCGATCCTCGTTAACAACGAAGCGCTTTACCGCGTCTCCGATTTTCTCAAGCCGGAACATTTTTTCGAGCCGGTCCACCAGCAGATCTACGAGATCGCCCAAAGCCTGATCCGCACCGGCAAGCTCGCCTCGCCGGTGACGCTCAAGACATTCCTGCCCGCCGACGTCGACATCGCCGGCATGTCGGTCGCGCAGTATCTCGCGCGCCTCGCCGCTGAAGCAACGACCATCATCAATGCCTCGGATTACGGACGCACGGTCTACGACCTGGCGGTGCGGCGCGAGCTGATTACGATCGGCGAAGACATGGTCAACGGCGCGTTCGATGCGCCGGTCGATTTTGCGCCGCGCGACCAGATCGAGGAGGCCGAGCGGCGGCTCTACGACCTTGCCGAAATCGGCCGCTATGGCGGCGGCTTCCAGAAGTTCGAGGCCGCGCTGACCACCGCGGTCGACATGGCGGCGAAGGCCTACCAGCGCGACGGGAGGCTGTCCGGACTGGCGTCGGGACTGCGCGACCTCGACAGCAAGATGGGCGGACTGCAGTCGTCCGATCTCATCATTGTCGCCGGCCGTCCCGGCATGGGCAAAACTGCGCTCGCGACCAACATCGCCTACAACGTCGCGCGCGCCTGGCGCGGCGAAGTCCAGGCGGACGGCCATATCAGCACCGTCAATGGCGGTATCGTCGCGTTCTTCTCGCTCGAAATGTCGGCCGAGCAGCTCGCTACTCGTATCATCGCCGAGCAGAGCGGCATTCCATCGAGCACGATCCGGCGTGGCGGCATCAACGAGCGCGATTTCGAGAAGATCAAGGACGTCGCGGTCGAGCTGCAGCATTTGCCGATGTTCATCGACGAGACCGGCGGTCTGACGGTGGCGCAGCTTGCGGCGCGCGCACGGCGGCTGAAGCGCCAGAAGGGCATGGACCTCCTGGTCATCGACTACATCCAGCTTCTGCAGGGCTCGTCGCGCCGCTCCCAGGAAAACCGCGTGCAGGAGGTGACCGAAATTACGACGAACCTCAAGGCGCTCGCCAAGGAGCTCAACGTCCCGATTATGGCGCTGTCGCAGCTCTCGCGGCAGGTTGAGAACCGCGACGACAAACGCCCGCAACTCTCCGACCTGCGTGAATCGGGCTCGATCGAGCAGGACGCCGACGTTGTGATGTTCGTGTTCCGCGAGGAGTACTACCTCAGCAACAAGGAGCCGCGCCCCGGCAGCGACGAGCACCTCAAGTGGCAGACCGAGATGGCGGCCGTGCACGCCAAGGCCGAGATCATCATCGGCAAGCAGCGCCATGGTCCGACCGGCACTGTGAACGTGCACTTCGAAGCGGCGGTTACGCGCTTCGACAACCTCGCGCAGGAAGACCAGCTACCGGCTCAATATCTAGCGACGTTAGAGTTCGTGGCGCAGGAGCCGGTCGAGCGAGTACGGCCCGCCACCGCGCAGCGCGATGGCGACGAAGATCAGGCCCCACATCAGCGGATACTCCCAACCGCCGCCTTGATTGGTCCAGCCATATCCGTTCGCGAGCGATGCAACGAACGTGATGATGAAAAACTGTACGGCAATCATCGGCGCAACAAACCGCGTGAACAGACCGAGCATGATCATCACTGCGCCGGCGGTTTCGAGGAAATAGATGATGTAGGCGAACGGCAGCGCGGGCTCCAACCCGCGCCCGGCCATGCTGCGGGCGGCAAAGGTTGCGATGTCCGGGCCGAAAACCTTCGCGAGCCCGTGCGCGAGCAGCGTCCCGCCGACGGCAATCCGGATCAGCGGCCAGGAGAGATCGCGGACCCAGGCATAGAACGGTTCCAGCTTGGAAATGAAGAGCGTCGGCTCGTCGGGAGGTGTCGCCGGATAGGGTTGAGTGGTTGTCGTGCGCGAGACTACAAACAGCCCCAGCAGCAGCACCGCCAGGGAGGCCCACAGCGCCAGCGGCGTGTAGGGGCGGATGTTCTGCACCCTTGCTGCCGCCTGGGGCTGAGCGCAGACATCGGCCGTCCACAACAGGCAGCGCATCGGATGCGGCAGGGCTGACTTCAGTTTGCCCACCTGGATGAGCTCGTTGTAGTAGACCGCCCACCAGGCGACGCTCAGGATCACCGCCAAGATTGCGAGAATAACAAGCGTTCGCGCTATATTCCGCGCTGCCATCTTCCCCTCCCCGCTTTTGCCGTGAATCAATGCTCAGGGTCCTCGCGTGATGCTTTGGTGTCAAGATTGAAGCGTTTGAGCCGGTTCGCAGACGCGTCTTTCATGCTAGACCTACACCATGTGCTTTGTCCGTGTGGACGGCCCCGGCAATGCCGGCCGCAGCGAGTCAAAGTAGTAGCGAGCGTAACGTCGCCATGTCCCTGCAAGAGAGCACGCTGCAGCCCGCGATGATCGCCTCCGGCGAGGCGGAAGCCGGCGGCGTGCTCACCATCGACCTCGCCGCCATCGCCGCCAACTGGAAGCGGCTCTACGGCATGACCCTTCCGGTCGAATGTGCCGCTGTGGTCAAAGCCGACGCCTATGGCTGCGGCATCGAACGGGTGGTGCCGGCGCTCAAGCAGGTCGGCTGCCGGACATTCTTCGTCGCCGACATCGCGGAAGGCCGCCGCGTGCGCGCGGTCGGCGCCGGAAGCCGTCATCTACGTCCTCAACGGCGTGATGCCGGATACCGCGCCGGCAGTCGCCGACGCCAATCTGCGGCCGGTGATCAACAGCACGACCGAGCTTGCCGAGTGGGACGCATTCGTCGCATCGAACAACTGGCGCGGCGGCGCGGCGCTGCACGTCGACACCGGCATGAACCGGCTCGGCTTCACGCCGGAGGAAGCGGCCGCCATCGCGCCGCGCATTCAGGCGGAAGGGCATGGCTTCAAGCTCCTGATCAGTCACTTCGCCTGCGCCGAAACGCTCGATCACCCGATGAACGACCGGCAGATCCGGCTCTTTCGCGAGATCCGGATCCTGTTTCGCGGCGTGCCGTCCTCGATCGCCAATTCGGCCGGTATCTTCCTCGGCGGCACCGCGCATTGCGATCTGGTACGGCCGGGCATCGCGCTGTTCGGCGGCAATCCGATCCCCGGGCAGAAAAACCCGATGCGTCCCGTGGTCGAGCTCAAGGGCCGGATCACGCAAGTGCGGCAGGTCAACAAAGGCGACACCGTCGGTTATGGCGCGAGTTGGACCGCGGCGCGGCCAACCCGGCTGGCCATTGTCGCGGCCGGCTATGGCGACGGCTATTTCCGCGCGGCCGCCGCCGCCAAGGGCAAGCCGCCCGCCGACGTGATCATCGCCGGCAAGCACTGCCCGCTGGTCGGACGCATCTCCATGGACCTGCTGGCGGTCGATGTCGACCGACCTGCCGGACGGCAGTCGCGCGGCGCGGAGAGTTCGCGACCCTGATCGGCGGCGACATCGGCGTCGACGAACTCGGCACCGCCTGCGGCACCATCAGCTATGAAATGCTGACCAACCTCGGCAAGCGCTACCACCGCATTTATCGCGACTGATCATCCGGCGGCAGTTCCGTCATCCGGACAACAACCAGCCGGATGAAAGTCCGCGATCACGATGCCGGCGACCAGAAGGTCGCCAGGATCGCAAACGCCAGCGAGAACGCGCCCGAGCCAAAGCCCCAGACCCAGATCACAAGCGGTCGCGGCTATCCAGACGAAGACAAATGCCGCCAGCGACAGCCACCCTCGGACGTGATCGGACGCACAACGATCTTGCCAAGCGAGGCAGCATCGAGCCTGGCCCACCGGGCACCCGGCCGATTGGCGTCCTTCACCGTCATCACCGCGAACCAGGGCCTGCGTGCGATCATCCACAAGCTCCAATCAGATTTGTCCGGTATGAACTTGGCCCCTGCCAGCTAGCCCACCGTCTTGCCGGACATGATAGACTTAAACACGAATCCAGCAGTGTCCCGAATCCGAAGTTCGCACCGGCCGTGCTGCAAACACATATGCGAACTTCGGATCCAAAGGGACACTGCCAGGATGGCTTGCTAGTGTGGCTCTGGTTCAGAAGTTCGCTCCCAACCTCGCCGGAAAGTTTGGCGAACTTCTGAACCGCCACACTAGATTTGACCTTTCAGGACAACAAACGTGGCCCGCCGCACCGATAGCTTCGTCTGCCAGAACTGCGGCGCCAAGTCTGGCCGCTGGCAGGGCAAGTGCGACTCCTGCGGCGAATGGAACACGATCACCGAGGAAGGCGCCGAGCGCCCCGCCGCACCCGGTCGGGCACCGCGCAAGGGACGGCGCTTCGCGCTCGAGCCGCTCTCCGGCGAAGCGCAGGACGCGCCTCGCCTCGCCTCCGGCATCGCTGAATTCGATCGCGTGACCGGCGGCGGCTTCGTGCGCGGATCGGTGCTGCTGCTGGGCGGCGATCCCGGCATCGGCAAGTCGACCCTGCTGGTCCAGGTTGCGGCCACGCTCGCGCGGGCCAAACAGCGGGCGGTCTATATTTCAGGTGAGGAAGCGGTCGCACAGGTGCGGCTGCGCGCGGAACGGCTCGGTCTCGCGGGCGCTGCGGTGGAGCTTGCTGCTGAGACATCGGTTGAAGACATCATCGCAACGCTGTCAGAGGGCGCGACCCCTCGCCTCGTCATCATCGACTCGATCCAGACCATGTGGACCGACATGGTCGAATCCGCGCCCTGGAACGGTCACGCAGGTGCGCGGTTCGGCGCAGACGCTGATCCGCTTCGCCAAGCGCTCGGGCGCCGCCGTGATCCTGGTCGGGCATGTCACCAAGGACGGCCAGATCGCCGGCCCCCGCGTGGTCGAGCACATGGTCGACGCGGTGCTCTCCTTCGAGGGTGAGGGCTCACACCAGTTCCGCATCCTTCGCGCGGTCAAGAACCGGTTCGGGCCGACCGACGAGATCGGCGTGTTCGAAATGACCGGTGCCGGCTTGCGCGAGGTCGCGAACCCCTCCGAGCTGTTTCTGTCCGAGCGCGATCTCGGCTCGCCCGGCACCGCCGTGTTCGCCGGCATCGAGGGATCGCGGCCGCTCCTGGTGGAGATGCAGGCGCTGGTGGCGCCGACCTCGCTCGGCACGCCGCGCCGCGCCGTGGTTGGTTGGGATCAAAGCCGGCTGTCGATGGTGCTCGCCGTGCTCGAAGCCCATTGTGGCGTGCGGCTGTCCGGGCACGACGTCTATCTCAACGTCGCCGGCGGGCTTCGTATCCAGGAGCCGGCCGCCGATCTCGCCGCCGCCGCCGCGCTTGTCTCCTCGCTGGCCAATGCGCCGCTGCCGGCCGACGCCGTGTATTTCGGCGAAGTCTCGCTGTCGGGCGCAGTGCGGCCGGTGGCGCAGACTGCCGCGCGGCTCAAGGAAGCGCAGAAGCTTGGCTTCGCCCGCGCCGTCATGCCGGAGGCCTCGCGCGGCGAAGGCGAAGGGGCGCTGACCGTCGAAACCGTCGGATCGCTCTCGACCCTGGTCGCCGACATCGCCGCACGCGGCAACCGCCCGACCCGCCCCGAGCGCCGCGCTGCGAACGAAGGCTGAGCCGCCGTTGCGTTGCACAGCTCGTGAAACCTGAACTAGCGCAATCAGTTCCGCACACCGGCTTGAAGGATATCCACATATCCACAGCGGCTGAATGTGCCAATCGAGAGTTCTAGCGCCAACGCCTGTTATGCTCCGAGTTGCCTCCAAGAGATGCGCGGGAGTGGCGTCTATGTTGACCTATCGGTGTCCCAAGAGCGGCAAGATCGTCCGCACCAGCGTCGAAACGTCGAGCAACGAGGTGCGGCGGCTCGCCGACTTCAAGCTGTCGTTCTGGTGCCCGCATTGCGATGACGCGCACGTCATGTTCGGCAAGGATGTCACGGTGGCGCCCACTCTGACGGCAACGAGCATCAGCGCGGCGGCTTAGCAGCCGACACAATCACCTGCTTACTTTGGCAGCGCGACGGTCGCCCGTAGGCCGCCTTCCGGTCGGTTTGTCAGCGTCAGCGCACCGCCGTGCGCCTCGACAATCGAACGCGCGATGGCGAGCCCGAGCCCTACGCCGCCGGTTTCCCGATTGCGCGAATCCTCGACGCGATAGAACGGCTCTAATACGCGCTTGAGGTCCTCGGCCGGGATGCCCGGACCCTCGTCATCGACCTCGATTTCGATCGCGGCCGGTGTGCCGCGAATGCGCACGTGCGCCGTCTTTCCGTATTTGATCGCGTTATCGAGCAGGTTGCGCAGTGCGCGCCGGAGCGCACCAGGCCGACAATCGCAGACCATCGGCGCGGCCGGTTTCATTGTCACCGGCAGGCCGGCATCGGCCATGTCGTCGACCATGCTCTGGACCAGAGCCGTAAGATCGGTCGGACGTCGCGGGCTTCCGTCGCCGCCTCGTCGCGGGCGAATTGCAGCGTGGCGCCGACCATGGCATCCATCTCGGCGATGGTCGCCAGCATCTTGCTCGCGCTCGGCGGCGTTCGTCGACGTTTTCGGCGCGCAAGCCGAAGCAGCGTCAGCGGCGTGCGCAGATCATGCGAAATGGCGGCGAGCATGCGGGTGCGGTTTTCGATCAGGCCGCGCAGCCGCGCCTGCATGGTGTTGAAGGCGTGCGAGGCGCGCTGCGTCTCGGTCGAGCCGGTTTCAGGCACGGGCGGCGCGTTCAGATCGCCGCCGAGCCGCTCGGCCGCCTGCGGCCAGCGATGATAACGGCGCGGTCACGCGGCGCACCGCCCAGATCGAGACGCCGAGAATGATGATGGCCATCAACGCCATCGAGATGAGCAGCTGGCGCGACGGCGCTGCGCCTGCCTCGGGCAATGCTGTCACGAAATTCAACCAGCCGCCGTCGGCCAGCGGGACGGCGACCGCAAGACTGCGGAAGCCGGCATGCATCATCATCGGGCCGCCGCCCATCTTCGGGCCCCGCCCCTTCATGAAATGCGGATGGTCGAACGTGTCGCTTTCCACCAACGATACCGACACGACCGGCTGCCGATCCGCTGCCAGCGCCAATTGATCGACCAGGAAACTCCTGATCGCCTCGGCCACCGGCGTCTCGCTCGTACCAACGCCGGCGGCGGCTTTGGCCGAGATCGAAACCCGGAACATCTGATCGCTCGACGCCGTCACGATGCGCTGGCGCCATTCGCGCGGCGCGTCCTGCACCAGCCGCGTCAGATTGGCGATGCGCTGCGCCGCCGCGAATCCGCCGACCGCGCGCACGGCCTGTTCGCGATCCGTGGTGTAAATCCACGAACCCACCGCATGCGACACGATCAGGCCCGCCAGCAGAATGAGCAGCGTCTGTCCGAACAGGCTCCTGGGAAGAAACCGGCTCATTCGTGCTTCACCGCAGGCGTGAACATGTAGCCGCCGCCCCAGACGGTCTTGATGATCTTGGGATCGGCGGGATCGCGCTCGAGCTTCTTGCGCAACCGGCTGACCTGCGTGTCGACGCTGCGGTCGAGCGCATTCGCGGTGCGGCCGCGCGTCAGGTCGAGAATCTGGTCGCGGCTCAGCATCCGCTGCGGCCGCTCCACCAGCGTGATGAGGAGATCATATTCGCCGGTGCTGAGCGGCACAGTCACGCCGTCGTCGCGCAGCAGTTCGCGCGCGCCGGTATCCAGCCCCCAGCGATCGAATCGGTAACGCTTGGCGCGGGGTTCCCGGCGTGTGGCCGCCACCGTTTCCTGCGTGCGCCGCAGCACCGCCTTGATGCGCGCGATCAGTTCGCGGCTGCCGAACGGCTTCGGCAGATAATCGTCGGCGCCCATTTCGAGGCCAATGACGCGGTCGACCTCGTCGCCCTTGGCGGTGAGCATGATGACCGGAATGTTCGATTCTGCACGCAATGAGCGGCAGAGCGCCAGCCCGTCCTCGCCCGGCAGCATCAGATCGAGCAGGACCAGATCGATGCGGCTGTCGGCCAGCGCCTTGCGCATGGCTTTGCCGTCGCCGGCCGTGCTGACGCGAAAGCCATCCTTCACGAGCGCCCGCGATACCAGTTCGCGGATCTCGCGATGGTCATCGACAACGAGGATATGCGAAGCGCCCGACATGGCGGCATTATAGAACAGGCCCGCCAGGGTGCTTTCCTTAATATATGTCAATGTGTTGCCGCTGCCGCGCCTGACACACTTTGTCACAAAAATCGCTCATTCCTGAAAAACTTCGGTGAAATCCGTCCCGCTCCAATGCGCACGAGCAACGGACTTCTCTGTTGCATTGGAGACAGTCATGAACACGAAGATACTTCTTGTCGGCGGCATCACGGCAGCCACGGCTGCTCGCCGGCGGATGGGCGCTGGCGCAGACGCAGGGTCACGAACACGGCGCCACTGGCTCGGCCCAGACCACCCAAGGCATGGGACCGCACGGCATGGGCCACGGACATATGCAGCAAAAGATGCAGCACATGGGCCAGCAGCACATGGGCCAGGGCCAGATGCAACATCAGGGTCAGGGCAACATGGGCCCCGGCATGATGCAGCACAAAGGACAAATGGGCCCACGCATGGGCATGATGCAGCACCAAGGCGGAGCTATGGGCCCCGGCATGATGGGTCCGGGTATGCAGGGCAGCGCCACTCAGACCCCATTCGACCCGGCACGCCTCGCCACACTGAAGACTGAACTGAACATCACAGCCGCCCAGGAGGCCGCCTGGACCAAATACACCAAGGCGGTCGAGGACGCAGGGACTGCCTTGAGCACCACGCGTGCCGACATCGATCCGAACACCGTCCGCAACATGACCCCGGCCGATCGTTTCGCGTTCGTCAGCAAAATCCGGGAGCAGGCGCAGTCCCGGTTCACGGCGGTGCAGACGGCTGCAAACGAGCTTCTCGCCGTCCTTGACGACACGCAGAAGACCAAGGCCGGAACACTCCTTCCAGGATTGGCGTTCGGCCCGGGCCGCGCTGCATCGGTTGATCAGCAGCACCAGCATTGAAGCCGGTCGAGCGTCGCGTCATCGCAAGACACTCCTCTGGACGCTTCGGCGTCCAGAGGCAGTCCGCGGTCAAGATCGATGCGGCGAACGAACTCCCCGTGAACAAGGATCGTCAAATGTCCCTCAAGAATTCACTGACGCGGCGCCAGGCGCTGCTGTTGTCGAGTGCCGGCGCTGCCGGTCTGGCGCTTGGCAGCCTGCCGAATTGGGCGCGTGGCGCCCCCGCGGCCGCGCGGCCCTTGCCGATCCCGACGCTGATCGAAGCGCGCAACGACGAGCCGGTCACGCTGACATTGCAGAAGACGCGGCACCGGTTCGGAACAGGCGCGGCGGTGTCGTCAACCGGCATTTCATCGAGCTATCTCGGCCCCGTCGTGCGTGTGCGCTCTGGCGACACGATCCCGTTTCACGTTGAAAACCGCCTCGATGAGGAAACGACCCTCCATTGGCATGGTCTGCTGATCCCATCCGATATGGACGGCGGTCCTCACAACACCATCAAGCCTGGCGGCGTCTGGACGCCGGAACTGAAAATCAATCAACCGGCGGCAACGCACTGGTTCCATCCGCATCCCCATGGGAATACGGCGAAGCAGGTCTATGGCGGACTCGCCGGCATGATGATCGTCAGCGACGGCGGCGACCGCGACCGCGGCCTGCCCGAGACCTATGGTGTCGACGACCTTCCGATCGTGCTGCAGGACAAGCGGTTCGGACGCAACGGCGAACTCCTCTATTCGCCCTCCATGATGGACGTCATGCACGGCTTCCAGGGCGACACGCTCGTGGTCAACGGCGCGATCGCGCCGGTCGCCAGCGTCCCCGCCGGCTTCGTGCGGTTGCGCCTGTTGAATGCGGCGAATGCCCGCAACTTCGATCTTCGCTTCTCCGACCGGCGGCCGTTCTTCGTCATCGGCAGCGATGGCGGATTGCTTCCGGAACCGGTGGAACTTGCGCAACCTCGTGATTGCGCCGGCCGAACGCTACGAAATCCTGGTGAATTTTTCCGATGGACGGCCGGTGGAGCTGGTCACTGGGCCGGATACGCATCACGGAATGGGCCCGGGCATGATGATGATGCCGATGGGTCCTGCGCGCAGTCCCGGCGGAACCGAAACGTTCATGCGCTTCATTCCCGATCCCGCGCTGAAGGCGGCGATCACACGGCTGCCGCGGACGCTGACGACCTTGGCGGCGCCGGACATCAAGTCTGCCGTCGAGTGGAGAACCCTCGTGCTCGATCCGATGATGGGAATGGGTCCGGGCATGATGGGCATGATGGCGATGGGGACGGCAGGAACAGGCGGTACCGCAAGCGATGCCGGTCACGACCATGCCGCAGCGGCGCAGATGATGGGCATCAATGGCCGCTCTTTCGACATGCACCGGGTCGACATCACGACCAGGCGCGGCACGTCGGAAATCTGGGAGATTCAATCGGCCGCGATGGCGCACCCGTTCCATATGCACGGCGTGAGCTTCCGCATCCTGAGCAACAACGGCAGGCCGCCAAGTCCCGTCGCAGTCCGGCTGGAAGGACGTCGTGCTGGTGGAAGAGCAGGCCGAAATCCTCGTGCGTTTCGATCATCCTGCGCCGGCGAAAATGCCATTCATGTACCACTGCCACATCCTCGAACATGAGGACCACGGGATGATGGGGCAGTTCGCGGTGGCCTGACGACCGCGATGAACTCTCTGGCAATGTTTCCCGATCAATCCGCAGAACAATACGGAGCCTGAAATGTTCACCACTCGCAATCTCCTGAGCCTCGTCGTCACCGCATCCGTTGTGATCGGTGGCATCCTCGCCGGCGGCGCCCTGGTCAACGCGCAACACGGAATGCACACAGCGCACCCTCACCACGTTGGCGGCGCCGCTCAACCCGTGCCGACCATGCCGGGACAAGACGCCTTCGGAGCGATCCAGGAAATCGTCCGCATACTGGAAGCCGATCCGAATACCGATTGGGACAAGATCAATCTCGCTGCGCTACGCGAGCACCTCGTCGATATGAACGAAGTCACGCTCAAGGCGGTGGCGGTCGAACGCCGGGTCGACAATGGCCTTCAGGTCGACGTGACCGGCACCGGGCGCACGCTTGAAGCGATCAAGCGCATGATTCCCGCGCATGGGCAGGAACTCAATCAACTGCACAATTGGCGCGCGGCGACCGAAGCTCTTCCCAACGGCGTGCGGTTGACGGTGACGTCAAGCGAGCGCGCGGAGATCGCGCACATTCGCGGGCTCGGCTTCATCGGCCTGATGGTGAGCGGATCGCATCATCAGCCGCACCATCTCATGATGGCGAGGGGCGAGCATATTCATTGAAC
>CAWKMR010000064.1:0-51726 GCA_963850705.1 uncultured Alphaproteobacteria bacterium | reverse complement strand
CTTGGCGGCGGCGAGATGGCGCGCTTTGACGTGGCCGAAGCCGCGGATCTTTTCCGGGATGGCGGCGATGCCGACCGCGAGATGATGGTTCTCGCCGCGTGAGCTTGCCGAGCACCTCGTCCAACATGGCTTCGTACTCGGTGACCAGCCGGCGCTCGCTGCGGCGCTCCTCGCTGCGGCCGAATGGATCGAACGCTGTGCCGCGCAGGAATTTCAGCTTCGCCAGCAGGCCGAACGCGCGCATCATCCACGGGCCGAACGTCATCTTCTTCGGCTCGCCGGTCGCGGGATCGCGCTTGCGCCAGCAGCGGCGGCGCGAGGTGGAACGTGAAGCGGAGCTTGCCGTCGAACTCGGCCGCGGCCTGCCGCAGGAACGCGCCGTCGGAATAGAGCCGCGCGACCTCGTATTCGTCCTTGTAGGCCATCAGCTTGAACAGGTTGCGCGCGACCGCCTCGGCGAGCCCGCATTTGCCTGATGCCTTCGACGCTTCGGCCGCCCTCGCCCGCTCCACGCGCTCGCGATAGCGCGCGGCATAGGCCGCGTCCTGATAGTCCGTGAGGAACGCGACGCGGCGCGCGACCGTCTCGTCGAAATTCTGCGACAGCCGGCGCGCGTCGGTGGCGTCGCCCGGCGCCGGAATGTTCAGCGCCTCGATCGCCTTCGGATCGGCGGCGATGCGGCGGCCCCAGCGGAACGCGGTGGTGTTCATTTCCACCGCCTCGCCGTTGAGCGCGATGGCGCGCTCGATCGATGCCGCCGAGAGCGGCAGCGCGCCGACCTGATAGGCGTAGCCGAGCATCACCATGTTGGCGGCGATCGACTGTCCGGCGACCGCATTGGCGATGCGCCCGGCGTCGAAGAAGTAGTGATTCCCGTCGCCGGCGGCGGCCGCGATCGTGCGCTTGAGCCGCTCGGTCGGCAGCGAATAGTCGGCATTGCGGGTGAAGTCGCCGGGCAGCACCTCGGCGACGTTGACGACCACCCGGGTGCTGCCGGGCGTCATCGCGGCCAGCACCTTCTTGTTGCCCGCCACCACGATGTCGCCGCCGAGCACGAGATCGGCGGCGCGCGCGGCGACGCGGATGGCGTGGATATCCTCCGGGCGCTCGGCGATGCGCACATGGCTCTGCACCGCGCCGCCCTTCTGCGCGAGGCCGGCCATGTCGAGCACGCCGACGCCCTTGCCTTCGAGATGCGCCGCCATGCCGATCAGCGCGCCGACGGTGACCACGCCGGTGCCGCCGACGCCGGTGATGATGACGTCGTAGGTCAGCCCCATCGCGGGCTTCGGCATCGCCGGCTCCGGCAGCGCCGGCATGTCCTCAGGCAGTTGCGCCTGCGCCGCCTTTTTCGGCGTCGCGCCGCTGACCGTGACGAACGACGGGCAGAAGCCCTTGAGGCAGGAGAAATCCTTGTTGCAGCTCGACTGGTCGATGGTGCGCTTGCGGCCCCATTCGGTCTCGAGCGGCTGCACCGACACGCAGTTCGACTTCACGCCGCAGTCGCCGCAGCCCTCGCAGACCAGCTCGTTGATGATCACGCGCTTGTCGGGATCGGGGAACGTGCCGCGCTTCCGGCGGCGGCGCTTCTCGGCGGCGCAGGTCTGGTCGTAGATCATCACCGTGCAGCCGGGGATCGCGGCCAGCTCGCGCTGCACCGGATCGAGCTCGTCGCGGTGATGGATGGTAACGCCGTCGGGCCAATCGGTGCCGGCGGGATATTTCTCCGGCTCGTCGCTGACGATGACGACGCGCTTGGCGCCCTCGGCCGCCACCTGGCGCGCGACCTGCGGCACCGTGAGGCCGCCGTCGTTCATCTGCCCGCCGGTCATGGCGACCGCGTCGTTGAACAGGATCTTGTAGGTGATGTTGGTGCCGGCCGCGATCGCGGCGCGGATCGCCATGTAGCCGGAGTGGTTGTAGGTGCCGTCGCCGAGGTTCTGGAACACATGCGGGCGCTTGGAGAACGGCGCCTCGCCGATCCAGTTGGCGCCCTCGCCGCCCATCTGCGTGAAGCCGGAGGTGTCGCGGTCCATCCACTGCACCATGTAGTGGCAGCCGATGCCGGCATAGGCGCGCATGCCCTTCGGCACGACGGTCGAGGAATTGTGCGGGCAGCCCGAGCAGAAATAGGGAATGCGGGTGGCGATGTCGGTGGTTTCGGCGAGGACGCGCTGCGCTTCCTTCAGGCGCGCAACATGGCCGGCGAGCTGCTCGTTCGGGCTGCGCGCCAGCAACCGCTCGCCGATGCAGATCGCGATGTCGTTGGGATCGAGCGCGCCCTTCTGCGGGAACAGCCAGTTGCCGCGCTCGTCGCGCTTGCCGATGCAGGTCGGCTGGTTGGCGGTGCCGTAGAGTTCTTCGCGGACCTGCACTTCGACCAGCGAGCGCTTCTCCTCGACCACGATGATCAGCTCGAGCCCCTGCGCGAATTCCGCGAGCTCGCGCTGGGAGAGCGGATAGGGACACGCGACCTTGTAGATGCGCAGCCCGAGGTCGTTGGCGCGCACCTCGTCGATGCCGAGTTCGTCGAGCGCCTGGCGCACGTCGAGATAGGATTTGCCGAGCGTGATGACGCCGATCTTCGGATTGCGGCCGCCCGAGGTGATGATGCGGTTGAGCTTGTTGGCGCGCACGAAGGCGATCATGGCGTCGCGCTTGTAGTCGGTGAGGCGCGCCTCCATGCCGAGGATGGTGTCGCCGAGGCGGATGTTGAGCCCGCCCTCCGGCATCGCGAAGTCGTCGGGCATGATGATCTTCACGCGGTCGAGGCTGCCGTCGACCACCGCCGTGGTCTCGACCGTCTCGTGCATGCATTTGAGCGCGGTCCAGGCGCCGGTGAAGCGCGACATCGCCCAGCCGTAGAGGCCGTAGTCGATGATCTCCTGGATGCCCGCCGGATTGAGGATCGGGATCATCAGGTCGACGAAATGGAATTCGGACTGGTGCGCGGTGGTGGACGATTCCGCGGTGTGGTCGTCGCCCATCAGCGCCAGCACGCCGCCGTGCTTCGAGGTGCCGGCGAAATTGGCGTGGCGGAACACGTCGCCGCAGCGGTCGACGCCGGGACCCTTGCCGTACCACATGCCGAACACGCCGTCGTATTTGCCCTCGCCGCGCAGCTCCGCCTGCTGCGTGCCCCACACCGCGGTGGCGGCGAGTTCCTCGTTGATGCCGGCCTGGAAGACGACGTCGGATTGCTGCAGCCACTTCCTGGCGCGCTGGAACTGCTGGTCGAGGCCGCCGAGCGGCGAGCCGCGATAGCCGGTGACGTAGCCCGCGGTGTTGAGGCCGGCGCGGCGGTCGCGCTCCTTCTGCATGAGGCAGAGCCGCACCAGCGCCTGGAAGCCGGTGACGAAGATCCGGCTCTTCTCCAGGTCGTATTTGTCGTCGAGCGTGACGTGATTGAGCGCCATCGCCTTCGGCCTCCACCGGCAGTTTGCCCTCGCGGCGCGAATGCGGACAAGGGGGGCGACCGGTTCAACACACATAGTTGGGAGGCCGGCGAACGGCAATGCTAACGGTTTGAGCAGACTGGACATTTCGTGGACGCCCGGCGGACGGCAACGAAATGTCGGCGCCAACGGGCGCGACGCATTTTGGCGCAACGCAGCACGACCGCGATGCTGCGCTTCATACTGACCGCGATCACATCCGCTGACGGTCGGATCATGAGTCCTTGGCAATCTGCGCATTGAAATTTGCTGCGTGCTCGCGTCCGGCGCCGCCGCAATCAGGAGCCGTCGCGCGTTCGAGCACCAGAGCTACGCAGCTTATCGATCCTCGAAGGGCGGCTGCGACGTCCGCCCGAATCCAGCGTCATCGGGCGCGATCATCGCGT
Source organism: uncultured Alphaproteobacteria bacterium (assembly GCA_963850705.1). Classification (GTDB taxonomy): domain Bacteria; phylum Pseudomonadota; class Alphaproteobacteria; order Rhizobiales; family Xanthobacteraceae; genus VAZQ01. The sequence continues at coordinate 47,885 of CAWKMR010000064.1, read as the reverse complement.
CCGGACCAGCAGTTCTCCGCGGAGCCACCTCGACCGCATGCTGCGTGCATGCTCGAAAGCTCGGCGCCAAGTCCATGCGCGATCTATCCCTGCTGCCATCGAGGCCAATGGACTTCCATGCCTCGGCGGCTCATAGGCGATCGTGCTCGGCCCGGAGATCGTCGACGATGTCGGTTTCATCGCAGCCGATCGCCCGCCGTAGTGCCCGATTTCGAATCCCCATAGTTTTTCAAGCTCGACCAGCGCCGCCTCGTAGTCTTTCTTCGTCCGAATCGGTTTGATTTGCCTATTTTTCATGTTCCAGCCGTCCTTACATCGATGCGATCATAATCGCGATGCGATCCGATCCATTTGATCCAAACAATGCCTTTCTCGAAATCGACCGCCACGACCAACCGATAACCATTGCCTTTGATGTTGAACACAATGCTGCTCGGCGGACACGATGCTTGCGGTTGCATACGAGCGCCGACACATCGGAAGTACTCTTCCAGCGCAGTTCTGCGGACTTCGTCGAACCAGGCATCAAGTGCCGGTCTTGACAGCCTGCTGATCCTTGTGACCCGCGAGCGACGCGACGAATTCTCGCAACGTCCGACCTGGCGCATGATCCGCATTGACAGATCATACGATATGCGCCCAAAATGGGCGCAAGCCGCTCGTTGCGCGGATGCGCTTAACGAAATCTGGAGTTCCCAATGTCCGACATGGCCGAACGCCTGATCAGCCCGATCTCGACCGCCGAGCTTGAACGGCGGTGGGCGGCCGTGCGCGCGGCAATGGCGGCGCAGAAGATCGACGTGCTGGTGATGCAGAACTCGAACGAGTTCTCCGGCGGCTATGTCAAATGGTTCACCGACATGCCGTCCGGCAACGGCACCATGACGACCGTCATTTTTCCCAAGGACGACCTGATGACCGTGGTGGCGCCGGGGCCGTTCGGCATCGACAGCGCGCCGCCGCCGGGCGATCCGGTGCGGCGCGGCGTGAAGCGTTTCCTGGCGTCGCCGAATTTCATGGGGGCGTCGTTCACCACCGCGCTCGATCTCGAGAACATCGACAAGGCGATGGCGGAGTATTCCGGCGCCACCATCGGGCTCGTCGCGCAGGGCTCGATGGGTCACGCGCTCGGCGAGCACCTCAAACACGGCAAGCTCGGCAATGCGCGCTTCGTGGACGCGACCGAACTGGTCGACCGGATCATGGTCATCAAGAGCGACGAGGAGATCGCGCTGATCCGCGCCACCGCGCAGCTCCAGGACCGCGCCATGCGCGCCGCCTTCGACGCCATCAAGCCGGGCATGCGCGACATCGAAGTGACGCAGGTCGCGGAGACCTGCACCCGCAACGCCGGCGCGGAATACGGGCTGCTCATGGGCGCGTCGTCGCCGATCGGCCAGTCGGTGATGATCCAGCCGCGCCACCTGCAGAACCGCACCGTGCGCGCGGGCGACCAGTTCGTGCTGCTGGTCGAGACCACCGGCCCCGGCGGCTTCTTCTGCGAGATCGGCCGCACCTGCGTGCTCGGCAAGGCGACGCAGAGCATGAAGGACGAGTTCGCCTTCGCGATCGAGGCGCAGGCGTTCACGGCGAAGATGCTCAAGCCGGGCGCGTCATGCGCCGACGTGTGGAACGGCTACAACGATTTCATGGCGAAGAACGGCAGGCCGAAGGAGAACCGGCTCTATTGCCACGGCCAGGGCTATCATCTGGTCGAGCGGCCGCTGGTGCGCTTCGACGAGGCGATGCCGCTCGCGGCGGGCATGAACATCGCGGTGCATCCGATGTACCACTCCAAGGACACCTATACCTGGATCTGCGACAACTTCCTGATCACGGAGAACGGCGCCGAGCGGCTGCATGCGTTCCCGCAGGAGATCGTGGAGCTGGGGTAGATCGAATGGCCGTTTCGTGCCCTCTCCCCCTTGTGGGGAGAGGGCAAGAGGTGCTTCAACGTATTCGAGGGGGTGGAGGGGTGCTTCGCAAACTCTGACCAAAGGCCCCTCACCCATTCGAGCCCTTTGCACAGTCGGAGCTGCCCTCTCCCCGCAAGGGGGAGAGGGCGCATCAATGCGGTCATCGCTCCGGCTCGCATCGATCAAGCGCGCCGCTACTCAATCTTGATATTGCCCTTCTTCGCCACCTCGCCCCACTGCGCAAGCTCGCGCGCGATGATCTTGGCGAACTCCTCCGAGGTGTCGCCGCCCGGATAGGTCTGGTGCGAAGCAAGCTTCTCGACCACGTCCGGCATCTTCACGATCGCGATGATCTCGTCCTGCAGCCGCTTGATGATCGCCGGCGGCGTCTTCGCCGGCGCCAGGAGCCCGGTCCAGAACTCGACCTCCATGTCCTTGAAGCCGGACTCCGCCATGGTCGGCACGTCGGGGTGCGAGGCGAGCCGCTGCGGCGACGTCACCGCGAGCGCGCGCACGCGGCCGTCCTGCAGCGGTCCCATCGCCGGCCCGATGTCGGACAGCGACATCAGCGCATCGCCGCGCATCAGCGACATCATCGCCTCGGAATTGGCGCGGAACGCGATGTACTGGAAGGTCGTGCCGGTGCGCTGCTCGAACATCTTCTGCACGACCTGGAAGATCGGGCCCGACGCCGCCGCATTGGCCTTGTCGGGATTGGCCTTCGCATAGGCGACAAGCTCCTGCACGGTGCGCACCGGCGCCTTGGCGTTCACAGCGAGGATCAGCGGAAACTTCGCGACCGTGGCGATTGGCGTGAAGTCGCGCTGCGAGTCGTAGGTCAAGTTCGCGACCACCGCTGGATTGACCGTCAGCATCCCGATCGAGCCCAGCAGCAGCGTGTGTCCGTCGGGTGACGCCTTGGTGACCTGCGCGGCGGCGAGGTTGCCGTTGGCGCCGGGCCGGTTCTCGACGACGACCGCTCGGCCGAGACGGTCGGACAGCTTCGCCCCGATGAGACGCGCAAAGAAGTCGAGCCCGCCGCCGGCAGCATTGGGAACAATGATGAAAACGTTCCGGCTGGGGAACTGGCTGGCGTCCTGCGCAAACGCGGTCACACCCGCAAGGCTCGCGGCCGCGATGCCAAACAAGACCATGGCGCGACGATTCATGGCGGGCCTCCCTGTCGTTCTTCGTTATCGACGATCACACATTCATCGCACATTGATCCGCGTCAAGACCGCCGCACTGGTTGCGTTGCCGCATGGGCGGCATTGCATAAATCCGTGGCCGCGGCTGGTCGAATGTGGTTGCTGCTCTAAGACGCTCACGGCTATCGTTGCTCAAGAACAAAATCAGCCAAGGAAGGCTTTTAGCACCCGTGGATGCCCGCATCACACCTGCCCCGGCGACCTCGCTCTCCCACAAGGAGGCGCGCGTGATCGTCATGGGGATGATGTTTCCGGTGTTCATGGGATCGCTGGACAACACCAATCTTGCCACCGCGCTGCCGACCATCGGCCGCGACCTCGGCGATGCCCACTTGTTGCCGTGGCTGATCACCGCCTACCTGCTTGCGGCGACGGCGGTGGTTCCGCTCTACGGCAAGATCGCCGATATCTACGGCCGCAAGTTCACGCTGCGCATCGCCCTCGTCATCTACATGGCGGGGTCGCTGCTGTGCGCGCTGGCGCCGGACATGCTCACGCTCATCTTCGCGCGCGCGCTGCACGGCCTCGGCGGCGGCGGGCTCTCGGCCATGGGCGCGATCGTGCTCGGCGACGTGGTCGCGCCCAAGGAGCGCGGGCGCTACTACGCCTATTTCGCGGTGGTCTACACCTCCGCCGGGGCGCTCGGCCCGGCGCTCGGCGGATTCTTCTCCGACCACCTGCACTGGTCGGCGATCTTCTGGTTCAACATCCTGCTCGGCTTCACGGCGCTGGTGATGACCGGCGTTCTGCTGCGCCGCCTGCCCCGGCATGAGCGGCCGCACAAGCTCGACCTGATCGGCGCGGTGCTGATCGTCACCGCGAGCATCTCGTTCATGGTCGCGATCAATCTCGGCGGCGTGCGCTATCCCTGGACGTCGCCGCCGGTGCTCGGGCTGTTCGCGGTCGCCGCCGCGGTCGGATTGCTGTTCGTCCGCCGGCTCCTGACCGCGCCCGAGCCGCTGATCCCGATCGCGATCCTGAAGAACCGCCAGGTCCGCTTCGCCGTCGGCGCGCACGCCTTCGGCTGGGCGTCGATCGTCGCGCTCAACATCTTCATGCCGCAGTACCTGCAGAACGTCATCGGCCTGACGCCGACCCACGCCGGCCTCACGCTCGTCATCTTCATGATCGCGCTCAACATCAGCGCCGGGACGGCGGGCTTCGTGCTGGGCCGCGTGGCGCACTACAAGATGCTGCCGATGGTCGGGCTCAGCGTTTCGATCTGCGCCATCCTGGTGCTGGCCTGGAACGTCGACCGCGTGAGCCTGGTCTGGTTCGAAGTGCTGCTGGTCATCATCGGTCTTGGCTTCGGCGCGATGCCCGGCCTCACCCAGGTGGTGGTGCAGAATTCGGTCGAGCGGCACCAGCTCGGGATCTCGGTCGGCACCATGACGTTCACCCGCAATCTGCTGGCGACCTTCATGGTCGCCATGTTCGGCGCCATCGTTTCGGGCTTCGCGATCAAAGCGGCCGGCTCCGGCGAGCTCGGCGGCGCGCTGGCGCAGGACGCGGCGATGGCGGCGGAAGCCTATCGGCACGTGTTCTTTGCGACGGCAGCGACCATGACGGTGGCGCTGATCTCCATCATCCTCATCGAGGAGAAACCGCTGCAGTCGGGCGTCGCAGCGGAAACGAAGTAAGGCCGCATGGACGCCCCGACCGTCGCCGCACGCCCGCTCACCCACAAGGACCTTCGGCTGTTCGTCATCGGCGCCATGCTGCCGGTGCTGATCGGCTCGATGGACAACACCATCCTGGCGACGGCGCTGCCGACCATCGGCCGCGACCTCAACGACATCCGCAATCTGCCGTGGCTGATCACGGTGTTTCTGCTCGCCTCCACCGCCTGCATGCCGCTCTACGGCAAGATCGCCGACATCCACGGACGCCGTCTCACGCTTTGCGTCGCGATCGCGATCCATCTCGCCGGCTCGCTGATCTGCGCGCTGTCGCCGTCGATGGCGATGCTGATCTTCGGCCGCGTGGTGCAGGGCATCGGCGCCGCGGGCCTCACCTCGATTCCGATCGTCGTGCTCGGCGACGTCGCGGCGCCGAAGGAGCGCGGTCGCTACTCGGCCTATTTTGCCATCGTTTACACCACTGCGGGCGGTTGCGGCCCGGCGCTTGGCGGCTTTCTCTCCGACACGCTGGCACTGGTCGGCGATCTTCTGGCTCGCCATCCCGCTCGACCTCGCGGCGCTGCTCGTCACCTGGACGATTGCTGCGCCGCCTGCCGCGCTATGAGCGCCCGCACCGGCTCGACCTGATCGGCGCGGCCCTGATCGTCGCGGCGAGCGTGTCGTTCATGCTGGCGCTCAATCTCGCGGGCGTGCGCTACGAATGGACGTCGGCGCCGATCCTGGCGCTGTTCGGCGGCGCGCTGGTCGGCATCGTGCTGTTCGTGTGGCGGCTGCTCACGGCACCGGAGCCGCTGATCCCGCTCGCGGTGCTCGGCCACCCGGTCGTGCGCTACGCGACCATCTCCAATGCCACAGGATGGAGCGCCATTGTCGGGCTCAACATCTTCCTGCCGATCTACCTGCAAATCGTCGTCGGACTGTCGGCGACCGACGCCGGGCTGAGCCTGGTCGTGCTGATGGTGAGTCTCAACATCAGCGCCGGGATCGGCGGACAGGTGCTGTGCCGCGTCACGCACTACAAGGCGCTACCGATAGCCGGCATGGTGATCGCGATCGCATCGGTGATCGTGCTGGCGCTGTGGGCGGACCGGCTGACGCTGGTGTCCTTCCAGGTGCTGCTGCTGTTGATCGGCGCGGGCTTCGGGCCGACGCCGTCGATGTCCTCGGTCGTGGTTCAGAACGTGGTCGAGCGGCACCATTTCGGCATTGCGTCCGGCACCATGAATTTCTCGCGCAACCTGTTCAGCACCATTCTGATCGCGATCCTCGGCGCGCTGGTGCTGGCGGTGACGTCCTCGCTCGGGCCTGGCGCCGGCGGCGAGCTTCGCGGCGCCCTGCCGCCGGGCAGCGCGGAAGCCGCCGAAGCGTTCCGGCGGGTGTTCTTCGCGGTCGCCGCCTGCCTTTCGATTTCCTTCGTCGCTCTTGTTATGATCGAGCAACGGCCGCTGCGGACCGAAGTTCCGGACGGCAAGGCCTAACTCGGGAGGCGACCATGGCCAACTTCACGCCGCTCTCCGCCGCCATCGGCGGCGCGCTGATCGGGCTCGCCGCCGTGCTGCTGATGCTGCTCGCCGGCCGCGTCGCCGGCATCAGCGGCATCGCCGCCGGCATCCTCGGCATCGGAAGCGTCGACCGCGCCTGGCGCATCGCATTCATCGCCGGGCTGATCCTCGCGCCGGTCGCCGCCATGCTCGCGGGCTATGCCGTGCCGGTGCCGACGATGCCGGCAAGCTGGGCTGGTGATCGTCGCCGCCGGCCTGCTGGTCGGCTTCGGCGCGCGGCTCGGCGGCGGCTGCACGTCCGGGCACGGCGTGTGCGGTATCGCGCGGCTCTCCCAGCGCTCGATCGCCGCGACCTTGATCTTCATGGGCACGGCGGTGGTGACCGTCGCGCTGATGCGCCATGTGATCGGAGGCTAGGGCATGATCCCGAAAAGTGGATACCGGTTTTCGGATCAGATCATGCCCAAGGAGAAAAGCTCATGCTGATCTTCGCTTCGCTCGTCTGCGGCTTCATCTTCGGCCTTGGCCTGCTGATCTCCGGCATGATGCAGCCGACGAAGGTGCTCGGCTTCCTCGACGTCTTCGGCGCCTGGGACCCGAGCCTCGCGGTGGTGATGGCGGCCGCGCTCGCGGTGTCGGGCGTCGGCTATTGGCTGGCGCAGCAGCGCCCGCAGCCGGTGCTCGCGCCAAAGTTCGATATCCCGACCAAGACCGCGATCGACACGCCGCTCATCGCGGGCTCGGCGCTGTTCGGTATCGGCTGGGGACTGGTCGGCCTCTGTCCGGGCCCGGCGCTGGAGAACCTCGCAACGCTGTCGCCGCCGCTCATCGTGTTCTGCGTCGCGATGGCGGCCGGAATGGTTGCGCACGACGCGTGGTACGCCAAACGGCCGGCGGCGCCGCCGAGCGGCGCGCTGGCCGGCGCGGACGGGTAGCTGATTTCTTCCGCTCGTCCCCGCGCAAGCGGGGACCCAGGAGCAAAGAGATTCTGGATTCCCGCCTACGCGGGAATGAGCGGAGGAGAGAACCCCGTCAGCCCCGCACCGCGACCACCTGCCCGCCGTCGACGACGATCGTCGCGCCGGTGATGAAACGGCCGGCATCGCACGCGAGCAGCAGCAGCGCGCCGTCGAGGTCGCTTGCGTCACCGAAGCGGCCGGCTGGAATCTCCTGCTTGATGGCGGCGCCACGCTCGCCGTCGAGATAGTCGCGGTTGAGATCGGTGACGATCCATCCGGGTGCGATGGCGTTGACGCGGATGCCCTTGGACGCAAGCTCGACCGCCAGCGCCTTGGTGAGCTGGATCACGCCCGCCTTCGACACCGCGTAGGACGCGACGCCTTTGGTGACCGCGATGCCAAGCATGGAAGCGATGTTGACGATCGCACCGCCCTTGCCGGCGGCAAGCATCCGCCGCGCCGCCTCCTGCGACCAGATAGAACACCGCATCGAGATTGGTGCCGATGACGCGCCGCCAGTCCTCCTCATTGAGCTCGACGGCACGGCCCGAGGTCACCACGCCGGCATTGTTGATGAGTACGGTGACGGTCCCGAACGCCGTTTCGGCGGCGTCGAAAGCGCGCGTCATCGCAGCACGGTCGGTGACATCGGCGGCGATCGCGACCGCGCTGCCGCCGCCCTGCTCGATCCTGTCCTTGACCGCGGCGAGCCGGTCGGCACGGCGCGCAATCAGCGCCACCGACGCGCCGGCCGCCGCCAGCACCTCCGCGAAGCGCACGCCAAGTCCGCTCGACGCACCGGTAACCAGCGCCACCTGGCCGGTCAGATCGAACAATTTCGTCGCGTTCACGGTCACCCTCGACACCTCATAGGCCGCGGAGGATAATGGATCATCCTCTCCGTGGATAATGCCACAACAAGGCACAGCGGGTTCAATGCCATGGCCGGACACGATCACGACCACGATCATCACCACCATCATCACGACCATGATCACGAGCACGGCTCGGAACTCTCCGAGACGCAGCTCCGGGTGCGCGCGCTCGAGACCATCCTGACCGAGAAAGGCTATGTCGATCCGAAGGCGCTCGACGCCATTATCGAGGCCTACGAGACCCGGATCGGGCCGCACAACGGCGCCATGGCGGTGGCCAAGGCCTGGGCCGATCCGGCCTACAAGCAGGCGCTGCTGGCCGACGCCACCAAGGCGGTCGGCTCGCTCGGTTTCGCGAGCCGCGTCGGCGACCATCTGGTCGCGGTCGAGAACACGCCGAAGCTCCACAACATGATCGTGTGCACGCTCTGCTCCTGTTACCCGTGGGAGGTGCTGGGCCTGCCGCCGACCTGGTACAAGTCCGCGCCCTATCGCTCGCGCACGGTGATCGATCCGCGCGGCGTGCTGAAGGATTTCGGCGTGACGCTGCCGGCGGACACCGAAATCCGCGTCTGGGATTCGACCGCCGAGACCCGCTTCATCGTGCTGCCGATGCGGCCGGCCGGTACCGAGGGCTGGAGCGAGGACAAGCTCGCCGAGCTCGTGACCCGCGACTCCATGATCGGGACCGGACTGCCGAAGGCGCCCGGCGCGGCGTCATGACGGCCGGGATCGCCGCGTTCCTCGACGCGCAGATGGCGGATGCCGAGACGCAATGGAGCCTCGGCACCTTCGGCGCCATCGCGGAGTTTGCGCGTGACGCCGACGAGCCGGTCGCGCTCTCGCGCGGCGCCGCATCGCTGGCGGCGGTGACGGCGCGCGGCGGCATCCGCATCGAGCTCCGCCCCGACATGCGGCCGTTCGCCTTCGAGACGACGACGAAAGACAGCTGGAACCATCGCATCGCGCTCTGCCTGCCCGAGGGCGATTGCGCCATGAACGCGGCGCGCGGTGCTCACCGAGCTTGGCCGCGACAGCGCCGCCTTGCGCGAACGCGACCGCGACGCCGTGCTGTTCGACCTCGGCCTCGGCGCGCTGCAGGTCGATTGCTGCGTGCGGATCGCCGATCCGGAGGTGGCCGCGCACCTGCGCGCGCATTGCGGACAGCCGGTGTTCGCAAGCCCGGCCATGGGCATCATCCTCGCGACCAATCCGCACCGCGTGTTCCTGAGCCGGCTCGGCCGCATCGAGGTGTTCCAGCCGATCCCGCCGCCCAACGGCAAGAGCCCGGACGGTCCGCACACCCACGTGTTGCCGGCCCTGCTGCGCCACCGCCGCACCCATGCCGCGACCGAGCCGATCCCCGACGGCCTGGTGCCGTGCGCGCATGTCTATCCGCCGCATCCCGCGAAGGACGGCATGGGCCGCGGCCGGCCGTTCGACCGTGCGCGCCACGACGCGTTCCAGGCGATCCTGCGCAACTACGGCGATCCGAAATTCCTCGCGCTGAAGCAGCAGGTGACCAACGCCGTCGCGACCGGCGCCGACCCGTCCGCCATCGCGGTGACCGACCAGCGCTTTGCACGCACCAACATCCGCGTGACGCTGCGGCAGCTCAAGGCGCAGCAGGAAACCGCGCCGTCGCTTGACGCCTGGCTCGCGGCGCATGAGCGTCACGGCGAGACCGCGGACGACCCGCATCATCACGAGGCTGCGCAATGAACGGCATCCACGACATGGGCGGCATGGAAGGCTTCGGGCCGGTGCAGCCGGAGCCGAACGAGCCGCCGTTCCATACCAAGTGGGAAGGCCGCGCGCTGGCGATGAACCGCGCGCTCGGCTACGCGAAAATCTGGAACATCGACAAGTCGCGCGCCAAGATCGAGGAGATGCCGCCGCACGACTACCTCACCAAGACCTACTATCAGAAGTGGGCGTATCGGCTGGAGCAGCTTCTGATCGAATACGGCTATATCGCCGAGGACGAGGTGAAGGCCGGACATTCGCTGCGCCCGGGCAAGCCGGTGCCGCGCTTCCTCCCCGCCGCCGAGGTGAACAAGGCGCTGTCGCGCGGCAGCTATTCGCGCGAGCCGACGGGACCGGCGCGTTTCAAGGTCGGCGATCGCGTGCGCACCAGAAATATCCATCCACATACCCACACGCGGCTGCCGCGCTACGCCCGCGACAAAGTCGGCGTCGTCGAATGCGTGCGTGGCTTCCACGTGTTTCCGGACTCGGTTGCGATCGGGGCGGGTGAGAACCCGCAATGGCTCTACACGGTCCTGTTCGACGCCAGGGAATTGTGGGGCGACGCCGCCGACCCGAAGCTGAAAGTCTCGATCGAAGCATGGGATCCTTATCTTGAGCCCGCGTGACGCCATCGATCCCGCCGCCGCGCGGCGCGCCGCCGAGGCGGTGCCGAGCATTCCCTGCGACGCCGAAGGGCCGGTGTTCCGCGAGCCGTGGGAGGCGCAGGCCTTCGCGATGGCGCTCGCGCTGCACGAGCGCGGGCTGTTCACCTGGGGCGAATGGGCGGCGACGCTGTCGGACGAGATCAAGCGCGCGCAGGCAGCCGGCGATCCCGATACCGGCGAGACCTACTATCGGCATTGGCTGAACACGCTGGAGCGGCTGGTCACCGAGAAGGGCGCGACCGATGCAACGACGTTGTCGCGCTATCGCGAGGCCTGGGACCACGCCGCCGACCGCACCCCGCACGGCCAGCCGATCGAACTGAAGCCGGAAGATTTCCGCTAGGCGAGCAGCCGCTCGCTGGCCATGTAGCCCATCAGCAGCAGCACGCCGAAGGCCGTGATCAAGAGCGCGGCCGCGACCTCGATGCCGCGCATGAACAGCATGCCGTAGCCGCCGCGGGTGGAGGCGAAGCGCTCGGCCCATTTCGTCGCCAGAACCGAGATGACGGCGATCGTCGCGACCATGATCGCGGTGCCGAGCCCCATCACGAAGGTTGCGACCACGCCGGCCCAGAACAGCCCCTGCGCCAGCGTGAACACCAGCACCAGGATCGCCCCCGAGCATGGCCGCAGGCCGACCGCGAAGACGGCGGTCAGGCCGCGCTTCCAGCCGCCGGGTCCGGCGAGCTCGCTCGGCTCCGGCGCGTGCGCATGGCTCCACGCCGATCCGTGGTCGTGCCCGCAATCGTCATGGTCGTGATGAGCGTGGCCGTGCGCATGATCATGCGCGTGATCGTGATGCGCGTGCGCAGCATGGTCATGATGATGGGCATGGTCGTGATGCGCATGCGCCGCATGATCGTGGTGATGGTCACCGTGGCCATGGGCGTGATCGTGATGGGCGTGATCGTGGTGCGCGGGCGCATGGCCGTGATCATCGCGAAGATGCGCCGGCGTTGCTGCGGCGCCGACCGTCTTCGGCTTGTGAATTTCGCGCCATGTCGCGACGGCGGCACGGCCCTTGGCCCAGACCAGCCGCAGCCCGATGGCGATGATGAGCAGGTAGCTGATCACCTCGATCCAGTAGACGGTGCTGCGCATGGTGGCGGCTGTCGCGTTCAGCAGCACCGCGGCGATCCCCACCAACAGAACCGCGACCGCGGCCTGCACCATCGCCGAGGCGAAGGAGAGCACGACGCCGCGCCACCAGGTTTCGCGGTTGGCGACCACGTAGGACGAGATCACCGCCTTGCCGTGACCCGGACCGGCGGCATGGAAGATGCCGTAGGCGAACGACAGGCCGAACAGCACCCACAGCGCGGAGTTGTCGGTCTTCGCGGCGCGGATGGCGCCGGAGAGGCCTTTGTAGAACTCAGCCTGCTTGACCATGATCCAGCCGACAATACCGGTGTACGGCGTTGCCGGCGGTCGCACTTTTCGGGGCGCCGACGCCGAAGGGCGTGCCCTGCGCCAGCGCCACGTCGATGACACCGGCGAGCAACAGGACCGCGGCGATCGCAGTGCCGGCGACGACGAGCTGACGCGTTGTGCGCCCCATGTTGCGCCCTTTAGCTCAGGAACATTTGACCAGGATACGATTGGCGAACTGCGCGCCGAGGAATTCCGCGGGATCAAGCTTCTGGTCGGGCGCCAGCTGGAACAGCTTCGCGGCCGTCGCCGGGTCCATCTCCTCCGGACGCGCCACGACCATCTTGCATCCGGCGGGCGCACCGACGAGCCCGACTGCGTTCTCCTTCTCGAAGCTGAAGTCGACGAAATAGGACGCATCGTAGATCTCGATCTGGAGCTCCTGCACCTTCTGCGGCGTCTTGAACGGCAGCGTGAAGTGCAGCGTCAGGATCTGGTCCTTGTAATCCAGATAGTAGCCGGGCGGCGGATCGACGAAGTCGGCCTTCTTGCCGTTCACCTTGGCGATCGTGAAATATTCGAAGTCCTTGAGCGACTCGACATTGGTCTTGGCAAGCGGCTCCAGTTCCTCGCGCGTGAACACGCCGCGCATCTTGCTGTCGATGCCCTGGGTCGCGAACGCCGAGAACATGTCGTCGAAGGTCCAGGCATGACGGATGCCGGTGATCGATCCGTCGGGGCCGTAGACCAGTTCGCTCCGCATCGTCACCCAGACATGCGGATGGGCGGAAGCCGAAAGGATGGACGCGACAAGGCTGGCGAGCACTGCCGCGGCAACGCATGAAAGGTGTTTGATCATGGGGGGAAGATAGCACGGAGTGCGGCGGAATGGAGGCCCCTGTGGCACCCCCCGGCCAAGCCCAAGTGGTCCGATTCCGAAGTTCGTCAGCTCCCGCGGCACGTTCAGATACGAACTTCGGAATTAAGGACCACTTAGCAACTCTTGATTCTAGTGCCCCTTTGAACCCGAAGTTCGCGATCGAACCTGCCGCCCGGTATGCGCGAACTACGGGTTCGGGGCACTGTCCGCGAATTTTATATCCCGGTTGCGCCGCCGTCGGCGCGCGGATCGTGCGCCCCTTCGAGCGTTCCGTTCGGATGCAGGACCACCGCGCCGGCATGGCCCATCGTCCCGGCATAGGGCTCGGGCATCACATCTACGTCATGGCCGGCAGAGATCAGGCGGTCGATCAGGTTGCCGTCGAAGCGCCCTTCCAGCATCACGCTGCCATGCGCCGAGCCCCAGGTCCGGCCGATGAACCAGCGCGGGCGATCGAGCGCCTCCTCGAGCGGCTGGCGGTACAGGACGTGACGGGTGAACAGCGCCGCCTGAATCTGCGGTTGCGCATCGCCGCCCATGGTGCCGTAGGCCATGACCCGTCCGTCGCGCAACACCGCCAGCGCGGGATTGAGCGTGTGCAACGGCAACCGCCCCGGTTCCAGCGCATTGAGCGCGTGGCGGTCGAGCGAGAAGCTGGTGCCGCGGTTCTGCATCAGCACGCCGGTGCGCGGCAGCACCACGCCGGAGCCGAACTCCCAGTAGAGCGACTGGATGTAGGACACGACCAGGCCGGAGGCGTCGGCGGCGCCCATCCAGATCGTATCGCCCTGCCCTTGTGGCGCCGCCCAGTTGCCGGCCTTGCGGCGGTCGATCGCGGCGGCCTCGGCGTCCAGGAATGCATCGGCGAGAAATCGCTCGGGCGGCTGCGGCAGCCGGTCGGGATCGGTGATGCTGCGGTCGCGGACACGCAGCGCGCGCTTTGCCGCCTCGATCAGCCCGTGCACATGATCGAAGCTCTCGGCCTCCTTGACGCCAAGCCGGTCGAACAGCGCGAGGATCATCAGCGAGGCGAGACCCTGCGTCGGCGGCGGCGTGTTGTAGAGCGTGCCGGCATCGATCGCGACCGACAGCGGCTCGGCGAGCGTGGCCTTGGCGCGTTCGAGATCGGCGCGCGTCACCGGCGATCCCACGCGGTCGAGATCGGCGGCGACCTCGCGCGCGACGTCGCCGCGATAGAAATCGGCCAGCCCGGTATGGGCGAGCTGTTCGAGCGTGGCGGCCAGCGCCGGTTGGCGCAGCACCTGGCCGGGGGCCGGAGGCTTGCCGTCGATCAGGAAGGTCTGCGCGAACCCGGGAACGAGCTTCAGCTCGCCCGCGACGGCGGCGGTGAGATTGGCGAGGCTGCGCGCGACCGGCGTGCCCTCGCCGGCCTGGCGGATGGCATGGCCGAGCAGCACGTCGAGCGGCAGCGTGCCGCCCTGCGCCTTCGCGGCCTCCAGCGCCAGCATCCAGCCGGCAATCGCGCCCGGCACCGTGAGCGCGGCGAGCGCACCGCGCGACGGGATCGCATCATAGTCGCGATAAAGCTCCGGCCGCGCGAGCTCGCCCGCCCTTCCGGCTGCCATCAGCGCGCGCACGCGGCCCGATGGCTCGCGCACCAGCCAGAAGCCGTCGCCGCCGATGCCGTTCATGTGCGGATAGACGACCGCGATCGACGCCGCCATCGCGACCATCGCCTCGAGCGCATTGCCGCCCTCGGCGAGCACGGCGCGGCCGGCTTCCGCCGCGGCGCCGTGCGGCGCGCAGACGACGCCGCGGCGATGTCCGGCGGTGTGGAGGTCCATTGCTACTTCGTCCTTCGGTGCCGTGCGCAAGACGCTAATTGTTGTGCCCTCTCCCCCTTGTGGGGAGAGGGCAAGAAGCTAACGCAACATATTCCGATGGGTGAGGGGTCTGTTGGTGAGCAGAACGCTGCGAAGAACCCCTCACCCATTCGAGACAATTGCACATTCAGAGCTGCCCTCTCCCCACAAGGGGGCGAGGGCGCAACAACGACGGCCCTTCCTTTTATGCCGGGGCAAAGCCCCGCTGCTTGAGCAGCGCGTCGGGCGTCGGCAGCCGGCCGCGAAACGCTATGTAGAGCGCTTCCGGATCGCTCTTGCCGCCGGCGGAATAGACGTGGTCGTAGAGCTTCTTCGCCGTCTCCGGATGGAAGATATCGCCGGTCTCCTGGAACGCGGCGAAGGCGTCGGCGTCGAGCACCTCCGACCACATGTAGCTGTAATAGGCGGAGGCGTAGCCGCCGCCCGAGAACACATGGGCGAAATGCGTCGGCCGGTGCCGCATCACGATCTCCGCCGGCATGCCCATCTTTGCGAGCGCGGCATCCTCGAAGGCGCCGACGTCGAAGCCCTTCGCGTCCTTGAGCAGATGCGCGTCGAGATCGAACAGCGCGGACGAGACGAACTCGACCGTGGCGAAGCCGCGATTGAAGTTGCGCGCGTCGAGCAGGCGCTTGAGCAGGTCGTCGGGAATCGGGCGGCCGGTGCGAGCATGAATTGCAAACCGCCGCAGGATGTCGGGCTGCTCCAGCCAATGCTCGTAGAGCTGCGACGGCAGTTCCACCCAGTCGGTGAGCACGCTGGTGCCGGCGACCATCGGATAGGTGACGTCCGACAGAAGCCCATGCAGCGCGTGCCCGAATTCGTGGAACAACGTGCGCGCATCGTCGAACGAAAGCAGTGTCGGCGCGCCGTCGCCGCCCTTGTTGAAGTTCATGACGTTGATGACCAGCGGGCGGACATCAGGCCCCGTCAGCTTCTCCTGGTCGCGCAGCGTCGTCATCCAGGCGCCTGACCGCTTCGACGGCCGCGCGAAGTAGTCGCCGAGGAACAGTCCGAGATGGCGGCCATCCGGCCCGAGGACCTCCCACGCCATCACGTCGGGATGCCAGGCTGCGACGTCCTTGCGGCGCTCGAAGGTCAGCCCGAACAGCTTGTAGGCGGTGTAGAACGCCGCATCGATGATGTGGTGGAGCTGGAAATACGGCTTCACCGTCGCTTCGTCGATATCGCAGCGGACCTTGCGCAGCTTCTCGGCGTAGTAGCGCCAGTCCCATGGCGCGATCTGAAAATTCCCGCCCTCCTGGCGCACCAGCTCCTGCATGGCGTCACGGTCGGCGAGCGCGCCGGCACGCGCCGGCGCCCAGACCCGATCGAGAAGGTCGCGCACGGCGTCGGGCGTCTTCGCCATGGCGTCGTCGAGCCGGTAGTGGGCGAAGGTCTCGTAGCCGAGGAGTTTTGCACGCTCGGCGCGCAGCGCCACCGTCTCCGCGATCACCGCCTTGTTGTCGGTGGCGCCGCCCTGGTCGCCGCGCGCGATCCAGGCGCGGAACGCCTTCTCGCGCAGGTCGCGGCGCGCGGAGAATTGCAGGAACGGCTCGACGCTCGACCGCGACAAGGTAATGACGTGCTTGCCGGGCATGTCACGCTCGGCAGCCGCAGAGCGCGCCGCGGAGCGCACGAAGTCCGGCAGGCCGGCGAGGTCCTCCTCGCTCTCGAGCGTCAGCGTGTAGGACTGCTCGTCGGCAAGCACGTTCTGGCTGAAGGTCGTTCCCAGCACCGCCAGCCGCTCGGCGATCTCGGCCAGCCGCTTCTTGGTGGCGGCGTCGAGGCCGGCGCCGGCACGCTTGTACATGGTGTGGTAGCGATCCAGCACCCGCCGCTGCTCGGCGGTAAGGCCTTGGGCATCGCGCGCGCGATAGAGCGCGTCGATCCGCTCGAACAGGCGCTCGTTCTGAAGGATGCGCTGGTTGTGGGCGGCGAGCTTCGGCCCGATCTCGCGCTCGATCTTGAGCAGCGCGTCGTTGGTGTCGGCGCTCGCCAGATTGAAGAACACGCCGGCGACGCGCTCGAGCAGCTTTCCGCAACGCTCCAGCCGCTCGATGGTATTGCCGAAGGTCGGCGCCTCGCGCCTGCGCCACGACCGCCGCGATCTCGGCATCGTGCTCGGCGAAGGCGCGCTCGAACGCCGGCATGAAGTGCTCGGGCGCGATGGCGCCGAACGGCGGCATTTCGAACGGGCCGCTCCAGGCTTCGAAGAAGGGATTGGGCACAGCGGAGGCCTCTGCGGCCGGATGGTTCTGCTGGGTCATGGCTGCTATATGGTGGGCCTGTCCCGCGCAGGGCAAGCCAAAGTTCGCTACTATCCAGCCGGTTACCGAACCCGGAGAAGACCATGCCCCGTCACGCCAGCTACGTCCCCCACGGCGTCATCCCGGCCGTGCTGCTGCCGTTCCACGACGACCTGTCCATCGACGAGGCGAGCTTCCGCAGCCATCTGCGCGACGTGGCGGCGACCGAGGGGATTTCGGCGATCACCATTAACGCGCACTCAACCGAGGTCGCCTCCTGCACCTTCGATGAGCAGCGCCGAGTGCTGGCGATCGCGCAGGACGAGATTGGCGGCCGGCTGCCGATCGTCAACGGCATCTGGGCCGACGGCAGCCTCGAAGCCGCGCGCATCGCCAAGATGGCGGCCGACGGCGGCGCCTCGGCGCTCCTGGTGTTCCCGCCGGCGCCGTTCACGCTGCAGCAGTCGCCGGAGATGGCGCTCGCCCATTTCAAGCGCATCGCCGACGCCACCGACCTGCCGATCATCGTGTTCCAGTATCCGCTGGCGACCGGCCAGGGCTATCCGCGCGACACGCTCCTCAAGATGTGCGAGCAGGTGCCCTCGATCCGCGCCATCAAGGATTGGGCCGGCAACGTGCCGCAGCACGAAATGCAGATCCGCACGCTGCAGAGCCTGCCGCGGCCGGTGAACGTGCTCACCACCCACTCGGCCTGGCTGTTCTCCTCGCTGGTGCTCGGCTGCAACGGGCTCCTGTCCGGCTCCGGCAGCGTCATCGCCGACCTGCAGGCGCAGCTCTACCGGGCGGTGCAGGCGAACGACCTCGCCGCGGCGAAGGCGCTGAACGACCGTATCTACCCGACCGCGCGGGTGTTCTACGCCGAGCCCTTCGCCGACATGCACAACCGCATGAAGGAGGCGCTGGTGCTGCTCGGCCGGCTGCCGCGCGCTGTGGTGCGCCCGCCGCTGGTGAAGCTCGGCGGCGCCGAGATCGAGCGCATCCGTGCGGCGCTGATCGAGGCCGGCCTGCTCGACCCGAAGGCCAAGCGCGCCGCGGCGTGACCGCTTCAGCTCACGGAGGCGCCGAGGACCGGACCAGTCCTTCGGAGCTGTCTACGGGACATCGACATTCGCGCCCGAACCGCCGCGATGAATGCGCCGCGGCGCGCACCGATGCTGACATGCGGCTTGCCGCCAGCGGCGAGGCAATCGCGCCATAGGCGGTCCGGACGGAGCGCACTGGTGCTGATCCCAATCAGATGCTTCATGGCCAGCGTGCACCAGAAGCCGGGTTGCGGTCCCGAGCGCTTGGGGACCGGCAGCCGCGGCATCTCGATGGTGTCGCAATTATTGAGATAGTCGTGCAGGAAGGCCCTGGTGCCGGGGTCGTCCTCGTGGGCGAGCATCAGCCGCGTGCCGTGGAACTTCACGTCGTAGAACAACCACGCGCGCATGGTCGGCAGGTAGGCAAAGGCCTTGACGTGGTTATAGCGGCCCCAGGCCAGTAGCCGGACCCACCAGCGGCCGGGATTCTTGCAGAACACGAGGGTCCAGTTGGGTACGATCAGGCCCGCGAAATTGGCGTCCATCAGGAGAATGGCCTCACATTCTCGTCGATACGTGCGATGCCACACTGCACGGTCTGTGCAAAACCGCGATGTCAGGACGATGTCGTTGTTCCGACAGCCGCCGCGCCGACCTGTGCTGAAATGGGACCCGGCGCTCGCGCTGAGGCATCGGCGCTCCGTGGCAGGACGCGCAGATGAGGCTCTGGAATCGTTCGATGGCCCCTGCGAAGACAACCGCCCGGGGCTTGATCGGGCCCCCCTTTTTGTGGACATTGCGCCCGCCAACAGGATCCTGACATGACCGACACGCCGCAACTCGGCCAGCGCCGCAAGCTCAACTGGCTGAACATCAACACCGTGCTCAGCGCCGCGATCCTGATCGGCGCCGAGGTGTTCGGCGCCGCTTATGCCGGCGGCTGGGCGGTAGAGAACCTGACCGGGCTCGGCAGCTTCGTCATCGGCATTGCGGCCTGGATCGTGAGCTTCTTCGGCGTCGAACTCAGCGTTTCGCCGCAGGCCGGCGTCCTGCTGCTGCAGGTCGTCTTCTTCTGTGTCGGCGCCGCCGTCATGGTCGCGTTCGTTCGCCAGGCTTCGCACGTCGAGCCGTTCACGTCGCGGCAGTAGCGCCGTCGCGAGCGCACGCGAGCACACGTCGCTCAGAAAATTTTCACCTACGCATCAGATTTTTCTTGATTGTGACGGCGTGAATCATTATTTGCGCCCTCGCCCTATTTCGCACGTGCCTGTGGCCGCGTGCTGGTCGGTGGGCATCCGGACAAGAGGCCGGACAGCCGCCAAGGAAGCGATCTGGCTTCCTTACCATGCGACCAGCAGCCGGAGGCGAAACCGGCGCACCCCGCGCTCAACGGGGGACGCGGCTTAAAGCAACGACGGAGCGGGCTTTTTTGGTCTCGTTGGCCCTCCAAAGGTCAACACCGAAGAGGCTTGTCCATCTTGCCGGCCGTGCGGACGGGATCTCCCGCTCCAAACCAAGGCAGCATCTCGGGTGAAGAACCCGGCGCGCGTGTCCGTGTCTCCATCGCACGGCAGGCAAGCCGACCTCACCCGCTGACGCCGGGCGCGCTCGCGCGCGTCTGAACTTCAACCTGGGCCCCGCAAAAGGCCCGTTGACTTGGTGAGGAGAGCGCACATGAACCAGCGCATCCGTGACTTCCTGCGTAACCGCCGCGATGAAGGCCGCGACGAAGGCCCCTGCCTTGTCGTCGACCTCGAGGTCGTACGCGACAACTACCTGACCTTCGCGAAGACGCTGCCCGACACGCGCGTGTTCTACGCCGTGAAGGCCAACCCGGCGCCGGAGGTGCTGTCGCTGCTTGCCTCGCTCGGCTCGTGCTTCGACACCGCCTCGGTCGCCGAGATCCAGATGGCGCTCGCGGCCGGCGCCACGCCGGACCGCATCTCCTACGGCAACACCATCAAGAAGGAGCGCGACGTCGCGCGCGCCTACGAGCTCGGCATCCGCCTGTTCGCGGTGGACTGCAAGGCCGAGGTCGAGAAGGTCGCCCGCTCGGCGCCCGGCTCGAAGGTGTTCTGCCGCATCCTCTCCGACTGCGTCGGGGCGGAGTGGCCGCTGTCGCGCAAGTTCGGCTGCGAGCCCTCCATGGCCGCGGACGTGCTGGAGCACGCCCACCAGCTCGGGCTCGAGGCGCACGGCGTGTCGTTCCACGTCGGCTCGCAGCAGCGCAACACCAATGCCTGGGACCGCGCTCTGGCGCAGGCCGCCGCCGTTTTCCGCGAATGCGGAGAGCGCGGCATCAACCTCGCCATGGTCAATCTCGGCGGCGGGTTCCCGACCAAGTACCTGAAGAACGTGCCGACGGTGAAGTCCTACGGCTCGGCGATCTTCCGCGCGCTGCGGCGCCACTTCGGCAACCGCATCCCGGAGACCATCATCGAGCCCGGCCGCGGCATGGTCGGCAACGCCGGCGTGATCGAGTCCGAGGTCGTCCTCATCTCCAAGAAGAGCGAGGACGACGACGTGCGCTGGGTCTACCTCGACATCGGCAAGTTCGGCGGCCTCGCCGAGACGATGGACGAGTTGATCCGCTACCCGATCCGCACCCCGCGGGACGGCGACACGCTGGCGCCTTGCGTGCTGGCCGGGCCGACCTGCGACTCGGCGGACGTGCTGTACGAGAAGCAGCCCTACCCGCTCCCGGTCAGCCTGGAGATCGGCGACAAGCTGCTGATCGAAGGCACCGGCGCCTACACCGCCACCTACTCGGCGGTGGCCTTCAACGGCTTCGCGCCGTTGCAGACCTTCCACATCTGAGATCGCCGGGAGCCGGCCGAAAGCCGGCTCCCATGTCCCCTGAAGGATCCACGGGCGCTTCACGCGCCACGGGAGGACACGAGCATGAACGACGATCACGATCACGATCCGGAAAGAACTTCATCGCGACGTCGAGGCGCGCGAGGCGCTGCTCGACCAGTGCTTTGGCGACGGCCGCTTCCAGAAGGCGGCCGAGCGCCTGCGTGAGGGCCGCCTGCCGGCGCAGAGCCTCGCCTTCGTGGCGTCGGACCGCGGCCGCGTCGTCGGCACCGCGCGGCTGTGGAACGTCTCCGCCGGCCCGTCGCGGCCCGCGCTGCTGCTCGGACCGATCGCCGTCCACCCGGACCTCCGGTGCCGCGGCCTCGGCGGCGCGCTGGTGCAGCGTGCGCTGGAGGACGCCCAGCGGCTCGGGCACCGCGCCGTGATGCTGGTCGGCGACGCACCGTACTACGAGCGCTTCGGCTTCTCGGCCGAGGCGACCGGCGGCCTCTGGCTGCCGGGCCGCTACGACGCCAACCGCTTCCTGGCGCGCGAACTCGCGCCCGGCGCGCTCGCGGGCGCGCGCGGCCTCGTCAGCGCAACCGGCCGAATTGAACCAAAGCCGGCCCTTTCGGCACTCATCGCGCGCGCTACCCACAACGAAACCGCGCGCGCGGCCTGACCCCTCTTGCCTGGGAGTAACTGATATGAATGCATTGACCCGCATGACCGAGAACACAGCACTGCATGCGCAGTTCGCCGGCCCGATCGTGATGATCGGCTTCGGCTCCATCGGCCGCGGTATCCTGCCGCTGCTGGAGCGTCACATCGGATTCGACCGCTCGAAGTTCGTGGTCATCGACCCGGTCGATACCGACCGCGCACTGCTCGACGAGCGCAAGCTCCGCTTCGAGAAGGTCGCGATCACCCGGGACAACTACCGCCAGGTGCTGACCCCCCTGCTCACGGGCGGTCCCGGCCGCGGCATGATCATCAACCTGTCGGTCGACACCTCCTCGGCCGACCTGATCGACTTCTGCAAGGACATCGACGCCTTCTACATCGACACGGTCTGCGAGCCGTGGCCGGGCCTCTATTTCGACACCAAGGCCTCGATCTCCCAGCGCTCGAACTATGCGCTGCGCGAAGGCGTGCTCGACGTCCGCCGCCGCCGGCCCGGCGGGGTGACGGCGGTGAGCTGCTGCGGGGCCAACCCCGGCATGGTGTCCTGGATGGTCAAGCAGGCCCTGCTCGACGTCGCCCGCGACACCGGCGTGACCTTCACCGAGCCGAAGACCCGCGAGGAGTGGGCCCGGCTGATGCAGCGCGTCGGCGTCAAAGGCATCCACATCGCCGAGCGCGACACCCAGCGGGCGCGCGACCCGAAGCCGCGCGGCGTGTTCGTCAACACCTGGTCGGTCGAGGGCTTCTGCTCCGAAGGCCTCCAGCCTGCCGAGCTCGGCTGGGGCACGCACGAGAAGCACATGCCGTCCAACGGCCATCGGCACGATTTCGGCTCCGACGCCGCGATCTACCTGACCCGGCCGGGCGCCGGCACGCGGGTGCGCTCCTGGACGCCGACGGCGCAGGCCCAGCACGGCTTCCTGGTGACCCACAACGAGTCGATCTCGATTGCCGACTACTTCACGCTGCGCGAGGGCGGCAAGGTCGTCCACCGGCCGACCTGCCACTACGCCTACCACCCGTGCGACGACGCGGTGCTGTCGCTGCACGAGATGGCCGGCGCGGCCTGGAAGCGCCAGCCGGCGTGGAAGATCCTCGACGAGCACGAGATCGTCGACGGCATCGACGAGCTCGGCGTCCTGCTCTACGGCCACGCCAAGAACGCCTACTGGTACGGCTCGCAGCTCTCGATCGAGGAGACGCGCAAGCTCGCGCCCTACCAGAACGCGACCGGCCTGCAGGTCACCTCGGCGGTGCTCGCCGGCATCGTCTGGATGCTGGAGAACCCGGACCGCGGCCTGGTCGAGGCCGACGAGATGGATTTCCGCCGCTGCCTCGAGATCCAGCGGCCCTATCTCGGCCCCGTGACCGGCCACTACACCGACTGGACGCCGCTCACCGGACGCGGCGGCCTGTTCCCGGAAGATGTCGATACAAGCGACCCCTGGCAGTTCAAGAACGTGCTGGTCGCTTGACGTATTGCGGCGGACCTGAGCGATGGCGGCGGGCGTGCAAACGTCCGCCGTCGCATTTTTGAAAGCGCCGCGCGAAGCAATCGTTGCGAAATCGTGAACGCACTGCGGCTGCTTCGAGACGCGGCGCGCCCGCGTGCACAAAAAATATTGACACGCAGACTATTTCGACTATTGCGTTGAGTTGCCCAATTTCGCACGTGCCTGTGGCCGCGTGTCGATCGGTGGGGTCCGGACAAGAGGCCGGACAGCCGCCTACGGAAGAGAGAGCCTCTCTTCGAGGAACGCCTCTCTTCCTTGCTAGGTGTCCAGCTTGGATGCCGACGTGATCGACAGCCGGAGGCGAAACCGGCGCACCCCGCGCTCAACGGGGGACGCGGCTTAAAGCAACGACGGAACGGGCTTTTTTGGAAACGCCGGCGTGAATGCCGGTTGAGCTAAAAAGGCTTGTCCTTCTTTGCCAGCAGTGCGGAACGGGTTCTTCCCTCATCCGGACCAAGGCAACCATCGACGTGATGCAGGCACGCATTCCGCGAGCCGCGTGCATCACAGGAGGTTCACCTTAGGGCGGCAGCGCCGCCACCGGATCAGGGGAGCTAGGTCGAGATGACCGCACGCATTCGCGAATTTCTCAAGCGCCGCACCGATGAAGGACCCTGCCTCGTGGTCGACCTCGACGTCGTCCGCGACAACTACAATTCCTTCGCCAAGGCGCTTCCCGACAGCAAAGTCTACTACGCCATCAAGGCCAACCCGGCGCCGGAGATCCTGAAGCTCCTGGTCGAGATGGGCGCCTGCTTCGACGTCGCCTCGGTGGGCGAGACCGAGGCGGTGCTTGCCGCCGGCGCCACGGCCGACCGCATCTCCTACGGCAACCCGATCAAGAAAGAGAGCGACATCGCCGCCGCCTTCAGGCTCGGCGTCCGGCTGTTCGCCATCGACTGCGAGGCCGAGGCCGAGAAGATCGCGCGCGTCGCACCCGGCTCCCAGGTGATCTGCCGCATCCATTGCGACAATGCCGGGGCCGACTGGCCGCTGTCGCGCAAGTTCGGCTGCGAGCCCGCCTATGCCGCCGACATCCTGGAATTCGCCCACCGGCAGGGCCTCGTGGCCCATGGCATCTCGTTCCATGTCGGATCCCAGCAGAACAACGTGGAGGCCTGGGACCGCGCGCTCGCCTCGACGGCGGCGATCTTCCGCACCTGCGCCGAGCGCGGCATGAACCTGTCGATGGTCAACCTCGGCGGCGGCTTCCCGGCCAAGTACACCCGCAAGACGCCCAAGCTCGAATCCTACGGCAAGGCGATCTTCCGCTCGCTGCGCAAGCACTTCGGCAACGCGATCCCGAACACGATCATCGAGCCCGGCCGCGGCCTGGTCGGCAATGCCGGCGTCATCGAGGCCGAGGTCGTGCTGATCGCCCGCCGCAATCCCGAGGACGAGCTGCGCTGGGTCTATCTCGACCTCGGCAAGTTCCACGGGCTGGCCGAGACCATCGACGAGTCGATCCGCTATCCGATCAAGACCCCGAAGGACCGCGACGAGATGGCGCCCTGCGTCGTGGCCGGGCCGACCTGCGACTCGGTCGACGTGCTCTATGAGAAGAACCCCTACCCGCTGCCGGTCTCGCTCGCCATCGGCGACAAGGTGCTGATCGAGGCGACGGGCGCCTACACCGCGATGTATTCGTCGGTCGGCTTCAACGGCTTTCCGCCGCTGCGGCAATACGTGATCTGAGACGCGTCATGCGGCCTTGAACCGGGCGTCCACACCTGATCCAGGCAGCGGTTCGAGCCGTGGATGCCGCCCGCTTTGACGGTTGGGACGTGTCACCCCACCCATTCCACATGCGCCTTGATCGCCGCCCGCGCGTCGTCGATCCAGCCGTGCGGCCTCGCCTTCTCGATCATGGCGCCGAGGGATTGCTGCCAGGCGGCGTCCTGCGCGACCTCCGGCCGGTCGGCGGAGCGCGGCTTCCGATATCCAGGCGGTGTCGGCGTCGACGAGCTCGGCGGTGCCCGTGAGCGCGCGGCGGACGGCGTCCAGGTCCTCCCGGCGGCCCTCGACCACGAGCTTGAAGGCGCGGAAGTTGTCGCGGTCCTCCAGCACGACACGGCGAT
Source organism: uncultured Alphaproteobacteria bacterium (assembly GCA_963850705.1). Taxonomy (GTDB): domain Bacteria; phylum Pseudomonadota; class Alphaproteobacteria; order Rhizobiales; family Xanthobacteraceae; genus VAZQ01. The sequence continues at coordinate 22,915 of CAWKMR010000064.1, read as the reverse complement.
CCGCGGTCAGCTTCACGAACATCCAATTCCCCCTAACTCGAGATCGAGCACGCCGGCCTCGCCGCTCTCGGTCCCGAACGCGAGCAGCTTGCCGCTCGCGCTCCAGGCCAGCGCCGTCACCGGCGCGTCGCCCGGCCGCTTGGCCGAGGATTTCCGCGCCGTCGTCGGTGCGCACCACCAGCACGATGCCGTCGGCGAAGCCCGCCGCCAGCACGCCCTGCTTGGGATGGCAGGCGACCACTTCAGCCTGATGCTCGGAAGGCGCGCGCAGTTGCGGCTGCTTCCCCATGGGGCCGTCCTTGCCCCCGAACGGCCACAGCACGATCTGGGTCGAGCCTGAGGTCGCGAGCCATTTCCCGTCGGCGGTCCAGTCGAGCGAGCGCACGCGCGATGCATAGCCCGACATCCGCATGTCCTTGCGGTCGTCGAGCCGCCAGCCGTGCAGCATCGGCTCCTGCATCGAGGTCACCAGGAAGCGGCCGTCCGGACTGAACCTCGCACCGAGATGCGAGCCCTTCCATTCGAGCGTGTCGGGCTCTGCCTTGGCGTTGGGAAACCAGAGCGAGGCGCCGTTGTAATGCGCGATCGCCAACCGCAAGCCCTTCGGCGCGAAGGCGAGCCCACCGACGGTCGAGACGACTTCGATGCGATTTTTCCGCGCCCTTGCCGGTGTGGGCGAAGGCCTGCTTGCCCGCCGACCAGGCGACGGCATTGGACGGACCGACCGCCACATGATCGATCCAGCGCCGCTTGGCATCGGTCGCGACGGTCTCGCTGTTGCCCTTTACATCGGTCGAGACGACCTTGCCGTCATCGCCCCCGGTGACCACGCGTCCACCGTCGCTTGCGGATGACAGGATCGCGCCGCCGTGGACGGCAACCCGCTCCGGCTCGCCGTCACGCGCCGCCAGCAGCAGCGCCTCCTCGCCGAGGACAAAGACCGCGGTCTCCTTCAGGAAATGGACGCCGACGACCGGCGCACCCGCCGAAACCGGCCGCACGCGCTCGACGACTGACGGGATGCTCTCGCGATCAACGCCCATGGACGGCAACTTGCTCTGGTTGAGCTGGTATCTTCCGTCATCCGGAACGGGCCCGTCTGGATCACGATTCCTCGAGTCCGCTTACGCGTGAATGACCGGAGCAAGGCCGGATGAACGGTACGTCGTAATGGCGCAGCTACGGAATCTTCTTCACCGGCTTCGGATCGAGATTGAACAGCCGCGCGGCGTTGCCGCCGAGGATGTTGCGCTTGGCCGTTTCCTTGAGGAACGGCAGGTCGTAGATGCAGCTCGGCAGGTCGAAGTCCCAGTGCGGATAATCCGACGACCACACCAGCTGCGTCTCCGCCTTGATCATCTTGAAGGTCGCCTCCAGGACCGAGAGATCGTCCGGCACCTCCATCGGCTGCGACGAGTAGAACATCTCCTGCATGTATTCGCTCGGCTTGCGCTTGAGCTGCGGGCAGTCCGAGGTGCGCATCATGTAGGAGTGGTCGAGCCGCTGCATCAGGCAATAGGCCCAGGTGAGGCCGGACTCGATCCACATGGTCTTGAGCTTGGGGAAGCGCTCGGGGATGCCGTTGACGACCCAGTTGGTCATGTGGATCATGTTGAACCACATGAAGCCGAGCGAATGCACCGAGATGAAGCGGTTGGTGGTCGCGAGCGCGCGGTCGTCCCAGCTATAGGCGGCGTGGAACGAGATCGGCTTGCCCATCTCCTCGAGCAGCCGGTAGGTCTTCATGTAGGCGTTGTCGTGCACCGGCTTGTAGCGCGGCGACGTCACCATGAAGCCGACCACGCCCTTCTTGTCGCCGAAGTCGCGGACCGTGCGGTAGGCCCATTCCGGATCGTTGAACGGCAGATACAGCATCGAGACGATGCGCGGCTCCTGCGCCAGGATGCGCTCGCACAGCCAGTGGTTATAGGCGCGGCAGAGCGCGACCTCGATCTCGACCTGCGGATGCAGGCCGAGGAACAGCATCGGGGTCGGGAACATGCAGGAGTAGTCGACGCCCATGGCGTCCATCCAGTCGAGCGTCCAGTCGATGTCGCGATGGCGCTCGCCGCGCGCCTTGAAGAACGCGCGGTTCTTGTGCCGGGTCATGCGGCCGCCGAGGCTCTGGTAGCCGACCTGGCTGTTGAGGAAGCCGGAACGGCCGGCGCGCGACATCGAGTCCATGGCCTCCATCTTGATGACGGGGTTCTCGATGTAGCTGAACACGTCCTTGTAGGACTCGCTCTCGTAGTGGTGCGCGTCCACGTCGACGATCAGGAAGTCCTGGTAGTTGCGCTGCCGCGCCTGCTGGCTGGCGTGCTCGAGCGCCTTGGTTTCCGTGTACTGCTCGGGATTGAGCTGGCGGACTTCGTTTCGCACCATGTCCATGAGCGTTGTCCTCGCCTTGTTCTTCAGATCACGACGAAAATTTCGTCGCCGCGCTTGACCACATTGTACTTGCGGAGCTTCAGCTTGCGGTCGCCGATGCACTCGCCGGTCTTGAGATCGTATTCGTAGCCGTGCCAGGGGCAGGCGAAATGCACGTTCTCGCCGAAGGTCTGCCCCTCGTAGGTCTTGTCGGCGTTGAGGATGTCCACCACGTTGTTGACCAGGATGCCCTCGCAGGCCGGCCCGCCGGCATGCACGCAGTAGTTCGAATAGGCGTAGTAGACGCCGTCCTTGAAGAACACGCCGACCTCATGCTGGCCGGAGACGACGATACGGCGGTCTCCGTCCTTGAGGTCGGCCGCCTTGGCGACAAAACACTCGGGCATGCTTGAGCGCTCCTTTGGGCTCCTTTTGAACGGTTCTATAGCATCGAATTTCAGGGCTCGCCCCTTCGATTTTCAAATGGCGGCTATTCGGTGCGCACCCGGGGTCTCAGGCTTCTGGCATCCCAATGTCCAATGACTAATATGCCCGCCGAAATGGCCGGAAGCCGGCACTGGTGTCCCGAATCCGAAGTTCGCCTGAACTTGCGGCACATTCGTAGCGAACTTCGGATTCAAAGGGACACCAGCCACCCATAGACTTCTAGTGTGGCTTTGGTTCAGAAGTTCGCTTTTAACCTAGCCGCAAGGATTGGCGAACTTCTGAACCGCCACACTAGGGGAGCATTCATGACCACAGTCGTCACCGGCGCGGGGCTGATCGGCACCGCCTTTGCCCAGAACGCCATCGCGCGCGGCGAGAAGGTCGTGTTCGTCGATCCGGAGCCGCGCGCCGACTTCCTCAAGCTCAAGCTCGGCGACAAGGGCTATGCGCTGGCGCGCTACGACGTGCGCGACCTGCCCAACCTGATCGCGACCATCAAGGAGCACGGCGCCGACACCGTCGTGCACACCGCCGGCCTGATCGGCAACCGCGTGCAGCAGTCGCTCAGCGCCGGCTTCGACATCAATCTCGGCGGCACCCGCAACGTCGCGGAGGCGGTGCGGCTCACCGGCGTGCGGCGGCTCGTCCACATCTCGACCTTCGGCGTCTACGACCGCCGGCGCGAGGAAGGCAACGCGCCGGTCGCGGAGGATTTCACGCGCGGCGGTTCGCGCGCCTACGGCGCGTTCAAGGCGGCGAAGGAGCTGATCCTCGAAGCCTATGCCGCCGCCTACAAGTTCGAGGTGATCATGCTGCGGCCGGCGAACGTGTTCGGGCTCGGCCATTTCTGGTCGGGATCGAGCGGCGGCCAGAAGATGCAGCGGCTGATCGAGGCCGGGCCTCGACGGCGGCACCGCGCGCATCCCCTCCTCCGAGACGATGGCGAACGAATACATCTACGCCAAGGACGTCGGCCGCGCGGTCGACGCCGCCGCCACGGCCAAGCGGCCGCCGCAGATCCATTTCAACATCGGCAACGGCTATGTGTCCTCGTTCGACGAGGTGCTCGCGGCGGTGAAGGCGCTGTGCCCGAACGTGCGCTACGAGGTCGAGGCCGGCGAGCCGCCGCATTCCAAGATCGCGCCGCTCGATATCTCCGCGGCAAAACAGCATCTCGGCTGGGAGCCGCGCTTCACGCTACAGTCCGCGTTCGAGGACTATCTCAAGGACCTGAAGGCGGCGCGGGCCGCCGCTAACGAGCTGAAGCTGATCGGAGAGGACGTATGTTGAAGCTCGTTCGGCTGTCTCGTTCGCATTCGCGCTTGCTCTGCTCGTCGCCGGCGCGGCGCTGGCGCAGCCCTATCCCGCGAAGCCGATCAAGATCGTCGTTTCAACGACGCCCGGCGGTATCACCGACATCCTGGCGCGCTTCCTCGGCGCGCATATCACCGCCAAGACCGGACAGGCCGTGGTCATCGACAACCGCGCCGGCGGCTCCGGCAATATCGCCATGAGCGAAGTGTCGCGCGCCGCGCCCGACGGCTACACGCTGGGCTTCGCCAACACCGGCAACATCACCATCAATCCGTATCTGTTCAGCAAGCTCAACTACGATCCGCTCAACGACCTGGTGCCGATCGGCCCGGTGGGAACGGTGCCGCTGTTCCTGACCGTGAACGCCAGCCGCGTTCCGGCGACGACCTTGCAGGAGTTCCTCGCCTACGCGAAGGCGAACATGGACAAGGTCAGCTATGCCGGCGCCGGCGCGGGCACGACGCCCGACCTCGCGCAAAGCGAATTCGCCCGCCGCTCCGGCCTCAAGCTCGTGGTCGTCCCGCATCGCGGCACCGGCCCGGCGACCCAGGCGGTCATCGTCGGCGACGTGCAGGTGACGTTCGTCTCGATGGGCCCGCATATCGAGCTCGTGCGCAAGGGCGTGCTGCGGGTGCTGGCGGCGGCGACGCCCAAGCGCATGCCCTATGTGCCGGACGTGCCGACGTTCTCCGAGCAGGGCTTTCCGGGCCTCACGGCGGAGACCTGGTTCGCGCTGTTTGCGCCCCGCGGGACGCCGCAAGGAGATCCTCGACCAGCTCAACGGCTACACCCGCGGCGTTCAGGAGGATCCGGAGATCAGCCGCCGGCTCGCGGCGACCTTCGTCGATCCGCTGCCGCTGACGCAGGCTGAGTTCGCCGCGCAGGTGAAAGCCGACGCGGTGAAGTGGGAGCGGATCGTGCGTGAAGCCGGCGCCAAGCTGGATTGATTGACGCTCGATTTATTTTTCGATGCGGCCGTCGGTCGGCCGCAGCCACTGGATCGACTGCACCTTCTTCATCAGCTCCACATCGATGTGCGGCAGGATCGTCTTGGCGAAGGCCCGGCGGACCAGCTAATACTCGCGCGGGCATTGCTCGGCGCGCGCCTTCGGAAGCACGCCGCTGATCGACATAGTCGCGGAACGCCTCCGGCTCGCCGCCATAGGCCAGGCACACGTAGTTGAAGAACCGCTGCGCAGTCGTGCCGTGCTCGTCGGCAAACTCGGTCCGCGTGCGCGGATTCTTCGAATTCAGATAGGTGAAGGCGGCGCCCCTGATGGTGATGCGCGCCACGTCCTTGCCGAACTGCAACATCAGGAAGGCCGACAACTGGTCGGCGGCATCCTCCTCGCGCCCGAACACCGGAACATTCAGGATGTCGAACAGCGCATGCCCCAGTTCGTGGAAGATGGCGTCGATGAAGCCGCCGACGATCACCTCGTCGCGGGTATAGCCCTGCGGCGACGTTCCTTGCGGCGCGATCGCTTCCAGATGCTCGTAGTACTCGTAGCAGAGATTGATCGCCCATTCCGAGGGCACGTAGTAGGCGTTGACCGCGCCGCAGGACTTGGTCCGTATCCGCAACAGGCGCGGCAGCCGCAGCGGCGACAGGAACATGGCTGAGCTCTTCCAGCACCTGACGCTTGCGCAGGCGGTCCAAGGTCGCCTGCGACCGCGGGAGGCGCACGACGGATCGATATAGTCGATGATGACGCGGCTGTTGGCCGCCAGCTCCTCCGGCCGCGGCTGCGCCACGCTGCCGGACGGCTGAGCGACCACGGCGGCGACCGCAATGGCCGCCACAGCGGCAATCCTCAAGCAACGCATCTGCATTCTCGATGTCATTCGGCTAACAGGATTGAGCGGAGTCGTGTCCATGTTTGCGGCGCCGGTCATTTGGGCTCGTCCAGCATCAGCCAGGTGGCCGACTGAACCCGCTTCATCAGTTGCTGGTCCACGTGCGGCAGGATCTCCTTGGCGAAGGCTAACCGCAGTGCGTAGAACTCGCTGTTGCAGCGCTGCGCGCGATCGAGCGGCAACAGGTTCTGGTCGATCAGGAACTTGAAGGACGCGGGATCTGACCCGAAGGCGATGCAGAGATAGTTGTAGAAGCGCTGCGCTTCCGGCGACTGCTCGCTGGCGAAGTCGGATCCATTCCATTGCCGCTCGGACGCATCGAAGAACCAGGCGGCGCCGACCATGACCTTGAGCGCGACGTCCTTGCCGAACTGCACCATGATGAAGCCGGCGAGCTTGTCGGCGGCGTCCGCTTCACGGCCCCAGACCGGAATGTCCAGGATATCGAAGGTCGCGATCGCGACCTCGTGCAGCACGGCCTGCACGAACGCGCCGACGATCATCATCTCGCGTGGAAGCCCATCAGCCGGCTGGTTGCGCGGCGCGATGCGGTCGACCTTGGCGACGTATTCGTAGCAGATGGTCACCGGACCGCCGGACTGGTACGGCCGGCGCTCGGCGTTGCACTGATCGAGCTGCACCAGGAGCTTGCGCGGCAGCTTGAGCGGCGACAGGAACAGCCGAAGCTGCTCGAGCACCTGCCGGCGCATCAGCCGTTCGCGGATCGGGCGAAACTGCGGGTCCTGCGGCTCGGTGTAGACCACGTCGACCTGGGAGTTGCCCCAATCCGCCGCCGTCGGCGCGGTGGGCGGCGCCGCCGGTGGCGTCGGTCTCGCTGCCTGACGGACGGAACACTTTCCCGGGGGCGGGCTTGCCGGTGTCGGCCCGCCGCCGCCGGGCTTGACGGGCCGAATGTCGGCTGGGCTTTGAGGGACGCTGCGCCCAGCGGCACGATCACGACGAGCGCGAGGGCAAGTCGGGCGATCAAGGTCATCAATGGCTTTCCCTGTGCAAGCGAGGACAGGGACCACCACCCTCCCCTCGGCCTACGAAAAATCCGGCCACGCCCCGACGTCCGCCGGATTCCCGAACCGGATACTACCGTGCCAGAACGCCAACTCACAATATGCGCGCGCGAAATGCCGATGAATTGCGGCAGGCGAACTGTGGCGCAGCGTTAACGCGCTGCTGCCGGTGCGGGTGGCCGGCGCGGCGCTTTGCGCTATAATTGCGCAATCAGGAGGCAGAATTCCGTGAACATCGCCGACAAGAGCAACGCAATCCATGCAACGGCGGGCGGCGATCTCGACCGCTTTCGGCTGCGCCGGTTCATCGAGGAGCTCCCGGCGGACGAACTGGAGGTCCGCGGCGGCGACGACCGACCTCGCCGACGTGGCGCAGGCGCTGGAGGGAAATCCGCGCGCGGTGATGTTCGAGGCGGCCGGCCCCGAGCGGCAGCAACTGGTCGGCAGCGTCACCGGCAGCCGTTCGCGCATCGCGCGCGCCTTCGGCGTCGCGCCGAACGACCTGCTGCGCGAAATCCAGCGGCGCATGCGCAACAAGGCCGAGATCGTCGAAGTCTCGCGCACCGAGGCGCCGGCGCAGCAGGTGGTGCTGACCGGCGCCGACGCCGACCTGACCGCGCTGCCCGTCCACCTCCAGCATGGCGCCGACGGCGCGCCCTACATCTCGTCGTCGACCGACTTCGTCGTCGATCCGAAGACCGGCTTCACCAATGTCGGCATCCGCCGCCTGATGCTGCGCGGCCGCACCGAGGCCGGCGTCGATCTCAACTCGCCGAGCGACCTGCGCGCGATCTATGAAGCGAGCGCCGCCGCCGGCAAGCCGGTGCCGGTCGCGTTCGTGGTCGGCTCGCACCCGATCGATCATCTTGCGGCCGTGATGCGGCTGCCGAGCGACGACCTTGCGCTGATCTCCTCGCTGCGCGGCGCGCCGCTGCCGGTGGTGAAATGCGTGACCAACGACGTGCGCGTGCCGGCCGACGCCGAATGGGTGCTGGAGGGCTATATCGACGCGCGCGGCCATGTGGAGCCGGAAGGGCCCCTACGGCGAATTCCTCGGCTACTACGGCGCGGTCAAGCGCAATCCGGTGTTCCATCTGACCGCGATCACGCGCCGCCGCGACGCGCTGTTCCAGACCTCGACCATCGGCGGCAAGTCGCTGTCCCGCACCGACACCGCGCAGCTCAACGGCGTGCGCACCGAGGCCATGGTCTGGCGCGCGCTCGAAACCGCCGTGCGCGAGCCGGTCGGCGTCTATGCGACGACGTCGAGCGGCGGCATGTACACGCTGCGGGTCGCGATCCGCCAGCGCGTGCCGGGCGAGGCGCGCAACGCCATCGCCGCCTGCTTCGGCGCGCTCACCAATGTGAAGCATGTGTTCGTCGTCGATCCCGACATCGACATCTTCTCCGACGAGGAGATGGACTGGGCGTTCGCGACGCGCTTCCAGGCCGACCGCGACCTGATGGTGATGACCAACATGCGCGCGGTGCCGATCGATCCGTCGCTGATGGGCAGCCGCACCGGCGCCAAGGCCGGCTTCGATCTGACATGGCCGCCGGGCGCGGCGGCAAAGCTCGAATTGCAAGTGCCGGCGCCGCCGACCTTCCAGGGCAAGCGCTTTCCCTCAATCGAGGCCGCGCTCGCCGACGGACCGAAATTCTTCGAGGACCTGATGAGCGCCGTCGGCAGCCGCGACGGCCGCGAGGTCGTGCGCGCGCTGGAAGACCTGAAGGCGAAAGCCACGATCGAGCGCGATAGCGAGGGGCGCTATTTCCTCAAGGGGAAATAAGCCAGATCGGAAATCACTTCACGCGCTCCGGGGGCCACGGTGGAATCGCCGCGGGCAGCTTCGCGCCCGATGAGCTGTCGCGGCGCTCGCCCAGTCCGGTTGTTCCGCGCGCGTCCGTCCCCGTCATGCATTGACCGGAAGACGTGTTGCCGCGGGCAGCCTCACACTCTCCCATGGTGCTGAAGACGCATCGGGCACCGTTCCCGTTCTGGAGACAGAACGGCGCAGTGCCGGTCTGCGCTGTGGCGACGTGTGGTGTTGCAATGAGGGTGACAATCGCGACGGCAGCGGCAAGTGGTTTCATGGCACAGCCTCGCTGTTGGTCCCCAGGAGGCCAAACCAGCGGTGCCGACGATAGTTCCGGTGCTTGCCTGGCCGGTCGATATCTTGGTTAGCAAAAACTGACGAATCTCATGCCCGTGGCCGCGAGGTCCCAGAATAAAAGCCAAGGCTTGCCCGCTTGCGCGGGCCCTCCTTGCCCTTCGGGCTTCGGCCGGCTTCGACATCAGCCGCCGGGCATCGAGCGGACGAGCGGTGGAAACGGCGCCCTACGCCGCGGCGGTCTTCACCAGCCTGGGCGCCGGCTGCTGCGAGCCCTTCGGCAGGTCGTACATGCCGGCCGGCAGGCCGTCGAAGAACGTGAGCACCTCGGCACATTTCACGACGTCGGCGTATTTCGCGTTCATGTCGCAGAGGTTGATCGCGTGGCTCGCCTGCGAGCGGTCGAAGCAGCCTTCCTCGGCGAGCGCCACCCGATAGTTGTTGCTGAAGGCATCGAGCACGGTCGCGCGCACGCAGCCTGACGTCGTCGTGCCGGTGACGATCACGCTGTCGCAGCCCAACAGCGTGAGGTAGCTGCACATATTGGTGCCGAAGAAACCGGACGGCTTCTGCTTCAAGATCACGATGTCCTGCGGACCGGGCGCGATCTCGTCGACGATCTGGTTGCCGTCGACGTTGGTCTTGGTGCGGACCACCTCGCCGTTGCGGGTGTTCTTCCAGCTCCAGGAGCCGGAATCCCAGTTGTCCTCGCGGCGAATGCCGGTGGTGTAGATCACCGGGATGCCCTTGGCGCGCGCCTTGTCGACCAGCGACTTGATCGCGGCGACCGCGGGCCAGCTCTCCTCGCCGCAGGAATTGCGCCACTTCTTGATCGACTCGAGGATCGGCTCGGGCTTGTCGCCGCAGAACGCATAGTTGACGTCGATGACGAGCAGCGCCGGCCGCTTGCCGAAGCCGCCGCGAGTGCCGTAGCCCGACGCTGCAAAGACGGCCTTGTCGCGTTCGGTGAGAAATTTATTCCAAATCGGTTCTTCTGTCATGGCGCTCTCCAGTCTTGCGTTTGTCTTTGGATCAATTGGCGGCGTTGACCGACCGCACGAACCGCATGTCGATGATGTCGTCGTAGGGCACCGGCTTCTTCAGGATGCCGGCCGACAGCACCACCGCCTCACCGGTGTTCCAGGCGTCGGCGGTGACCATGCCATCGCGGCTCCAGAGCCCGTCGGCAAAGGTGCGATCGAGCGTTGCCTTGAGGTCGTCGAGCGCCATGGTCGGGAATTCCTTCTTGGCGATGGCGGCCGCGCCTTCCGGGTCGGCGTAAGTGAACTTGATGCCCTGCACCACGCCGCGGACGAATTTCTGGACCAGCTCCGGCTCCTTCGTGATCGATTTCAAGCCGGACGTTGAGCGTCGAATAGGCGTAGGGGCCCAGCAGCGTGGGGATGTTGATGACCGGCTCGGTCCAGAGCCCCGCCTTGACACCTTGCGTGAGCAGCGGCTCGCTGGTCACACCGATCTCCGCGCGTCCGGATTTCACGCCGGCGAGGATGGCGCTGGTGGTCATCTCGATCAGCGTGACATCGTTCCTGGCGTCGAGATTCCATTTCTTGAGCAGATAGCGCGTGATCGAGTTCGGCGTGCCGCCATAGAGTCCGACCGCGAACGACTTGCCCTTGAAGTAAGCCGGCCACTCCTGACCCGGCTTCGGCTCGCTGCCGACGCGCGCGGTGAAATAGACGTTGCCGCGGTCGACGACATTGGCCACCGCGCGCAGCTCGCCGCCCTTGAGCTTGGCATAGGCGTTGTGCTCGGGACCGCCGATGAAGGCGAAGGCCTGGCCGGTCAGCACGGCGTTGGTATGGGTCGAGCCGCCGTCGACGGTCATCACCTTCACGTCGAGGCCGTCCTTGGCGAAGTAGCCGTTGCGAATGGCGACATAGAGCGGGAGATAGCCGACGCCGTGCGTCGGCTCGGCGACGAAAAGCGTCCTCTGCGCGTGCGCCGGCGGTGCCTGCAGCATCGCGAGCGCGGCAAGCAGCGCACCGCAGAACACACGAGAGATCATATTTGTCTCCTACTCTGTTGGTCTAGTACGCCATCTTCCGCTTCAGCACGCTTTCGAGCCACGACACGCTGGCGTACATGATGATCGAGAGGATCGAGAGAACGAGCACCGCGACCCAGACGAGGGCGATGTCGTAGGTCGTGCCGGCGTAGAGGATGGTGCGCCCGAGCCCGTGCTGCGAGGCGACGAACTCGCCGACGATCGAGCCGGTCAAGGCGAGGCCGATATTCACGCGCAGGATCGAGATGATCCACGGCACGCAGGTCGGCGCCACGAGCTTGGTGAAAACCTGCCAGCGCGTCGCGCCGAGCGAATAGAACAGCCGCTCCTGGTCCTTGTCGACCGACTGCACGCCCGAATAGGCGGTCAGCGCCGAGACCACGAGCGTCAAAGCGGTCGCGATGGCGACCTTCGACGCCAAGCCCATGCCGAACACCAGGATGATGAGCGGCGCGAGCGCGAGCTTCGGGATCGATTCCAGGCAGATGATGTAGGGCTGCACGATCGACGCATAGTTGCGCGACCACCACATCGAGAGGCCAAGGATCGAACCTGCCAGCGTTCCGATCACGAAGCCGATGATCGTCGAGCGGAACGTAAAGCCGATGTCGATGAACGCATTCCCTTCGGTGAAGAAGATCAGCATCGTCGCCCAGATGGCGCTCGGCCGCGACCAGAAGAACGGATCAATCACCTTGAACGCCGCGGCGACCTCCCACAGCGCGATGAATGCGACGAGCATGGCCATCTGCACCAGGGCGATGATCGCCGTCGGCCACACCCGGGTGACGGGCAACCGGCGGCGAACGCCGCTGCCGCGGCGCGGCGTGACGACGTCGCCCGTTCGCTCGGGCCGTCTCCGCGCCGCGCGGAGCGAGGCTCGTTGGAAATGCGAGGCTCATGATGCCGTTCCCCGTGAAATGCATGGTCGCCTGCGAACCGTTCGACGCATCACGCGGCCGCGCTCCGCTGCGAATCCTGATCGTGCAGCAGATCGAGGCAGTACTTCTTCATCGCCATGAAACGCGGCGTCGTGACCACCGAGCGATGGCGCGGCCGCGGCAGATCGATCGGCAGCGCCTCGATGATCCGCCCGGGCGTGGTCGCCATCACGTGGATCTCGTCGGACAGGAAGATCGCCTCTTCGACGTCATGGGTGACGAAGACGACGGTACGGCCGAAATCGGCAAACAGGCCGAGCAGCCATTCCTGCATCTTCGACTTGGTCTGGGCATCGAGCGCGCCGAACGGCTCGTCGAGCAGGATGACGTCCATGTCGATCAGGAGCGTGCGCAACAGCGCCGCGCGCTGGCGCATTCCGCCGGACAACGCCGAGGGATGCTGATGCTCGAAGCCGCCGAGACCGTAGCGCTGGATCAGCGGCAAGGCGCGCGCGCGCGCTTCCTTCATGGGGACGCCCTTGATCTCCATGCCGAGCGCGACATTGTCGAGCACCGTCCGCCACGGCAGCAGCAGATCCTTCTGCAGCATGTAGCCGACCTGGCCGATGAATCCGGTCGCGTCTTCGCCATCGATCAGCACGCGCCCCGTGGTCGGCGGCAGCAGTCCGGCGACGATGTTGAAGATCGTGGTCTTGCCGCAACCGGACGGCCCGATCAGGCTGACGAAGCGGCCGGCGGGGATGTCGAGATTCGTGGCCGCGAGCGCGACGAAGTCGCCGTTGTCGCCGGAGAATGTCTTGGACAGATTCTCGAGGCGCAGCTTCGGCGGTGGTGGCACCATCGCGACGGGGCTCCTTTGATCGTGGTCGCCCTCTGCTATTCAGAATTCATGCCATGCCGATTTATGCAGATATTACGCGGCGTTGGGCGAATTGACGGGGTGCCGGGAGCCCGCTGTCACGTCCATCATTTGCGCATGTGCTGAAATTTGCTGCAATGCAATATGGAACTTGGCGGCCGTGTTCAGCGGCGAGATTTGCAGCGACAACGCGCTGGGAACAAGCGGCGGCGGGATGATGTAGTCTCGCCGCAACGTGTCCCGGGGGAGGAACAACAATGACTGCCGTCCTGCGCATCGCCGCCGCTTCGCTCTCGCTTGCGGCAAGTCTTGTTACAGGCCTTGCCGCCGCATCGGCCCAGGAAACGACGATCAATATCGGGCTGGTGCGCTCGATCTCCAACGGCGCCAATCTCTGGGGCGTCGAGCGGGGCTACTTCAAGGAAGCCGGCATCAACCTCAAGATCGAGGACCTCGACACCTCCGCCAATGTGCTGGCGATGCTGGCGCAGAACCGGCTGCAGATCATCGAGGGCGGCGTGTCGGCCGGCTACTTCAACGGCCTGCTGAAGAATCTTCCGATCACGATCGTCGTCGACCGGGTATCGAGCCCGCTCGGCCATAATCTGATGCTGCGCCCCGACCTCAAGGACCAGATCACCCGGCTCAGTCAATTGAAGGGCAAGGTCATCGCCACCAACGGCCACGGCGCGGTGTCGACCTACGAGGTCGGGCGCATGCTCGAGACCGACGGCATCACCATCGCCGACGTCGAGATCAAGGTCCTGCCGTTCCCGCAGATGGCGGTCGCGTTCCGCAACAAGGCGATCGACGCGGCAATCGTGATCCCGCCGTTCACCGCGCAACTCATCGAGGGCGGCTTCGCCGTGCTGTTCAAGGACCCCGACGACCTCGTGAAGCCGCATCCGATGTCGATCGCGGTCAGCATGATCAACACCGAATGGGCGAAGGCGAACGACCGCGCCGCGCGCAACTACTATGCGGCCTATCTGCGCGCGGTGCGCGACTATTGCCAAGCCTATCACGGCGGCTCGACCCGCGCCGCGATGATCGATCTCCTGATCAAGACCAAGACCGAGACGCGGGAGCCGCTGCTGCACAAATATCCGTGGCCGGCGCGCAGCCCGAACGGCGCGATCAACACCGCGAGCGTCATGGACATGCAGAAGTGGTACGCCGAGAGCAAGATGACCACCGCCAACCTGCCGCTGGAGCGGATCATCGACACGAGCTACGCCCGAGACGCGGCCGCGAAGCTCCCGCCGTTCGTGCTGGAGAACAAGGACAGCAAGCTCCAGGGTTGCCGGTGACGGTGCACGTGTTCTCTCTCCGCCTCATGGTGAGGAGCGCCACGAAGTGGCGTCGCATCAGCGCGTCGAAGACGCCGCTGTGCATCGAGACGCTCGCTATGGCTCGCTCCTCAGGATGAGGGCGGATAGACGCCGGATGGCATCGGGAATCAGATCATGACCGTCCAGCGCCGCGGCGCGGCGATCGACATCGCGGGCCTGCGCAAGGAATATGTCAGCGCCGCCGGGAGCGTGCTCGCGCTCGACGACATCGACCTCAAGATCGCGGCCGGCGAGTTCATCTGCATCGTGGGGCCGAGCGGCTGCGGGAAGTCGACGCTGCTGCGCATCCTCGCCGGCCTCGACCACCAGACCGGCGGCACCATCACCGTCCATGCCGAAGGCTGGGCGGTCGAGAATGCGATGGTGTTCCAGGAGAGCGGGCTGTTTCCCTGGATGAGCGTCGAGACCAATGTCGGTTTCGGGCTGATGACGCGCGGCGTTCCCGCGGCAGAAGCCGCGGACGGGTCGACGCCGCGCTCAAGCTCGTCGGCCTCACCAAATTCCGGCGGCACTATCCGCATCAGCTGTCCGGCGGCATGCGCCAGAGGAGCGCGATCGCGCGCGCCTTCGTCACCAATCCGGCGATGCTCCTGATGGACGAGCCGTTCGCCGCGCTCGATGCGCAGAACCGCGTGATCCTGCAGGCCGAGCTGGTGCGGCTCTGGGAGCAGACCGGCAAGACCGTCATCTACATCACGCATTCGATCGAGGAGGCGCTCCTGCTCGGCGACCGCTGCGTGGTGATGACGGCGCAGCCCGGCCGCATCAAGCAAATCATCAACGTGCCGTTCCCGCATCCGCGCGACCTGATCGCGCTGTCGGCGGCGCCGGAGTTCGGCAAGCTCAAGCTCGACATCTGGCGCGTGCTCGAAGACGAGGTCATGCGCGCGCGGGCGGAGATGGACGCATGAGCGGCCTCTCCGCCAAGACGCGCGACCGCCTGCTCTACCTGATCTCGCCGATCGGGCTGTTGCTGCTGTGGGAGCTGCTGCTGATGGCCGGGTTCGGCGACCGCCGCTTCATCCCGGCGCCGAGCGACATCGCGACCCGCTACTGGCAGCTCCTGCTGAACGGCGAGCTCGCCTACCATACCGGCGTGACGCTGATGCGCGTGCTCGCGGGCTACTTCATCGGCGTCATCCCGGCCATCGCGCTCGGCCTGCTGATGGCGATGTTCGCAGCCGGTGCGGATCTTCATCGATCCGCTGATCGCCTCGCTGTTCCCGATCCCGAAGATCGCGCTGATGCCGCTGCTGCTGCTGGCATTCGGCTTCGGCGATGCGTCCAAGATCGCGCTGGTCGCGATCGCGGTGTTCTTCCCGGTGATCGTGAACACCTATGTCGGCGCCGCCAATATCGAGAAGATCTACTGGGACGTCGCCAGGAACTACGGCGCCAGCCAGACCGTGCTGTTCACCCGCATCGTGTTCTTCGGCGCGCTGCCGACGATCTTCGCGGGGCTGCGCATCGCGCTGGCGGTGTCGTTCATCGTGCTGGTGGCGGCCGAATTCGTCGCCACCAAGAGCGGCCTCGGCTACCTGATCTGGAATTCGTGGGAGCTGCTCGAAGTCACGACGATGTTCTGCGGCATCGTCACCATCGGGATTCTCGGGCTCATCACCTCGGCGCTGTTCCAGGAGCTGGAGCGCAAGGTGATCCCGTGGAAGGCGGAGTGAAGCGCTGAGGTGGTGCCGCACACTCCGTGACCCTCTCCCCTTGCGGGAGAGGGTGGCGAGCCGTCGTAGCGAAGCGAAGACAGCGAGCCGGGTGAGGGGTGCCTTTTAATTGGCGCTTCGCGCGCAACCCCTCACCCGCCCTCGCTTCGCTCGGGCACCCTCTCCCGCAAGGGGAGAGGGTAACAGAGCAAGCCTCTCGCGCGGCGATCAATCGGCGAAATTCACCGTCCCGCGGGGTAGCCCCGCCTGCCGCACGGATTGGCGGCAGGTTTGCGCCGCACGCCATGCCCTCCAAAGAAAGCCGAAACTCTTGACCTACATCAAACGAGACTTCCGCGAGGTCGCATACCGTTGATAAGTCAGATATCGGCTAGGAGTTGTGACATAACTCACGCATCCAGCAGTACGTCTGCCTACTACTGCCCCATGCATGCTTCGGTTCGCCGGCCCCTTCCAGGCAACTGCCCCGAGTGCGGCATGGCATTGGTGCCGGAAGGCGCCCGATTTGGGCTGCTTCAGCACATGTTCAGCAATCCGATGCACGTCGCCGTCATGGCAGGATTGATGATCGCAATCATGGCGATCGTGATGATTTGGTAGCCGGCTTATCCGGCCAAACCGACCGGTAGAGGTGTGACATGGATTTCCTGGCCATGTGCACGGAAATGGGTTTGTGCGACCTTGTCCCAAGCGGTTGGCATTGGGTCGTGCCGCCCGTCATGCTGCTGCTCTTCGCCTTGATTGTCGGCGTGCCCGTTGCACACATCCTGCATCGCGCTGGGCGCAGCCGATGGTGGGTGATTGTCGCCTTTTTGCCGCTGCTTAATCTGATCGGCCTATGGGTGTTCGCCTTCGCCCGCTGGCCTAAGCTCGATCGTGCGCCGGGTTAGCAACCAAACTCCACGGCATTACCGTCCCGCGGCGTAGCCCTGCATGCCACGCGGATTGGCGGCGGCTTTGCGCCGCTTGCCGTCACGCGACGCCGCGGTGAGCCGGCCCTCCGACCAGTCCGGTCCGATCTCCACGACATGACCGCGGCGGCGAAGCTCCTTGATCGTCTCCGGCGGCAGACGGTCTTCGACCACCAGCACGCCCGGACGCGCCTCACGGGGCCAGAACGACGACGGGAAATGCTCGGTGTGCCAGGCCGGCGTGTCGATCGACTCCTGCAGGTTCATGCCGCAATGGACATGCCGCAGGAACATCTGCAGCACCCACTGGTCCTGCTGGTCGCCGCCGGGCGAGCCCCAGGCGAGATAGGGCTCGCCGTCGCGCAGCGCCATCGTCGGCGAGAGCGTGATGCGCGGGCGCTTGCCGGGACCGATGGCGTTCGGGTGCCCTTCGTCGAGCCAGAACTGCTGCGCGCGGCTGCCAAGACAGAAGCCGAGCTCGGGGATCGTCGGGGAGGATTGCAACCAGCCGCCGGACGGCGTCGACGACACCATGTTGCCGTCGCGGTCGATGATATCGAGATGCACGGTGTCGCCGCGCATCACGCCGGAGCGTTCGAGCGTGCCGCCGTCGCCGATAGCGACAAGGCTCGGATCGTCGGTGTCGTCATGCGTCCACACCTGTCGTCCGACCGTCGGCTCGCCGACGCCGGGCGCCGCGAGGCGCTTGCCGCCGGGCACGCGGATCGCGAGCCGCATGCCGAAGCCCGGAATATTGCCGGGCCGCTGTTCGAGCGACGCCTCCTTGCCGACGAGCTTGCGCCGCGCCTCGGCGTAGGCATCCGACAAGCAGCACATCGCCGGGCACCTTCACGAAGTCCGGATCGCCGTAGAACGTCTCACGATCGGCGTAAGCGAGTTTCGCGCACTCGACCACGGTGTGGATGAAGTCCGCGCTGGTCGGATCGGCGCCATCGAGATCGAAGCCCTTGAGCATCGCGAGCTGCTGCAACACCGCCGGGCCTTGGCTCCAGAATCCGCCCTTGCAGACGGTGTAGCGTCCATACTGATAGGTGACCGGCGCTTCGATCCGCGGCTGGAAGCGCGCCATGTCGTCGGCGGTCAGCACGCCGCGGTGACGCTCGCCGCTCGAGTCCATCAATTCCTGCGTGCGGCAGAAGCGGTCGATCGCCTCGGCGACGAAGCCCTGCGACCACATCCTGCGCGCATGCTCGATCTGCTTGTCGCGATTGCCGCCGACGCTTTCGGCCTCGCGCAGGATGCGCGAATAGGTTTCGGCGAGCTGCTTGTTGGCGAACAGGGTTCCGGGCGCAGGCACCTTGCCGCCCGGCAGATACACCGCCGCCGACGTCGGCCAATGCTCCTTGAACAACTGTTCGACCGTGCCGATGGTGAAGCTCGCGCGCTCGACCAGCGGCTGGCCTTCACCGGCGTAGTAGATCGCCGGCTTGAGCACGTCGGCGAGCTGCATGGTGCCGTAGTCGCGCAACAGCAGCATCCAGGTCTCGAACGTGCCGGGCACGCAGCAGGCGAGCAGCCCGGTGCCGGGGACGAGATCGAGACCGAGGCTCTTATAGTGCGCAATGGTCGCGCCCATCGGCGCCGGGCCCTGCCCGCAGATGACCTCGATCTTGTCCTTGCCCTTCCGCGTGTCGTGCACGATGACAGGCACGTCGCCGCCCGGCCCGTTGAGATGCGGCTCGACCACCTGCAAGGTGAACGCCGTCGCCACCGCCGCATCGAAGGCATTGCCGCCGCGCTCCAGGATGCTCATGCCGACCGCAGTGGCGATCCAGTGCGTGGACGTGCAGACGCCGAAGGTGCCGTCGATCTCGGGCCGCGTGGTGAAGGGATTGGGATTGATGTTGCTCATGAGGGCCTGCGCGGGTTTGCCGGATCAACTAACCACATACGGCGCGGCAAGGGTAGGATGGCTGAGCGACGCGGGGACCACCCATGCGAAAAGTGGATTTTGCGCCGGCGCCGCCGTTCCAAGGCACTATTGCAAAGTGATGTTCGCCGCGTGGATCACCTTGGCCCACTTCTCGATTTCCGCAACGATGAATTTATCAAAATCATCGGGTGACATCGGCGTCGGCGTGCTGCCGAGATCGGCAAGGCGCGCCTGGATATTGGGGTCGGCGAGAGCGGCGTTAACTTCCTTGTTGAGCATAGCGACGATTCCGGCGGGCGTATTTCTGGGCGCGCCGATACCCTGCCACGAGCTTGCCTCGAAGCCCGGCACGAAATCGCCGACGGTTGGCAAATCCGGCAGCGCCGGCGAACGTGTCGCGGTGGTCACCGCGAGCGCGCGTACCGTGCCGCTTCGTATCGAACTCGATCGATTCCGGCAGATAGCTGAAATACACCTGCACTTGTCCGCCGATCAGATCGGTCAGCGCCGGCGCACCGCCGCGATACGGCACGATGAGCATGTCGACGCCGGTGCTCAATTTGAACAATTCACCCCCGACATGGGACGTGCTGCCGAGCCCGCCCGACGCCATGCTGATCTTGCCCGGATTGGCTTTGGCATAGGCGATGAACTCGGGAACCGTCTTGGCCGGAACCGACAACGCAACCGTCATGACGAGCGGTATCCGGCTGATCATGGCAATCGGAACGATGTCGCGCATGAAATTGAAATTGAGCTTCCGCTGCAGCGTGACGTTGACCGGGACCGAGCCGGGGATCAGCAGGAGCGTGTAGCCGTCGGCGCTCGCGCGCACGACCGCCTCGATGCCGATATTGGTGCCGCCACCGGCCCGGTTCTCAATGACGAACGGCTGGCCCAACCGCTCCGACAGCCATTGACCGATCAACCGTGCCAGGATGTCGAGCGCACCACCGGGAGGAACCGGCACAATGATCCGCACCGGTCGTGACGGATAGGTCTGCGCGACGGCCACGCGCGGCACCGCCGGCAGCACGGCGGCGCCTGCTGCCAGATGCAAAAATCGGCGGCGCGGAAGTTTCATGATTGTACCCATGAGTAGCGATGTGGCGGGAGCGATCGCAGGCGCCCTACTCCACCTTGACGCGGGCAGCCTCGATGACCGGCGTCCAGCGCGCGATTTCGCTTTTGACCAATGCCTGCAACGGCTGCTGCCCGCGCCGCGGCTTGGCAGGTATGTCGCTGGCGAGTGCCGCCATGCGCTTGCCGGTGACGTCGTCGTCGAGCGCCTTGTCGAGCGCGTCCGAGAGCCGGTCGAGGACCAGCTTCGGCGTGCCCTTGGGCGCGAACAACGCGAACCAGGCGGAGGTCTGGAACTCGGGCAACCCGGCCTCGATCGTGGTGGGCACCTTCGGCAGGATCGGATTGCGCTGCGGCGACGCGATCGCATAGGCCTTGATCTTCCCGCCTTCGAGCTGCGGGGCGGCGGTCGTGGCATCGGCGCACAGATAATCGATCTGGCCGGCGACCAGCGCGTTCATCGCCGGCAATCCGCCGTTGAACGGAACCATGGTCGGCCTCACCTTCAGGATCGAATCGAGCAGGATGTTCGTAATGAAAAAGACCGAGCCGATGCCGGCATGGCCGACATTGAGCTTGGCGTGGTTCTCCCGCACATAGGTGACGAATTCCTTGAGGTCCTTGGGCGGGAAATCCGGCCGCGCCACGATCAACATCGGGAATTCGCTGACCAGCCCGATCGGCTCGAAGTCGACGTCGGGCTTGTAGGCGAGGTTTGCATAGAGCGAAGGCGCGACCGCGTGGGTTCCGACGTGACCCATCAGGATGGTGTAGCCGTCGGGCTCGGAGCGCATCGCGCGGGTTGAGCCGGTGGTGCCGCCGGCCCCGGCCAGGTTCTGGATGACGACCTGCTGGCCGAGCGTGCGCGTCATATGCTCCGCGATGAGGCGCGCGGAAACGTCGGTTGCTCCACCCGGCGCGAACGGAACGATGAGCGTGATGTTGCGTGACGGCCAGGCTTGCGCCCTTGCGACGTGCGAGACCACCGGAAGCGCGGCGGCGCCCGCCGCCAGTTGTAGAAACGTTCGGCGTTTCATGAGCACGTCCCCTGCATCACTTCGCCTTGATGCCGGCGGCCTTGAGGATCGGCCACCATTTGTCGATCTCGGCGCGATGGAACGCGGCCAGCGCCTCGGGTGTCCGCTGATCGGCGGGCGGCGCGTCGAGCCCCAGGTCGGAAAGCTGCTTGACCAGCGCCGGATCGGCCAAAGCCTCGACGACGGCGCGATTGACGCGAACCACAACATCCTTCGGTGTGCCCTTGGGCGCCCACAGGCCGTACCAGTTCGCGCTGTAGAATCCCGGCAGGCCGCCCTCGTCGGTGCTCGGCACGTCAGGCGCCGACACCGTCCGCGTCTTCGAGGTGACGGCATAGGCCTTGATCGTGCCGGCGCGCAGGTGCGGCAGCGAATTCGATGCCTGATCGAACAGCAGATCAAGCTCGCCCGAGGCCAGCGCCTTGATCGCGGTCTGAACGCTCTTATGCGGCACGAATTGGAGGCGTGTGCCGGTGATGTTCTGGAAATAGATGGCGTTGACGTTGGTGCCGCTGGCCGCACCCACATTACCCGTGCGCGCCTTGTCGGGATTGTCCTTCAGCCAGGCCAGCAGGTCCTTCAGATTGGCGGCGGGGAAATCCTTGCGCGCGGAGATCATCAGCGGGTTGCTCGGCAATAGCGCGATCGGCTCGAGATCGGTCCGCAGGTCATAAGGCAGCGAATAGACCGCGCCGTTGACCACGTGCGATCCGTTGTGGCCGAAGCTCAGCGTGTAGCCGTCAGGCGCCGCCTTCATCGCGCGGGCGACGCCGATCGCGCCCGACTCACCCTGGATATTCTCGATTTCGACCGGCTGACCGAGCGCCTTGCTCATGCGCTCAGCGAGCGGACGCGCGAGCCCGTCCGCCGGCCCGTTGGCAAGATACGGCACGACCATGAGGACCGGTCGCGACGGATAGTCTTGCGCATGGGCCATGCGCGGGAGCGCCGGGGCTACGGCAGCACCTGCTGCCAATTGGAGAAACGTACGGCGTGGAAATTTCATGTGTGACCTCCCGTATTTTCTTGTTCAAACCAACAACTGCCGCGCTTATTCCGGCTTCAGGTTGGCATCCTTGATGATCCGGAGAAATTTCGCGCTCTCCGATTTCGCGAACGCCGCAAATTCTTCGGTCGATATCGTCGTCACCTCGGCGCCGGCTTCCAGAAGCTTCGATTTGACCTCCGGCAATTGCAACGTCTTGTTGATTTCCGCATGCAGCCTGGCGACGATCGCCGGCGGCGTTCCGCGCGGCGCGAAGAAGCCCTGCCACAGCGCGATATCGAAATCCTTGACGCCGCTGGCCTCCGCGACAGTCGGCACGTCCGATGCAAAGCTCGAACGCTTCGCCGTCGAGACCGCGAGCAGCTTGATGGTTCCGGCCTTCACATGCGGCACCGCGGCCGGAAGCCCGGAAAAGAACAGGTCGACGTGACCGCCGAGGATGTCGTTCAGCGCCGGCCCCGCGCCGTTGTAGGGCACGTGATTTATGTTGCTCTTGGTCCGGAGCTTGAGCACCTCGCCCGCAAAATGGCCCGGCGTCGCCGTGCCCGCCGACGCGAACGCAAGCCCGCGCGACTTGGACGCCGCGATCATCTCGGCAACGGAGGAATAGGCCGCCTTGCCGGGCACGACCAGTGCGAGCGGCACGATCGTCGCCAGCGCCACCGGCTGGAGGTCAATCACTGGGTCATAGCCCAGTCCCTTGGCCCAGTGCTGGTTGATCGCCATCTCGCCGGTCTGGCCAACCAGGATTGTGTGCCCGTCCGGCGCCGCTGAGGCGACCGACTTTGATCCGATGGCGCCGCTCGCGCCCGGACGGTTGTCCACGACGACCGACTGCCCGAGCGACTGTGCAAGCCGGTCGGCGAGGACACGCGCGACGATGTCGCCGGTGCCGCCCGCGGCATAGGGCACAACGAGACGCACGGTGCGGCTCGGATATTGCTGCGCGGACGCGGGTAGCGCGAGAGCGACAGACGCAACAACGACGGCGAAACGCAGAAGCGGTAGCATTGCATCCTCCGGAAGCATATCCGCGGTTCGCCCGCTGGAA
>CAWKMR010000063.1:0-36745 GCA_963850705.1 uncultured Alphaproteobacteria bacterium | reverse complement strand
GCCGCGCGCGCCTCAGCCCGTGCCGCGACCACCATTTCCTTGACCTTCACAGCCGCCTCGTCCGGCGTGGAACCGTGGTCAAGCATCGACGCGCCGTATTGGCGCAACACGCGCCAGCTTCTCGGCGTGCGGCCCTGCCCGAGCAGATCCTTCATGTGATGAAAGATGCGCTGCCGCACCGCGCCCCAACTTCGCCCGAGCTTCGCGGCTGTCACCGCGATGTCGACATGAGCGATGTAGTCGGCACGGATGATCCTGTCTTCCTCCCGCGTGAAGTGCCGGCGCGGCGCCGCCGCGTGCAGGCCGAGCGCGATCGCCTTGTTTCGGACAGTCGCAAACGACACACCGAACTCGTCGCCAATCGCCGCGAAGTCTGCCGCGCTCACGCGCGGCCTTGATGCGCTCGGCGGCGTTGGCCGGCCATCGGGACCTGGATTGCTCTGTCATTCGTAGCGCCTATGGTTCATTTGCTGGAGGAATATGATCCTAATGTACGCCATGCGCACAGAACGAATGAAGAACATTACTCTCAAGCGGCTTGCCTATACGGGGTTATTTCGTGCATCCTGTGTACATGCCGAAACGAGTTACCCCCCGCTTCAAGGGCCAGCCGCGGCACCGGCTGACGTTCATCCGTCAGTGGCGGGAATTGAAGGGGATGACGCTTGAGGCCCTGGCCGAGCGCGTTGGCGAGAAGATCGGCGGCATGACGCATGCGAGTTTGAGTTGGATCGAGCGCGGCCTACAGCCCTATTCACAGCCGATTCTCGAGCGATTGCGGACGAACTCACCGGCGGCGACGTGGCTTCGCTGTTGATGCGCGATCCGAGCGATCCCAACGCGATGTGGTCGATCTGGAGCGCGCCAAGCCAGGCGAACGCAAGATGATCGTGGATATCGCCCAGACGATCGTGAAGACGGGCACCTGACAAACATTTGTTCCGAGCCACCTCGCGGTGTCCCCGCTGTTCATCGTCCGGGCCCACGGATTGTACATATTATGCACATTTGGCTTGATTTACCATGTGCGCGACATGTACAATTTGCGTATGACTGATCAGCCCGTCAAAACGCCCGGCGATTTCTCGCTACACCGACCTCCAGCAAAGATGGCGCGAACTCTCGGCCTGCGCCGCCGGCATCACGCCGTCGCGCATTCCGCTTGAGCCCGCGCCGCAGAGATCGCCATCGTGGCCGACGACCTGCGTGTGCTCGCTCGCAAGGTGGACGCCTTGGTGGAGGCCTACGGAATTTATGTGGATGCCAATACCTCTGGCATCGATCGTTCTGTATTTGAAAACGTGCTGCTGAACGCACTCGATGGCACGCCCTTTACGAGATCGAGCAGGCATCGCGGCAGCTCGCTGACGACAACGCGGAACACGCCTATTACACGCGCCATAACGCGGCCGTGACGGAATGATCGAACTATACACAGCGGCACTAGCGCCGCGAAAACGCGTCCACTAGGGTTTGCTCCACGCGGAAGGCAGCACCATGGCGATGTGCCAATATCGTGGCTGGTTGGCAGCCGTTTTAGCGGTTGCTCTCGGTCTCCCCGCACTGCCGGGCGAAGCTGCGGACCACGCCCCTCCACGGCTTGTTACCAAAGCTCCGACACCGCCGCACGACGGCAGCTTCTGGATCGAGACCTCCTATTTCTACTGGTCCGCGAAGGGCGATCACCTGCCTGCCTTGGTGACCCAGGGCGGCACCGGCGCGCTTGGAGCGCCCGGAACGGTCGTCCTGTTCGGTGACACCGACGTCAATGACGGCTGGCGATCGGGGGCGCGGTACCACTGGGCCATTGGTTCGACCCCGCGAAACGCAGCGGTATCGATGCGCATTTCTTCGTGCTCGGCCGGAGCGGCACGGATTTCTCCGTATCGTCCGATGGCACAACATTGTTGGCACGGCCGTTCTTCAACGCGAGTATCAATGCGCAGGAACTTGTTGCTGTTTGCGTCGCCCGGGCTATTGAGTGGCCAGGTCTCCATGAGCGAGACGAGCCGCCTATATGGAGCCGGGGGCGCGTATCGGACCGAGCTATGCGCCAGTTGCATCATCGGGGGCGTCAACGGATTTGTCGGCTATCGCTACCTGCATTTGCGCGACAAGCTGCAGGTTTCATCGACCGGCATCGGTGCCGGCTTTTTGGCAGGCTCGACGTTCGCGACAAACGAAGCATTCGCGACGACCAACCACTTTCACGGTCTCGACCTCGGGCTCAATGGCGAGATTCGCCAGGGACCGTGGTTGCTCGAATGGCTCGCCAAAGTCGCCGTGGGAGCGACGCTCAACGACCTTTCGATCAGCGGATCCTCAAGCGTGACCACCGGCGGTGTTTCGACCGTCACTGCCGGAGGCCTGCTCGCGTTTCCGACCAATATCGGCGATTTCAGCCGCACGCGTTTGGCTGCTGTTCCCGAATTGTCGGCAAAACTTGGATATCAGATCACGCCCACGATCCGCATATTCGCGGGCTACGACGTCATGTACTGGACCGGCGTCGTCCGCCCCAGCGGAGCGATCGACACGACGGTCAATGCGACCCAGATCGGCGGGGGCGCACTGGTCGGACAGCCCGTCCGGCGCCGCAGTTCGACACCTCGAACTACTGGGCGCACGGCGCCAATTTCGGGATTAAGGCCGCGTTCTGACGATCGCGGCCCCGTTGCAGTTGCATCAACCCGCGAGCTTAAGCCGCTCGGACTTCGGCTCGAACCGCGAGCGGAAGATTGCAGCGTCGAGCGGGTCGGCGAAGCAATAGCGCACGAACGCCGCGTATTCGTCCTCGACGTACATGTCGAACTTGCCGACGTAGTTCATCAGGAAATTCATGATGGCGCTGTCGTCGGCGAGTTGCCGTCGCGGGAGCACCACCTGATACGGGCACTCCTCGTCCAATTTGCGCAGCCACGCGTTCCGCTTGTCTGGGTCCATAATCCCTTCTCCCTTGACACAGACGGGCTATTGTTCTCTTTTTGTTCTCAAGAGTTAATCCGCAAAGCCCTGTGCCCGCGAAATTTGAGGCACCGCGGAACCCGTTTCGGCGGAAACGGTTAATGGCACGGCTTGCTGTGCTTGCTTGAAGGGGGCGCGACCGTGATCTCAGCAAACGACTATCTGGAAATGGCGCGGGAGTGCATGGCGTGTCCATTGAGGCCGGCACTCCGGAACGGCGGAAGGCGCTCGTCAGCATGGCCAAGCTCTACACGCAGACCGCCTTGCGAATGCAGGGACCCGTGACAGCACCGGTCGACGACGGCGGGACAAGTGTGCAGCAGGGCTGAGTGACATGCTGAAAGTCGACGATTACCGGCAACACGCGGCGGAGTGCCGGCGGCTGGCTGCGAGCGCCGCGCTCCCGCATCTACGCGAAGAACTGACCAGGATGGCCGAAGCCTGGGATGCGCTGGCCGATCAGCGCGAGACCATCCTGACCTACAAGTTACGCTTTTCGCCGTTCAATAAATTGTCCAATCCGGCGAAAACCGAGCCCTGAGCTGGCTGCTTGCCCGCAGCAGGACGCCGTACGAGGAGACTGCAATGGCAAAACAAAGCCTCGCGTCGATGTCAGCCGGTGCGCTTGTGAAGCTACGGAACGACGTCTCGACCATTCTCAGCCGGCGCGCAGAAGCTCTGAAGCAGGAGCTGCGATCCTTGGGCGAGGACTACGCCCATGTCGGACGTATTGCCGTTTACGGCAAGAAAAACGCTGCCAAAAAGCGCGCTGAAAAAAAGCGCGTCACGAAGACGCCCGACGATGTCCGCGGTGCTCGTAGAACAGCCAGGAAGAAGAGCGCAAAGCGCTCGCCTAAGACGGCAACGCGCAAGACAACATCGAAACGCAAATCACCGAAGCGCCTATCAAAGCGCAAGTAAATAGTCAGGGCGGTCGAAAACGCGGCCCCTGGCGATTTCGCGGCGCCCTTTCCCGTCGAGGTTTGGTGGGCGCACAAGGACTCCAACCTTGGACCCGCTGATTAAGAGAAATCCTGTGGCTATAGATATCAATAGCTTACAAGTCGCATGCCTGCGGTTTTCTGCGGCTTTCTGTCAAAGTCGCAAAACGGAAAAGTCGCAAGCTCGATCTCACCGCTATGCCCCGTATATGGAACGGGGTGCCGACTGCACCTACACGCTGGCCCTTGCGAAAACTAGCGCACCACCAAGCCACAGATCACCATTGTCGCGCCTAACAGGCAAACCAGGATGAGTGCTGTCAGAACATGCCATCCTCGTCCGAACGGACGATCGTAGTGCTGAAGTCCTAGAGTTTCATATTCGTGTTGACTGAAAAACTGCGGATTGATTTTGTTTAGTCGCTCGCGAATTTCTTTATGTCGTTTTGAAACCAGACCAGCAGGCCTATTGAGACTAACCCGACCGCACCAGCACATCCAATCAAGAAACAAACCATCCCCGGCGGCGGGCGACCTTTGTTGCTGTTTGTGTACCAGTAGATAGCAGCAGAAATCAGCACGGCGTAGTTTGTGGTTACCCACTGTTGTTTCTTCATAACGTCGAACAAATCCAGAGCTGCCTTGTACGCGATCAAAGCTTGCTCGGACATCTTCGGAGAACGAGTTGGGCTTTTCGTCGTCGAGCTTCTCGTCTTCGCCATGGCGTCCCCCAAGACTCGACATTAGCAACTTAAGATTGCGAGGGAAATTTTGGTTTCGCGGCAACTCCAAACGCGTCGGGAAAGCCGCTGTATCTGAATCAGCTGCTTCAAAAACTATCCTTGAGATTTTTCAGTTATTTATGCCCATGCGACTTTTGCGATTTTACCTCCGGTGCGACTTGCCCGGAAATAATACCGCCGATCAACCCTTTGAAATATTTGAGAATTTGGTGGGCGCACCAGGGCTCGAACCTGGGACCCGCTGATTAAGAGTCAGCTGCTCTACCAACTGAGCTATGCGCCCTAACCGAGACGTCTGAGAAGGTTAGGCACTTCCACCATTCCCGGGCGCGCCGTCAGACGGTCGCCGGGACAAGAAAGCCGCCTATCACGGCGGCAATCCGGGGGTGGATATAGCGGCCGGGAGGCACAGCGGCAAGGATTACTCGGCCGCTTCCCCACCCGCGCCAGGCCGCCCAAGCTAGGCTGCATCGTCGAGCGTTTCGACCTCCAGTGCAGCCGGCCCCGATTGGACAGCAGTAGCCCTGCCCCGGCATAGAGGCGCAAGAACAAACGAGAAACGAGCGATGCCGGCGGCTCCATCGAAAATGAGCGGGTGCCAAAGGAAATACTCGATCTGACGACACACGTCTTTTTCTCCAATAAAATCGGCTGTCTTGGTGGCCTTCGGAGTTTTCCGATGAAGGGGAAGCGCGTTCAATTCGACGACGAGACGTGGCAGGCACTCGACCTATTGAGCCGCGACCAGATGAAGGACTTTCAGGAGCTCGCCGACGAGGCGTTCCGCGACCTGCTGCGAAAGCATGGGCGGCCGGCAGACCTCAAAGAGGCGTTGCGCCGGAGCGCTGGCGTATCGGCAACCGTCCACCAGCTCAAGCCCGGCAAGCCGCGCAAGAAGCGCGGTCCCGAATGACGCGCCTCACGACGCCCGTTGAGCCTGGTCCTCGCGGAATTCAGAAGGCAGGGGCATGAAATCCCCGGGCGAGTCGATCGCGTCGGCGCAAAATTCATTGCAATAGAAGCGGCCGTCGCTGGCCCTCCATTGGTACCACGGCATCAGCGGATTTTTGCAGAACGGACAACATTTGTGCATGTCTTGACTCCTCGCCTGCTCGAAGAACGTGCGCCGCAGCAAACGGTTCCAGGCCGCCGATACGACATCGCATGAGCGAGCCCTGGAACTATCGGCGGCAATCGACCATTTGGTGAGGGATAGAGCATCGCCGCGAATACGATGCGCAGCTTTTGGATCGCCACTAGACGGCAGCACGTAATGACCCAGCCGCTGATCGTGTCCCTTCCCCATCGCCTCGGCAGGCAGGAGGCGACGCGCCGACTCAAGACCGGCTGAGCAATGCGCGAGCCAACTACAGTCAGTTGCTCGCGATCGAAGAGGAAACCTGGACTGGCGATTCTGTGCAATTCCGCGTGCGTGCGCTCGGTCAAGGCGCAAACGGCAAGATCGATATTTTCGACGATCACGTGCTGCTGGAAGTGACGCTCCCCTGGCTGTTGGCCAAGTTTGCCGAGAAGCTCGTTCCCGCCATTCGCAAGGAAGGCGTGTTGATGCTGGAGAAAAAATAATCGGTCGGCCGCGCTACTCAGACTTCAGTACTGGCGACTGGCGGGCCTCCCGGCATGTCGTCGTCGCTTTTGCGGCTGCAATTCCGGTTGATGCGCGGGCCCAAAAATGGGAAAGCCGCCGGGTGATAAAACCCGGCGGCTCCCATGCGTCGGCGATCGTGTCGGGGGGCTGGGAGTACGACCGCCGCGCTAGCGAAATTCGTTTCAGATACTCGTCACCGCCTTACGCCCGAACACCGGCGACTTCCCGATGGTGATCTTGCGGCCGAACGTGCCCGGCTCCGCGGTCACTACCTTGCCACTGAACGCGACCGGCTCCAGCGTCTTGCCGGTAAACAACGCGGCCTCGCCAACGGTCAGGTCGCCATCAACGGTCTTGGTGCCGAACACGCGGCCAACCAAGACGCCGTCGACGGTCTTGCTGACGAACGCCTGAGCAAAAACGTCGCCATCAATCGTCTTGCGCGTGAACATCGGACCGGCTGTTTCGCCATCCACTGTCTTGCGCATGAAAACGCCTTTGGATTGCGGCACGACATCAACAGGCGCTGCATCGGTGCGGCGGTGGCCGCGCGGCATTCCGCGCTCGCCGCCGTCGCGGCCGCGCCGCTGCCAACCGCCGCGCGGTCCTTCGGTGCGCGATGAGGATGGCGAAGCGCCGCTTCTGGCGTCGTCGAGGCTGCGGTAGAGCGGCTCGGTCGCATCGGCCAGCCGCTTGAGCACGGCGCCGCTTTCCGACAGGCGGGTGGCGCGCTGGCGCATACGCTCGGCGGGATCGGTGACCGGTTGGCGGCCTTCGCGGCGCGCTTCACGGATCGCGGTGATGCGATTGAGCCGGAGTTGCTGGAGCTCGCGCATCGCCTGCTCGAAGGCCGGCCAATGCTTCTCCTGATCGGCAGTCAGCATCAGTCCCGGCGCGCAGCGCAGCAAGCCGCGCAGCCTGGAAGGCGCGCATGTCCTCGGTGGTGGGCTGCCAGCGGCGCGAGCCATCCTGGCGGCCTTGGGGCTGAGCGTAGGCAAGCTGGAACCGGCGATGGTGACGGCAGCGGTCGCAGCAACAACAGCTTTCAACATTGGACACTCCCAGACGACGTCCGCGTTGTTTGTCGAGAATGATAGTAATCCCCGCGCCGCAAGAGGCAAATTAAAGTTTGGCAACCATTACAGCCAAGTAATATTGATGTATAGTTGCATTCAGGCAGCGCGGCCAAGTCGCTGAATTTGTTGGGCCGAACGCCGCCGGATGTGACAGTAGCGCGACAGAACGCCGCGAGGAGGCACGCTCCTGTGATTGCGGCCGGACAGGTCTGGGCTGGCAGACAACGTCAGATGTCGGCGATGATGATTGTTCCAATAGCGGTGCTGAAGTCCGCCAATCGATCGCCACGAGCGGGCACGCATCAGAGGAAACGCTAGGAGAGACTGCAATGCAGGTGAAACCGAAACTCAACCTCGCGCTGATGGCAACGGCGGCGGCACTGACCGGCGTGTTCGCACTGTCGGCGGTCAAGCCCGCGGAGGCGCAACGCAAGTCGATCCGCTGGGCGACATCGAGCGTGGACTCCTACGGCTACAAGGTCGCCGCCTCGATGACCAAGATGGTCGAAGAGGCGCTCGGCGGCGAATACACCGTCACCGTCAACCCCTATCCGCAGACCACCGGCGCCGGCAAGGCCGCGATGGATGGCAATGCGGAGATCGGCTACACCGCCGACATCGGCATGCGCGAGATCTACGACCAGACCTCCGGCTTCAAGGGCTACAAGCCCGGCAAGGGCCCGCTGGTGCACACCTGGTACGCCTATCCGATGGAATCCTTCATGGCGACGACGGTCGGCGCGCGCCGACAAGTTGAAGTGCCTGAAGGACTTCAGCGGCCAGCCGGTGTTCTACACGCCGGCCGGCTTCATGAACTGGCTGAACTTCCAGCGCATGTTCCAGACGCTCGGTACAACTTCAAGCACGTCCAGATCGATCCGAAGACGCAGTCCGACGCGCTGCAGGCCGGCACCATCGTCGGCTCGGTCGCCTACACGGTCTCCGGCACGCTCGCTCGTGCCGTACTGGAAGGAAACCGAAATCCGCATGGACACGCGCGTCGTCAATCCGTGCCCGGACGAAGTCGCCAAGCTCAAGAGCGCCGGCCTTTCGGTCGTGTCGGTCGATCCGAAGGGCGCCTTCGCCAAGGACGTCGGCGTCGAGCGAGATCCTCGGCGTGCCGATCCTGTTCGCCTACAACGTGCGCGCCGACATGCCGGAGGACGTCGTCTACCGGATGCTCAACGCGTTCTACAAGAACCGCGACAAGCTCGCTGCCAGTCGACTCCGGCTTCAGCGCGCTGGCGAAGGACTTCATCGGCATGCAGGTCGCCGGCATCAACGCCAATCCGGACATCCCGGTGCATCCGGGCCTCGCCAAGCTCCTGAAAGAGCACAAGGCCTGGAACGACAAGTGGAAGGTCGCCGGCAGCGGCAGCTGATCGTGCCGGCGTGAGTTGCGGGGCGGGCACCGGCGCGTTCGAGCGCACCGGTTCTCGCCCCGATGTCTTGCGGACTGTTCGGGGCAGGCGAACATGACGCGCGACGAACCCAAGAACCTGACGAGTCTGGTGACGCTCACGAAACGTCATCTTCGTCTTCGCGCTGATCCAGACCGTCTGGCTGGTCTGGTATTTCTACACCGGCTCCGGCGGCCCGCAGGAGCTCGTCGCGCACGTGATGTCGATCGCGCTGATCCTGCAGATCCTGTTCATGTATCAGGACGGCGATCTCTACAAATTCCTGCCGCGCGCCGCCAACCACATCATCGTCGCGATCTATGTCGGCATCTGCGTCTACGCCTTCATCCATTTCTACCGCGAGTTCGAAGAGATCGCGATCTGGCGGCAGGGCTCCTACACGACGCAGGACTACATCGTCGGCCTGCTGATGTTCCTGCTGGTGATGGAGCTGTCGCGGCTCGCGCATCCGGTGCTGTTCTGGACCAACGTCGTCCTCGTCGTCTACACGCTGTGGGGCTATCTCAGCCCGATCGATTTCTTCTGGCATCCCGGGCACGACGTTCGTACCGCGTGGTCACGTCGAGCACGGTCGAGCTCTCCACCGGCATCTACGGCATCTACGGCCAGCTCGCGCTCACCCTGATCGCCGCCTTCCTGCTGCTCGCCGGCGTCGCCAACGGCTTCGACGCGCAGCGCGCCATGATCAGCGTCATGCGGCTGATCGCCGGCCGCTCGCGGCAGATGATCCCGCAGACGGCGGTGCTCGGCTCGAGCGCGATCGGCATGATCTCCGGCTCCGGCTCGGCCAACGCGGCGGTGGTCGGCACCATCACCATCCCGCTGATGATGCGCTACGGCGTGCCCGGCGCCTTCGCCGCCGCGGTCGAGACCGCGGCCTCGATGGGCGGCCTGATCATGCCGCCGATGATGGGCGTCGGCGCCTTCCTGATGGCGGAGTTCCTCGGCGTTCCCTACTGGGACGTCGTGCTGCGCGGCTTTGCGCTCGCCTTCGTCTATTACGTCTCGGTCGGCACGGCGGTCTATCTGCTGTGCGTGCGGCTGTTGCCGCGCGACGCGATCGAGGCGCCGAAGGTGCCGCCCTACGACAAGATCAAGACCTCGATCTTCTTCTCGACCGTGCTGTTCCTGCTCTACCTGATGGGATGGGTCGGCATGGGCGAGCTGCTGGCCGCGCTCTACACCGTCCGGACTTCATGCTCGCGCTGCTGATCGTGGTCTTCCTCTATTTCAAATACGTGCTGAAGGACCCCGAAGCTCGCCAAGGAGACGCTGTTCGGCAATCTGCGGCGCTCGATCGAGACCCACGCCGAGATGACGTCCTACCTGACGCTGCTGCTGGCGACGCTCGGCATCATGATCGGCCTGTTCACGGTCACCGGCTTCATCAACCGGATGGGCTCGATGCTGCTCGATCTCGGCGCCTGGAACATCATCGCCATGATCTTCATGGCCTACATCTTCGGCTGGCTTGCCGGCGCCGGACTGCCGCCGACCGCGACCTACATCATCGGCGCGGTGGTGATCGTGCGGCCGCTGCAGGAGCTCGGCATCAATCCCTGGATCGCGCACTTCTTCGTGTTCCTGCTGTCGGTCTGGGGCGAGCTGTCGCCGCCGACGTCGCTCACCGCCGCGGTCTCGGCGCGCATCGCCAACGCATCGTTCCTGCGCACCATGTGGGAGGCGCTGAAGATCTGCCTGCCGATCACGCTGATGACGTTCGCGATCTTCACCCGCCCCAACATGGTGGTGAACCCGGGCTGGCTGCAGATCGCCGATACCGATCCTGGTCCTGATCTCGCACCTGCGGCATCACCTTCGCGATGTTCGGGCGCTATCTCGACCAGACCGCCGGCGACATTGCGCTGCGTTGCCTGCTGGCGGCGGTGTCGCTGTTCTGCATGTTCCATCCGGACATGCTGACGTCGGCGATCGCCGCCGCGGCTGTGGTTCCGGCCTTCGCCGTCGGCATCTGGCGGCACCGCGAGATCGCCGCGCCGAAATCGGTCACGCATGCCGGCCGAAGGCCCGGCCGCGCCATCGGCCGACCTGTCGAAGCTCGTGGTCGAGGCGCGGCGCGATATCGGGTGACCGCTGGAACCTCGGTCCCGGCTCACGGTTATGTGTTCAATCTTCTGGTTGGCAGCCCTAGGAAGGCCCGGGACCTCGGATGTACAGGCCCGGGCCTTTCTAATTCCCGCAGCTTCTTACCGGTAATCCGTGTGGTTTCGCGCGCCCACAAAAAATGTCGCTCGCCTGGTGAACCTTTCCGCTCCCTCAAGCGTCTAATATTTATTCCGAGGCATCGCTGTCCCCCCGCAGCCGCCTCGTTGAGTTGAGCCCGGTGCCGGTCCCCCCGACGGCACCGGGCTCCTATTTTTCGTGCCGCCGGGTTCCGGCGGCAACCGCGCGCAGCGAAAAAGCCCCGCGGTAACACCACGGGGCTTCTCGGTTTGACCGGAGCAACGGCTCAGATCGTGTCCGTCGAATGGATGCGGCGGCGGCCAGCGCCAGCCATGGCGCCGTGACGCCGCGCGGTCAGCTTGTTGAGCGCGCCGAGATAGGCCTTGGCCGACGCGACCAGCGTGTCGGGATCGGCGCCCTTGGAGGTCACGGCACGGCCGTCCTCCGCGAGCCGCACCGAAACCTCCGCCTGCGCATCGGTACCGGCGGTGACCGCATGCACCTGATAGAGCTCGAGCACCGCATCGTTGGGGATGAGCTTCTTGATGCAGTTGAAGGTCGCGTCCACCGGACCGTTGCCGGTCGACTGCACGGTCTCGTGCTGCCCGTCGATGTCGAGCGTGAGCGTCGCCGACTGCGGACCCATGGTGCCCGCGATCACGGTCAGCGAGACGAGCTTGACGCGATCCTGCGCGGTCGCGATCTCCTCGTCGACCAGCGCCTCGATGTCCTCGTCGTAGACGTGCTTCTTGCGGTCGGCGAGCGCCTTGAAGCGCACGAAGGCGTCTTCCAGCTGGTTGCCGGCGAGCTTGTAGCCCAGTTCCTCCAGCTTGCGCGAGAACGCGTGGCGGCCGGAGTGCTTGCCCATCACCAGCGAGGTCTGCTTCACGCCCACGCTCTCGGGCGTCATGATCTCGTAGGTCTGGGTGTGCTTGAGCATGCCGTCCTGGTGGATGCCGCTCTCATGCGCGAACGCATTCCGCCCGACGATCGCCTTGTTGTACTGCACCGGGAACGACGTCACCGCCGAGACGAGCTTCGATGCGCGCGTCAGCATGGTCGCGTCGATATTGGTCCAGTACGGCAGCACGTCGTTGCGCACGTTCATCGCCATCACGACCTCTTCGAGCGCGGCGTTGCCGGCGCGCTCGCCGATGCCGTTGACGGTGCATTCGATCTGGCGAATGCCGGCGCGCACGCCGGCGATCGAGTTCGCCACCGCCATGCCGAGATCGTTGTGGCAGTGTGCCGAGAATCGCGCCTTGTCGGCGTTCGGCACCCGCTCGCGCAGCATCGCGATGAGCGCGAAATACTCGTCGGGGACGGTGTAGCCGACGGTGTCGGGGATGTTGATCGTGGTGGCGCCGGCCTTGATCGCAGCCTCCACGCAGCGGCACAGGAAATCGTGCTCGGTGCGGGTGGCGTCCTCGGCCGACCATTCGACGTCGTCGGTGTAGTTGCGCGCGCGCGTCACCGACGAGATCACCATGTCGAGGACCTTCTCCGGCTCCATCTGGAGCTTCCACTTCATGTGGACCGGCGAGGTCGAGATGAAGGTGTGGATGCGCCCGCGCTTGGCCGGCTTGATCGCCTCGCCGCAGCGGTCGATGTCCTTCTGGCCGGCGCGCGCGAGGCCAGCGATCGACCGCGTTCTTGGAGCGCTTGGCGATCTCGTTGACGGCCATGAAGTCGCCTTCCGAGGCGATCGGGAAACCGGCCTCGATGATGTCGACGCCCATCTCGTCGAGCAGCTCGGCGACCTCGAGCTTCTCCTCATGGGTCATGGTGGCGCCGGGGCACTGCTCGCCGTCGCGCAAGGTGGTGTCGAAGATGACGACGCGGTCCTTGTCGGACTTTGCTGGCGTGGTCATGGGTCAGGGTCCTTCTCGTCGTTGGCGCCCTCATCTCGGGGCGCTCATGGGGTTCCGATTGCGTCCGGCAATCCCCTGAGTGCCCGGGCGCGAACGCCCTTACGGCCCCCAGGGGACGCTAAGGAGCAGGAGCCCGCCGAGAATGAGGGCAGCGCCGGGCCGGGCCTGTTCGGCCCCCCGGTTGATCGTGCGGCTGTCGCGGCAGATCGGCATCGCTTCCCTCAACGTGACCGGAGGCACTTGCCTCCCGATCGAGCCTCCAAAGGTCGCAGAATACGCTGAATTCTGCGTTAATCCCTATGTAGGACCGGCGCCGTTGTAGCGGAAGATGGGCTTTGGATGCAAGTTGCCCGGACTGCGTGGTGATGTTGGCTCGGACCACCGTTGCCCCACCGATAGCCGCGGGCCAACGCGGAGGCGATCCGTGCTCTAGCGGAGATCAGATCTTTCTCGCCGCATGACTACTCGCAACGTAAGAGCACCTGGAACGCACCCAGTTCCCCGTGAAAGAGCCGAGCGCGTTGTACTAATGGCTCGACTTGAAGCGCGGCGATGGCGAGCGCCAACACCAACCGACGGCTCGACGCCAGGGCCTGAAAAGTCTCAGCGAACGCGTGCGCAATAGAGGTAATGGTTCGCCGCGACAACGACCGGCGGCGCGGCGTTAGCGCCGCCCAGGACGAAAATAAGCGCGCCGCTGTCTGTGATTTCCAATTGGTCAGCGTTGATCGAAAGCGTCTCCAGGCCGGAACGATACACGTTCCATGTACCGGCAGCGCGCACGCCCGGATTGACCTCGTGAGCTTGAGATTTTGTGATCGGTTTTTCGGTACGCGCGCGCTTTGCCATTGATCCTCCAAGTATTGAGGGGCCATAGAGCACCAAACGATATGCGTTGCAATCGAATTGGCGCGCCAAAGGGCCCCTGAAGCCTCGTCCACAAGCGGAGAATCGAGCTTGATGACATCTCGATACGGGATGCATCATGGATCGGCAGGAGATTTCTCATGCGATATGCTGCCGCGACTGCCGCACTGATAGCCTTCGTCCCCGGCATAGCCGCAGCGGAGTCGCTGCTCGACACCAGCAAGCGCGACGGCATTGCCATCATCGAAAAGGGCAATCCCGACATGGCGTTGGCATACAAGCAGGCGCGGCAGACATTGCCCCAGTTCCTCAAGCTCGCGCTGGCGCCACCACCGAACACCAGAGGCTTCGCCGTCAAGATCGGCATTCCCTATGGCAACCGCACCGACGCGGAGTTCTTCTGGATTTCGCCGTTCAAACCGCAAGGCGACAAATACGTCGGCAATATCAACAACACGCCTCGTCTGGCCAAGACGGTGAAGCTCGGCCAAAGCATCGAGTTCACTGAGACCGAGATCGTCGACTGGCTCTACCAGCAAGACGGCAAGATGGTCGGCAACTACACCGCCTGCGCGCTCCTCAAGCGCGAGCCGCCGCAGCAAGCCGCCACCTTCATGAAGCAGTACGGCCTGAACTGCGACCCTTGACGCGCAGCGGCGGACCCTCGCCCAGCAGCGTCGCCCTGATCTTCTTCATTTCCTTGAGGTCGGCAGCGCCGACTGTCGGATATTTGAGGTCGAGGCGCGACAACGCGTCGACGATTGCACGCGCGACCACCAGCCGAGCGAACGGCTTGCTGTCGGCGGGCACGACGTGCCAGGGCGCGTGATCGGTGCTGGTGGCGCGGATCATATCCTCATAGGCCGCCATGTATTTGTCCCAGAATGCTTGCGCTCGGCGATGTCGCCGGCATTGAATTTCCAGCGCTTGGCCGGCTCATCGAGGCGCGCCAGCAGACGTTGGCGCTGCTCCTCCGGAGAAATGTGCAGGAAGAATTTGAGCACGATCGTCCCGCTACGCGCCAGATGGCGTTCGAAGCTACGGATGCTCTTGAAGCGATGCTTCCAAATGTTGTTGGCCGTCAGGGTCGGCGGCAACTTCTGGCGCGCGAGCAAATCCGGGTGCACGCGCACGACCAGGACTTCTTCGTAGTGGGAGCGGTTGAAGATGCCGATACGCCCACGCTCGGGCAGGCGCGTCTCCGACCGCCAAAGGAAATCATGGTCGATCTCCTCCGCGCTGGGCGGCTTGAACGCATGCACCACGCAACCCTGAGGATTGACCCCGGCCATGACGTGCTTGATCACACCATCTTTGCCGGCAGTGTCCATCCCTTGTAGGACGATCAGCACCGCCCACTTGTCCTCGGCGTAGAGCCGCTCCTGCAATTCGCCAAGACGCTCGGCATCCTCCGCGACCATCGCTTTGACTTCATCCTTGTCGCAATTCAATCCCGCGGTGTCGGAGGTTTTGAAGTCGGCCAGGCGAAAGCCGTCGGGCTTATCGATGCGGTAACGATCGATGAATTTCGCGGGCAGCATGTCAGCTCCGTGAGTTGGCGAGAAAGTCAGTGCGATCGAGGAACGCGGTGACGAAGCGTGGCATCATCGGGTCGAAGTCGCGCCGGGTATGCACGATTCGGATATCGGCAAGCTCGGGCATCGCCTCACTTGCAAGATGATCGAGGATGCGCCGGCGCAGCGCCTCGGCCGGCTCGAGCGCCTGCAGCACTTTCATCAGCGCGATGCGCGGTCCATCGACCACGCAGTGCCACCCATCGTGCTCCGTGAAATCGCCCTGGCCAAGCCCGGTCTCCTCGGCGACTTCGCGGATCACGCTGCCGGCAAGATCGACAGTGCCGTCGACGACATCCTTGGGATCGGGGGTCCCGGCGGGAAAATAGATCTTGCCGCCCGCCGACGTGTGCGGCGCCATGACGCCCATGATCCAGCCGCCGTCGCTTCCGCGCAAGGCACCCATCGAGAAGCAATTGGTCACCCCGGCCTCCGGGAAACCCCAGTCGCGCCAGCTCATGAAACTCGCGAAATCGGTTGGCAGGAAGGCCCCTTCGAGCGCATCGCGATCCACACGATGGCGATGCATCACCAGGACCTCGCCGTTCCAGATGCCCGGACGCTCCCGGCGGGCGCGCTCGAAATGGGCGTCGATTTCCGCACGGCGCTCGGCCGCAAACGGCCACGGCTGCGGCGCGTAGGCGAGCGAGAGCCGGCCAATGGGAAAAACCTCAGGCGCTTGCATCCGATGCTCGACATGAGGCCACAAGACCCCGTTGCACGAAATCGGACAGACTTAGCCACCACCAGCAAAGGCATGTCCAGCCCGATAGGCAGATCAAGCAACGCCGATCCCGGCCGCGGAAACAAACCAACGGTCAGCGGCAAAGGATCAAAGCCCTTTGATCAGTCCGGCGTCGATCAGCAGCCGGTTGAAGCGGCGCGCCTCGGCGCCGTTGCCGCAGCCGTAGAACAGCCCGCGGCAGCGCTGCAGGATTTTCTTCTGCTCGGCGAAGGTCGCGTCGAGCGGAAGGCCGGCGGCTTCCTGTACGACCAGCGGCAGATAAGGTGCATCCAGCACGTCGAGCGACGAGGTGAGATTCACCGGGCGGAAATTGATCGCATCGATGGCGTAGTAGGTCGTGAAGTATCGGGGATCGTTGGCCATCAGGCGCTGTCTCAGCTCATCAACGTCGATATCCGGGTCTACGATGAGCTTGGCGAAATCGGGCTGATGATCGCCAAACCGCACGATCAGGAAGGGTTCGCCGGGAAATTCACGGTTAAGCCGCGCGACAAAATCCTTGTAGTCGCGCTGGGTCATCGCCTGCCGTCGTAGATATTCGTTGACCTCGGGCTTCGCATTGCCGGGATCGAGCCACGCCGCCGGCGTCAACTCGGGCCGGAACGGAAATTCGTAGGGAAAGTGGTTCGCGGTCAGATAGACGTGCAGGAACATCGGCGCGCGGTCGTGCTCGCGTGCGATCATCTTGGCGGCATGGTCGAAATAGAAGTGATCCGGCTCGAACACGCCGCCGCGAATGTCTCGGCCGTCGATAAAGTTCTCGATGCCCGCACCCTTGTAGTACGTGCGCGTGCCGAGAAATCCGCCGAACACCGGATAGATCGAGAAGGTGCGGTAGCCGCAGCGGCGCAGCGAATGCGGCAGGCCACGCGATACCCGGCCGCCGGCAATCCGCGTCACGAAGAACTGGAAGCGGCCGAACGAGCGTGACGAGAGCCCCGAGAGGACATTGTATTCGGTGTACCAGCTAGGCCCGCCAGCACCTTCGACCAGGAGCGTCCGCGTCTTGCCGTCGAACGACTGGAAATGCGAACCATAGCCCGGCGGCACCTTGATGCCGTTTACCGCGCGGATGTCAAAACTCGACTCGTCATGCAGCAGGATGATGTGCGGACGCCTGCCGGCAGGGCGGCAGGTCTCCTCGTCTG
Source organism: uncultured Alphaproteobacteria bacterium (assembly GCA_963850705.1). Classification (GTDB taxonomy): domain Bacteria; phylum Pseudomonadota; class Alphaproteobacteria; order Rhizobiales; family Xanthobacteraceae; genus VAZQ01. The sequence goes on along the minus strand of CAWKMR010000063.1, from coordinate 19,605 downwards.
CGAGTTTGAGCCGCTCGGTGACTTCCGCATCGGATTCCAGATAGCCCTGAGTTGCAAGGGCGTGCACAGCCTCGACGCCTGAGCGCATGAAGATCGAGATGTTGTTGTCGGCCGCGAACACTTCACCGTCCCAGAGCGGGACCGCGAACGAGACCGCAATCATCATGGCGAAACACCCGGCGGCACACGCCGCCGCGATCCGCCGCCGGACGCGCCACGGATCGACGCGCCAGAGCAGTACCAGCACCGGCACCGCCACGACAGCCGTGATGAATCCGATCGTGCGGACTTCCGGCAATACCGTCCACAGGAACGCCACGGTGTCGGCGTCGATGACCATCAGGTCCATGAAGTTTGCGGCCATCCAGAGGACGTGGTGCTTGAAACGCGAGATGCAGATCACCGCCAGGAACATTGTGAGCGACAGCCCTGCCGCGATTGCGGGCCGCCGCAGCACTGCAAGCCAGACGAAATTAAGCACGCCCCAGGTCAAGAGATAGACCAGCATGCGCAGCGGTCCGTTCTCGACCACCACCATGAGCGCCAGCGCGGTGAGATGGCACGCGGCAAACGGTAGGAGCCGCAGGAAACGCGGCACCGTCATCGATATGGAGGGCGTGAGCCGTTGCGCCAGCGATGCGATCAGCGGCGGCATGACCGGCATCCGGACCATGATTCAATCGGGTTGGATCGCATCATGGTTACGTTTGCTCTTAAAGTCCCTTGATCAGTCCGGCGTCGATGAGCAGGCGGTTAAAGCGGCGAGCTTCCGCGCCACCGGCGCAGCTGTAGAACAACCCTCGGCAGCGCTCGAAAATCCGCTTCTGCTCGGCAAATGACGGGTCAAGCGGCAGGCCCGCACTCTCGAGCACGACCAATGGCAGATACGGCGCCTCGATTGTATCGAGCGCGGACGAGATGTTGAGCGGCCGGTAGTTGATCGCGTCAATGGCGTAGTAGGTCGTGTAGTATTTCGGATCGTTGGCCGACAGGCGCTGGATGACCTCCTCGTCCTTGAGCGAGGGCTCAAGAATGTGGGTCGCGAAATCCGGCTGGTGATCGCCGTAGCGCACCAGCATGAAACGCTCGCCCGGGAATTCCCGCCGCAGGCGCTCCAGGAACTGCTGATACTCCTGCATGCCGAGGGTCTGCCGCCGCAGATATTCGTCGACGACCGGGCGGTTGCCCAAGTCCTTCCAGCCCGCCGTCAGCTCAGGACGCCAACGGTGGTCCCACGGAAAATGGTTGGCTGACAGATAGATGAAGAAAAACGTCGGTCCCTTCGTACGTTCGCGATCGAACATCTTGATGGCGGTGTCGTAGTAGAAGCTGTCGGGCTCGACCTCACGCGCGCGCATCGCGCGCCTGTCGAAGAAATTCTGCACGCCGGTCGATGCCTGGAACGTGCGCGCAGCCATGAATGCGCCGTTCGCGGGATAGAGCGAGAAAGTGCGATAGCCGCAACGGCGCAACGCATTCGGCAGGCCCCGCTCGACGCGCCCGGCCGCGATCCGGGTTACGAAATAGGAGAACTTGCCGAAACTGCGCGCCGACAACCCCGCGAACACATTGTACTCGGTGTACCAGCTCGGTCCCCCGGCGGCCTCGACGACGAGATCGCGCTGCTTGCCGTCGAACGAGCGGAAGTGGCGGCCGTATCCTTGCGGCACCTGGATATTCGGCGCGTTGCGGATGTCGAAAGCGGATTTGTCATGCACCATGATGATGTGCGGCGGCTTGCTACCGGGCTCGCAGGTCGCGCCCGGAATCGTCTTGAGACGATCCGTCACCATCGCGTCCGATTCCATGTATCCGCCGCGCGCATAAGCCGTCACCGCATCGACGCCGGAGCGCGCGAAGTTGGATACATGGCTGTGCGGGTACCAGATGTCCTCAGGCCAGAACGGATGCGTGACCGAAAGTCCACCGAGACCGAGCAGGCAGGCGAGCGCACCTGCGATGGCCTTCAGCCGCGGCATCCGGAAAGGGTCGAGACGCCAGAGCAGCACAAGAATCGCAGCCGCCACGGCGGCTCCGATGACAACATAAGCGGTCAGGCCCGGCATGATCGCCAGCAGATAGGAGAACGAGCTCCAGTCGATGACCATGAGATCGACGAAGCTCACGGTCTGCCAGATGACCTTGTACTTGAGCTCCGAGACCTCAATCAGGATGACGATCATTGCCAGCGACATCACCGCCGACACGCCCGGGCGCCGGAGCACGGCAAGCCAGGCGAAATTGAGCAGCGCCCACGTCAGGACGAACCCAGTCATCCGCGGGAAGTCGTAGTATTCGGTTTGGAAGAGGACGATCAGCGCCGCGAAATGCACGATCGCGACCGGGCCGACGCGCCAAAGAAACCGCAGGAGCCCGGTGTCGGCGGCCCAACGGCTGGTCAGCGATGAAATGGAGGGCGGCATGGCGACACGCCCGTGCCCGGCAATGACTCCAAACGACTACGCCCGGCACACGGACCATTATAATAAAAGTGCAATATTTGTGTCTTTGCAAGGTCACATAACGTCGCCGCACGAATAGAATCCAAAAATCGTTTCCGCCGGCACGCCCGAGGATTACGCTGCCTTAATGTCGGACCGAACAATGCCCGATCGCCTGCCTTCCTTAACGCCTATTCATTCCGGGGCGCTGTCCAACCGGCGGCGGGGTCGATGACCCAAGCAACCACGGCCATTGCCTTCGACTCGGTCAGCAAGAGCTACGGTGGGGAAGGCCGCAAGGTCCTTAACGGCGTATCGCTGGCGGTCGGCGAGCGGGAGTTTCTGGCGATCGTCGGTCCGTCCGGCTCGGGCAAGACCACCCTGCTCCGGCTGGTTAACCGGCTGATCGACCCGAGCGAGGGCACCGTCCGGGTCGCCGGCGAGGACGTCCGGGCCGTCGACCCGATCGTGCTGCGCCGCCGCATTGGTTACGTCTTCCAGGGCGTCGGCCTGTTCCCGCACATGACGGTGGCCGAAAACATCGGCATCACCCCTCGCCTGCTCGGCCAGGACGCCGCAACCATCGCGCGCCGCGTCGACGAACTGATCGAGCTGGTCCGCCTCGACCGCGGTGTCCACGCCCGGCGGTTCCCGCACGAGTTATCGGGCGGGGAACGTCAGCGCGTCGGCGTCGCCCGGGCGCTGGCGGCCAGCCCGCGCATCGTCCTGATGGACGAGCCGTTTGGCGCGCTCGATCCGCTCACCCGCGACGCTCTTTCACAGGACTACCGCGCCCTGCACGACAAGTTCGGCCTCACCACGGTGATGATCACGCACGACATGATGGAGGCCCTGCTGCTCGCCGACCGCATTGCGGTGATGCGAGGTGGTCAGCTCGTCGCCGAGGGTACGCCGGACGCCATGATGGCTCACACCGGAGACGACTTTGTGAGCGAGCTGATGCAGACGCCGCGGCGGCAGGCGGATCGCCTCAATGCGCTGAAAGCGCCGCGATGATTGGAAACGCGCAAATCGCCGAGGCGCTGGCGCGGCTTCCGGACTACCTCGGCGGCCATGTGCTGGTCAGCATGACCGCGCTGGCGCTTGGGCTCGCGGTGAGTTTTCCGCTCGCAATCCTGTCGATGCGGCGGCCCGCGCTGCGGCGCATCCTGCTGACGATCGCAAGCGTCGCGCAGACTATCCCCGGGCTCGCGCTGCTCGCCTTGTTCTATCCGCTTCTGCTCGCTCTCGCGGCACTCACGGAACGGATGTTCGGCTTTGGCTTCTCCGCGCTCGGCTTCCTGCCTTCGGTGCTGGCGCTTGCGCTTTACAGCATGCTGCCAGTGCTGCGGAACACAATCACCGGGCTCGAGGGCATCGACCCGGCGGTGACGGAAGCCGCGCGCGGTGTCGGCATGACGCCGCGGCAATCGCTGTCGATGGTCGAACTACCATTGGCTCTGCCGGTGATCATGGCGGGCATCCGTACCGCTGCGGTTTGGGTCATCGGCACCGCGACGCTCTCGACGCCGATCGGACAGACGAGCCTCGGCAACTACATCTTCACCGGGCTGCAAACACAGAACTGGGTGTTCGTGCTGTTTGGGTGCGTGGCCGCGGCGCTGCTGGCGCTCGCGGTCGACCAATTGCTGGCGCTGATGGAGGCCGGTGTCGCGGGGCGGAGCCGCCGGCGTGTTGCATTCGGCGCGATTGGATTGGCGTGCCTGCTCGCGGGTTCATTTCTGCCCTCGCTGGGACGGCAAAGCGTCGACTATATCGTCGGCGCCAAGCCTTTCTCCGAGCAATACGTTCTTGCCGCATTGATCGAGCAGCGGCTGTCCGACAACGGATCGTCTGCGGGACGGCGGGACGGGCTCGGCTCCGGTGTCATCTTCGATGCGCTCAAAACGAACGAGATCGACGTCTATGTGGAGTATACCGGGACGATCTGGGCCAATCAGATGCAACGCACCGACGTGAAATCACGCGACGAGGTTCTGCGTGAAGTTACGGCCTGGCTCAAGGAACGACACGGCATCACGGTTGCTGGTGGGCTCGGCTTCGAGAATGCATATGCGCTGGTCATGTCCGAGCGACGCTCAAAGGGCCTCGGCGTGCGCTCGATCACAGATCTCACGCGTCTCGCGCCGGGACTGACCATCGCTGGCGACTACGAGTTCTTCGGCCGCCCGGAGTGGGCGGCACTTCGCGGTACTTACGGTCTCAAGTTCAAAAGCGAGCGGACGATGCAACCCGAATTCATGTATCCGGCGGCGGGATCCGGCGAGGTCGACGTGATCGCGGGCTACACCAGCGACGGCCGTGTCGCGCGCTACGGCCTGGTCGTGCTCAACGACCCGCGGCAGGCAATTCCACCCTATGACGCGATCATACTGGTGGCACCGAAGCGCGCCAACGACCGCGTCTTGCTTGATGCATTGCGACCGCTGACCGGCGCGATTGACGTCACGTTGATGCGCGAGGCGAATTTACGCGCGACCGACACGGGGGCGTCGCCTGGCGGGGCTGCGCAATGGCTATGGGCCGAAATCGAGAAGCGCAGCGGCAAAAAGAAATAGCGCGCCCGCCGCCGGCGGACGCGCTATCCGGTGGAACAATCGTCAGCTCACTTCTTCTTCCACAATCCGATCAAGCCGGTTGCGGTCAGAAGCTTGCCGGTGGACTTCTCGAAGAATTCCTCGCGGGTAAGTCCGGGCGGCAGATCTTTCACGCCATGTGTCGTCGCGATCAGCGTAAAGGTGTAGTGATGCAGCGGTCCGGGCGGCGTGCACGGACCGAGATAGATGCTCTCCTTGTTGGTGCCGAGCCCACCGACATATTTCTCGGAGGGCTTGCTCACCTCGTTTTCAGCGAATCCGGTTACCGACACCGGGATGCCGTAGGCGACCCAATGCGACACGCCCATGCCGCCGCGGCCTTCCGGATCGAACATCAGAAGCGCGAGGCTCGTGGCCTTGGCCGGCACGTTGGTCCAGGCGAACGGCGGAGAAATGTTCTCGCCGACGCAGTTTGGATTCTTCGGGTTGCTGCCGGCGTTCTTCTGCTGCAGCCAGCCGCCGTCCTGGAATGCGGACGAGCTGATGGTGAAATCCTGCGCTGCCGCCGGGGCGGTCAAGCCCGCCAGCGCGACGGCGCCCGCGAGCACAATTGGCACAAACTCTCGTTTCATTGATGCGTTCTCCCTGCGGCATGCTTGCCGCAAACGGGAGTGTAGCGCCCGCTGGTGACACGCAAAAGTGGGGCGTCTGCACCAGCCCTAGGGCCAATCGCGGCTGAAAAGCCGGGATCAGTTCCGACTCTTGTCCACCATCGCGCTGCTTGATCCCAACAGGGCTTGCGCAGCAAGCCCGTCTTCAGCGCAAAAGGCCGTGGATCAGTTCCGGCTCTTATCAACCATTGCCCGTTGCTTGATCCACGGCATCATGGAGCGCAGCTTCGCACCTACCTCCTCGATCGGATGCGCGGCGTTTTTCGCCCGCATGGCCTTGAAGGAGGTCTGGTGGACGCGGTTCTCGAGCATCCAGTCCTTGACGAACTTGCCGGACTGGATGTCGCCGAGGATCTTCTTCATCTCGGCCTTGGTCTCCGGCGTCACCACGCGCGGGCCCGAGACATACTGGCCGTATTCCGCGGTATTCGACACCGAATAATCCATGGTGGCGATGCCGCCCTCGTAGATGAGGTCGACGATCAGCTTCACCTCGTGCACGCATTCGAAATACGCCATCTCGGGCGCATAGCCGGCTTCCACCAGAGTCTCGTAGCCGGCTTTCATCAGTTCGACGAGGCCGCCGCACAGCACCGACTGCTCACCGAACAGGTCGGTCTCGCACTCTTCACGGAACGTGGTCTCGATGATGCCGGCGCGGCCGCCGCCAATCGCCGAGCCATAGCTCAACGTCAGATCATGCGCGTTACCGGAGGAATCGCGGTGCACCGCCATCAGCACCGGCACGCCGGCGCCGCGCTGGTACTCGGCGCGCACGGTATGACCGGGGCCCTTGGGCGCGATCATCATGACGTCGAGGTCTTCGCGCGGCTCGATCAGGTTGAAGTGGATGTTGAGACCGTGCGCGAACATCAGCGCCGCGCCCTTCTTCATGTTGGCGTGCATGTGGTTGTTGTAGATGTCCGCCTGCAGTTCGTCGGGCGTGAGCATCATCATCACGTCGGCCCATTTGGCGGCCTCGGCGACCTCCATGACGTTGAGCTTCTCGGACTCGGCCTTCTTGACGCCCTGCGAGCCCTTGCGGAGCGCTACCGCCACGTCCTTGACCCCGGAATCGCGCAGGTTCAGCGCGTGGGCATGGCCCTGGCTGCCATAGCCGATAATGGCGACTTTCTTGCCCTTGATCAGGTTCAGATCGGCATCGCGATCGTAGTAAACACGCATTGGCCCGGGTCCTCTCGAACGTCTCAAGTCACGTCATAGGGTGATGGGGGCAGAAACGGCAATCGGCGGCGAAAATCAAGCGCCGTGTGGCCGGCCCGGACGGCAAGCGGCCCCTAGAGCCAGCCCACAGCCGCAGCAGCGAGCGCAGGCTCAACAGCAGGATCAGCCCGCCGACCAGCAGCATCAGAAGGCGCGTGGAGATGATCTTGACCAGATAACCGGCGAACGGGGCGCTCACCAGCCCGCCGATGATCAACGGGATGACCGGGGTCAGGTCGGCAACCCCCAGCGAAAGGATGAGGGTCACCGAGGTCGCCACCGTGACGAAAAACTCGGTCAGGTTGACCGAGCCGATGACATAGCGCGGCACATGCCCGGTCCCGACCAGGGTCGAGGTCACGATCGGACCCCAGCCGCCACCGCCAATGGCGTCGAGCATGCCGCCGACGAAGCCGACCGCCGGCATCCCGCGCTTGCTCGGCTCGACTGTCGCGAAGGCGCGCAACGCGCGCGCGAGGATGAGAACACCCATGAGCGCGAGATAGATGGTCACGAACGGCGCGATCACCTTGCCGTCCACGTTGGCCAGGATGGTCGCGCCCAGGATGCCGCCGATCACGCCCGGAATGGCGATGCGACGCGCGATCGACCAGTCGACATTGCGATGCCACCAGTGCGATGCGCCTGACGCCGCCGTGGTGAAGATTTCGGCGATGTGGACCATGGCACTTGCCTGCGCCGGCGAAGTCCCGAACGACAGCATGACGGTCGTCGCGGTGACGCCGAACGCCATGCCAAGAGCGCCATCAACGAGCTGCGCCAACAGCCCGACGAAGAAGAAGAGCCACCAGGTTTCGTCCAATTGCCGCCCCTGCGATCAACAGACCGAACCAGACAACACCGCAGCTCAAATATAGTTGCACGGAAAATGGGTGGAAATCGAATCCCGATCGATCGGCTGCACTCGTTTCAGATAAAATTCGCCAAATTGCCGAAGCAATTGGAAAATTTGTGCCCGTTGGTATCGGGCTGCGCAGGATCCGCAGGGTCAAGCCGCGGGCTCGCGCCGATCGCGGTCGATTGGAATTGACATGATCGGCACCAAAATGAACAGCGTAAACGACAGATAAGTCGATACATAAGCCAGCACTGCACCAAGCGCATAGAGCGCCATCGCTCCGATGCTGTAACGGATGATGTGGGGATGGATATCCTGGCCGCCCGGACACAGATGGGTCACGACGTAGTGACGCAGCAATGTGAAGCTGAATGCATTGAGGCAAAGCACGGCGCCATAGGTCGCAACCGCAACCGGCCGCGTTTGGTCCTCGCTCACGAAGCCGGTCGCGAACGGAATGAGCGACATCCAGAACAGCAGCAAATTGTTCAGCCAGAGCAGCGGCGTCGTCACATGCTTGGCGGCGTAGAACAGTCGGTGGTGGCTCACCCACATTTTCGCGATGATGACAAAGCTCAGCGCATAGACCGTGAGCTTTGGCGTCAAGTAATGCACCAGCTCGGCAACCGTATGGTGCTTCAGCTCGTGGCCCGGCGGCCGCAGGTCGAGCACCATGATTGTCATCAGAATGGCGATGACTGCATCGCTGAATGCCTCGATGCGGCTGGTGCTCGGCAATGTCGAGGCCGGCTCCATATTCCCTCGCCGGCCTACATCCCTTCCGGCCCGCGCTGGATCGCGACGATGCCCGTGCGTGAGACCTCGACGAGCCCGATCGGCAGCATCAGCGCGATGAAACTCTCGATCTTGTCGGACGCGCCGGTGATCTCGAATACGAAACTCTCGGTGCCGGCGTCGACGACGCGGGCGCGGAAGGCATCAGCCAAGCGCAGCGCCTCGACGCGGTTGTCACCCGTGCCGCGCACCTTCACCATCGCCAGCTCGCGCTGGATCGCAGGGCCGGACACGGTCATGTCCACGACGCGGTGGATCGGCACCAGCCGTTCGAGCTGGTTCTTGATCTGCTCGATCACCATCGGCGTTCCACGCGTGACGATAGTGATGCGCGAGAGATGCTTCTCGTGTTCGGTCTCCGACACCGTGAGCGAGTCGATGTTGTAGCCGCGGCCGGAGAACAGGCCGATGACGCGCGCGAGCACGCCCGGCTCGTTGTCGACCAGGACACAGAGCGTGTGGCTCTCGATGCCTTGCGCCGCCGGCGCCGCGGGATAATGGGAAGTGCTTGCAGCGTTGGCCATTACACCATCACCTTGCCTTCTTCGGTGACCGCCTCGTCGATGCTCTCGGCAGCGTCGCCCAGCAGCATCTCATTGTGGGCGCGGCCGGACGGGATCATCGGAAAACAGTTCTCGGCCGGATCAACCACGCAATCGAAGATCACCGGCTTCTTGACGCTGATCATCTCCTTGATCGCGGCGTCGAGCTCGCCCGGCTTGTCGCAGCGGATGCCAACGCCCTGATAGGCCTCGGCGAGCTTCACGAAATCCGGCAGCGAATGGCTGTAACTCTCCGCATAACGCCCCCCATGCAGGAGTTCCTGCCACTGGCGCACCATGCCCATGTACTGGTTGTTGAGCACGAAGATCTTGATCGGCAGCCGATACTGCGCTGCCGTGGACATTTCCTGCATGGTCATCTGCACCGAGGCTTCGCCGGCGATATCGATGACCAGTGCGTCCGGATGGGCAAGCTGGACGCCGACCGCCGACGGCAGGCCGTAGCCCATGGTGCCGAGCCCGCCGGAAGTCATCCAGCGGTTCGGCTCCTCGAAATGGAAGAACTGCGCCGCCCACATCTGGTGCTGGCCCACTTCCGTGGTGATGTAGACGTCGCGGCCTTTGGTCAGCTCATAGAGCCGCTGGATCGCATATTGCGGCTTGATGATGTCCTTCGAGTTCTTATACGCGAGCGACTTGCGCGCGCGCCATTTGTCGATCTGCTTCCACCAGTCGGCGAGCGCCTTCTTCTCCGGCGCCGCCGATCCGGCGCGCCACAACCGCACCATGTCTTCCAGCACATGCGCGCAGTCGCCGATGATCGGGAGATCGACCTTGACGTTCTTGTTGATCGACGACGGGTCGATGTCGACGTGGATCTTGCGCGAATGCGGCGCGAACGCATCGAGCCGCCCGGTGATGCGATCGTCGAAGCGCGCGCCGATGCAGATCATGAGATCGCAGTCGTGCATCGCCCAGTTCGCTTCCCAGGTCCCGTGCATGCCGAGCATGCCGAGCCATTTCGGATCGGACGCCGGGAAGGCGCCGAGTCCCATCAGCGTCGACGTGATCGGGAAGCCGGTGAGCTTGACCAGTTCGCGCAGGAGCTGGCTCGCCTCCGGGCCGGAATTGATGATGCCGCCGCCGGTGTAGAACAACGGCCGCTTGGCCTCGCGCATCATCTCAATCGCGGCCTTGATGCGGTCGGGGTCGCCTTTGAGCTTCGGCTTGTAACCCTTGTGCGCGATCTCCTTCGGCTTCGAATAGACGCCCTTGGCAAACTGGATGTCCTTCGGGATATCGACGACCACCGGCCCCGGCCGTCCGCTCTTGGCGATGTGGAACGCCTCGTGCAGCACGCCCGGCAGATCGGCGATGTTCTTCACCAGGTAATTGTATTTGGTGCAGGGCCGCGTGATGCCAACGGTGTCGCATTCCTGAAACGCGTCGTTGCCGATCAGGTGCGTCGGCACCTGCCCGGTGATGCAGACGATCGGGATCGAGTCGCAGAGCGCGTCGGTCAGGCCGGTCACCGCATTGGTGGCGCCGGGACCCGACGTCACCAGCACGCAACCGACCTTGCCGGTCGAGCGGGCATAGCCTTCGGCGGCATGCACCGCGCCCTGCTCATGGCGCACCAGGACATGCTTCAGGCGGTTCGATTGCTGGAACAGCGCATCGTAGATCGGCAGCACCGCACCGCCGGGATAGCCGAAGATGTGCTCCACGCCCTGATCGGCGAGCGCCTCGATCACCATTTCGGCGCCGGTCATTTCACGGCCCGGCGCGCCCGCGCTGGTTTTGTTTGTCGTCATCGTCCGCTCCGTCGTCCTGTCGTCTCGTAGCCCGGGGAATCAAAAAGGCCCGCGAGGGCCCTGCATGCGCACCGCCATCGCATGGGATGGGATTAACCACCCCCGGCGGTGCGCCTGCCTACCACGAGAGTAATATTATTGCGCATTTCTTAATATATTCGCCATTTCGTTGCGCGCTCTTATATGCACCGCCACGGAGCCGGTCAAGCGCTATTCGGTGGTAAGCTCCAAAAGACGGCCCTTTACACCCACACCCTCGACAGAAACCCCATGAATAACGCCGATCTGATCGTCGCCACCCTGAAAGCGGCCGGCATTGGGCACGGCTTTGGCATCCCGAGCGGCAATGTCCTCCCCCTGATGGAGGCCATGCGCAAGGGCGGGGTCGAGTTCGTGCTGACCGCCCATGAGGGCTCGGCCGGCTTCGCCGCCGACGTCAGTGGCCGCCTTACGGGCGCGCCGGGCCTTGCCATCGCGACCCTCGGCCCCGGCGCCACCAACCTGGCGACCGGCGTCGGATCGGCCTGGCTCGACCGCTCGCCGATGATCGCCATCACCTGCAACCTCAACACCGACCAGCTCGGCCGCCGTATCCAGATGTGGATCGACCACCACACGCTGTTCAAGCCGATCACCAAGGCGACGCTTCGGCTGGAACGCGGACGCATCGCCGAAACCGTGAGCGCCGCCATCGCGCTTGCGATGAGCGAGCCGATGGGTCCGGTGCATCTCGACCTGCCGGAGGACGTGGCGCTCGCGCCAGCAAATGAAACCGCCGCCCCGCCGGCGGCTCGCGTTCCACTCACGCCGGCACCGGATACCGCGGTTGCGCGCGCCGCCGAGCTGATTGCTGCCGCCAAGCGGCCGGTCGCGGTCATCGGATCGTCCGCGATGCGCGCCGCCGATCCGTCACTGCTGCGCAAAGTTATCGAGCGACACAGCCTGCCGTTCGCGACGACCACCATGGCCAAGGGCCTGATCGACGAGGAGCACCCGCTCTCGCTTGGCGTGATCGAGCGCGCCTGCCGTCAAATCCAACGCAAATTTCTGCGCTCCGCCGACCTGATCGTAGGGCTCGGTTACGACACCATCGAGGTCGAATACGAAGCCTGGATCGGCGACGTGCCTCTCCTTTCGATCGACATCGATCCGCCGGATATCGTGTCGTCGGTCAATCTCGTGCACCATGTCGGCGGCGATCTCGACGCAGCGCTCGCGCGGCTGGCCGCGCTGCCGCCTGCGACCAATCGCTGGGCGGCGCAGGCGCTCGCTGATCATCGCCGTACATTCCAGCAGGCGCTGCGGCCGGACACGAATTCGTTCAGCGCGCATGCGGCGATCGATGCGGTGCGGCGCACCCTGCCGCGCGACGGCGTCCTCTCGTTCGACGTCGGCGCGCATACCCACCAGATCGCGAGCCAGTGGACGGCGCACGCGGCGAAGACCTTCCTGATCACCAACGGCTGGTCGTCGATGGGCTTCGGCCTGCCCGGCGCGATCGCGGCAAAGCTTGCGCGGCCCAACCTGCCGGTGGTGTGCCTGATCGGCGACGGCTGCTTCCAGATGACATGCGGCGAGGTCGCCACCGCCAAGCGCCTCGGCCTCACGCTTCCCATTGTCGTGCTCGACGACAAATGGCTTGGACTCATCAAGGTGAAGCAGATCCGCCGGCAATTCCCGCTCTACGGAACGGAATTGCAGGAGGAGGAGTATCGCGATCCGCCCGCGCATTACTTCGGCGTGCCCGCGGTCGGCGTGCGCAGCGCAGATGCGCTGGAAGCCGCGGTGACGTCGGCACTTTCGGCAAACGGCCCGACTGTCATCGAAGCGGTGGTCGATTCCGATCACTATATCGAGACCGTGTATGATTGAGTCCGAGGCCTCCGCTAGCAGGTATGAGTATGGCCGCGCCGCAACCGTCCACCCTGCCCGTTCCGGTCACGCCACGGCGGTTGACCGCGCGCGCCATCCTGCTCGGCGAGCGCATCGATACGGTCGGGCTCGAGCGCAGCGAAATGATCTCGACCAATCCGCTCGCGTTCCGCGTCGGCGGCCATGGCGAGGTCGTGCTGTTCCGCTACGGCGTGGCGGTGTTGTTCGGTTTGTCGCCGGTCGAGGAAGACGAAGTCCTGCGCGGCCTGCGCCCGCGCATCACCGCCCCGTTCGACCGGTACGAGGATGAAACGGCGACCATCGAGATCGTCACCGGAAGGAGAAGAGCTGATCGCGCCGGGTGGCCCGATCGTCGTCCGCGACTTGTCGCCGCCGCGCCTCCTTGTCATCGCCGATGCTTTAGCCAAGAACCTGGCGCTCGCCCGCGACGAGCGCGAAGTGAGCAAAGTGTTCGAAACCATCGAACCATTTGCGGTCGAGCTGGCGCGCGATGGCCGCCTTCCCGCCAAGCGGCGGCAGATGGTGCGCACGATCGGACAGGCGCTGCTCATGCAGCATCGCGTGTCCGGCCGCATCGAGGTCGAAGAGAAGCCGGACGTCCTCTGGGACCATCCGCAATTCGAGCGCCTCTACGCGCGGCTTGCCGACGAATATGAGGTCAAGGAGCGCGCCGCGGCGCTTGCCCGCAAGCTCCGGATCATCAGCGAGACCACGACCGTCTTGACGGACCTCATCGACACCGGGCGTTCGCTCCGGCTCGAAGCGACGATCGTGGCGCTGATCGTCGTTGAAGTGATCATCCTGCTGTACGAGCTGTTTCTGCGCGCCCCGCGATGATGAATTTACTCACGCGAGGCTGTGCAATTGACGCTACGAAATTACCGTCGAGACGTTCCGCGCAGCACAAAATTTGCCCAAACGGTATCATGAGGTTGGCTGCTTAAAGCAAAGGTTCCATTGGTTAAGACACCGGTAAGGCAACTCGTCTTATGCGCATCTGTGATGAACGATATGCGCGTACATCAGCGACACTCTCCCGCACCACCGAAAGATCTCGAGATCTTGGTGCAGGCACTGCGGGAACGCGCTCACCGTCCTATCGACGACCCAGCGCAGTATCAGGCTGGAAGCGACCATCGTCGCGCTGATCGTGCGTCGAAGTCATCATCACACTTTACGACCTGTTTGTCGCGCGTGCCGCGATAAGACGGCGGGCTCAAGCCGCCCGGGCGGTCTGGAGGAGCCGCCCCAGGCTGATCCACGTTGGAAGATCGACGATCCGTTCGGACATCTCCGACGATTGCTGTTCCAGCGTCTTGGCTGTGGCAGCGTTCTCCTCGACCAGTGCCGAGTTCTGCTGCGTCGTTCTCATCCAGCTGCGTCAGGGCCTTGTTGATCTGGTCGATTCCCGACGCCTGCTCGACGCTGGCCGCAGCGATCTGCGAAACGATGTTGGCCACGTTCTCGATCGACTGAACGATCTCATTGAGTGATGCGCCCGCGGATTTGACAAGCTCGACGCCCTCTTTGACCTGATCCGAGCTGTTGTTGATGAGGTCCTTGATATCCTTGGCGGCCTGCGACGACCGCTGCGCCAGCGCGCGGACCTCCGACGCCACCACCGAGAAACCGCGTCCGGCCTCGCCAGCCCGCGCTGCCTCGATCGCTGCATTGAGCGCGAGCAGATTGGTCTGACGCGCGATCTCGTCGATGACGCCGATAATGTCGCCGATCTTGTGCGAAGACGCCTCGATCCGCGCCATCGAATCCACCGCATTCGCTACGACGGCGCCGCTGCGGCTGGCGACTTCCCGCGTGCCGGTGGCGAGCTGATCGGCGTGCTGGGCATTCTCGGCGTTCTTCTTGACCGTCGCCGACAGCTCCTCCATCGACGCCGACGTCTCCTCGAGGCCGGCAGCCTGCTCTTCGGTGCGCTGCGAGAGGTCGGTCGTACTCGTGGATATCTCAGCGGCCGCATTGGCCACTTCGTTCACCGCCATCCTGACGCTGGCGATGGTCTCCGCGAGGCGTTCCGCGGTGGCGTTGGCATTGTCCTTCAATGCCGGAACGCGCCCCGATACTCGCCCTCGATGCGGCACGTGAGATCACCCTCGGCGAGCGCACCGAACATCCGGTCCATGTCGCTTACGACCGCATTGAAGTTATCGCATATCGCGTTGAGTGCGCTCGCAAGATTGCGCACCACGCCCTGCTTGTCGTCGAGCAGCACGCGCCGCGTGAAATCTCCCGCCACCGCCGCCTTGACGATTCCGCCCACCGCCGCATCGAACTCGGTCATGACGCGGTCGGCAGCGGCCGCGACGGTCCTCCGCTTCTCCAGCCGGGCCTTTTCTTCGGCCTTGATCTTGAACGTCTCGACCGCGTTGGCCACATCGCCGATCTCATCCTTGCGGCCGAGACCGGACAACACGACGTTGAAGTTTCCGCCGGCGAGTTCCAGCATGCTGGCGGTCAGCGCCCGCATCGGCCGGGCGATGGTGAAGACGGCGAAGGTCATGGCGCCGACCACCAACAGCACACCCAGGAGCAGCAATCCGATATTGACGGCGAGGCTCCATGTCGCGTCTCGCCGGAACGCCGCGGTCCGCGTTTCGCTCGCCTGGTTCGCTCCCTCCATCACGTCCAGGATGGTGGCAAGAAGCGGAGTCGATGTCTCGACCCATTGCGACAGAGGCATTGGATAGCTTTCGCCCTTCGTCGAAGCCTCGCGCATTTGATCGGCGAGCGGCTGGAATTTTCCGAAGTAGCCGTTCTTGATGGATTGAAGCCCATCCAACAGCGACCGATGCTCGTCGGCGATCAGATTGGTCTGCAACAGCGTCCACAATTGGCTGACCTGCGCGCGGATGGAACTGATGAATGCGACGTTGGTCGCTGTCAGTGCGGACTTGGACGACAGCGCTTGCGATATCGTCGCGCGCTCCCGGCCGGCGGTATCGCGCATGTTCCAGGAAATCACCCTGATATTCGCAAGCCGGGCAAGCTCGGTGTCGAGCTGGCTGGTGTTGCGCAGCACACTATTCCAAAGCTTCTGCGCCGAGACGACAAAGTCTGACAGAACAGCATAACTGCTCTTGACGACTTCAGCGTCGCGTTGCGCCTTGCTCAGACCGATGGCTGCATCCGATCTGCGCCGATAGTCTTCTGCCTTGTCGAGCGCGGTCTTGAACTCAGCGACGACGGCCGCCTTGTTAGGAAAGTCCTGCGTGAGCAAGTCGGCATAGGCCGCACTGATCTTGGTCCGTGCAGCGCTACGGTGTCGCTCGATGTCCTGTCGGTCTTGCGATGTCGCCGGACCCGCAGCCTGTAGCGCGTTATTGACGTATTGCCGCTCGATCAGAATTTCATACACGCCGGCGATCAGCGCATTCGCCGCCGTGTTCTGCCGGGTGATGACATCAGCGCGGCGATAATTCTCAAGCGCCTCAAATGTGTTCGAGCCCAAGGCCCAGAAAGTGATCGGTAGCGCGAGCGCAAAGGCGATCCCGATGCGGGCGGAAATTCCGATCGAACCCAATCTACGCATGGTCGGTATCCATCCTGGATGCTGGCATTCATGCTGGCGATGCTGATTCCGGCCGACTGGCATTCAATGCGCACGTCGACACTGTAATATTGAAGCAAGAGATTAAGGTTGTATTAACTTTGTGCCTGTGCCGTAGGCACTTCCGCCGTTCAGACTCAGCCGATCGCGGCAGCCACAAGCGCCGGCGCCTCGTTCGGCTTCACCCAGGTAAAATCCGGCAATTGATTGCGAAACCAGGTCGCCTGCCGCTTGGTGTAGCGGCGCGTGTCGCGCTTGCCACCTTCGGCCGCTTCCTCGCGCGCGATCTCGCCGTTGAGATGGCGGATCAGCCACGGCACGCCATGCGCCTTCATCGCCGGCAGCGCGGGGATCTAGCCCGCGCTGCGCAAGCGCTCCAACCTCATCGAGCGCGCCGGACTCCAGCATGGCGTCGAAACGCGCGTCGATACGGCGTTGCAGCTCGACGCGCGCGACGTCGAGGAAGAGCTTCACCGCACGCGATGCATCGACCGGCATAAGCGCGTACGCGCGTCTTCGACGCGCTATGTGGCATGCCTTCGCTGTGCCAGTCGGACAGCGAGCGGCCGGTCGCCAGCACGACCTCGAGCGCGCGGGTGATGCGCGAACGATCGCCCGGCATCAGACGTTGCGCGGTGCGGGGATCGCGCTGCTGCAGCTCCGCATACAACGGTGCGACACCATCGGCCGCAAGCCGATCACGGACCGACGCACGGATGCTCGGCCGGAATCGGCGGCACCGCAGCGAGCCCCTGCGTTAGCGCCTTGAAATAGAGCCCAGTGCCACCGACCAGGATCGGAAGCCGCCCGGCCTGCCGCGTCTCTGCGATCGCCGCCTGCGCATCAACGCACCAGCGGCCGACCGAATAGTTCTCGGCTGCGTCGACGTGGCCGTAGAGCAGATGCGGTACGCGTGCCTCATCGGCCGGTGTCGGCCGCGCCGTAATGATGCGCAGGTCGCGATAGACCTGCATGGAATTGGCGTTGATGATGGTGCCACCAAGCTTTTCCGCGAGCGCGAGCGCGAGCGCCGACTTGCCGCTGCTCGTCGGCCCGGCCATGAGGACCGCGTCGATGGTTTGCGGGGCTGTCACAGGACTTGAGGTAGACCGTGGCAGCGCGCGAAATCAACCTCGGCGCGAGCGATTTGCCCGCCATTGATCCCGCCGTCCCTGCCGACTAAACAGACGCCGAACTCGGCATTCGTGGAGTGACCCTTGCCCCTCATTTCCCCATTCCGTGCTTTGCGCCCGGCGCCCGGCCGCGCTGCCGAAATCCTTGCACCGCCCTATGACGTCCTGTCGAGCGCCGAGGCGCGCGAGCGCGCCAAAGGCAAGCCATGGAGCTTCCTGCATATCTCGAAGCCCGAAATCGACCTCGACCCGGCAATCGACCCTTATGACAAGGCGGTCTACGCCAAGGCGCGGGAAAATCTCGATCACATGGTTCAGAGCGGCGCGCTGATCCGCGACGCCAAGCCGGCCTACTACGTCTACCGGCTCACCTGGAACGGCCGTGTGCAGACCGGGCTCGCGGCGGTCGCTTCGCTCGCGGATTACGCCACCAACCGCGTTCGCAAGCACGAGCTGACCACACCGGTGAAGGAGGACGACCGCGTCCGTCAGATCGAAGCGGTCAATGCGCAGACCGGCCCGGTGATGATGGGCTACCCGGCCGCGCCTGAGATCGACGCCCTGCTGACGAAAGCGAGCGCCGGGGCGCCGGACGTCGACGTGACCGCCGACGACGGCGTGCGCCATCAGATGTGGGTCGTTTCCGATGACGCGACCATCGCCGCGCTGACGCGCGCCTTCGATGCGCTACCGGCGATCTATATTGCCGACGGTCACCACCGCTCGGCGGCGGCCGCGCGCGTCGCGCAAGCCCGCAGTGGCGCCGGCTCGCACAGCGATTTTCTCTCGGTGGTGTTTCCGCATCACCAGATGACGATCCTCGACTACAACCGCGTCATCCGCGATCTCAACGGCCGCAGCGCGGATCAGGTGCTCACTGAATTGAAGTCGCGGTTCGCGGTCGAGACATCGGACAAGCCGGTGCGGCCCACGTCGGCCGGCGAATTCGGCATGTATCTCGGCGGCCGCTGGTATCGGCTGAAACTCAAGCCCGAGCACATTCCCGCGGCCGACCCGATCGGCCGGCTGCCGATCACGCTGCTCGCGCGCAACGTCATCGAGCCGATCTTCGGCATCACCGACCCACGCACCGACAAGCGGATCGATTTCGTCGGCGGCGGCCGCGGCCTTGGTGAGTTGGAGAAGCGGGTCGCATCCGGCGAAATGGCGGTCGCCTTCGCGCTCTATCCTACGCAGATGGACGACCTGATGGCGGTGGCCGATGCCGGCAAGATCATGCCGCCGAAGTCCACCTGGTTCGAGCCGAAGCTCGCCGACGGCATGGTCAACCACGTGCTGGATTGAGCAATCCGGGCGCGGGTAAAGACCGCGCCCTAAAAGGCGTTTATTGCAGGCTTAGCGCGACAAAGCGCAGTTCGCCGTCGGTGCCGGCAACCAGCAGCAGCGCCGAGGGGCGCTTCTCCTTGCGCAGGCGGTCGACCTTGGTCTGGAAGTCGTCGGCGCTCTGCACCGCTTCCTGCGCGATCTCGACGATCACGTCGCCCGCGTTGAGCCGCTTGTCGGCGGCCGGCGAGTTGGCCTCGATATTGAGGATTCGATGCCTTTGACGGTATCGCGGATCTTGAACTTCTTGCGCAGGTCGTCGCTGAGATTGGCGAGGTCGATGCCGAGCGTCCGCTTCACCACCGGCGGCGGCGACGGCGGGTCGGCCTCGGGTTTGTTGGTCAACGCCGCCTGCTTTTCGCTGTCCTCCAGGCGTCCGAGCTTGACCGTGCGCGTCTCTTCCTTGCCTTTGCGGATGATGATGACCGGAACTTCTTTGCCCACCGGCGTGTCGGCGACCACGCGCGGGAGGTCGCGCATTTCGCGGATATCCTTGCCGTCGAACCGGATGATGACGTCGCCAGGCATGATGCGGCGGGCGCGCCGGACCGCGCTCGTGACGCCGGCAACCAATGCGCCGCGCGCCGGCTTGATGCCGAGGCTCTCGGCGATCTCGTCAGTCACCACCTGGATGCGCACGCCGAGCCAGCCACGCCGGGTTTCGCCGAATTCCTTGAGCTGATCAATCACCGTGAGCGCCGTCTTCGACGGCACCGCGAAGCCGATGCCGATCGATCCGCCCGACGGCGAGATGATCGCCGTGTTGACCCCGATCACCTCGCCGTTGAGGTTGGAAGACAATGAG
>CAWKMR010000062.1:0-13845 GCA_963850705.1 uncultured Alphaproteobacteria bacterium | reverse complement strand
GTCGTGCTCGACTACGAGGAGCTGCCGGCGGTCACCGATCCCGTCGCAGCGCTCGCTGCCGGCGCGCCCAAGGCGCGGCTGGACTGCGCCGACAATCTCGTGGCGCAGTGGGCGCTGAAATACGGCGACGCCGAGCGCGCCTTCGCGAACGCCGCGCACCGCATCGCGCAGCGCTTCCGCATCCACAAGGGCGGCGGCCATGCGATCGAGACCCGCGCGGTGCTCGCCCGCTACGACGCCTCCGAGGAATTGCTCACGGTCTGGGACGGAACCCAGATGCCGCACAAGGCCAAGCGCGTCATCGTCGACACGCTGGGCTTTGCCGAAAGCCAGGTGCGGGTGATCGCGCCGCATGTCGGCGGCGGCTTCGGGCCGAAGAACCCGTTCTATCCGGAAGAGCTGGTGGTGCCGGCGGCGGCCTACCTGCTCGGCGCGCCGGTGAAGTGGATCGAGGACCGGCGCGAAAGCTTCACGGCCACCAATCACGAACGCGAGCAAGACTGGGACCTTGAAGCCGCGGTCGACGCCGACGGCAGGCTTTTGGCGGTACGTGGCAAGGTCCATCACGATCACGGCGCGGCGACGCCGTCCGGTCTGTCGACGGCGCAGAATTCCGCGACGAATTTCCTCGGTCCCTATGTGCTGCCGGCGGTCAACATCGGCTTCGCCGTATGCCTCACCAATTTCGCGCCCGCGACCTCGAGCCGTGGCGCCGGACGGCCGCAGGGCACCTATGTGATGGAGCGCCTGCTCGACCGCATCGCCGAGCGCCTCTCGCTGCCGCGCGACGAAGTCCGCCGCCGCAATCTGATCGGCCCCGAGCAGATGCCCTACGTCACCGAGGTGGTGACGCGCGACGGGCTGCCGATGACCTACGACAGCGGCGACTATCCGGAGTCTACAGCGCCGCGCGCTTGAGGCCGCCGGCTGGGGCGACTTCCCGACAAGGCAGGAGGCGGCACGCAAGCAGGGACGGTTCATCGGGCTTGGTCTTGCCAATTATGTCGAAGGCACCGGGCGCGGCCCGTTTGAAAGTGTCAGCGTTCGAGTCGGCGCCTCCGGCAAGATCGTGGTCGCGACCGGCGCCACCGACCAGGGCCAAGGCACCCACACCATGCTGGCGCAGCTTGCCGCCGAAACCTTCGGCGTGACCGCCGATCAGGTGCAGGTGATCGCCGGCGACACCGCCGCGTCGGCGCTCGGCCACGGCTCCTATGCGAGCCGCCAGGCGGTCACCGCCGGCAGCGCGTTGCACATCGCGTCGAAGCTGGTCGCCGACAAAGCGAAAGCGGTCGCGTCGGCGATGCTGGAAGTCGCGGCCGAAGACCTCGAGCTCGTCGACGGCGACGTGCGCGTGCGCGGCGTGCCCGGCATGAAGAAGAGCCTCGGCGAGATCGCGCATGCACTGAGCGGCGTCGCCGGCTTCTCGCTGCCGGCCGGCGTGACGCCCGGGCTCGCGGCGTCGAACGATTTCGTGCCGCCGGCGATCACCTACACCAACGGCACGCATGTCTGCGAGGTGGAGGTCGATCCCGAAACCGGCCACGTCCGCCTCAAGCGCTACATCGTGGTGCACGACTGCGGACGCATGATCAGTCCGATGATGGTGGAAGGCCAGGTCCACGGCGCGGTGGCGCATGGCGTCGGCTCAACGCTCTACGAGTGGATGCGCTACGACGCGTCCGGCCAGCCTCAGACCGTGACCTTCGCCGACTACATGCTGCCGACGTCCGACACCATTCCGCCGATCGAGATCCATCACATGGAATTGCCGACGCCGCTCAACCCGCTCGGCGTCAAAGGCGCGGCCGAAAGCGGCACCATTGGCGCACCGGCCGCGATCGTCTCCGCGATCGAGGATGCGCTGAAGCCGTTCGGCGTGCGCGTCAACGACCTGCCGGCGACTCCGGAACGGCTGCTGAAACTGATACAATCTGCAAAGCAATAGTGTGTGGGAGGAAACAACATGAAAGCCGCAGTCCTGGGCGAGAACGGCGTCGAAGTCCGCGATCTGCCGAAGCCGGAGCCGAAGCCGACCGAAATCCTGGTCCGTGTGCGGGCGACGAGCCTCAATCGCGCCGACCTCACCGTCGCGATGGGCCACCAGCACGGCCGCGTGGGCGGCGTCGGCGCTCGGCTCGGGCTTGAATGCTCCGGCGAAGTCGAGGCGGTCGGCAGCGCCGTGAAAGGCTTCAAGGCCGGCGACCGCGTGATGGCCGCGGCGGCCGGCGGCTACGCCGAATACGTCACGACCGACGAACACCGCGCCACGCGCATCCCCGCCAACAACATGACCTACGAGCAGGCGGCCTGCTTTCCGGTCGCGCTGCAGACCATGCACAACGCCATCGTCACCGCCGGACGTCTTAAGGCCGGCGAGACGCTGCTGATCCAGGGCGCGAGTTCGGGCGTGGGGCTGATGGGGATGCAGATCGGCAAGCTCAAGGGCGCGTCGATGGTGATGGGCACATCCACCCATCCCGGCCGCCGCGCGCGACTCAAGGAATACGGCTGCGATCTCGCGATCGATACGACCGATCCGAAATGGCCCGAGCAGGTGAAGAAGGCGACCGGCGACAAGGGCGTCAACCTGATCGTCGACATGGTGTCCGGCACGACCGTGCAGGGAAGTTTCGAAGCGGCGGCGCTGCTCGGGCGCATCGTCAATGTCGGCCGGCTCGGCGGACAGAAGGGCGAGATCAATTTCGACCTGCACGCGCTCAAGCGGCTCGACTATATCGGCGTCACCAACCGCACCCGCACCCAGGACGAGTTGAACGAGGTCACGCGGCTGATGCGCGCGGACATCTGGCCCGCGGTCGAGGACGGCAAGCTTACGCTGCCGATCGACAAGACCTTCCCGCTCGACAAGGTCGCGGATGCGCTCGCGATGATGCGCGCCAACCAGCACTTCGGGAAGATCGTGCTCGTGATGTAGCCGCGAGCAACGCGGTTGTCATTGTGCCCTCCCCCTTGCGGGAGAGGGCTACTCCGAAATATCAGAAACAAAAAATTGGGTGAGGGGTTGCGCGCGTAGCGCGCACGCAAAGAAAACACCCCTCACCCATTCCTTTTCGCTGCAAGACCGAGCTGCCCTCTCCCGCAAGGGGAGAGGGCACAACAATAAGCGCCCTGCTCGCTGCAATAATTAGAACGCCGACGCCAATTCCTTGGCGCCGGGCTGCTGCGACAGCCGCGGGATCGCCGCTATATCTTCGGGCAACCAAGACCGTTCGTTGACTACGCAATCACCAGCGATGCCAATTTGCTGGCGTAAAGTTCGGCAGCCGGCAACCACACACGGACAAGAAGTCCGGCCCGCAACCGATTCTGATTGTCGGTTGCACATCAGCCTTGCATCGTGCCAGTGTCAGATCGGGCATGCAGACCTGCGCACTTACGAATGCAGATCACGATCAAGAACCGGCTTTCGGATATAGCCCTGGTGCAGACTGCACTTAAACAATTCGCTGACGTACGCGGCATTCCCTCTCACGACGTTATGAAGATCGACCTTATTGTCGATGAACTCATCAGCAACATCGTTTCCTATGCCTACGAGGACGACGGCGAGCACGAGATCGAGATCAAGGTAGGATTGGCAGACAATCGCCTCAGCATGGTGATTACCGACGACGGCGTTCCATTCGATCCTTGGGCCAAGGACTCGCCGGATATCGCGGCGCCGTTGGAAGCCCGTCCACTTGGCGGACTAGGAATTCATCTGGTGAAGAAGATTGCTGACGATTTTTCCTATCAGCGACGGGCCGGCAAGAACGTCGTGACGGTCGTCAAGCGCGTCAACGCGCTCGATCGAAACTGAGATCAATCTATCGAGGGATAGTTCCATGGAAATAAAATCCAGACAGCACGACGACATCCTCATTCTGGACATGGCCGGGCGCCTGGACACGTCAACCTCCGGCAACGCACATGATGCGCTGGTCGGTTACTCCAAAAGCGGGGCCAAAAGAATTCTGCTCAATCTCGACAAGCTCGAATATGTCAGCAGCGCAGGATTACGTGTCTTCCTGACGTTGGCGCGATTGCTCCAGTCGGCCGGCGGCGAAATGAAGATAGGTCACGCCAATGGCGTGGTTCGGGACGCACTTGAATCGTCCGGCTTCAACAGCCTGATCAAAATCTTCGATGACGAGACGTCGGCGATCAAGTCCTGGAATTAGGCGCGGGCTCTTCGTCCCACATCTCGGTGCGCACCCGCCGCGCAACGGCCTTCGGTTCTTCTGGGCTAAAACGCCGACGCCAATTCCTTGGCGCCGGGCTGCTGCGACATCCGGTCCATGATGCCGTTCATCTCGGCGTAGAGCGCCGCAACCGTTCCGGTGCGGCGCGCGATGCCGTTGCGCTCATAGCCGCCGCGCTGGAAGAAGTTCGAGGTCGGCACCCGCTCGCGCAACGACTGCGGCATGGTGACGAGATCGATCCCATTGCCGTCGCCGGTCAGGTTCATCATCTCGAGCTCGGCCGCCGTCAGTCGTCGCCTCGTGTCCTTTGGTCTGCGCAAACTTGACCGAGTCCAGAAGCTTCTGGACCTGCAGTAGCGGACCGAAGTCGCGGTCCAGCACCGCCGCATGGATGCCCAGGCCGCCGCGCGTCTTGGCAAGCTTGTCGTGCTCACCCCACTGGTTCGGCACCGTGCGGCTGAACGCAATCATGCGGCGGAGATACGCGATCTTGCTGTCGGCGACGTCCCTCTGCCGCAGTGCCTGGAGGAAATGGTCGCCGTGGCCGGCGAGCAGGCTCACGCTGTTGGTGGTGAGAAGCTGGTTATAGCCGACGGCGGTCGAGATCGCGCGCGCGTTCGGCCGCGGATGCGTAAGCCCGGACTGCACATCGTAGGTGCCGTTGCCGCCGGTCTCGAATGCATAGATGCGCACGATCTGGTCGCGGGTGAGCCCGGCGGCTTTCGCCTCTTTGGCGTAGGCGCGCTTGAAGTCGAGGTCGCTGGCGGGCCGCTGCGGCGCGAAGCGGTAGTGATCGGAAGCTGCCTTGAGAAAATCCGCGACCACCGGGATCGGCGCACGCGGCGGCTTGGTCTCGGGCTGCGGGTCCGGATCGGGCGGCTTCGGCGGGCCGGTATAGACCGGCGGCTGCGTCAGCACATAGTCGTCGAGCCCGACTGCCTGATTGTTGCGACGCTTGGCGAATCGGGTGCGGCGCTTCTCCGAGATCTGATCCCAATAGGCGCTCGCCTCCGCCTCATAGGCGTTGCGCGCGCGGGTGTAGGCCGCGAGCCTCGCCTCATAGCTCGCGCCCGATTGCGCCTGGTTTGCGACCCGCTGGGCGTAGGACGGCTCGGCCGCAACCAGCACAGCGGCGGCAACCAGAATACCGGACAAGGTAAGAGCCGAACGATGCATGTCGTGTCCCCGCGACGCCTCTCCCCGGGCGCTCCCCAGAGAACGGCAGACGGTCGTCAACAACTCCTTAACGGCACGCAATCCGCCAGTGGCGGCGAAACACATGCACGTTATTGGCGAAAAATCGTGGTCACAACGTGACAAAGCGCAGCGCGATCAGGCCGCGACCGCGGCGCCGGACCTGACCAGGTCGTCGATCTCCGCGTCGGAATAGCCAGCCTCCGCGAGGACCTTTCGGGTGTCCGCGCCCAGACGGCTGCGCAGGCGACTCGGAACGCACGGGCTCGCCGTCGACCATGAGGGTCGGCCGAACCGACCGGACCGGCCCCTCGGTCGGATGCACCGCGCGCTCCACCAGCTTGACCGCGGTCAGGTGCGGATCGTCGGGAATCGCCGCCAGCGCGTGGCAGGGCATCGCCGGGATGTCGAGCTCGGCAAACAGCTTCAGCCAATGCGCGGTCGTGCCCTTGGCGATCAACTCTTCCCGCAGGCGATACCACTCGTTTGAGTTCTTCACGCGCGCCGCCACGCTCGAGAACCGCGGATCGTCGATCAGGTCTTCGCGGCCGACCGCGCGCAGGAAAACCTTCGCCTGCGCGTCGGTGTTCGCGGTGATCGCAATCCATCCATCCTGGGTCGCGATCGGCCGCGCATTGGGATCGAGCACGCGGCGGTCGCCGGGCGGTCCGAGCGGCGGATCGAAAGTCGCGGGACCGAGATGCTCCTGCAGCACGAACGCCGCCATGGTCTCATGCATCGGGATTTCGATCGTCGCCCCCTCGCCGGTCCGGAACCGCCGCACCAGCGCCGCAGCAACAGCGCCCGCCGCGATCTCCGCGACCACGTGATCCGCGGCGAGGAATGGCGCAAAGCTCGGCGCGCCGTCGCGCTCGATGGTGAGGCCGGCAAGCCCCGACGCCGCCTGCAGCACCGTGTCGTAGGCGGGACGGCCGCGATACGGCCCGCCCGGACCGAAGCCGGTGATGATGCAGTGGATGAGGTCGGGCTTCGCGTTCCGGCACGCCGCCGCATCAAGCCCCATGCGCGCGAGCGAGTCCGGCCGCACATTGGTGATGAACACGTCGCAGGACTGCATGATCGTCCGCAGCGCCTTCAGGCCCTCCGGGGCGCGCAGATTGAGACCGACGAAGCGCTTGTCGCGATTGAAATGCAGAAATTTTCCGGACAGCTTTCCCGACGGCGACGGCCCGCCCAATGTGCGCAAGAGGTCACCCTCCGGCGCTTCGATCTTGATGATCTCGGCGCCGAGGTCGGCGAGCCGCAGCGTCGCGGCGGGGCCGACGACGACGGACGTCAGATCAAGAACCTTGATTCCGGAGAGCGGCATGAGTCAGCGCGCATCCTCCCAGATCGATCGGGCAGTTTCCACCAGCAGGCGAAGCTTCGCCGCCTGCTGGTCGATCGACATCACGGCGTTGCGCACGTCGCCGGAAAATCCGCATTGCGGGCTCAGGCACAGACGGTCGAGCGGCACATGCTTGGAGGCTTCCATCACCCGCTGCCGCAATGCCTCGCGGTCCTCGAGCTCCGGGCTCTTGGTCGTGATCAGGCCGAGCACGGCGGTCTTGCCGTCCGGCATCAGCCGCAAGGCGTCGAGCGGTCCGGCGCGCGCGCTGTCGAATTCGAGCAGGTAGAAGCCGACATTGAGCTTCTTGAAAATCTGTTCCGCCATGAACTCGTAGCCGGTGTCGGCCTGCCAGAAGCCGAGCCGGTTGCCGCGGCAGACATGCATGCCGACATTGAGGCCCGCGGGGATTTTGGCGAGGATCGCGTTCAGCACCTCGACATACGACGCCGCAAGCTTCTGCCAGTCGTCGCCGCGCTCATCCAGTACCGCACGGATTTCCGGATCGCCGAATTTCACCAGCGACGTCTCGTCGATCTGGAGATATCGGCATCCCGCGGCGTGCAGCGCGGCCAGCTCCTTGGAATACACCTCGATCAGATCGGTCCAGAAGGCATCGAGCGTCGTGTAGGCGCCGCGCAGCACCGCGTCATTGCCGCCGAGGAAGTGCAGGATCAACGGCGACGGAACGGTGATCTTCGCCGTCTCTCTCGTCACCGACTTCAGAAATGAAAAGTGCTCGGCAAAGATCGGACCCGACCACTTGGCCTTCGCCTTCACCACCATGCGCTCGGCCGGGAGCTTCTCGCCCTTGTCGTTGCGATGATAGAACTGGCCCGGCTCGAAGCCGATGCCGTCGCGGCCGAACGCCTTGAAGTAGAAATCGATGATGTAGTTCTGCCGCCGGAATTCGCCGTCGGTGATCGATTTCAGGCCGATCGACTCCTGCAGCGCCACCACCTCGCGGATGGCGCCGTCCTCCGCCTTGCCGAGCTCGTCCTTGCCGATCTCTTTCTTGCGATAGCGCGAACGCGCATCGACGAGCGCTTGCGGGCGGCGCAGGCTGCCGACGTGATCGGCGCGGAACGGCGGGTTGTGAGGCGACGCTGCCAAGGTGTTGTTTCCTTTTCTTCTGACGTTTCTTGGAGGAGGCCTCGGCTCTCTCCGCTCATGCCCGCGAAAGCGGGCATCCAGAGTCTTCTTGGTCTGGGTCCCCGCTTGCGCGGGGACGAGCGGTAGCTGTTACGGTGTAACCCGCATTCCCGTGAACTTCCACTGCGACAATTCCTCCATGGCGTAGCGCACGCCTTCGCGGCCGAAGCCGGACGAGCCGACGCCGCCGAACGGATACATGTCGAGGCGGAAGCGGCTGGCGTCGTTGATCCAGAGCGAGCCGACGCGGAGCTGGCGCGAGACCTTGAACGCGGTTTCGAGGCTCTTGGTGAAGCAGGCGCCCTGCAAGCCGAACTCCGACGAATTGGCGAGCGCAATCGCGGCGTCCACGCTGTCGACCGGCTGCACGACCACCACCGGCCCGAACGCCTCCTCGCCCATCAGCCGCGCCTCCGGCGGCGCGTCGGCGACGATCGCCGGGCCGAGGATGCAGCCGTTGCGCTCGGGCTTGCGCACGAGCTTCGCGCCCTTGGCGACGGCGTCCGCGACCATCGCCTCGACGCGATCGGCGGCCTCGCGGCTCACCATCGGGCCGACGTCGATCGCGGCATCCTCCGGATCGCCGACCTTGAGCTTGTTGGCGGCGGCGACGAACAGCTCGAGGAATTTCTCGTAGACCGCGCGCTCGACAATCACGCGCTGCGCGGAGATGCATTGCTGGCCGCTCGCCTCGAAGCCGGCGCCCGCGATGCGCGTTGCCGCATCCGCGAGATCGGCGTCGGCGCAGACGATATTCGCCGCGTTCGATCCGAGCTCGCCGACGAATTTCTTGGCGCCGGCGGCGCGCGCGAGCGCATTGCCCATGGCGGTCGAGCCGGTCGCGGTGACGGCGGCGACCAAGGGATGCGCGACCAGGATCTGCGCGGTCTGCCGGCCGCCCGGCACGACATTGAACAGCCCGTCGGGCACGCCCGCCTTCTTCACCGCCTCCGCGATCAGGAGCGCGACCTCGGTGCCGGGCGGCGACGGCTTCACCACCACCGCATTGCCGACCGCCATCGCGGGCGCGATCTTCTGCACCAGGAGGTTCACCGGCCCGTTGAACGGCGTGATCGCGGCGACGACACCATAGGGAATACGCGTGGTGAAACCGAAGCGGCCGGCGCCGGTCGGCATGGTATCGAGCGGCAGCACCTCGCCGTTGATATGCGGAAGCTGCGCGGCGCAGGCGCGGATGAACGCCCCTGCCCGCTTGGCCTCGAAGGTCGCGGCGCGCCGCGGCTTGCCGATGTCGCGGATCAGCGAGCGCACCAGCTCGGCCTCGATCTTGTCGATGGCGTCGGCGGCGGCATTGAGCCATTCGAGCCGCTTCGCCACCGTCGCGTCGATGTGCTTCATATAGGCGCCGTAGGCGTGCTTGACGGCGGCGTCGATGATGACGGCGTCGGATTCGACGATCTGCGAGGCCGAGGTCTCGTCGATCGGCGAGATGAGCGGCGAAAACTTCGTTTCGGCCGCGACCGCTGCCGCGCCGCCGATCCAAGGCAGATGCCGGACGGGTGCATTCATGGGAACTCTCCTCGAACGTGAAGGCGGCACGCCGCCGATGTCGGGACACTCTTTAGCGCATCGCCGCGCCGATGTGGACAGTGGCGGCACACCCCTCTAATTTGCCGCGACTTTCTTGGGCTGGAGCGTTGGAATGGCCGAAACGGTGATCTGGGAGAAGGACCTCCCGCGCAATACGGGTTTTACCTTCGATCTCAAGAAGGGCCAGTCGGTCCGCATCCGCTCGCAGACCATCATCGATTTCGTCTGCTTCAACCGCGACAATTTGCGCGAGCGTTTCGACCAGGCGCGCACCAAGGCGAACCAGCGCAAGGTGTTCATCTCGACCGGCGACATGCTGGTGTCGAAGCTCAACAACACGCTGATGACCATCGTCGAGGACACCTTCAAGGAAGGCCACCACGACCTGCAGGAAGGCATGTGCAGCCGCAAGCGCCACGAGCTCGCCGCCGCGCGGGGCATGTGGGAAAAAACCTACGGGCGGCCGCTGTCGGAAATGCCGCCGCGCGGTTGCACCGAGAACCTTTCGACCGCGCTCGCGCCCTACGGCATCGCGCTCGAGGACGTGCCGAGCCCGTTCAACATCTTCCAGCACATGATCATCCATCCGGATGGCGAGCTGGAACATTCGCACATCCGCCCGAAGCCGCCGGGCGCGCATGTGACGCTGCGGGCGGAGATGGATTTGCTGGCGGCGCTCAGCACCTGCCCGGATGTGTCGGTCGGCGGCACCACCGGCGCGACGGTGACGGTGCTGGAATGATCTCGTGTCCCGGACGCGGTGCAGCACGCAGTGATGCACCGCTGATGCGGGACCGTCCAGAGACGCTCCAGATTAGGTTCGGAGTTTGGAACGATCCCGGGTCTGCAGCGCATCACTTCGTGCTGCGCTGCGCCCGGGACACAAGGCAGCAATTAACCCTTCAACACCGCGCCCCATTTGTCCGCGATCGCGCGCGCCTCGTCCTGCGTCAGCGCCGAGGTCGGCGGATACTTGTCGATCCACGGGAACGGCTTCACCGCCTCGATCACCGCCTTGGAATGCGAGGTGACGCCGCGGCGCTTGTCCTCCTCCGGGATGCGCGGATCGAGCGCCGACGACCAGGCGTCGCGCACGATGTCGATCTGCTCCGACGGCTCGCAGCGCGTGGTGATCGCCCACATCACGTCGTTGATGTCGGAGGGATCGACGTCCTCGTCCACCACCACGACCAGCCGGCCCATATAGCTGTTGGCGGCGGCGATCAGCCCGGCGCGCTTGGCGTGCCCGGCGTAGCGCTGCTTGAGCGCGACCACGGTCATCAATTGCGCGACGTGCTGCCAGACCCCGACCACGTCGGTGACGCCGGCCATCTCCAGATTGCTCCAGATGCCGGCAGCGCGAAACGGCAGGCCGAAATGGAACCGCGGCGGCTTCATCGGCGGCGACCCGAGCAGGATCGGATCGTTGCGATGGTGGATCGCGTCGACGCGCATCACCGGACACGGCCGCTTGTCGGCGGCGTAATAGCCGGTGAACTCGCCGAACGGACCTTCCGGCAGCGTCTCCTGGTCCGGCGACAGCAGTTCGCCTTCGAGGATGATCTCGGCATGCGCGGGCAGCGGCAGGCCGGTCTTCGGCCCCGCGATCACCTCAAGCGGGACGATCCTTGATGGCGCCCGCGAACTCGTATTCCGATTGCCCTGCGGCGAGATATTCGAAGCCCGCGATGAACAGCGCCGGGTCCATGCCGTTGACGATCGCGAGCGGACAGGATTTGCCCGCGTCCCAGTATTTCTTGGCGATGATCGCGCCGTGCCGGCCCTGATGATCGAACTGCACGGTGACCTTGTTCTTGCCGTGCACCTGCACGCGATAGATCGAGGCGTTGATCCAGCCGCTATCGGGATCGCGCATGATCACGATCGAGCCTGAGCCGATATAGGGCCCGCCGTCTTTGGTGTGCCACACCGGCGCCGGGAGCTTGCGCAGAGTCGACGGCGTCGCCGCTGACGCTGTTCTCGAGGAACGCCGCGTCCTTCACCGTCACCGGCTTGTGGTGCTTGAGCGTCTGGCGTTTCGCCATCCAGGCCTTGAGTGCGTCGAGAGGCCGCAGCGCCGGATCGAGCCCGAGCGCCAGCGCGGCGCGCTGCGGATTGGTGGTGGCATTGGTGAAGATGCGGAAGCCCGCCGGGTAGCCCTTGATGCGGTCGAACAGCAGCGCCGGACATTCCGGCAGCCCGGCCGCGACCTCGGTGATGCCGCCGAGCTCGATATGCGGGTCGGCCTCCATGACGCGCCGCAGACGCGCCGAGCTTTTCGACCTCGGCGATGAATTCACGCAAGTCCCTGTACATCCGTCTCAAGCCTTCCTGCGGTCGTCGAAACAACACACAGTGTAGCAGGCCGCATCGTCTCGAAACATGGAGACCGCCCCCGCCTCTTCGAGGCATTGCGCGACCCCCGATCCGACCTCATCCTGAGGAGCGGCCGCAGGCCGCGTCTCGAAGGATAGGTCGGCCCCATGAGCGAAGGCGCATTTCTCTACATCGTGCGCTGCTCGGACAACAGCTACTACACCGGCACCGCACGCTCTGGACTCGAGCAACGCCTCGCCGAGCACAACGCGGGCACCTATGACGGCTACACCGCCAAGCGTCGTCCGGTCACCTTGGCATTTTCGCAGTGGTTTGATCGGATCACCGACGCCATCGCGGCCGAACGTCAGGTGAAGGGTTGGTCGCGCGCGAAAAAGGAAGCGCTCATTCGCGGAGATTTCGATCAACTCCACATTCTCGCCCGGCGAAACAAGCGATAATGTCACGGTCTGGGCCGCCCTCGCCCTTCGAGACGCCCCCTCGCTGCGCTCGCTCCTCAGGGTGAGGACGGAGGAGAGCGCCGGTGTCGCATGGCCGCGTATATGACAAGCCCGGCCATGCCGGATATAAGGAGCCCACATCGGGAGAAACAAAAAATGACCGCAGGAAGCAACGTCGCCGCCCACATTGCCTATGACGACCTGCGCGAGTGGCTCAGCGCCGCCGAGCGCCTCGGCGAGGTGAAGCACCTCAAGGGCGCGACCTGGCAGGAGGACATCGGGCTGGTTGCGGAGGCGATCCTGCGCGCGGAGAACGGCCCCTGCGTCGTGTTCGACGAGGTGCCCGGCTGTCCCAAGGGCTTCCGGCTGCTGCTCAACATGTTCGCCGGCGTCCGCCGCAACATGACGCTCGGCTTCCCCGACCACCTCACCAAATGGGAGCTGAGCGACGCCTATCGCGAAGCCTATCTGGCGGACCCGAAAATCATCAAGCACGAGATCGTCGAGGACGGCCCGGTGTTCGAGAACATCGTCACCGGCGACGACATCGACATCACGAAATTCCCCTCGCCGATCTGGCACGAGAAGGACGGCGGCCGCTACATCGGCACCGGCACCTACAGCGTCACCCGCGATCCGGAAGAGAACTGGCTCAACGCCGGCGCCTATCGCGCACAGGTGCATGACAAGAAGACCGTCGGCCTGGTGACGGCGAAGGGCCACCACGGCTGGATCCACCGCGAGAAATATTTCGCGCGCGGCGAGAAGATGCCGATCGCGATGGTGCTCGGCGGCGATCCGCTCGCCTTCTTCTACGGCGGCGTGGAAGCGCCCTACGGCACGTTCGAGATCGACATCATCGGCGGCATGCGCGGCCGCGCGGTCAAGATGGTGAAGGGCAAGGTGACCGGCCTGCCCTTCCCCGCCAATGCCGAGGTCGTGATCGAAGGCTGGGTCGATCCGGTGAGGCGCCATCCCGAGGGTCCGTTCGGCGAATGGACCGGCCACTATGCCGGCGGCGTGCGCGACCTGCCGGTGATCGACATCCAGGCGGTCTATTACCGCAACGATCCGATCCTGCTCGGCGTGCCGCCGATGGGCGGCGGGCCGGACGAGATGGCGCGCTACCGCGCGGTGATGCGCTCCGCGCTCATCAAGCAGAACATGGTCAATGCCGGCGTGCCGGGCGTGAACCAGGTGTGGTGCCACGAGGTCGGCGGCGCGCGCATGCTGCACGCGGTGTCGATCACGCAGCGCTATCCCGGCCATGCGGTGCAGGCCGCGCACGTCGCCGCGCAATGCGGCGCGTCGGCCTATGCCTCGAAATACATCGTGGTGTGCGACGACGACGTCGACGTCACCAATCTCGACCACATGCTGTGGGCGATGATCACCCGCACCGATCCGGTGGAGTCGATCCAGTTCATCAAGGGCTCGTGGGATTCGAACGCCGATCCCGCGATCCCGCCGGAGCGCCGCAAGGTCGGCAACATCACGCACTCGGTGGCGCTGATCAACGCCTGCAAGCCGTTCCACTGGAAGGACGAGTTCCCGCCGTCGAACACGCCGAGCCCGGAGATCGCGAAGAAGGCGCGCGAGAAGTTCGGGTGGCTGTTGA
>CAWKMR010000061.1:0-202577 GCA_963850705.1 uncultured Alphaproteobacteria bacterium | reverse complement strand
CCCTCGTCGGTCTTGGCGAGATCCATGATCAGCGGCGTGTCCGGCAGTTCGGGATGCTTGGACAGCCCCATCTGGAATAGCGTGTCGAACTGCTTCTCCGGCAGCCAGGTCGGGTGCGTGGCCTTCGCGCTGGTCCATGACCAGCCGCAGCGGCCCTGCACCTCGCTGCGCTCCATCGCGAGGTCGATGTCGTTGCCGCCGGGATAGCCGGTGACGATCTTGAATTTCGTGCCGAGCACGCCGTTCGCGATCTTGGGAAACTGGTAGGTGTCCGCGCCGGTGCCGGAGGCGCCGACCACGAGCTCCTTCTCCAGCACCTGCTGCGCAGCGGTCGACGCCGGTGGTGTGCCAGGCGACGCAGATGCTGACCTCGTCGTTGGTCCTGCCGAGCCAGTTGAATCGGGTGGCGTCGAACTGCGCCGA
The DNA here is from genome assembly GCA_963850705.1 of uncultured Alphaproteobacteria bacterium. Lineage (GTDB taxonomy): Bacteria > Pseudomonadota > Alphaproteobacteria > Rhizobiales > Xanthobacteraceae > VAZQ01. The sequence goes on along the minus strand of CAWKMR010000061.1, from coordinate 202,154 downwards.
CTTGTTGCCGAACAAGCGGATCGAAGCCGGTGCCGCGATTGAACGTGCCGAACACCAGTGCCGTCCTTGGGCGCGGCGTTGTAGAGGAAGTTCGCGAGCCTGATGCCGCCGCCGCCCGCCATGTTCTTCGGCACCAGCACCGGGTTGCCGGGAATGTGCTTGCCCATGTGGCGGGAGAGGATGCGCGCGTAGGCATCGTAGCCGCCGCCGACGCTGGTGCCGATGTACACGTCGATGGACTTGCCCTTGTAGAACTCGGCCACGCTCTGGGCATGCGGCTCCGACGGAAGCACCGTCGCAACGAACGCGCAGACGATGAAGGCTGTTGGCCATAGGCGCACGTGTCCCTCCCTTTGCGGTCACTGCCGGCTTGACCCGGCAGGCCGTCATCATTTCGCAGGCAGATGGATGCGCCGGTCAAGGCCGCGCGTGACGGTGTGGTGTTACGCCACACGCGCGTGCTTCGCGGCGCCAAGCTTGAGCGTGAGCAAACGCTTGCCTGTCGCAGCTATTTGATCATCTCTGTCGCCTTCGCCACCACCGCCGCGGGCGTGCCATAGAGTTCGACGATCAGCTTCTCGATGTCGGCGCCGGCGACCGGCATGATCTCAAGCTTGGCCTTCTCAGCCTCGGCCAGATAGGCCTTGTCCTGCATGGTCGCGTCGAAGGCGGCCCGCAGAGCGTCGGCGCGGTCCTTCGGCACGCCGGGCGGCGCGACGAAGGGCCAGGCGAATTGCTGGCGCGCGAACACCAGCCGGCGATGGCGCGCTCGTCGGCCGTCTTCACGAGGTCGACGACCAGCGGGACGTGCGGCAGGTCAGGGTGCTTGCTGAGCGCCAGTTGCACGAGGACGTACATCTGCTTCTGCTCGATCCAGTGCAGGCGCGTCGCCTTCACCGCCGACCACGACCAGGCGCAACGGCCGCCAAGCTCGCCGCGCTCCATGCCGAGCGAGATCTCGTTGCCGCCGGGATAGCCGACGACGGTCCGCATCCTGGTGCCGAGCACGCCGTTGATCACCTTGGCGAAGATGCTGGTGTCGGCGTTGTGCCCGGTCGAGCCGACGATCATCTCCTTGGTGCGCAGGTCCTCGATCGATGTATGCCGGAGGTGTGCCAGGCCACGCAGATCGAGACTTCGCTGCTGGTGCTGCCGATCCAGGTGAATTTGGTCGCGTCGAATTGTGCGGCTTTGTTGCCGAGCAGCGGATCGAACGGCACGCTGCGGAACACGATGCCGAGCACCGTGCCGTCGCGCGGCGCCGAGTTGAACAGGATGTTGGCGAGCCGCAGGCCGCCGGCGCCCTCGACATTTCTCGGTACCACCGTCGGGTTGCCGGGGATGTGCTTGCCGATGTGGCGAGCCAGCAGCCGGCCGTGCAGGTCGTAGCCGCCGCCGACGCTCGAACCGATGTCGAGGTTGATGGTCTTGCCTTTGTAGAATTCCGCCGGCGTTTGCGCGCCGGCCGGCGGGCAGGCCGCAAGGAGGATCGCTGCAACGCTCGCGATGCCGATCAGCCGACGCATTGCCGCCTCCTGTGGTGGAGAAGCCGAACGCAACACCGGTTGCGAGGTTGCACCGTCTGCAATGCAAGCGCAATCGCGGCCGGGGCGAAGCGGAAGGCTATTTGAGCATCTCCGCGGTCTTCGCGACGATCGGCGCCGGCGTGGCATAGAGGTCGGTGACGAGCTTCTCGATGCGGGCGCCGGAGACCGGCAGGATTTCGACCTTGGCCTTCTCGGCATCTTGCAGGAACTCCTTGTCCTGCAACGTTTCCACGAAGGCCTTGCGCAGGGCTTCCACGCGATCCTTCGGCACGCCGGGCGGCGCCACGATAGGGCCACGCGATCTCCTGGCGCGCGAACACCAGGTTGATGATGTCGCGCTGTTCGGGCGTGCTGGCGAGATCGATGACAAGCGGAACGTCCGGAAGGTCGGGGTGTTTGCTCAGCGCAAGCTGCACGAACACATGCATGCGCTTCTGCTCGACCCATGCCAGATGCGTCGCTTTGACGGACGACCAGGACCAGGCGCAGCGCCCGCCGAGCTCGCCGCGCTCCATGGCGATCGACATCTCGTTGCCGCCGGGATAGCCGGTGATGATCCTCATGCGGGTGCCGAACACGCCGTTGAGGACCTTGGCATATTGGCTGGTGTTCGAGGCGGCGCCGGTCGAACCGACCAGCAGCTCGGTGGTCTGAAGGTCGTTGATCGTCCGCACGCCGCTTGAGTGCCACGCCACGCAGATCGAACCTCGCTGCTGGGACTGCCGATCCAACTGAAGCGGGTGGCATCGAACTGGGCGGCCTTGTTGCCGAACATCGGTTCGAAGGGGGTGCTTCGGAAGAAAACCGCGAACGCGGTGCCGTCCTTTGGTGCGGTGTTGTAGAGCAGGTTGGCGACGCGCAGGCCGCCGGCGCCTTCGACATTCCGCGGCACGATCGTCGGATTGCCTGGCAGGCGCTTCGGCATGTGCCGCGCCAGCAGCCGCGACTGGATGTCGTATCCGCTGCCGACGCTGGTCGGGATGTCGAGGGTGATGGTCTTGCCCTTGTAGAACTCTGCCGGCGTCTGTGCATGCGCCGCCGGTGACGCGGCGGCCGTTGCTGCCATGCCCACCATGGCGATCAGGAAACGCATTGTTGCCCATACCCCCAAAGGAAAAGGAACCGGCAAGCAAGGTTGCACCGCGCCTGCGACCGGCGCAATTGCCGCGATGACGAGCGTCACGCCGACTGCCGCCTATCTCGGAGCGCACAGTCGTGACGCCGCGAGCGGCGTCACGCTGATGGCTGCCAAGGCGCAGCCTGATCACTTTTGCTCGGCGGGCGTGCTGGTCGCCGGTCCCATGCCGGCAATGAGCACCATGACGTCGCCGTCCTTCGATCCGTCATAGTGAATGCCCTTGCCGAAATGGGTCACGAAGGTGCCGGTCGGCATCGGCACGGTGTTGTTGGTGTCGTACTTCGGCCCGGTACCGACCCACCACGTGCCTTGCAGCACCATGATGAAGCGATCGTTGGGATGGAAGTGCGGGCGGCTGAACGCGCCGCCTGTGAATTTGTTCAGTGTGATGTAGAGCCCAGGCTTCGACGGGTCGCCGTGCAGGACCACCTGGTTGGTCGGGGTCTTATGATTGGGATCGCGCCATTTGTATTGATCCGGCCGCACATAGGCAACGACCTTGGGATCGAGCCCCGCATAAGGTCCGGGCGTCTCGGGCACCTTCACCGGGATGTTCGTCGCCGGCGCTTCGCCGATGATATAGATGTAGGTGGGATCGTCCTTCGCGCCGTCCCAATGCACCTGCTTGGCGAAATGGGTGACCAGCGTTCCGGGCGGCATCGCTTCGGCCTGCGAGGTGTCGCGGGTGGTGCTGCTGCCGACCCACCACGGACCCTTGATCACCATGATGAAGCGGTCGTTCGGATGGTAGTGCGGCTCGGCGAAGCGGTTGGGACTTCCGGAATTGATGTTGATGTAGAGCCCGGTGCCGTTGGGATTGCCGTGCAGCGTGGTCTGATTGACCGGCTGCTTGTGTGTCGGATCGCGCCATTTGAAATCTTCCTGTTTGCGGAAGATCACGGACTTCGGATCGAGCTCGACCGAGCCTGCGCTCGCGAATGCGCATGTCAGCAACGGAACGACAAGGCCAAGTCGCAACAGGTGCGGGCGTGCGGTCATTGTTCTCTCCCCATGTCGCCGGCGGCCCGGCGCATTGTTGACGCCGGCTCGATAGCCGTCCGGCTTGGCCGCAGCCTACCGCCCTCCGATTGTGCGGAAAAGCACTGCAATGGCGGATTTCGCCGGCGCGTTCCGTTGCTATGATCCTCGCCAACGACAAGCTCGGGGAGGAATTCGATGAGACGCATCGCACTCGGCGTGCTGAGCCTGCTGCGCGGCCATGGCCGTTACCGCCGCAGCGCACGCCATCACCGGCGACAAGGCCGAGTTCAAGAAGGTCGCCGACGACGTCTATGCGTTCATCGGCAAGCTCAACGACGCCAATGCGCTGGTGGTGGTCACGAGCCAGGGCGTCGTGGTGGTGGATACCGGCAACAATCCGCCAGAGACGCGGCTCCTGCAGAAATTCATCCGTTCGGTGACCGACCAGCCGGTCCGCTACGTCATCATCACCCAGAACCACGGCGACCATACCGGCGGCACGCCGCTGTTCGCGCCGCCGGCGACGGTCGTCGTTCACGATCGCGTCGCCAAGGACTGGGCGCACTGGAAGCCGCACCAGATCAAGTCCTGGCGGCTCCGCTTCCGCGAGCGGGCCGACGCGATGAAGGACGTGCACCCGCTCGACAACGTGGTGACCTTCAGCGACCGCATGACGCTCAAGCTCGGCGGCAAGACCATCGAGCTGCTTTACGTCGACGACCCCTATAATCCCGGCGACATCGCGGTCTGGCTGCCGGAGAGCGGCGTCATGCATGCGGGCTTCGTCGGCTATATCGACCGGCATCCCGACATCCGGCCCGACTACAGCCACGGCACGACCTGGGGCATGCTGCGGCAGCTTGATGTGTTCAGCGCGCTCAAGCCGCGGGTGATGATCCCGGCCCACGGCCCGCTCGGCGACGTGAAGGACCTGCATGCGCTGACCGACTATCTGCTGCTGGCGCGCAAGAAGGTGCTGCACGATGATGCAGCAGGGCCTTCCGCTGCGAGACGATCGTCAAGCAGTTCCACATGAACGAATACAAAGGCTGGGATCGCGAATCCCATTTCGCCTGGATCGCGGAGACGCTCCATCGCGAGCTGCAAGGGCAGGGCCCGCAGATCGTCGCCGCTGGTCGAGCAGCGGCTCACCGGGACGATCCTGCAGGTCGGGCAGGAAGGCCGGCGGCTGACCGTGCGCACCGATGCCGGGCAGGAGGTGCGGCTGCGCATCACCTCCGACACCGATATCGAAGGCGCCGCCGACCGCTCCCAGCTCAAGGCCGGCATGAAGGCCGCCGCGCTCTACGTGGTGCCGCAGGGTGCGAATGCGGCGCTCGGGTTGATGTCTACGAGCTGCGGGTGACGCCGTAAGCTTGTCCGACGATCGCCAAGTTGCGAGCGAGTCCCGACCGCCACTCGATAGGTCGGCAACTCGCTGCCGATTAACCGGACGTATGCCCGGGAAATCCGCACTATCAGCAACTTTGAAACGTGGCGTTTCGCCACGTGCTGTGCTGAATGGGCTCCAGGCTGACCCTTGCAGATCGGGTGGGCGGTAGGGTAACCGTGAACGGCACCCACGCACGCAGGCGGGCAGGGGAACAGAGAAGGAGCGTCCGGTGAGCCATCTTTTGGCGGACATGATGCAGTGGCCGTTCTGGGTCGCGGTCGGCCAGATCATCTGGATCAATATCCTGCTCTCGGGCGACAACGCGGTGGTCATCGCGCTGGCCTGCCGCTCGCTTCCGCCGAAGCAGCGCTTCTGGGGCATCCTGCTGGGCGCAGGCGCCGCGGTCCTGCTCCGCATCTTCTTCACCGTCATCATCGCGCAGATCATGGCGCTGATGTTCCTCAAGCTGGTCGGCGGCCTGCTGCTGCTCTGGATCGCCATCAAGCTGTGGTTCCGAGCGAGGAGCACGGCGAGGACAGCGTGAAAGCCGGCGACACGCTCTGGCGTGCGGTCTGGCTCGTGACCGTCGCCGACATCGTGATGAGTCTCGACAACGTCATCGCGATCGCCGCTGCGGCGGAGACCGCAGCGATGCGCGTCGATATGGCCAATGCGCTCGCGATCAAGACCACGCTGATCGTGTTCGGCCTTGCGACCAGCGTGCCGCTGATCATCGCGGGCAGCGCCCTGCTGATGAAGGTGATGGAGAGGTTTCCGATCCTGGTCTGGGCCGGCGCCGCCTGCTCGGCTGGGTGGCGGGCGAGATCATCGTCAAGGACGCCGCCGTCATCAGCTACCTGGGCGAGGAATTCGTCGACAGGATCCACCTGTGGGCGGCTGCCGTGGGCGCGATCTTCGTGGTGGCGGTGGGATGGCTGATCCGGCGCGCCAAGCACAAGGGCGCGCTGGAGCATCCGCTGATCATCGATCCGCCGGGACCGGAGGAGTTCCCGCCGCGGGCGCGCTAGCGGCCGGCCCACCGGTCCGCGAAGCCTGCCGTCTTGCGCCGCCCCGGCGCAGGAATCCGCATGCAGCGCAGTACCGATCGCATCCTCACCACCCATGTCGGCAGCCTGATCCGGCCGCCCGAGCTGCAGGAGTTCCTGCGCGCGCGGCAGAAGGGCGACAGGGCTTCGACCAGGCGGCCTACGATCGGTGCCTGACCGCGTCGGTCGCCGACGTCGTGCGGCAGCAGGCCGAGGCCGGCATCGACGTGGTCAGCGACGGCGAGTTCGGCAAATCGATCTGCTGGTCGCAATATGTGCTCGAGCGCCTGAGCGGTTTCGAGCGCCGCCCGTTCAAGCCGGGGGCGAACGTCGTTCCAGCGCGGCGCCGACCGCGAGAACTTCGCCGAGTTCTATGCCGAGCTCGACGCCCGCGAGGGCGTCGCGACCACCATGGATTCGGTCTGCGTCGGGCCGATCACCTACACCGGGCAGGCAGCAGCTCCAGCGCGACATCGACAACTTCAAGGCCGCGCTCAAGGGCGTGAAGGTGACGGAGGCCTTCATGCCGGTGGCGGCGCCGGCGAGCGTCATCCCCGATCGCAAGAACGAATACTACAAGAGCGAAGAAGAGCTGATCCGCGCCATCGGCGCAGGCGATGCGCACCGAATACAAGATGATCGTCGATGCCGGCTTCATCCTGCAGCTCGACGACGCGCGCGCCGCCACCACCTACGACCGCATGGTGCCGCCGGCGAGCTTCGACGACTACCGCAAATGGGTGGCGCTGCACATGGAGGTGCTCAACGACGCCATCGCAGGGCCTGCCGCCGGACCGCATCCGCTATCACGTCTGCTGGGGCAGCTGGCCCGGCCCGCACGTCACCGACGTGCCGCTCAAGGACATCGTCGACCTGATCCTGAGCGTGAAGGTCGGCGCCTATGTCATCGAGGGCGCCAATCCGCGCCATGAGCACGAATGGAAGGTGTGGAAGGACGTCAAGCTGCCGGAGGGCAGGGTGCTGATCCCCGGCGTCATCAGCCACGCCACCAACGTGGTCGAGCATCCCGAGCTGGTCGCCGAGCGCATCGTGCGGCTCGCGAAGCTCGTCGGCCGCGAGAACGTCATCGCCGGCACCGACTGCGGCTTCGCGCAGGGGCCGTTCCATCGCCGCGTGCATCCCTCGATCATGTGGGCGAAGCTCGAAGCGCTGGCCGCGGGCGCAGCGATCGCGAGCAAGGAATTGTGGAACTAAACGGACAGGCAGCGGTCCGTGGAACCGCGCCTCGGCTCATTGGACGGCGATTGCCGGGCGGCCACGATTTTTTCTGAGCACGCGCTTTAGTCCGCGGTGATCTCGCGGACGAGGCGCCCGTACTCCTCGTATTGATTGCGGATATGGGAGGCGAAGTCGTCGAGGCAGGTGCCGACCGGGATAGAGCCCGATCTTCTGCATTCTCGATATGGCATCGGGCAACTTGAGCGCCGCCTGTTGGCGCGTGCTATCTGCCGGCAAACCACTTATCGTAGAGCTGCTGATACGTGCCATCCTCGCGAAGAACCAGCAGCGCATTGTTCACTTGCCGGCGCAACAAGCTCTTTGGCTGGAAAACGATGCCGTAGTCCTCCTTGCGAAATGGAGAACCAACCATGTGCACGCGGCCCTTTCCTTCATTTGCCGCGTAGTAAAGCAGCACTGGCGAATCAAAGACGACCGCGTCCACGTCGCCCGCGAGCAGAACCTGATACGCTTCGTCGATCCGTTCAACCTCCTGGACTTGTGCGTTGAGCTCGCGAAGAACGGCGGCAGCGGTACTGCCGCGTGTCGTGGCAACTTTCTTGCCTTTCAAATCGTCTGGCCCATTGATGCCCCCTTGAATTTGCTGAACCGTCAAGGTGGCCGCAAGCTGAGCGGTATAGAAGGCAACGAATACGACGCCGGTAAACATCCAAAGGACCGCAATAACGCGCGCCAACCATTGGCGTGGCATCTGCTCGCCCTGCGTCGCCAACGTCCCGGCTGCCCAGAACATCGCGTAAAAAATGCCCGGAAAATAGCTTCTGGTTGGGATCATGCCGTCCGCATGTCCGCGCTCGAGCAACCACACCAAGTGAGCGGGAATCAGGATGAGCAACAGCGCAATTCCAAGCCACACCAGGATGGCTTTCGAGAACAACAGACCGAGCAAGTCCGACAGCGGATTCGAACCCGCAGCCTGGCCTCTCTCCCGCACCATAATTTGGAGACCGGCATTCAACATCGGCTGCGAAAAATCGAATTCCTTCTCGCGGGCGGATGTTATGGAAATGGCTGAGATACCGACTTCTGCCTTGCCTGATCGAACCTCCTCCAAAAGAGCGCCCACGTTAGGGGCAATCTGATAGCTCGTCTTCAGTTGCAACCGTTCGGCGATCTTGTTCCAAAGGTCGATGCTAAATCCACTCAGTTGCCCTTGCTGCTGTTCTACAACGAGCGGCGGCAAGACGCGCGTAACAACACGCAGCTCCGTGGCCCCGGCCTCGGGCTGCGCTTGGACTGTCGAACCGAATAGAATCACCATCAGCGACAACCCGGCCGCCACCCAGCGAATTCCAGCCAACATGTAACGACTCCCCCTCGACCCACTGCATGAGCGAGTATGCATTAGCTTTGCAGAGCCTGGAAACGCCATTGTGACGTTATGCTCGCAATCTCCGGTCCGGCCGGCAGCAATTGCCGAAACGGCGGCAATTTTCTGAGGACGCGCTTCAATCCGCGGTGATCTTGGCCTCGCGGATGATGCGCCCGTACTCCTCGTATTGGTTGCGGATGTGGGCGGCGAAATCGTCGAGGCAGGTGCCGACGGGGTAGAGCCCGAACTTCTGCATTCTCGATATGACGTCGGGCGACTTGAGCGCCGCCTGGAACCAGCCGGCGAGTTGCGCGGCCGTGTCCTTCGGGGTCTTCGCCGGCGCGATCACGCCGAACCAGACCTCGACGTTGTAGTCCTTGTAGCCGGCCTCGGCGACCGTCGGCACATCCGGCAGCGGCGCGATCCGCGTCGGCGAGGTCGAGGCGAGCGCGCGGACCTTGCCGCTCTGCAACAGCTCCACCGCTTCCGAGTAGTTTGCGAGCACCGCGGTCACGTGCCCGCCGAGCAGCGCCGTCATCGCGGGCGCGCCGCCGGGGTAGGGCACATAGGTGACCTCGAACTCGCCCGCACGCCGCAACTGCTCGAGACCGATATGCTGCGTGGTCGCCGGCCCGACGGTTGCGAACACGAGCTGGCGTGGTCGCTGCCGCGCCGTCTTGATGAAATCGGAGAGCGTCCGATAGGACGAGGCGCCGTTGACCACGATCACCTGCGGCGACGAGACCAGGTAGCAGATCGGCTGGTAGCTTGTGAGCGGATCGTAGCTGACCTTGCGCAGGAGCGGATTGATCACGAACGAGTTGGCGTTGATGACAAGCGTGTTGCCGTCCGGCGCCGCGCGCGCCACCGCATCGTAGGCGATCGATGCGCCGCCGCCCGGGCGGTTCTCGACCACCACGGTCGGCCCCTGGTTCTTGCCGATGTGCTCGCCGAGCAGGCGCGCGAGGATGTCGGCGCTGCCGCCGGCCGGGAACGGCACGACAATCCGGATGGTCCGCGGCTGCGACCAGGCCGCGTGACCGGCGAGCGCGGCAAAGCACGCCGCCATGCCCGCAGCGACCAAACTCTTGAGCATGCTGTTTCTCTCCCAAGGCCGATCACCCCGCCGATGCGGAGCGCCGCGACCCATGTGGCCGTAGCTTACTTGATGGTGACCTCGCGGATAATACGCCCATAGTCGGCGTGTTGCTTGCGCAAATGGGCGGCAAAGTCCTCGCCGCACAGTCCGACCGGGTAGAGCTCCTGGGCGGCGAGCTTGGATTTGACCTCCGGCGCCTGCACCGCTTGGGCAAACCACTCGGCGAGCTGGGCGACCACAGCCTTGGGTGTCTTCGCCGGCGCAACCACCCCGAACCAGACATCCTCCTCATAGTCCTGGTAGCCGGACTCCGCGACCGTCGGCAGGTCGGGCATCGGCTCGATCCGCGACCGCGACCCGACGGCAAGGGCGCGCAGCTTGCCGGTGGCCAACGCGGCGGCGGCGGTCGGGTAGTTCGAGTAGAGCGAATCGACGTGCTGGCCGAGCAGCGCGTTCACCGCCGGGCCCCGCCCTGGAACGGCACGAACGCCAGATCGATCTTGGCCGCCCGCTTGAGCATCTCGAAGCCGATGTGCTGCGAGGTCGCCGGGCCGTTGACCGCCATGGTGATCTCGCCGGGCTTGGCGCGGGCGGCATCGATCAGGTCGGCGAGCGTGCGATAGGGCGACGCGGTATGCACGGCGACGATATTGGGTGACCGCGTCAGGTGGCAGATCGGCTCGAAGCTCAACAGCGGGTCGTAGCCCAGCTTCTTCATGTTGGGATTGATGACGAAGGAGTTTCCGACGATCAGCACCGTATTGCCGTCCGGCACGGCTCGCGCCACCGCTTCGGTGGCGATCACCGTACCGGCGCCCGGCCGGTTCTCGACCACGACCGTCGGGCCGTACTGCTGGTTGATGTAGTTTGCAACCAGTCGGGCCAGGATGTCGGTGCCGCCCGCCGGCGCAAAGGGAACGACGATGCGCAGCGTTCGTGCTTGCGGCGAGGCCGAGTCCGGCAAGCCTGCAAGAGCGCCCACCGCAAGTAAGCCGATCAGCGCAACGACCGTGCGTCGGCTCCTGTCCATCGAACGCTCCCCATGGTCTATGTTGGAAGCTTCATCAGTTTCGCGGCGTTGCCGCCGAGAATGGCGATGCGCTCATCGTCGGTGAGGCCGGGCGTATTGAGCACGTGGTCGACCGGCCCCTTCACCCACGGCACCGCGTAGTCGGTGCCGATCATGATCTGGCTCGCGCCGTGCTCGGCGACGAGGTGGCGCAGCGCCTTCGCCGGTGAACACGAGCGAGTCGAAATAGAGCTGCTTGAGATATTCGCTCGGCTTCTTCTTCAGCGTCGGTCCCTTGCATTGCGCCGGGAACACCGAGCAGCCGTGATCCATGCGCGCCGCATAGGACGGCAGATAGCCGCCGCCATGGGCGCGCGCAGATCTTCAGGTTCGGGAATTTGTCGAGCGTGCCCTGGAAGATCAGATGCGCGAGCGCGAGCGAGGTCTCGAGCGGATTGCCGATCACGTTGCCGAGCGCGCCCGAGCCCTTGCACGCGCTTGGCGATGCCGGTCGTCATCGCGCGGCGGTCTGCGGATGGATGAAGACCAGCGCCTGCAGCTCCTCGCGCCTTCTTCCAGAACGGATCGAATTTGGCGGCCGCGATCTCCTCGCCCTCGACGCTGCCGCCGATGGCGGCGCCGACCAGGCCGAACTCCTTCATGCCGCGCTCGAGCTGCTCGGCGGCGATCTCCGGATGCTGCAGCGCCACCGGCGCGTAGCCGACGAAGCGGCCGGGGAATGGCCTTGCACATCTCCGCGAGCCTTGGCGCCTGCAGGTCGAAGATGCGGCGGGCGAGGTCGCGGTCGGCGCCATACCAGAACGCATTGATGCTGAGCGCCTGGACGTCGATGCCGTCCTTGTCCATGTCGGCGACGCGTGCGGCCGCGACCGGGAAGCCGAGATTGCCCTTGAGCTGCTGCCTAGCACCGCCGTTCGAACGGCGTGCCTTTGACCAGATCGAGCACGTCCGGCACCGCGCAATGCGCGTGCACGTCGACGGTGCGCACCCGGCGGCCGCCCACCATGACCTCGCGGCGCTTCGCGGCCTGCGCCGCCGCGTGCCGCATGCCGCAGCCGACGCAGACCACGCCGGTCGCTGCCGCGGCATGGCGCAGGAATCCTCTACGATTGAGCATGGCGTGCTCCGTGATGCTGAGACCTAGCGAATGGCGATCGGCGCGACCGCGGAGCCGGTGCCGCCCTTGATCTTGAGCGGCTGCACGATGAAGGCGAACTCGGTGCGCGCCGGCGCCGGCGAGCTGCTCGAGCACCAGGTTCTCCAGGAGATAGATGCCGTGCTGGATCAGCATCATGGCATGGACCGGCAGGTTGTGGCCGGCCTCGCGAGGGCCGCACCTCGACGCAGCAATTGTCGGCGGCGACCATGCATCGGGTCCTGCGTGACCAGCCATTGCGCCGGCCGCGATGCCGATGCCCGGCGTTTGCCGTGCCGTAGCGCTGGTTCTCCTTGCCCATCAGTTTCGACCAGCCGGTGCGGATGACGACCGTGTCGCCGGGCTGCAGCTTCTGAGCTTCGACTTCGCGAGCGCCTGCTGCAGGTCGTCGGGCGTGATGATGTAGGAGGTCGGCAGCATGTCGACGCCCTTGAGGCCGGCCACGTCGATCAGCACGCCGCGGGTCATCAGGCTGCCGATGTGCTCGACGCCGAGCTTCTTGAAGCCGCTGCGGGTGCCGATGTCGCCGAGCTTGAAGCAATTGTAGAAGCTGTCGCCCCACATCTGGTGCGAGAAGGCGTCGATCTGCGTGCCGATCTGGCCGAGCTCGGTGACGACCAGCTCCTCCTGGACCTGGCGCGCGTTCGGGATCGGCGGCGACGGCTTGGTGTAGATGTTGAACTGGCGCCCGGCGTTGATGAAGGACTCTTTCGGGTCGGGCGAGAGCACGGCGCCGAGCTCGAACACCTCGCCGGTCTTGATCAGCTTGGCCGCGCGCAGCACCGTCTCGCGGCTTCATCATGTTGGCGGAGCCGCGCTGGTCGTCGGCGCCCCATTTGCGACGGGCAGCGCTCGCTCTCGGGCGGCATCTGCCAGCCCTGGGCGGAGTGCCGACGGCGGGCTCGAGCGCAAGCAGAGCGCGCCGGCAAGGGCCGAAGCACGGAAATCGCATGATATCCTCCCTGCGGAGCGACTTGGTTCACGTCGTGCGCTTCCGTCATCTGCGCGACCGGCGGATGCCGATCGCGGCATTCGCTTCGCGTCTTACAGCCCTCAGCCGTCATCCCGGACGCCGCGGCACTTCAGCGCCTGGCCTGCGTCGCGCAGCGCCGCGATCTCCTGCCTCGCTGCGCGGCGTGAGCACGCCGACCTTGCGGGTGCGCGTAGTAGGGCACGATCACCTGCATCGGCTGGCCCGTCGCGCTCGAGCAGCGAGATGTAGCGCGACTCGGTGCCGCGGTTGGGCAGGTCGAACAGCGTCCATTGCTGCGTCGCCGGATTGTATTTGGCGACCTTGTCGGTGCTCCACAGGTTGGTCCAGACGTTGTGGTTCTTGTCGACCGCCACCTGATAGGGCTGGTGCGCTTCCGGATTCGGCAACGGAACCAGCGTCACCTCCTTGGTGTGGATGTTGATCTCGCGCGAGGTTGCCGCCGAAGGAATTGCCGATCCAGACGTAGCTCGCCGTTCTTGTCGGCGCCCATCCGCCGCGGCGCCTGCGCCCAGGCGAACGGCGTGTTGAAGTCCGGCGGCACGAAGGTCTCGTAGAACTTGCGCTGCTCGGGCGTGCAGATTCTCCATCACCGCCTGTTCCGGCGGCAGCTTGAACTCGTGGCTCTTGCCGGTCGTGATGTCGCTGTAGTTGACGAGGTCCTGGGTCATCAGCAGCCACCAGCCGTTGCCGGCGGCGTCGGCGGCGAGGCCGTAGACGGTCGCGGTGCCGCGCTCGTTCTTGTAGGTCTCCGACTTGAACTCGGTGAACCTCTCCTCCGCGATGTTGAAGCGCAGCGCGCCGTCGGGCGAGGTGACCCAGATATTGCCCTTCATGTCGGCGTCGATCGTGCCGGCGGTGCCCGACATCGGCTTGCGGCGGGAAATAGACCGTGAGCTTCTCGGTCCTTGGGGTCGACGCTTGGCGAGGCCGCCATGGCCGCGCTGCGACGTGCGAGCGGGTGTTGAACCACAGCACGCCGTTCTCGTCGCGCATGATGCCGTGCGCTGCCGGTCGACGATGCCGCGCGGTCCGCGATCCTGAAATTCTTCACCGCGCCGGTCTTGGCGTCGATCCGGGCGATAGGAGGTCGACCTTGCTCGGCCGCGAGTAGACGATCCAGATGTTGCCGTCGAGATCGGCGGCGGCGTCGTGGACGCCGGCCATGTGGCCGCTCTCGCGACGGCGTGCCGAGCGATCCAGTCGCTGCCGTCATTGGTCTGCGATGTGGCCGCCCTCGGTCGGGAAGTCGTATTCCTTCACGACGACGCGCGCGGCCTCGCCGGAGGGACGCGGCCGCAGATTGAAGCGTCATCGAGCTTTCGCCGGGGCCGCGGGCGCGGGCGAGATAGGCGGCGAGCTCCTTCTGGTGGAAGTCGATGTTGCGGCGTCGGCCGCTTGTCCGGGCGCGGATAGACGCCCGACACGTTCACCTTCTTCATCAGGTCGAGCACCTTGCTCCAGCCTTCCGCGTCGAAGCGGTGCTGCAGCGGATAGCTCGCGGAATGGCAGCCGGTGCAGTTCTTGCGCACCTGCGTCTTCATCCGGAAGTCTTCCGGCGAATCGCCGGGCAGCGCGGCCAGGAATTCGTCGCCGGGCAACTGCCGGATCCAGGCCTCCTGGTCCGTGATCGGCTTCATCGACGAAGTCCTGGTGCCGCGCCTTGCCGACCGACACGTTGTTGCGTGCGGTCTCGAACTTGATGGCCTGCGCCCAGACCCGGTAATTGCCGTCCGGCAGCGGCGGGAAGAAGTAGTCGCCCTGCCTCGTCGGTATAGACGCTCATGGTGATGGTCGAGCCTTCGGCCTTGGCCGAGACGACCACGCCGCCCATCTTCTCGCCGCTGGCGGAGGTGATGGTGCCGAACAGCGGCGTGTCGGCGAAGGCGGGCAGGTGGCGAGCGTCGCGCTTCCGAGCGCGACGGCGATGGCAACAAGACTGACGCTGGCGAGACGGCGGTGCGTTGTTCATGGCGTTCTCCCGAAATCGTTGTTGTGCTTATGCGTCGTTGCAAGGCGGTCGCTACTTGGGCCGGCAGGTCGATCGGCCTGCGAGCCGGGCGGCAGCACGCTGAGATAGGCCGCGATCGCTGCGATCTGGTCCTGATTGAAGTGGTACTTGAAGCCCGGCATGCGCGGCGTGCCGTCGGTGATGATGCCGCGGACCACCTCCTGGTTTCCGCCGGCGGTCTCGCGCGACAGCTCCGGACCGTACATGCCGGCGGTCAGCAGCGGGCGGGTGTGGCAGATCGCCGCAGGACTGATCGAACAGCCGCACGCCGAGTTTCTGCTGTTCGTTGAGCTGCGAGCTCGGCCGCCGATGCGGCCTGCAGCCATACCGGCCAGCAGAAGCGCCGCCGCCACGCCACTGCACCTCATCGCGCCACCTCCTGAGTTTCTTGTTCTTATGAAGCAACGCGTCAGCTTAGCTCTATTCAGCCGGTGCGCAAGGATGCTTCCAAAGAGATTGGAAATCGCCGTTCGCGACGCCAATAAGGTGTGCGCTTCCGTCTTTCCGATCATTCCAGGCCGACCTTCCGAATCCACATGAGACACGTCAACACCTTCATCGGCAGCCCGGTCGAACGCGTCGAGGACCTGCGCTTCCTGCGCGGGCGCGGGCAGTACATCGACGATCTCGACCGGCCGGGCAGTGGCATGCCGCGATCGTGCGCAGCCCGGTCGCGCATGGCCGGATCGCGTGCGATCGACACGGCTGCGGCGCTGGCGCTGCCCGGCGTGCACGCGGTTGTCACCGCGCGCGATATCGGCCGGCCGCTCCCGACCATCCCGTTCCGCCGCCCGATCCCGACGATCGCGCCCTATGCGCAGCCGGTGATCGCCGACGAGGTCGTGCGCTATGTCGGCGAGCCGGTCGCGGTCGTGCTCGCGGACAGCGCCGAGCGCGCCGAGGACGCGCTCGCGGCGATCGCGCTCGACATCGAGCACCTGCCGCCGGTGGCCGACCGCCAGGCATCGGCGCGCGGCGACGTGCTGCTGTTCGCCGGGCACCGACAGCAATTGCGCCTCGCGTCTTCACCGCCGACGGGCGACGCCGACGCGGCGTTCCGCACCGCCGCCTACACCCAGCGCGAGCAGTTCCGCGTGCAGCGGATGACCGCGATGCCGATGGAGACGCGCGGGCTGCTGGCCGAATGGGACGAAGCCGCCGGCCGGCTCACCATGTCGGGCGCCGCCAAGCTGCCGTTCTTCAACAGCCGCGCCATGGCCGCGATGATGAAGCTGCCCGAAGAGGCGGTCGACTACATCGAATACGATGTCGGCGGCGGTTTCGGCGCGCGCGGCGAGTTCTATCCGGAGGATTTTCTCGTCGCCTTCGCGGCGCGCAGCTTCGGCCGGCCGGTCAAATGGATCGAGGACCGCCGCGAGCATTTCATGTCGATCGCCATTCGCGCGAGACCGAATGCGACATCGAATCGCGTTCGACCGCGACGGCATGATCCTCGGCATGCGCGGCGACATCTAGGTCGATATCGGCGCCTATGTGCGGCCGAACGGCATGACGCCGGTGCGCAACGTCGCGCAGTTCACCTCCGGCCCCTATCGCGTGCCCAATCATCCAGCTGAAGCCGCACGCCATGTCAGCAACAAGACGCCGTCCGGCACCTATCGCGGGCCGGGCCGGTTCGAGGGCTGCTTCTTCATGGAGCGGCTGCTCGAGATGGCGGCGCGCGAGCTGAGGCTCGACCGGCTCGAGATCCGCCGCCGCAATCTCGTGGCGCTCGACGAGATGCCGTATCCGCTGGCGCCGGTGCGGCCGAACGACGGCTTCGGCGAGACCGCCTGCGACAGCGGCGACTATTCCAGCACGTTCGACCGCTGCCTCGCGGAAGCGGGCTGGGACGAAAAGCTCGCGCTCCAGGGCAAGCTGATCGACGGCCGCTATCACGGCCTCGGCATCGCCTGCTTCATCGAGGGCGGCGGCTCGGGCCCGCGCGAGAACGCGCGCATCGAGGTCGAGCGCGGACGGCATCGTTCGCGGTCTATGTCGGCTCGTCGGCGATCGGGCAGGGGATCGAGACGATCATGGCGCAGATCGCCGCCGACGCGCTCGAAGTGCCGATCGACCGCATCACGGTCTACACGGCTCGACGACCTATCTGCCCGAAGGCTTCGGCTCCTACGGCTCGCGCGCGACCGTGATGGGCGGCAGCGCGATCGTGGTCGCGGCCGAACGCGCTGCTCGAGAATTTCCGCGCGGCCGCGGCGAGCGGCTCGACGTTCGCGGCCGACGCCGATCAGGTCGCCGAAGGCGTCGCGACCGCGCCCGACGGCCGCCATGTGACGCTGGCCGACTTGCGCCGGAGCTCTCGGCCGACGGCACGTTCGACAACTCGAAGGCGACCTACACCTACGGCACGGCGGTCGCGCATGTCGCCGTCGATCCGCGCACCGGCCATGTCGAGGTGGTCGACTATGTCGTGGTCGACGATGTCGGCCGCATCATCAATCCGCTGACGCTGCACGGCCAGGTGGTCGGCGCCGCGGTGCAGGGCCTCGGCAGCGTGTTCAGCGAGGAGATCGCCTACGACGCGAACGGCCAGCTCCTGGTCGGCTCGCTCGCCGATTACCTGATCCCGCTCGCGACCGACTATCCGCAGCGTGCGCGCGATCTCGCTCGAAGAGCATCCCTCGCCCAACAATCCGCTCGGCGCCAAGGGCGCGGGCGAGGGCGGCATCATCCCGGTCGGCGGCGCGGTCTCGAACGCGGTCGCGACCGCGCTGCGTCGCTCGGCGTCGAGCCGCGCGAGCTGCCGCTGACGCCGCCGCGGGTGTGGCAGCTGATCCAGGACGCGCGTGAGAAACATTTTAGCAGTACTTAGGGCCGCGCATGCTGGGCGCGCATTGTTGCCGGCCCCGCCCCTTGAGGGAGAGGGCATGTAAAATCTCTCAGAGCGCGCTCCATCCTGCTTCGCGCCCAAGGCGCCTTGCAGGACTATTTCGACACCATCGGCGTCATTTGCCCCAGCGCCCGCAGCACATAGCCTTCGTCCAAGGGAGGAAGGCCATAGCGCGCGAAGTCGCTGTTGACCGATTTCACAAAGGTCAATACGTCCTGCCGCCGCTGATGAGCGGTTGCTGCATCCATGAGCTTGGTGATCGGCTTGAGCGTCGCGGCATCGGCCGCCACGCTCGAAACAACGGCAGCGGACCCGAGCCCGATCCGCGCGATGATGTCTCTCCGTGAGGTGTCCATGTTGGCCTCTGTGTGCAGATGATTGGCGCGTTTCAGGTCAGGTATTCGCAAGCTTCGGCCGCAGCCTTGTTGGCAGCGATCGCGATGGCATGCTCGCGCTCGCCATTGGCAAGCGCGGCTTCGATCTGCTTGATCAGCTCGCGGGCGGACTCCGCACTGAGCTCGACCGCAACTCGCTCGCGTCCGCCGGCGGCCTCATTGATGAAATCGATGCCGAGTGCGTGGTCGAGCGGCGCGTGCGCCGGATGGTCGTAATAGACATTGGCGGTATCGACCGACATCCAGCCCTTCGGTCCCTTGGCGCTGCTGTCGCGCAGCGCCGCCTTCATCACGATGTAGGAGCACATGGCGATCTCCCTAGCCGAGGTGCTTGCCGAAGAATGCAAAAGTCTTGATCCAGCCGTCCTTGGCCTGCGCCATGCGATAGCCCGGGCTATGGTAGCTCTTGAAGCTATGGCCGGCGCCGTCGTAGCGGTGGAACTCGTAGACCTTGCCGAGCTCCTTGAGCTTGGCCTCGGTCTTGTCGACATCGGCACGTGACGGGTTCTTGTCGTCATTGCCGAACAGGCCCATCAGGGGTGCGGTGATGCCGGCGGTGAGGTCGATCGGTGCGACCGGCCGCTTGGGCGTGATCGCGGCAGGATCGTTCACCACCACGTTGCCGCCCCAGCAGTCGATGGCCGCCTGCAGATTGGGGATCGTGCAGGCTGCCAGATAGGTGGCGCGGCCGCCGGAGCAGTAGCCGGTCACCCCGATCTTGCCGTTGACGGTGGCCTGCGCGCGCAAGAAAGCGATGGCGCCGACGACGTCGCCCATCACTTCGGCATCGGAAACGCCGCCTGCGCCACGGGCGCGTGCCGCCACATCGTCGGCGCTGCCTTCACCGAAGCGGACAAAGAAATTCGGTGCGATAGCCGCGAAGCCATTGTGGGCGAATTTGCGGGTGGTCTCGCACAACCACTCGTCCCAGCCGCTAGCGCCGTGGATGACAACGACGCCGCCGACGCGCTTGTTGCCGGCCGGGCGGGCGAAATAGGCCTCGCTCATATCGCCGTTGTGGCCGCGAAATTTCACCGTTTCCGTCTGCAGGCCCTCGAATGCCATGATGATCCTCGCCGGTTGCTGCGGGTAATGGGCAAGTGGCTGACACTCTAACCGAGTTTGGCAGCGGCGCTCAATGGTGGATGAGGCGGATGGATGATCCCTTCGCCCGCTCTCGTGGCCTTCGCCAGATGCTTACCAATAGCCGCGTCAAACCAAGGTTCTGCGAAGCTTGGTATCGCGGATGAACGGCGCCAACTGCGAAATTTCCGCTCAGATGTTCGTTGATCGTTCGGAGGACTTTTCGGGACTTCCGGACTTCGTTTGGTGAATTGGGTGTCACTTCCGAGATGGGTCATTCGCGACGAAACTGAGCAGGGAGTGGAGCTTCCGGCCTCCCTTCACAAGCGGAAGTACGAGGCGCACTTGGTCCTTTGGCGTGCTCCATGCAAAGGTCTTTCGCCGCGGGGCCTTCAAGTCGGGCTAGGCTGTCGCAACGCTTCCGCCTGTTCCCAAAGCTTGTTGAGGTTGTCGAACAGCTGCACATGTAACTTGAGCCGGACTGCGGCGTTAGCGTCGGTAAAGCCCGCTGCGCCAAGTAATTCCTCTTCTCGCAGCCGTAGGCTTGGATGGTAGACGGAGAGACAGGCCAGGTCGTAGACGGGGTCCGCGAGCTGCGCGTATTCCCAATCCACCAACATAGGGCGCGGTCCGATGAGATTGCTGGTGGTCAGGTCGCCGTGGGTCGTCACCGGGGTGACCGCGAAGGTCGCGCAATCCACCGCAAGCTGTAGCGTTCGCGCGACGAGCGCATCGACCTGCGTGGCAGCATCGGGATCACGATCGAGGATGGTCTGAGCCTGCTCCGCCGCAATGGACACTGGATCGAACGCGGCTAATTTCGGGGGCGTTGTCGCGTGCAAGCGTTGGAGGCAGGCGCCTAGGCTGCGCAGACCCTCGCGGGCTTGCAGCCGCGTCGGCGTCCATGTCCCGCCATCGACGTAGTCCATGAGAATCCAGTTGCCGTCGGGAGCGGCGTCAAGCATGGCCGGCGCCACGCCCGCGTCAGCCGCGGCGCGGTGGCAGGCCACCTCGCGCAGCGGGTCAGCCCCCGGTCTCGGCTCGTGCCGGACTCGCTGCCGTAATACGAACCGACCCGCTTGCGTGTCGATGCGCAGGATGCGGTTCACATTACGTCCGCCATGGAGCAGCTCCACGCTCAGGGGCGCGTCACCCCCAGCGCATCCCGGGATGCGCCGCAAGACGGATGCAGGAATCAGCCGGTGGCTTGACGCCGATATGTCTTCAACCATTCGATGAAACCTACAGAGGCGATCACGAGGTAGGTCAGGAATAGGAACGCTGTAAAAACCAGTCCCTGAGCAGAGTACAGCCAAGCCTGAACAGCATCGATGGCGATCCAGTACAGCCAACTCTCAAGCTTGCCAGCGGCCGTGAGCCAAGTGGCGAAGAGGGACAGCATCATCGTCGACGCATCCAGGTGGGGCCATGCTGCTTGCGTTTCTGCTGCGAGGAACCGCGCGATGAACACAGCCAGCAGCAAAGATACGGCGATGCCTGCGACGTGGCCCCGCCATGACAGCAGTGAAACGCGCGCCGTACCTTCGTGCGACCAGCGCAGGAAGCCCAGGACGGCAACACCGACGTACCAGACCTGCAGCAGCGATTGCATTGGCAATCGCGCCTGTGCAAACAGCCAGATGTAAATGAGCGAACCGAGGCCGCCCGCGACCCAGCACCAGCGACTGCGAGGCACGGCCAACACGACGTATGCGAGGCTCAAAAGGACGGCCAGCGCTTCTAGTGGCGATGTTGCTAAGAGACCCGCCCAAAGTCGCGTCATCAGGCCGTCGGTCATACAGTTGGCTCCGAGGACAAAGCGTCGCTTACGCGACGTCTGCTGCAACGTCCGCTTAACACCGATAGCGATCAAACAGCAGACATTCGCTGGAACACCGCCACCAAGGCGCAACTGAGACCACTGCAAACAGTCCCCAGTGACTTCGAACCAAGTCTCTAGCAACAAATTTTGGATATTGAAAAATCGCGACTGGAGACTGGCGTGCAAAAATGCGCATTGGCTGCCCAAGAGCGCTAGGTGTTTGGCTCCAGAGACCCGCTTACGCCAGTCTAAGGCGCGGAATAGTCGCTCATTTTCCAAGAGACCGGAGACGGGCAAAAGTGGCGACAGTGGGTCGCTGGGGCGCCTGGATTCGAACCAGGGAATGGCGGAATCAAAATCCGCTGCCTTACCACTTGGCTACGCCCCATCGCGACGCGTGTCGGTGTGCTCCGACGCACGGTGGCGTCGGGCGCGCGGACCATAGCGGGGCGCCCTCGCCCGATCAACGCGCCGGCACCGTGTGGTCGATTTGCGCCGTCGCCAATCTGACTGGTCGATTTTGTGATCGGTCATTTTCGCCTAGATCTTGCGCGGTCAGAGTCGCACGACTCCGAGAGATCGGACCGACCGGGCCGCCGCCGCCGCAGGGAGGCGCCAGATGACCTACCGGGCTCCTGTTTCCGACATCGCGTTTGCGCTCAAGCACGCCGCGGGTTTCAGGCAGGCGCTCGATGACGGCATCTACGGCGACCTCACCGAAGACGTCGTCGACGCCGTGCTGGAGGAAGCCGGCAAGTTCGCGACCGAGGTGCTCGGCCCCGCTCAACGTGGTCGGCGACCGGCAGGGCGTCGTCTTCAAGGACGGCGCCGTCACCACCGCGCCGGGCTGGAAGGAGGCCTATCGCGCCTGGGCCGAAGCCGGGTGGAACGGGCTCGCCGCGCCGGCCGATTGGGGCGGCCAGGATCTGCCGCAGGCGGTCAACGTCGCCTGTCTCGAAATGTGGAATTCGGCCGCCATGGCCTACGGCATCGGACCGGTGCTGACCATGGCGGCGGTCGACGCCCTCACCGCTCACGGCAGCGAAGAGCTTCAGCGCACCTATCTGCCGAAGCTCGTCTCCGGCGAATGGACCGGGCACGATGCAGATGACCGAGCCGCAGGCCGGCTCCGACGTCGGCGCGTTGCGCACCAAGGCCGAGCGCGCGGGCGACGGCACCTATCGCCTCACCGGGCAGAAGATCTTCATCACCTATGGCGAGCACGACATGACCGACAATATCGTGCATCTCGTGCTGGCGCGGCTGCCCGATGCGCCGGCGGGATCGCGCGGCGTGTCGCTGTTCCTGGTGCCGAAATTCCTGGTCAATGCCGACGGCTCGCTCGGCGCGCGCAACGACGTGCGCGCGCATTCGATCGAGCACAAGCTCGGCATCCACGGCTCGCCCACCTGCACCATGGTGTTCGGCGATAAAGGCGGCGCCATCGGCTTCCTGATCGGCGAAGAGAACCGCGGCCTCGCCTGCATGTTCACGATGATGAACCAGGCGCGGCTCGCGGTCGCCCTGCAAGGCGTCGGCATCGCCGAACGCGCGACCCAGCAGGCGCTGGCCTATGCGCGCGAGCGCAAGCAAGGCCGCGCACGCGATCTCGGGTCTACCCGAGATCGCCACCTGAGTGTCCAAGTCGGCTAAAGCCGACTTGGATGGCGTCAAGGACGGCATGAGCCGATCATCATGCATCCCGACGTCAAGCGCATGCTGCTGACCATGCGGGCGCTCACCGGCGCGGCGCGCGCGATCTCGTATGCCACCGCCGTCGCCATCGACCGCGCGCATCGCAGCACCGACGAGAAGGCACGCGCGGCGGCGCATGAGCGCGCATCGCTGCTGACGCCGATCGCCAAGGCGTTCTCGACCGATGTCGGCTGCGAGGTTGCCTCGCTCGGCGTGCAGGTGCATGGCGGCATGGGCTATATCGAGGAGACCGGCGCGGCGCAGCACTTCCGCGACGCGCGCATCGCCGCGATCTACGAAGGCACCAACGGCATCCAGGCGATCGACCTCGTCACCCGCAAACTGCCGATGTCGGGCGGAAATACCGTGCGGGCCTATATCGGCGAACTCCGCCGCACCGCCGACGCGGTGAAGGCCGCCAACGATCCGGCCTTCGGCGCCACCGGCGCGCGGCTTGCAGACGCGATCGACTGCCTTGAGCGCGCCACCGAATGGCTGCTCAAGGACCCGCAGAGCGAGGCAGCCCTTGCGGGCGCCACACCCTATCTCCGGATGTTTGCCCATGCGGCCGGCGGCGCCCTGCTCGCGGAGCAAGCTCTCGCCGCGGCTCGTATCGCGAGCGACGGTTCCGCTCCCGCGCGCATCGCGCTGGCACGATTTTTTGCGGAGAACATTACGGTCGCGGCGGGCGGGCTTGGAACGTGCGGTGACAGAGGGCGGTACCAGCGTGAATGCGAGCGAGGCGGCGCTGGCATGAATGGCCTTCCGTCCGTTGTCCGAAGCGACTAAATCTGCTGGATGACAACGCTCTATATCACCCATCCCGCCTGCCTCGATCACCTCACGCCGTCCGGCCACCCGGAACGGCCGGACCGGTTGCGCGCGATCGAGCGCGCGCTGGCAGCGGACGCCTTCAAGCCATTGGTTCGCGTCGAGGCGCCAGCCGCAAGCCTCGATACCATCGCGCTCTGCCATCCCATGGACTACGTCGCCGCTGTTCAGGAAGCCTCCCCGCAGCAGGGCATGGTGCAGATCGACGCCGATACCTCGATGTCGCCCGGCACTTTCGAGGCCGCGCTGCGTGGCGCCGGCGGGGCGGTTCACGCCGTCGATCAAGTCATGACCGGCAAAGCCACCAATGCTTTCGTCGCCGTCCGCCCGCCCGGCCATCATGCCGAGACATCCCGCCCGATGGGCTTTTGCCTGTTCAACAATGCCGCGATCGCCGCGCGCCATGCCCAGCACAAACATGGCGCCGAGCGCGCGGCGGTGGTCGATTTCGACGTCCATCACGGCAACGGCTCGCAGGACATTTTCTGGTCGGACGCAAGCGTGATGTATGCCTCGACCCACCAGATGCCGCTCTATCCCGGCACCGGCGCAGTCTCCGAGAGCGGCGAGAACGACACCATCGTCAACGCGCCGCTGCGGCCGGGCGATGGCGGCAGCCAGTTCCGGGCGGCCTTCGAAAGCCGCATCCTGCCGCGGCTCCGCGAGTTCAAGCCCGATCTGGTGGTGATCTCAGCCGGTTTCGACGCCCATACCCGCGACCCGCTCGCCAATCTCAACCTTGTCGAGGCCGACTTCGCCTGGGCGACGCAGCAGCTCATGGAGATCGCCGACAAGAGCGCGCAGGGCCGTGTGGTCTCGGTGCTCGAGGGCGGCTATGACCTTGAGGGACTTGCCGGCTCGGTTGCGGCCCATGTTACGGCCTTGATGCGGGGTTAATTGGCGCAACAAAGGCGGTAGTATAGAGAGAGCCCGAACTCGGGCCTACCCGGAAAGAGCATGGCCGACACGACCAACAGCGACGTTACAAAACTGACCTTCGAGAAGGCGATCGAGGAGCTTGAATCGATCGTCAAGCGGCTCGAGGAAGGCAAGGTTCCGCTCGAAGAATTGGTCGCGATCTATGAGCGCGGCGAGGTACTCAAGCGCCGCTGCGAGGAACTGCTGCGGCAGGCAGAGGCGCGGGTCGAGAAGATCACGCTCGATGCCGCCGGAAAGCCCACCGGCACCGGGCCGCTCGATGTCTCCTGACATCATTGGGCGTCACGTCCAATCAATGGACAGTTGGCGTCACGTCCAATCAACGGACAGCTTGCCGATTTTGTCCGATAGTCACAAGGTCCAACTAAGTTTAAGGCGTTGCGGGTTCGAGATGCGCGGACGACGAATAGCTCTTTCGCCTTTCCGGCACATGATCACCGACGTGATGCGATATGCGATCGAAGTACCGGGCGTTCCGACCGAACGTATGATGGAACTCGGCGCGGTCATCAGCGCCCGTAATGCCGTGCCCTACCGTCCCGCATGGGCGGGCATTTTTGCAAAAGCCTGCGCGCTCACCGCTCGCGACTATCCCGAGTTGCGGCGCACCTACGTCAAGTCGGCCGTGGCCGCACCTTTACGAGTATCCACACAGCATCGCCACTATAACGATTCAACCGCGAGTACAACGGCGAGCCCTGCGTCGTTCCACTATTGATTTAAGGGATCCTGCATCGCAGCCGATCAGCGCAATCGCCAAGCAGATCGACGACCACGTTTTCGGCGCCTCCCATAGCCGACATCAAGGCGTTCCAGCGCGCCATGACCATCGGCAGGTTGCCTGGCATCGTGCGACGACCGTTGATGTGGATTGGGTATAACCTGGCACGGCAGCGCGCGAACTATTTCGGCACATTTGCCGTCACATCCGTGTCCTTTAAGGGCGCGGAACTGATCTACGTTCCCACCGTGACCACAAGCCTTTTGACCTTTGGCGTATTCGGACTCGACGGCCGCACATCGGTTCGAATGGTCTTGGATCATCGCGTCATGGACGGGATGGAGTTCGCCGCGGAATCCTGGCCCGTCTCCGAAGCTCATCATGAATGGTCCGATCCTCCAGGAGTTGCGGTCGGAGGCGGCGACCTCGAAGCTCGCCGGCGTGACCTGAAGCTAGCCAACATCCCGGTGATGCAGTATCCTGCATTGCGGCAGCGCGGATCCGGATCGCGCCCAACACCAGTCGCGTCACCGCGCCATCAGCCCTCCATCAATCGGAAAATCCGCGCCGGTCACGAAAGCCGCGCCGTCCGACAAGAGATAGACGCAAAGCTCCGCAACCTCGTCCGCCGTGCCGAAGCGTCCGAGCGGAATTTCCTTTTTCAAGATGCGTTGCGCGACCTCCGGATAGGCGCTCTTTCCGACCACGCTGTCTACCATCGCCCCTTCGAGAAACGCGGGAGATACGCTGTTGCAGCGGACCGGCGGATCAAGGCTCGCACCATGCAGCGCAACCGATTTGGTCAATTGCTGCAAGCCCCCCTTGGACGCGGCATAGGCCAAGAGATTTGCGTTGCCGACATGTCCGTAGATCGAAGAGATATTGACGATCGCGCCGCCGCGGCGGCGCAGCAGAGGAAATGCGTGCTTGCAGCCCAGAAATGCACCATCGAGGTTGACTGCGAGCACGCCGCGCCACTGCGCAAAGTCGGCGCTCTCGATACTACCGACGGCGGCGATGCCCGCGGCATTGACGAGACCGTCGAGATGGCCGATCGCCGCCGTGACGCGCAACCAATCGGCTTCCGCCGTCACGTCGAGGACGTGATCGAGCCCCGGCTGTTGCTTGAAGTCCGTCCCAATCGGCGTACCGCCAGCAGCAACAACGGCACGGCAAACCGCGGAACCGACCCCGCCCGCGGCGCCGGTGGTCAGCACGATCTTGCCGGATAGTCGCCCCATTGCCTCGCTCGCCTTCCGTTGCGATGGTGAACTTCTGCGCGGCGAGACTTGCATTGAAATGGTGCGGTTGTAAATCGATGTCGAGCAGCAACGAGGTCCGATGCCGCCCCTTCAACCCGTCACACTGATCACCGGCGCATCGGCCGGGATTGGAGCCGAGCTCGCGAAGGTGTTCGCGCGCCACGGCCACGCGCTTGCGCTGGTGGCGCGGCGTGAGGCGCAACTCGCGTCGCTTGCCGACGAAATCGCAGCGACGAGCCGGCCGCGACCGCACATCGTTCCGATCGATCTCGGTGTCCCGGGCGCAGCCGAGCAGGTCGCCGCAGCGCTGCGTGCACGCGCCATCGAACCTGACATCGTCGTCAACAATGCCGGTTTCGGGCTGATGGGCGCGGCGGCGGCGCTCGACCGCGCCGAGCAACTCGCCATGATCGACCTCAATGTGCAGATTGTGACCGACCTCTCGCTGCGCTTTCTGGAAAGCGTGGAGCGGCACCGTGGCGGCATCCTGAACATCGGATCGGTGGCCAGCTTCATGCCGGGCCCCGACCTTGCCGTCTATCACGCCACCAAGGCCTACGTGCTCTCATTCAGCGAGGCGCTGCACTGGGAGCTTAAGCCGAAAGGCGTGCGCGTCACGGCGCTGTGCCCGGGTCCGGTCGAGACCGAGTTCCAGGCGCGGGCGGAAATGCCCCTCGATTATTTTCCGGGTTTCTTGAAGCGCTCCGCGGCACGCGTGGCGGAGGAAGGCTATGCCGGACTGATGCGGGGCCGGCGGCTGGTGGTGCCGGGAGTCGCCAACAAGATCGCGACGTTCCTGCCGCGCATCCTGCCGCGCTCACTCGTCCTGAGGCTCGCCCGCGGCCGGCAGTAGCCGGACTACTTCTTGCGGAACACCAGCAGCGTCTTGAACTCGCCGACGCGCTTGACGTGACCGCGCTTCTCCCACTTCTGGACGAGCGGCAGCGCTTTATTCCATGCCATCGAGCCCATATAGAACAGGATGTGGCCGCCCTTTTTCGTCTTGGCGGTGAACAGGTCCAGGAGCTTTTCGTCGGTCATGCCGCCATAGGCCTTGCTGGCGGTGTTCGGGAAGAAGAACTCACACAGATGGAACATCGTGGTGACGTCGAACTCCGGCAGGAGCTTCGGATTCGTCAGATAGATATCACCGAAATACGCGAGATAGGATTTCGACACCTGCGCCTTCTCGGTCGAGAGCTGGATATAGGCCTCGTACTCCTCCTTCGACGCGGTGATCGCGAGCACCGCGTTACCGGACTTGTTGGTCGCCTGCTTGATTCCGATCAGATGATGCGTGCCGGTTCCGAAATGGTAGATCAGCTTGTTCTTGATCTTGTTCTTGACGATCCAGTCGTTGAAGTGCGAGTCGCACGGGCAAACGTCGACATCGAGATCCCATTTGTCGGTCCAGTAATTCATCTTCAGCATCGGAGCCTCCAGGATATTGATCGAGTATAGCGGCTATGCGGGCACGGCCGCGAATACGGCCGGACGCGGGGAACGGCTCGCCGCCGATCCGCCGGCCATGTCGACAGTTCGCTGGTGGAGCGCGATCAGCGCCGCGCTGCGGCCGATCGAGATCACCATTGCACCGGGCAGCCGTTCGCTCAGCAGGTGATAGAGATCACGCACTTCCGCATCCTCCAGCGTCGAGACGGCTTCGTCCAGCAACAGCACGTCCGGCCGATGGATGAGGGCGCGGGCGAAGCCTACGCGCTGCTGTTCACCGCCCGAAAGCAGCGTGTTCCATTCGGCTTCCTCGTCGAGACGATCGGCGAGATGGCCGAGGCCGGCGCCGGCGAGTGCCGTGCGCACGTCGGCGTCGTCCAGCTCCTCGGGCGGCGTCGGATAGGTCAGCGCCTGCCGCAAGCTGCCGAGCGGAAAATAGGGCCGCTGCGGCAGCGCGAGCAGGCGTGCATTCCGAGGCAGAAGAATCTGCCCCTCTCCGATCGG
Organism: uncultured Alphaproteobacteria bacterium; assembly: GCA_963850705.1. Lineage (GTDB taxonomy): Bacteria > Pseudomonadota > Alphaproteobacteria > Rhizobiales > Xanthobacteraceae > VAZQ01. The sequence goes on along the minus strand of CAWKMR010000061.1, from coordinate 173,635 downwards.
CCAGATTCCCGCCAGCGCGCGGCAGAGGCTCGACTTGCCCGAGCCCGACGATCCACGCACCAGGACGCGCTCGCCCGGTGCCAGCACGAGGCTTGCGATCGACCCGATCGGCTCGCCGCCCGCCTCTTTCACGATCAGATTGGTGACCGACAGACCGGGCTTTGTTCCAGTCGCAATCCTGATATCGGCGCCCTGCGGCCCCGGCACGTCGACGGTGCCCATCGCGGCTTCGAACTGCGCCACGCGGTCCATCACGGCTTTCCACTCCGCGATCTTGGCGTAGGACGTAGCGCAGAAGGCAAATGCAGCCTCTACGCGCTGAAACGCGAGCGAGGCCTGCATCATGATGCCAAGTGGGATCGCGCCGACAAGATAAGCCGGCGTTACTATCAGAACGGGGAACACCGTCGAGATGTGGTAGTAGCCGAAGATGAATCCATTCAGCCCGTTCTGCCGGCGCACCAACGCGACCCAGTTCTGCAGGAGCGCGTGATAGCGCCGCTTCAATTCGTGGCGCTCGACCTTCTCGCCGCCCATCAACGCGACCGATTCCGCATGGTCGGTCACCCGCGCGAGCGCAAAGCGGAAATCCGATTCGTAGCGTTGCTGCCGGAATTGCAGCGGAATGAGCGGCTTTCCGATCAAATGCGCGATCAGCGTTCCGAGCGCGGCGTAACCGATCGCGAGCACGATCAGATAGCCGGGAAACGAGAAATCAATCCCGAACAGCGGCAAGGTCGCAAGCGCCGAAAGGCCCCACAGCACGAATGCGAAGGACAGCAACGACACGATGCTGTTGAGGAAGCCGGTGCCAAGCTCGTGGGTGAGCCTGATGAACATCAAGACGTCGTTGGCGATACGAAGATGGATATTGTCCACGCTCTGATCAACGAAGCGGATGCGGTAGTGGCGCCCCTCTGCCATCCACAGATCGACATAGCGGTTCGTCATCCATTCGCGCCAGCGGATGATCAGCGTCTGGCCGAACCAATACTGGCCCATGCCCGACAGGACGGCGCCGAGCGTGATCAGCAGAAACACCAGAAGCTGGACCTCAACCGCGGCCCAGTTGCGCGCTTCGATGGCGTTGAAGAACGCAGCGTTCCATTCCGTCACCTTGACGGCGACATAGACCACGAACAGTTCAGAGGCGATTACACCCATGAGCAGGCCGCGCGCACGCCAGCGATCCTCGGAGCGGAAATAGGGCAGCGCGAGCCTCAGGAATGTGCGCAGCGCGAAGATGACGTTGCTCATGGCTGATTCTCGAAGGCTGAGTTGGCCCAATTCGGGTCATGAACGCTTGCCATAGGAAGGCAAGTCTATAGCTTGCGGGCGGCCGATATCGCCCCCAGCGGCTTGGCGCGGCACAATGTCCCAAGGGAACGGCCCAAATGTCCCAAAGGAATGTCCCAACGAATGTCCCAAAGGAATGTCCCAAAGGAATGTCCTAAGCGACGATCAAAGGATTAGCCCATGAGCTTCGCCCCCGACAAGGACCCCAATGCCGGCGACGCGGCTGCCTGCGACGCCATCGAATTGATGATCGTTCCGCGCAGTGTCGATCTCGGCGGCTTCTCGGTGCGCCGCGCCCTGCCCCACAGCAAGCGCCGCATGGTCGGCCCCTTCATCTTCTTCGATCACTTCGGGCCGGCCGAGTTCCGCAGCGGCCAGGGCATCGACGTGCGGCCGCATCCCCACATCGGGCTCGCCACCGTCACCTTCCTGTTCGACGGCGAGATCGTGCACCGCGACAGCCTCGGCACCGCCGTGCCGATCCGCCCCGGGGAGGTCAACTGGATGACTGCCGGACGCGGCATCGTGCATTCCGAGCGCACGGCGCCGGAGCGCCGCATGGGCGGTGAGCCACTGCACGGTCTGCAATGCTGGGTCGCCTTGCCGTCCAACGACGAGGAGACCGAACCGGGCTTCGCCCATGTCGGCAGCGCCGAGCTGCCGGTCGTGACCGACAACGGCAGGCGCGTCCGCGTGATCGCGGGCAGCCTGCTCGGGGCGCGTTCGCCGGTGCCGACGTTGTGGGACACGCTGTTCGCGGAGGCGACGCTTGCCGCAGGCGCGACGATCCCGTTCGACGCCACGGTCGAAGAGCGTGCGCTCTATGTGGTCGATGGCGAGGTCGACATCGCCGGTGATCGCTTCTCATCCGGGCGGCTGCTGATCTTCCGGCCCGGCGACGCCATCACGGTGACGGCGGCAAGCGATGCGCGCGTCGTCCTCGTCGGCGGCGCGGCGATGGACGGTCCGCGCCACATATGGTGGAATTTTGTGTCGTCGCGCAAAGATCGCATCGAGCAGGCCAAAGCCGATTGGAAGGCCGGCCGCTTCGACACCGTGCCCGGCGATGAAAGCGAATTCATCCCGCTGCCTGAGTGAGCGACAACCGGCCTCATGGCGAGGAGCCGCGCAAAAGCGCGGCGTCTCGAACCATGGCCACACATCCGGACCGTCCCATCCTTCGAGACGAGCACAACGCAATCAAGTGTACGCAGATTGCGTAAACTTATCTGCGATGCGCCCTCAGGATGAGGACGGAGCAGCACCGTCGCACTGGGCGTCACCGCCGCTTTTGCAGCGACCGCAAATCCGGCAGCTTCTGCTTGACGCGGCCGATATCGGCCCACGGATCGCGCCTGAGCGAACGCAGACGCTTGTCGAGATTGAGCAACGTATACTGGTTGGCTGATTTGACGCGGCCGAGTTCGTCCCACGTCACCGGCGCCGACACCGGGGCACCGTCGCGCGCCCGCGTCGAATAGGCGGCGACCGAGGTCTGCTCCAGCGAGTTGCGCAGATAGTCGATGAATATCTTTCCCTTGCGGAGCGACTTCGTCATTTTGGCGATGTAGCGTTCCGGATCGTCGGCCGCCATCGCCCCGGCAAACGCCTGCACGAAGGTCTTGACCCGCTCCCAATCGACCGGCGCAACCGGCAGCACGACATGCACGCCCTTGCCTCCGGAAAGCTTCACGAAGCTATCGAGATCGATGGCCGCGAGCCGTTCGCGCACGTCGCGCGCCGCCCTGGCGATGTCTGCCCAGCTAACGCCCTCCCCCGGGTCAATGTCGAACACGATGCGGTTGCAGAGATCGAGCCGGTCGATCGTCGAGCCGCGCACGTGCACTTCCAGCACACCCGCCTGCACCAGCGACAACAGCCCATCGAGGTTCTCCACCGCGATCACCTGCCTGCGCTTCTTGTCGATGACGCTGCGTAGCATCTCATCGTTGAGTCCCGCCGAGGCATGCTTCTGGAAAAAGCATTGACCTGCGGTACCATCGGGACAACGCAGCAAACTCAGCGGAACGTTGACAACGTGCGGCGCCATCAAGTCCCACACCGACCTGTAGTAGTCAGCGAGGTCCTGCTTGGTGACGCCGGCATCCTCCCAGTAGACACGATCGGGATGGGTGAAACGGACGGCGCCTCCCGCCTGCGAAGTGCTCCGCGTTGCGGGCTTGCTTTGGCCGGCCTTCGCAATTGGCTTTGATTTCTTCGCGGAGCCGCTCAACGATTTCGCTGCGGCGCGGCGGGGCGCCTCTTGCGAGTCGCTCTCCCTCGGCCGGCCGCTCGCGAACAACTTCCTTCGCCGGCTTGTCCTCGCGCACGCCTTTGAATGCGGCCTGCCGCACGATGCCGTCGCTGGTCCAGCCGCGAAAATGCGATTCGATCACGGTCTTTGGTTCGACCCAACGCACGTCGCGGCGGCGCGCCTCGACCGGAGCAATCGCATCGAACGGCGGCTTCGCAATTTCCAACGGATGCAACCGCTTCCATAACTCTTTGGCCGTCGCGCGGGTATAGCCGGTGCCGACGCGGCCGGCATAGATCAGCTTGCCGTCGCGATAGTAACCCGCCACCAGCGCACCGACCGCTTTCGGCTCGACCGTGGACGGCGCAAAGCCTCCGACGACAAGCTCCTGCGCATCGTGCGCACTTGACCTTGATGAAACTGTCGGAACGCCCGGTTCGATAAGGCGCGTCCGCGAGCTTCGACACGATCCCTTCGAGACTCATGCGGCATGCCTGTGCAAAGACTTCGGAGCCGTCTTCCGTGAAATGCTCGCTGTAACGGATCGCGCCGGTGTCCCCTGTTTCATCCAGCAGTTCTTTCAATGCCGCTTTGCGTTCAATCAACGGCTGGCGAGACAAGTCCTCGCCGTCGAGGTGAAGCAGATCGAACACATAGTAGACAAAGCTGTCGCGCTCGCCATTGCTGAGCGCGGCCTGCAACATCGAGAAGTCCGCAACCCCCCGGCTGTTCTCGACCACGATCTCGCCGTCGATCAGCGCGGTGTCGGCTGCAAGCCGCGCCACGTCCGCCGCGATGTTCGGAAACCGTGCTGCCCAGTCAAGACCCTTGCGGGTCAGCAGCTTGACCTTGCCGCGATCAAGCCGCGCCTGCATGCGGTAGCCATCGAATTTGATTTCGTGCACCCATTCGCGGCCGCTCGGCGCCACGTCGCGCGACGTCGCCAGCGATGGCGGCACGAAGTCGGGCAGCGCAGCGTCACGCGATGCGCCTTTTTTCTTGCGGCGCTTGGCTCCCGCTCTCACCGCTCGCTTTCTTTTCCGGCCGTGCGCCGCCGCGCGTCGCGCCGGCATTGACATTGTCCGCGACGCTTTTGTTCGAATGCCAGACGCGCTTCTTTCCCTTGCCCGCAGCGATCTCCTCGATCGAGCGTCCGGAGATAACCGAGTCCGGCATCTCTTCCAGGAAATCGGGCTCCTGCGGAGTGCGCGCGTACGTCGTCATTCGCCTTGATCAGCAGCCAGTTGTTGCGCTTCTCGCCGGGCCGGCGGTGCATGCGCACAAGATGCCAGCGGCCGTGGAGCTTCTCCCCATGCAATGAAAAGTCGAGATGGCCCTTCTTGAGGCCGCGACGCGGATCTTCTTCCGGCGTCCAGGTACCGCGGTCCCAGATCATCACGGTGCCGCCGCCGTATTCGCCCTTCGGGATGCTGCCTTCGAAGGCGTTGTATTCGACCGGATGGTCTTCCGTCTCGACGGCGAGCCGTTTCTCGCCCGGCACCAGGCTCGGACCGCGGGTGACTGCCCAGCTCTTCATCACGCCGTCAAGCTCGAGCCGCAGGTCATAGTGCAGCCGCGTCGCCGCGTGTTTTTGAATGACGTAGCGGGCGCCCTTGCCGCGCGCCTTGCGGCCGCGGGGCTCCGGTGTCACACCGAATTTCCGTTTCTTGCGGTAGACGTCGAGAGCCATCGCCAGGATATTTACTCGGGCACGAACCGTTCGAAGACCGGGACTCTAGCCTTAGCATTTTTGCGCCACGACGGGGGGCCGATTTGGCGCAAACGCAACACCCTGCTCCGAGCGTACTCGAAGGAGAACGCGGAGTCCGGCTCGAGGGTTCCCGTTGTAGCAGGCCTGCGCTACGCCACTTCGCCGTGCTGCTTGCGGCTTTCGGAGCGCAGTTCATTGACGAGGCGCTTGAGCGACGCGACCTCGGCCTCGAGTCTCTGCATGCGTGCCGGCAAGTCGCCCTGCGCTGCATCAGGCGCAGTCGAAGGGGACTGATGCTCCTCGCCGAACGTGACGCCCGTCTCGGTGGCGCTGCGCCACACAACCCGCGCGCGATGCATCTCCTCCCGGTTCGGGATATAGAGCTCTATCGCCTCCGGCACGGTGACAGACTCCGAGAACTTCAGGCGCGCGCCGACCTCGGAAAAGTCGCGGACCAGGCAATCCACGCTTGAGCGCCGGTTGTTGAAGTAGATGCGCCCTTGCAGAAAGCTCTTCTGTCGCGAAAGCGAACGGCGCTCTTTCACCGCGGTTCTCCTGTCGAATTCCAGCGGACCGAAGGTCAACGCCTCAGTCACGTTTCGACTCGCAATATAATGCGTCGATGTTACTCCATCGTTTCATCCCCGGGATTAGGTTTGCCTTAACCATCGGCCTCGCGGATCCCGATGCAGGTTGCTATTGCTCTGGGTTCCCAATGCAGCTTGCTATTGAAAGACAATGACAAAACGCGTGCGCATTGACCGGTTGCTGGTCGAACGCGGCCTGTTCGAGAGCCGCGCCAAAGCGCAGGAGGCCATTGCCGCGGGCATGGTGATGGCCGACGGCGTCCGTGCGACCAAGCCGGCCATGGAGGTATCCGCTGACGCTGCATTGCAGGCGACGCCGGCGCATCCCTGGGTGTCGCGGGGCGGCGTGAAGCTCGCGGCGGCGCTCGATCATTTCGGGATTGATCCGGCCGATCGCATCTGTCTCGACGTCGGCGCCTCCACCGGTGGCTTCACCCAGGTGCTGCTCGAGCGCGGCGCCCGGCGCGTCTATGCGGTCGACGTCGGGCGTGACCAATTGCACGCGAGCCTTCGCGGCCACCCGGGCGTGGCCGCGATCGAGGCGACCGACATCCGCAAGCTCGAACCCGCGCCGCCTGGAGGAGCCGCCTGATCTGGTGACCGTCGACGTGAGTTTCATCCCGCTCAAGCTGGTGCTGCCCGCGGCGCTCGCGCTGACGCGACCGCCAGCGGAGGCCGTCGTGCTCATCAAGCCGCAATACGAGGCGGGGCCTGACCACGTCAAAAAAGGCCTGGTGCGCGACCCGGCGGTCCACGAGCGGGTTTGCGCCGACGTTGCAGCATTGCTCACATCGCTTGGCTGGGCCGTCCTCGGCGTCATCCCGTCCCCGATCACGGGGGGCGATGGCAATCACGAATTCCTGATTGGTGCTCAACGCCGCTGAGCCCGCCTTTCTCTCGCCATGGCATCCGCTATGGTGCCGCGCCATGACCCTACCCGGAACCATGACGGCGGCCGCCTCCGCGCCGCAGGACGAGCGCTTTGTCTGGCGAGCCGAGATCGCCGACACGGTGAAGCTCGCCTGGCCGATGGCGCTGACGCAGCTCGGCCAGATCGCCATGATGACGACCGATCTGGCGCTGATCGGCCGGCTCGGCGATGCCGCCGTCGCTTCGGTCGGGCTCGCGCATCTGATCCTGTTCGTCGGCTTCGTCTTCGGCATGGGCCTCGTGTCGGCGGTGGCGACGCTGGCGGCGCAGGCCTACGGGGCGCGCAAGCCACGCATGGTGCGCCGCTCGCTGCGGATGGGCCTGTGGGCGGCCGTGATCCTCGGCGTCCCGATCAATGTCATCCAGCTGTGGGGCGAAGACATCCTCCTTGCCGTCGGACAGACGCACGAAGCGGCCGCGCTCGCTGCCCGCTATCTCGCGGGCCTTGCCTGGTCGATGATCCCGGCCTGGTGCTTCATCGCGCTGCGCAACTTCATGGGCGCAGTCAATCGCCCGGAGCCGGCGTTGTGGATCACGCTCGCCGCCATCCCGATCAACGCGCTGCTCGCCTACGCGCTCATTCACGGTCATTACGGACTGCCGCGCCTCGACCTGCTCGGCGCCGGACTCGCGACGACGTTCGTGAACATCGCCATGTGCATCGCGGCAGTGTGGGTCTGCTACGCATGCCACCCGTTCAAGAAATACCGCGTGCTGGGCCGCTTCTGGCGGATGGACTGGGAGCTGATGCGGCAATTGATCATCATCGGCGTGCCGATTTCCGGCACGATGTTGCTCGAGTGGGGCTTGTTCTCAGCCGCCGCGATCCTGATCGGCTGGCTCGGCACCACCGCACTTGCCGCGCACCAGATCGCGCTCCAGATCGCGGCGATCCTGTTCATGGTGCCGTTCGGCATCTCGCTCGCCGCGACCGTACGGGTTGGTCATGCGGTCGGCCGCGGCGATCCGGTCGGGATGCGTCGCGCGGGATTCGCGGCGATGGCGCTGGGCGCTGTGATCATGGTCGCACTGACTCTGCTCGTCGTCGTGTTCCGCCATGCCATTCCCCTCATCTTTCTCGGCGACACGGTCGCAGCGGCGGCCAGCGAAACTGCGTGGCTCGCAGCAGCGCTGCTCGTGGTCGGCGCGACCTGGTTTATCGCCGACGGCGTCCAAGGCATTGCGGCCGGGGCGCTGCGCGGCTTGAACGACACCCGCGTGCCGATGCTGTACGCGGCGCTGAGCTTCTGGCTCGTCGGTTTCAATGCCGCCTACGCATTGGCATTCTGGGCCGGAATCGGTGTGTTCGGCGTATGGATCGGCTTTTCGCTGGGCCTGTGGCTGTTCGCCGTGTTGCTGACCGTGCGATTCCAGAATCTGACCGCGCGCGGGGACCTACCAGCCGCGCCGTGATCTAGTGGTCCGATTCTAACATTCGCATCCCGTTTCCGCGGGCGAGTTTGCGAATGTTAGAATCAAAGGACCACCAGCAAATATTAAGTGCTAGTGGAGTTTTGGATTTGACATTCGCTTAGCGAACCCGCTGCCAGGTAGGTAGCGAATGTCAAATCCACTCCACTAGACGCCAAGGTCTACGCCCGCTATCGCAAGCCATGGTCGAACGTCTGACGATCGCGCGTCTCGGACGGCGGGGCGACGGCATCGCCGATACGCCGGATGGGCCGGTCTTTGTGCCGTTCGCGCTGCCCGGCGAGACCGTTGAAGCCGAGGCCTGGCCCGGCCATCCCGACCGCCGGCTGCCGATCAAGATCGAGGATGCGAGCCCGGAACGGATCGGGCCGGTTTGTCCGCATTTCGGCACCTGCGGCGGCTGCGCGCTCCAGCATTGGACAGCGGCGCGCTATCGCGACTGGAAACGTCACCTCGTCATCGAGGCATTGTCGCAGGCGGGACTCGATACACCCGTCGACGACCTGATCGACGCCCATGGCGAAGGCCGTCGTCGCGTGGTGTTGCACGCGCGCCGCGGACAAAGCGACGTGCTCACGGTTGGCTTTTCGGCGCCGCGCGCCCACCAGATCATCGCGATCGATCGCTGCCCGATCCTTGCTCCCCCACTCGACGGCGCGCTCGCCGCTGCCTGGGCGATCGCCGAGACGATCGAGACCATGCGCAAGCCGCTCGACATCCAGATGACCGCAACCGAGAGCGGACTCGACGTCGACCTGCGCGGATCGGGGCCGCTGACGGCAGCGGCGACGACGGCGCTCGCGCGCGTCGCCGGACAGCACCGGCTGGCACGGCTCACGCGCCACGGCGAGATTGTCGCACAGCGGACGCCTCCAGTCGTCACCATGGGCCGCGCGCGCGTTGCGCTCCCTCCAGGGACGTTCCTGCAGGCGACCCTGGCCGGCGAAGCCGCGCTGGCAGCACTGGTGCTGGAGCATTGCGGCAAAGCAGACAGAGTTGCGGACCTGTTCGCGGGGGTCGGGCCGTTCGCGCTGCGGCTTGCCGAACGGGCGCGTATCACTGCCGCCGATAGCGACAAGGAGGCGGTCGCCGCGCTTAAACGTGCCGCCGAGATGACGCAGGGCTTGAAGCCTGTGACGGTGGAGACGCGCGATCTGTTCCGTCGGCCGTTCGCGGCAGCCGAGCTCAAGAACTTCAGCACTGTCGTATTCGATCCGCCGCGCCAGGGTGCGGAAGCGCAGGCGCGGGCGCTCGCGGCGTCAGCCGTACCGGTCGTGGTGGCGGTGTCGTGCAATCCCGCGACCTTTGCCCGCGATGCTCGTATCCTCGCCGACGGCGGCTACCGCCTCGCGCGCATCACCCCGGTCGACCAATTCCTCTATTCGCCGCACGTGGAGATCGTGGCGAAGCTGGAGAAATAACTCAATTCCCCCAGCGGTCGCGCCACATCTGCTCGCCGATGGTGCACGAGATACGCGGCTTTCTCTCCTGCACGCGCTGGACGCGCGCGGTCGATGTGAGCTCCGCGATCTCAAGGATCAGCTTGGTGCGGATCGCCTCCTTGAACTGCGCACGCTCGCGCACCGGAATGACGAAAGCGCCGGGGCCGCCGATCACGCAATCCTCGTAGTAGAGGTCGAGATCGGCGATATCCATGCTGAAGCTGTTAGGTCGGTTCAGCATCAGCGGCAGCCCGTTGATGGTGATTCCCGCCGCGACGAGATCGTCACGCTGCGGGACGACCAACGGGCCGGAATTATTCGGCCCGTCGCCCGACACATCGATCACACGGCGCAGCCCGCGGAAGCCCGATGCCGCAAACAGCGGCTTGGCGAACATCAGCGCACTACCGATCGACGTGCGTGACGCTCGGCGATACGGCGCGCGAGCGATCTCACCGGCGAACGCGTCCGCGGTTTCAGGGCCCTCGACCAGCCGCCAGGGCACGATGATCTTCTGATCTTCCGGACCCGCCCATTCGAAATAGGTCATCGCGACCTTGCCGTGGGTGCCGGCGCGGATCGCGGCCATGAATTCGCGCGAGGAGATAGCCTCGATATAGCCTTCGCGCTGAATCTGCTGCTCCTCCGGGTCCATCGAATAGGACACGTCCACCGCGAGCACGAGCTCGGTATCGACCGGAATAGCGGAGGTTTGCGCCAGCAGCAGGCGCGACGGCGCGGCAAGCCCAAAGCTTGCGAGCAATCCCGCAGCGAACACAGCGGCGATTGCGATGCTCAAGAACCGAAAGCGCATGCGTGCCTCCAATTCCCTGATTCGCAAAATGCTGGCACGGCCAGCATCCCCAGGGAAGAAAGCTATGCAGGTTTTGTGCCGAAATTGTGCGATTACAGTGGAGAGCGCCTACAACCGCAGCGCCTGCTCGGCCGGCGTGTATTTGAGGCCGAGTGCGTCAGCGACGGCGCGGTAAGTGACCAGACCATCGTAGACGTTGAGACCGTTGCGCAGGTGCGGGTCTTCGCCGAGCGCGCGGCGGGGCCCCTCGTCGGCAAGCTCAAGCACGAACGGCAGCGTGCAGTTGTTGAGCGCGAAGGTCGACGTGCGCGCCACCGCGCCCGGCATATTGGTGACGCAATAGTGCACGACCTCATCCACCAGATAGGTCGGATTCGAATGCGTGGTCGGACGCGAGGTCTCCGCGCATCCGCCCTGGTCGATCGCGACGTCAACAATGACGGAACCCGGCTTCATGGCCTTGACGGTTGCGGCCGTGATCAGTTTCGGAGCGGCGGCGCCGGGAATGAGCACGGTGCCGATGACCAGATCGGCGCGGCGGCAGACCGCTTCAACCGCGTCCCGGGTCGAAAACACGGTGCGCACGCGCGCGCCGAGTTGATTGGAGATGCGGCGCAATGCTTCCGGATTGCGGTCGACCACCGTGACCGTCGCACCCATGCCGACACTGATGATCGCGGCGTGAGTGCCGGCCACGCCGCCACCGAGGATCACGACGTCCGCCGGCGGCACGCCTGGCACGCCGCCAAGGAGGACGCCGCGTCCGCCATTCTCCTTTTCGAGGCAGCGCGCGCCCACATGCGGCGCCATGCGGCCGGCCACCTCCGACATCGGCGTGAGCAGTGGCAGCGTGCCCTGCGGTGACGTCACCGTCTCATAGGCGATCGCAGTAACGCCGGAAGCGACCAGGTCTTCGGTCTGGGCACGGTCGGGCGCGAGATGAAGGTAGGTGAACAGGATCTGCCCGCGTCGAAGCCGCTTGCGCTCCTGCGGGAGCGGCTCCTTCACCTTCACGATCATTTCGGCCCGGCTGAAAATGTCGTCGGCATTTTTCGCGATGGTGGCGCCCGCGGCTTTGTAGTCGTCGTCGGTGAGGCCGGCTCCCACGCCCGCATTGGTTTCCACCTGGACCTGGTGGCCGTTCGCGGTCAATTCGCGCACGGTCGAGGGCACAAGCCCGACACGGTATTCGTTGTCCTTCACCTCTTTGGGGACGCCGATAAGCATCATCAAAACTCCGCATTTCCCGGTGGAAAGATGTCATTCTCTAAATTAACTGTACCCTCGCCGTTCCGAGCCGAACACGAAACTGTCGCGCATGGCATTCTAAAGTGTAATAAACTTTATTGGGGGGTGGAGTGGACATGCAGACTATCATGAGCGCGTGCGACGATTTCCGGCCCATCGTGCGATCGGGGGATGGAACATACACCGCGTTCGCGCCAAGGGCCGATTGAGCCTGGGCTTATGTCGTGAGCGGCCCCGCACAGATCCGAACCTTTGGCATCAACGCCAGCGAAGTCACCGCCATCGACGAGTGGATTGAGCAGATTGCGGCCAGGTGGAGCGCGAACGAACGTACGGCGTTCAACGCGCGGCTTTGTGTCGCCGAGCTCGCGGCCAATGTCCTCGAACATGGCCGCGCGAGTTCTGACGAGAGCGATCACATCGTCGTAACGCTTCGCCAAGCCGGCGACGGCATAGAGATCGAATTTCTGGATTCGCTTGGGCCCTTTGACCCGACGGCAAAAGCAGCAGAAACGAAGTCTCCGCCCTCCGAGCCTGGCGGCCTGGGTCTTCTGCTCATCCACGCCTACGCCGAGGAGTTGAGCTACTCAAACGACGGCACGTACAACCGCGTTCGATTCAAGATCAAATCGGAATGACACTGCGGGCTCCCGGACCAGGGCCGACCAGTGGAGTGGATTTGACATTCGCTACCCATCTAGCAGCGGGTTCGCTAAGCGAATGTCAAATCCAAAACTCCACTAGCACTTGATACTTGCTAGTGGTCCTTTGATTCTAACATTCGCAAACGCGCCCGCGGAAACGGGATGCGAATGTTAGAATCGGACCACTAGCGCGACTTATACAGGCTTGCCGCCTGCAAAAATCCCGGGCCGTTGCGGCAAGACGCACAGCAATTCTGACAAGCCGCAGACGCCCTAACCCTCGAGCGGCACAGTGTCCTTGATCTCGATGCCGAAGCCCGTAAGGCCGACGTAGCGCAGCTTGCGCGACGTGATCAACCGGATCGAGGAGATGCCTTGGTCCTTCAAAATCTGCGCGCCCAGCCCGATCTCGCGCCATTGCCGCGAGCGCGCGGCTTCCGAATTGGTCGAGCCGGCCTGCGGAATCTCGTGCGTCGGCACGCCGGCCGCGCCGTCGCGCAGGAACACCAGCACGCCGCGGCCCTCGGCCTTGAACCGGCGCAGCACGGCGGGAATGATATTGCTGCCCCCGAACACGTCGCGAATGATATCGGCGCGGTGCAGCCGCGCCAGAACATCCTCGCCGTCGCCAATGCGGCCATGAACGAAAGCCATGTGCTGCACGGCGTCGAACGGCGTCACATAGGCGTAGCCCGTGAGCGTTCCGATCTCGCTCTTGACCGGAAATTCGCCGACACGCTTGACCAGCTTGTCGCGCACCTGCCGGTAGGCGATCACGTCGGCGATCGACAGGCGCGTGAGCTTGTGCTTCTCGGCAAACGCCGCGACCGTGGGCCCGCGCATCACGGTGCCGTCATCGTTCATCAGCTCCGCCAGCACGCCGACCGGCGGCAGTCCGGCGAGCCGGCAGAGGTCGACGCATGCCTCGGTGTGGCCGGAGCGCATGAGCACTCCGCCCTCTTTCGCGACCAGCGGAAAGACGTGACCGGGCCGTACGAAATCATTAGCGCCGCTGTTGCCGTTGGCGAGCGCGCGCACGGTGTTGTTGCGCTCTTCCGCCGAGATGCCGGTGGTCAACCCGTGGCGCACGTCAACTGACACGGTGAAAGCGGTGCCGAGCGGCGCGTCGTTGAGCGCCACCATCGGATCGAGGTGCAGGCGCTTCGCCTCGTCCGAAGCGAGCGGCGCACACACGATGCCCGAGGTGTTGCGGATGATGAACGCCATCTTGTCGGGCGTGCACAGCGACGCCGCGACAAACAGGTCGCCCTCGTTCTCGCGATCGTCGTCGTCGGCGACGACAACGATCTCGCCCTTGGCGAACGCCGCAATCGCGGCCTCGACGCGCTGGTGGGTTTCGTCCACGTCGACCGCCTCCCTAACTGCGCGGTTTCGCGAACGGCCAGGCCGGGCTCTCGCCGCCCTGCCCGCGCTGCCGCAGGTAATGATCCGCCACCACGCACGCCATCATGGCCTCCCCGATCGGCACTGCGCGGATGCCGACGCAAGGATCGTGGCGACCCTTGGTGCTGATCTCGGTTTCGCTGCCATAGCGGTCGACGGTACGGCGAGCCGTGAGGATCGACGAGGTCGGCTTGACCGCGAAGCGCACGACGATCGGCTGCCCGGTGGAGATGCCGCCGAGGATGCCACCGGCATTGTTCGACAGGAACATCGGCTTCCCATCATTGCCCATGCGCATCTCGTCGCCGTTCTCTTCGCCGGTGAGCGCTGCCGCGCCCATGCCGGCGCCGATCTCAACGCCCTTCACCGCGTTGATACCCATCATCGCGGCTGCGAGATCGCCATCGAGCTTGCCATAGACCGGCGCGCCGAGGCCGGCGGGCACGCCTTCGGCCACCACCTCGATCACCGCGCCGACCGACGAGCCCTTCTTGCGGATGCCGTCGAGATAGCTCTCGAAGAATTTCGCCTTCTGCGCGTCCGGACAGAAGAATGGATTGCGGCCCACCTCTTCCCAGTCCCAGCGCGCGCGATCGATCGTCTCCGCACCCATCTGGATCAGCGCGGCGCGAACCGTCATGCCCGGCACGACTTTGCGGGCGATCGCGCCAGCCGCAACCCGCAATGCGGTTTCGCGCGCCGACTGGCGCCCGCCACCACGGTAATCGCGCAGCCCGTATTTGACGTCGTAGGCGAAGTCGGCATGGCCGGGCCGATATTTGTCACGGATATCGGAATAGTCCTTCGAACGCTGGTCGACATTGTCGATCAGCAATCCGATCGGCGTGCCGGTCGTCACCTGCGCGCCCATCCGCTCGTCCTTGAACACGCCGGAGAGGATGCGCACCTGGTCGGGCTCCGCCCGCTGCGTGGTGAAGCGCGACTGCCCCGGCCGGCGCTTGTCGAGAAAGGGCTGGATATCGGCCTCGGTCAGCGGGATGCCCGGCGGGCAGCCGTCGACCACGCAACCGATCGCCGGCCCGTGGCTCTCGCCAAAGGTCGTGACCCGGAACATATGGCCGAACGTATTGAACGACATGGATTTCCACCGGCTGCGCCGTGGTCGTAGCCCCGCCACGGGCCGGGGTCAAATGGGTGGCTTAACTACACATACCGCGTGAGCTGGTTGCCCACGAACAGGTAAACGCAGCCCTGCTCGATCGGCTGATGCGCGGCCTGCTCGGGCGCCGCAATGCCGAGATGCCCGACCAGCGCCCGCGCCGTGCCGCCATGCGCGGTCACCACCGTGTCGCGGTCGAGGGTCGCGTACCATTCGCCGACACGGCGCGCGACCTCCTCATAGGTCTCGCCGCCGGGCGAACGAAACAGCCACTTGTCCGATTCCCGGCGGTCGACCACGGTCTTGTCGCGTTGGAGCACGTCGAGATAGGTCAGCCCTTCCCACTCGCCGAAGGCGATCTCCCGCAGCCGCGGTTCCCGCGCATAACCGCCGGGTGGAAGACCGAGCGACTTGCGGACGATGTCCATGGTCTCGCTCGCACGCACCAGCGGACTGGAGACGTAGTGGAAGTCGGTCGCGGCACGGCCGTCGCGTTCGAACAAGCCGCGCAGGATGTCGGCGCATTGCACCGCCTGGGCGCGACCACGGTCGTTGAGCGGGATGTCGTGACCGCCCTGCAACCGGCCTTCGATGTTCCAGTCGGTCAGCCCGTGACGAACGTAATAGAGTGCGGGGGACACATCAGTCCTTCGCGACGCTGATGTCGGGCGCGTCGGGATGCTTCATCCCGACGATGTGATAGCCGGCGTCGACATGATGAACTTCGCCGGTCACTCCGCGCGCGAGATCGGAAAGGAAATAGAGCGCTGCGTCGCCGACCTCCTCGATGGTCACGGTGCGCCGCAACGGCGAATTCAATTCGTTCCATTTGAGGATGTAGCGGAAATCGCCGATGCCGGCGGCCGCCAGGGTGCGGATCGGGCCCGCCGACAACGCGTTGACGCGGATGTTCTTCTCGCCGAGGTCGGCGGCGAGGTAACGCACCGATGCCTCGAGCGCCGCCTTGGCGACGCCCATGACGTTGTAATGGGGCATCCACTTCTCGGCGCCGTAGTAGGTGAGCGTGAGCAACGAGCCGCCGTTCGGCATCAGCTTCTCGGCGCGTTGCGCGATTGCGGTGAACGAGTAGCAGCTGATTAGCAGCGTGCGCGAGAAATTCTCCGCCGTGCAGTCGACGTAGCGGCCGGTAAGCTGATCCTTGTCGGAGAAGGCGATCGCATGCACGACGAAATCGAGCGCGCCCCAGCGCGTGGCAACCTCGCCGAAGACGGCGTCGATGGTCGCGGGGTCGGTGACGTCGCAATGGCCGACGACGAGGCCGCCGACCTCTTCGGCCAGCGGATCGACCCGCTTCTTCAGGGCGTCGCCCTGGTAGGTGAAAGCCAGCTCCGCGCCCTGCGCCCGGCAGGACTTGGCTATGCCCCAGGCAATCGAACGGTTGTTGGCGACCCCCATCACCAGACCGCGCTTGCCGCGCATGAGACCGGACGCGTCCATATTTTCCTCGCTCCGCCCCGGGGGAGCGGCCTCCTATGGCATAGGGGCATAGGCCCTTCAAGCAGCGCAGGGAATAGCCGTCGCATGCAAGTGTTTGTTCAAAAACAGGCTCTACCATGCGCGGCTGACGACACGCCGGTGTGAGCGGCAAGGCGCGCAGACGCCCGGCAGATAGGATACCATTCTGCGGTTGCGGCGACGGACCGGACGGCGCTAAGCGTCCGCGTCCGGCCACTAGTGTGGCGGTTCAGAAGTCCGCATCATTCTTGCGGCGAGTTCGACATGCGGACTTCTGAACCAAAGCCACACTAGATTCAATAAGTTGCTAGTGTCCTTCGATTTCGAAGTTCGTATAGGAGACCGCCGCGAAACGGTACGAACTTCGAAATCGGGACACTAGGTCGGAGGGGTAGCGTGAGTGGATTTCGGCCGAGCGTCGAGGCGGCGATACCGGCATTGCGCCGCTACGCCCGCGCGCTGACGCACGATGCCGAGCTCGCCGACGATCTGGTGCAGGACACCCTGGTGCGGGCCTTGCGTTCGGAGCATTTGTTTCACGGCGGAGACGTACGGAGTTGGCTCTATACGATCCTGACCAATCTCAACCGCAACCGGCTGCGCTCGCTGGCGCGCCGGCCGGCGCATACATCGATCGAGGACAACGACGCACCCGACGCGGCGGGCCCGGAAGCCGGCGAGCGCGATATCGAACGCGCGCTCGCCTCGCTGGTGGACGATCAGCGCACTGCGCTGCTGCTCGTCGTGCTCGAAGGATTGACGTATCGCGAAGTTGCCGAAATTCAGGGCGTGCCGATCGGCACTGTGATGTCGCGGCTCGCCCGGGCGCGCATCCAGATCAAGTCTTATCTCGATGGTGGCGCGCGCCCGACGCTGCGCCGCGTGAAGTAGGTGGTGTGAAATGTGTCCGTCAATGAAACTGGAACGACAAAAAGTCGAGGGACATCACAATGACTGATCGTGATTTACTCGTGACCGCCGACGAACTCCATGCCTATGTCGACGGCATGCTTCCGGCCGATCGAAAGCGGGCCGTCGAAGCGTGGCTTGCCACCCACCCCGATGACGCCGCGCGTGTCGCCGAATGGCGCGCGCAGGCGGAAGTCGTGCGCGACCGTTATGGCCCGGTCGCCGATGAACCCGTGCCGGAGCGGTTCGATCTCGCCAAACTCGCACGCCCTCGCACCTCGTGGCGCATGATCGCCGCGGCGGCCGTGCTCGCGGCCGTGATCGGCAGCATTGCGGGCTGGGTCGGGCGCGCTGCATCCACGCCGGGGCCGGCGTCGGTCGAGGCCATCACCTTGGAGGCGCTCAGCGCCCACCAGCTCTACATTGCTGAAGTCCGCCATCCGATCGAGGTGCGTGCCGCCGAGCAGCACCTCATTCCGTGGCTCTCGAAGCGCGTCGGTACCAACCTTCGCATGCCCGACCTGAACGAGTACTCGCTGAAGCTCCTCGGCGGCCGGCTGCTTCCGGGTCCGATCGGCCCGGCGGCATTCTTCATGTACGAGGGCCCGACCGGCGAACGCTTCACAATCTATTGCTCACGCTCGAAGAAGGCGCGCACAGCGCTGCGCTATCAGTCGGGCGGCGACGTCGCGGCGATGCACTGGGTCGAGAGCGAGATCGGTTATGTGGTCAGCGGCCCCAACGACCGCGACCGGCTCGCGAAGATCGCGCAGACCGCCTACGAGCAGATGGAGAATCCGCCCTCCCGTGGCGCGGCGTTTCCGCTGGTTTCGCGGAAGGGGTCGTAAGCACGTCGACGCTAGGGTGACGTCGCTCAGCCCATTCCCTTGCGCGGATCGTAGGGCTTGAGTTCGCGCCACGAGTTCATCAGCTCGTCGAGCGCCTGATCGCTGCCTTCCGGCAACACGATGCGCACGGTCGCCATCAGATCGCCGGCACCGCTCTTCGCCGGAAACCCTTTGCCCTTGAGCCGGAACGTGCGGCCCGAACTGGTGTTGGCCGGGATCGACAATTCGACCGCGCCGTCGAGCGTCGGCACCCGCACCTTGGCGCCCAGCACCGCTTCGTAAAGCGTCACCGGAAGCTCGATCCGCAAATCATTGCCATCGCGCTGGAAAAGATGATGCGGCGCGATCGAGACCGTGATCAGCACGTCGCCGGCCTTGCCACCCGGCATCGCCAGTCCCTGCCCCTTGAGCCTGATCTGCTGCCCATCGGCGAGGCCGGCAGGGACCTTCACTTCGAGCTCCTTGCCGGTCGGCAGTTGGACGCGCCGCGTCGTGCCCTTCGCCGCTTCTTCAAGCGTGATGGTTGCGGTCGCGGTGACATCGCGGCCCGGGGGCTGAGCGTCCCCTTCCTCCTCGAACTGGAAGCCGCCGCCACCGCCGCGCCGTGCGCGCGCCGCGCCGCCGAGGCCACCGAACATGTCGCGCAGGACATCCTCGAAGCCGCCGCCGCGGCCGCCGCCGCCGCGCCCGCTCGAACGCTGCATGCCTTCCGGTGCCCAGGTGAAGGTCTCGAACGCACCCTCCTGGCCGGCGAATGGACCACCGGGACCGCCGCCGGGCGCCGGCCCCAAAGCCTTCGAAGCCGCCCTGGAAGCGCGGCTTGCCCTCGGCATCGATCTCGCCGCGGTCGAACGCCTTGCGCTTGTCGTCGTCGCCGACGATCTCGTAGGCGGCGTTCAACTCGGAGAAACGCGAGGCTGCCTTGGGATCGCTTTTGTTAGCGTCCGGGTGAAGCTTCTTGGCGAGCTTGCGATACGCGCTCTTGATGTCCGCGGCGCTCGCGCTCTTGGACACCCCCAAGACGCTATAGGGGTCGCGCATCGATTAGCCCTCCGGCCCTCTTCACTGACGGGTATCTACCCCAGTTCATTGCACAAATGTGGGGAGCGCGGCAGCCGCGTGCAACATTTTGATGTGCCTAGGTGCGCCGCCACGGCCGCATATTGCGGACTTCCCAGCGCCCCTGGAGGCCGCGGCAGGCCTCGCCTTGCAGCCAGGATTCCGAACCGTTGCGAACGTAGCTTGCCAGGAAGTCGCGGCAGGTCGTGCCGTCCTGGCTATAGGGATTGGACAGTGGCGTGACGGTGCCGCGCGCGCCGGTGGCGGGATCTTCCCACGGCACGCTGGCGTCCCTTCCACTCTTGGCAAGCGCTTCGCTCACCGCCGCGCGGGCGGCAGCAAGATCGCCGTCCTGCGGCAGCGCGGCGACGACCTGAGGGCGGGTCGCGGCCGGCCGGATGGTGCTGGTCGCTTCGGCCTCACGCGGGCGCATGAACATTGAGTTCGAGCTGGTAGGAGAAGCTGCAGCCGCCCGATAGCAACGCGAGCGACAACGCCGCGCCCGACGCCGGCAGCCACCGCATCGGGCGGCGGCATGGTCGGGCGGTGGCGCTTCCTCTATAACCGGGCTGCAGCAACCAGGAACAAAGCACCAACGGGTACTCCGGAATGGCCGACTCGTCGCCGATACAACACCCGAAGGAGTTAACGGCTGGTGATTTCACCGAGGCCGACGAGCCGCTGCGGCTGTTCGCGGCATGGTTCGAGGAGGCCAAGCGATCGGAGCCCTCCGACGCCAGCGCGATGACGCTCGCGACCGTCGATACCGACGGGCTGCCGAACGCCCGGATGGTGCTGCTCAAAGGCTTCGACGAGCAGGGCTTCGTGTTCTACACGAACCTGGACAGCGCCAAGGGCCGGGAGCTCGGCAGCCATCCCAAAGCCGCCCTGGTGTTTCATTGGAAATCGCTCAACCGCCAGGTCCGCCTGCGCGGAACGGTTGAGCCCGTCGACGCCGGCGAAGCGGACGCCTATTTCGCCACCCGTCCGCGGCTGGCGCAGATCGGCGCCTGGGCGAGCAAGCAGTCGGCGCCGCTCGAAAGCCGCATGGCGTTCGAGAAGGCGATCGCGCTGACGATGGCGAAACATGCGGTCGGGACCGTGCCGCGCCCGCCGAACTGGTCGGGATACCGCGTCACGCCCCTGATCATCGAGTTCTGGCACGACCGCCCCTACCGGCTGCACGACCGGATCGAGTTCCGGCGCGCGGCCGTGCACGAGCCGTGGAGCAAGACGCGGCTCTACCCGTGAGTTAATGTAGGTCTGTGAGTAAAGTGACATGGTGACATCGCACGACAACCAGCCGCGCCGCGCGCTGCTCCTGACCGGAGCGAGCCGCGGCATCGGGCACGCGACGGTGAAGCGCTTCTCCGCCGCCGGCTGGCGCGTGATCACCTGCTCGCGCCATCCCTTCCCGGAGAACTGCCCGTGGGAGATGGGGCCGGAGGATCACATCCAGCTCGATCTCGCCGACCCCGAAAGCACGGCCACAGCCATCAGAGAGATCAAGCAGCGCCTCGACAACGGGCAACTGCACGCACTCGTCAACAATGCCGCGATCTCCCCCAAGGCCGACGCCGGCAAACGGCTGACGGCCATCGGCACCAACCTCGACGTCTGGCAGCACGTGTTCCAGGTCAACTTCTTTGCACCGATCATGCTGGCGCGCGGACTTCTCGACGAGTTGAAAGCGGCGCAAGGGGCGGTGGTGAACGTCACCTCGATCGCCGGCTCGCGGGTGCATCCCTTCGCCGGCGCAGCCTATTCCACCTCGAAGGCGGCGCTCGCCGCATTGACCCGCGAGATGGCGGCCGACTTCGGCCCGCTCGGCATCCGCGTCAACGCGATCGCGCCGGGCGAGATCGACACCGCGATCCTGTCGCCCGGCACCGAGGATATCGTCGCGCACCAGATCCCGATGCATCGCCTCGGCACGCCCGACGAGGTGGCGAAGATCATCTACGTGTTGTGCACCGAGATGTCGTCCTACGTGAACGGCGCCGAAATCCACATCAACGGCGGCCAGCACGTTTAGCCGGCGACGCTAACGCGCGCTCGATCAAAGCCACTTCTTCCATTTGAAATAGGCCAGCGGCCCGATCGCGGCGGCGACCATCAAAACGATCGCGACCAGGTACCCGTATTGCCACTTCAATTCCGGCATGATCTCGAAATTCATGCCGTAGATCGACGCGATCAGCGTCGGCGGCATGAACACGACGGCGACCACCGAGAACAGCTTGATGATGTTGTTCTGCTCGAGATTGACCACGCCGAGCATGGCGTCGAGCAGGAACGTGATCTTGTTGGAGAGATAGGCGGCGTGGTCGGACAGCGAATGGACGTCGCGCTGCATGCCGCGAAGCTGCGCCCGCGTCTCCTTCGCCCATTTCATGCTGTCGGCTTCGTTGGCGAGATAGAGCAGCACGCGTCCGATCGACACCAGGCTTTCGCGGACTTTAGAGGTCAGGTCGCCTTTTCGCCCGATCGCCTTGAGGATATTGCGGTAGTTTCGCGCACTTGAGGTCGCGGATTGCTCGGGCTCGAAGATATCGTGTGACACCTGGTCCACGTCGATGCCGATCCGCTCCAGGATGTCGGCGGCGCGATCGACCACCGCATCGAGCAGTTCCATCAGAACGGTTTCGCCGGTCGCGCCGGCGGGCGAGGTGCGGCAGAGCTTGTTGCCGACGATTACGAACGGCTTGGGCTCATCGTAACGAACGGTAACCAGCCGGTGGCCCGACAGGATGAAGGTGACCGCCGTCGTCTTGGGCGTCTGCGTGTCGGACTGGCACATCATGGTCGCGGTCATGTACCGCGCGCCATTCTCCACATAGAGCCGGCTGGTGACCTCGATCTCCAGCATCTCTTCGCGGGTCGGCACCCCGATCCCGAGATGGCGCTCAAGCAGCTTGTCTTCGGTGATGGTGGGGGTCACGAGATCGAACCAAACACCGTTCTCGGGAAGCGGCGTACTCGGCGTGACATCGCGGCGCTCAAGGCACTCGCCCTGGGGCACATAGACTGAGAGCATGAACCCTCCCCGCCGTCCCAACGATTGACGGCCGGCCCCTCGCCCAACCGCATCGAGTTAGTGATGGCCCATGTACTGCGAGTTTTGCAAGACGTTTTGATGTCGGCGGTGCTCACGCAAAACAACCGGACCCGCCCGGCTGATCGCCGGACGGGTCCGTACAAACTCAGGCCTGCGTGACGAAGACGCGGATCAGGCCGCCACCATCTCCAAGCGCCACTCCTCCTCGCGGTGGACGACCGGCGCATAGGCTTGGTTCTTGGCGTCGCTCTGATACGGCAAGGCTGCGGCGACCGCCGGGATGCCAATTTTGCCGTAGCGGCCGTCGAGATCCTCGCCCTTTCGTTGGGCAGTTGAGGGGGCCGCATTCTTCGACTTCATAATCTCACCTCTTGGGGTTTTTTGCGTATTTTTGGACACTTGTCGGAACTTCCTCATCATGATTGGCGAGTGGGGCGGAAATGGGCGGTAAATCGTGAGCTATCGTGACATTTGCCTGCCGACCCGGCACTCGCCCGCCATAACGGCGACCATTGGTAAACGGGTAGTTAACTATCATCGGCTACACTCCAATTTTGTTCTTTGCGCCTTTGGGGGGAACGGACAGAACGCAGCATTTTCGCGGGTTTGCGAAAATTCACTGCGGCATTCCTGCAACAGAGATCGGCGACCATGCGCGGTGCCGCCCAAAGGTCTGGAAGTATTGGATGCTTTTGAGTAATTTCGACAATGGGACGAGAGTTGAAACTACAGGTTCGGGCCGCGCCAAATCGCGGGATAGGGTTGGTCATGGCAGTGCGTAACAGCGCGCTTCTTCTTGTTGTTGGCTTGATGCTCGGCGGCTGCATGCAGGCAACCCTCGAGCCTGCCACCGAAGCCAATTTCACGCAGCGCGACCGGAAGCTTCTCGCCAACGCACCGTATGCGCAGGCGACGATCCCGCAGGCCTATCAGCGCCACATCGTCGACTATCACCGCTCCGAAGCGCCGGGCTCGATCGTCGTCGATTCCGACGCGCGCTATCTCTATTACGTGCTCCCCAATCGCAAGGCGATCCGCTACGGCGTGACCGTCGGCGAGGACGCACTGTCGTTCTGGGGCGTCGCGAGGGTCGGACGCAAGGAAGAGTGGCCGGCCTGGGTTCCGACTGCCGATATCAAGCGGCGTATTCCGGACGTTCCGGATCGCGTCGAAGGCGGCGCGCACAATCCGCTCGGTGCGCGGGGCATCTACCTGTTCCAGGGCAGCCGGGACACGCTGTTCCGTATCCACGGCACCAACCAGCCCGAATATATTGGGCAGGCGATCTCCTCGGGCTGCATCCGCATGACCAACGAGGACGTGATCGACCTCTACAATCGCGTGAAGATGGGCGCGATCGTCGTGGTGCTGGCCCCGCGGCAGGGCGACACTCCGGTCAGCCCGCGCATGGCGATGAGCAACAGTTCGAACTGACGTCGACAACGGCACTGGTGCGAAATTTGCGGCGGCGCCGGACATAGTCCGGCGCCGTTATCGTTTCGGATCAAGCGTTGAATGCGCCTTCGCCGCCTGGCCCAGTCCAGGGTCTTATCCAGCGCCCGGGTCAGCCGATCGAACATCTCGTCCATTTCCGCGGATGTGATGACGAGTGGCGGGCAAATCGAAAGCACATCGCCCGCCAGGAACCGGAGCAGCAGCCCTTCCGCTTCGGCATGGGACACGGCGCGCGGCCCGACGCCCGCCTTTGGATCGAACGAACGTTTGGTGGCCTTGTCCGCAACCAGTTCCACGGCGCCGACCAGGCCATAGCCCCTCGCCTCGCCGACCAACGGATGCGCCGCGAGTTTCGTCAGCCGCGCCTGGAACTGCGGCGTCATCCGCGCCGCCTTCTCGACCAGCCGCTCGCGCGCGTAGATCTCCAGCGTCTTGAGCGCCACCGCGGCCGCGACCGGATGTCCCGAATAGGTGAAGCCGTGCCCAAAGGCTCCGATCTTGCGGCTCTCGTCGAGCATCGCCTGGTACATGACTTCCGGCACCGTGACCGCCGCCATCGGGACGTAGGCTGAGGTGAGCGCCTTGGCGACCGTGATCGCATGCGGCTCGAACCCGAATGCCTGGCAGCCGAATTGCGTGCCAAGCCGGCCGAAGCCGCAAATCACTTCATCACAGACGACATAGACGTCGTACTTCGCGCAGACCGCGAGCACTTTGTCGAAATAGGTCGCAGGCGGAACGATGACCCCGCCCGCCCCCATCACCGGCTCGACGAAGAATGCCGCGACCGTGTCCGGCCCTTCCTGCTGGATCAAGTCGTCGAGCTCGGCGGCAAGCCGCGTCGCAAAGTCCTCCTCGCTCTCGCCATCACGCGCGAAACGATAGTGATGCGGGCAGCCGGTGTGCAGGATGTTGGCGATCGGGACGTCGAAATCGGTCTGGTTGACCGGCAACCCGGTCAGCGAGGCCGATGCGATCGTGACGCCGTGATAACCCTTGCGCCGGCTGATGATCTTCTTCTTGCGCGGCCGGCCAAGCCCATTGTTCATGTACCAGATGAGCTTGATCTGGGTGTCGTTTGCTTCCGAACCGGAATTGCAGAAAAACACTTTCGAGGTCGGGACCGGCGCGATCTCCTTGAGCTTCTCGGCCAGTTCGATCGCGCCGTCATGGCTCTTGCCGCCGAACAGATGCCCGAAGGCGAGCTTGCGCATCTGCGCCGCCGCCGTATCGGCCAGCTCCTCGTTGCCCCAACCGAGCGCGGTGCACCAAAGCCCGGCCATGCCGTCGATGTAGGAGCGACCCGCGGTGTCGTAGACGTAGATGCCCTGCCCGCGCTCGATGATCAGCGGGCCGACCTCGCGAAACGTCGCGAGGTTTGTGTAGGGATGGACGAGGGATTCGATGTCGCGGGTGGCGAGATTGCTGGGCTTGCTGCTGGGCATGAGGCGATCATAGCGCTCGAGGCATGATGCAGGAAAGTGCCGCTATTGGCGCGCCGCGGCCGGTGGGTCGATCTTCGGGCGCGGCTGCGGCAGCGGGATGCTGCCGCACTGTCGGCCGCCGGTGCGGTCTCGGGCATGCGGACGTCCCACTGGCACATGGCGCGAAAGCCGTTGCGGCGCTCCATCAGATCCACGTGGATGTGGTTTTCGTGATAGCCGTCGGAGCCGGGGCCGAGCACCGTGGAGAAACGGCCGCACACGCTCTTTTTCCAGCTCTCACGAAATTCCTGCGCGACATGCGGGTCGGTCGGATCGATCGTCGTGCCGTTCACGAGCGTGATCGAGCGCACATCGAGCGCATTGCCCTTGCCGTGCTCGCTCATCATCGCCCCGATGATGTTGTTGCGGCTGCGGCAATGATAGGCGGCGAAGTTCCTCACCGAACGCAGCCGTGATCCGAGGTTGAAAGCCGCAAGCTGAGCCAGATCATCGCGTACCCAATCGACGATCGCCTCGGCCATGCTGCAACGAAGCACCGCCGGCGGGCTCATCTCGACGCGGCTGCCGTCGGCCAGCATCACCGCCTCAAGCCGCACCAGGTCGACGCTGCCGCATTCACCGGGGCCTTCGATGGAATCGACCGAGGGCGCGATCGCGCGCTCCGATGTCAGCCGGACCCGGCACGCCGACGGCGAAGCGGGGGGCGCGGGCGCCGCAGTGCGCGCGGGAGCCGCTTCAGTATTGGAAAATGGCCGCGGACGCGGCAGCGGAACCGTTTGCGCCACCGCAACTTCGGCCAGGGTCACGAAGGCGATGATGGCGCAACTGCGTTTCACGTGACCGGCTTCGGCAGAAATTGCGGCTTTTTGGAGCCCGAGTGCCGCCACCAGCGCCGCACCAGCGCAACTCACTGCATGAGCTTTGCCAATCCCTCCGGGGTGGCGACCGATGGGGCCCAGCCGAGGCCACGGAGCGCCGCCGGATCGGCGACCAGCGAGCCGGCGAGCCGCCGGTAGGCTTCCTCGCGGCCCGCGAGCCGGCAGGCCACCGCGAGCATCGACGACGGCACCGGCACGAGCCCCGGCCTGCGTCCGAGGCCCACGCCGGATGGCGGCGACCATTTCAGGCAATGTCAAAGGCTCCGGATCTGCAACGACCAGCGGCCGCCGCAGCGGCGACGGCGCTGAAAGCGCGCAATCGACCGCCCCGACAAGATTGTCGAGTGATAGGAGCGAACGCCGCGCGGTCAGGCTGCCAAACGGCAGCGGCAAGCGCGAGCGCGCGAGGCGAAGGAGTTCCGCCATGTTGCCCTTCACGCCCGGCCCGTAGACCAGCACCGGCCGCAGCGCCACCCAGTCGAGGTCGAGCGCCGCGAGCCCCTGCTCCGCGGCCAGCTTCGAGCGCCCATAGGCGTCGACCGGCTTCGGCTCCACGCTTTCGGTTTGGACATCGTCTTCGACCGGGCCGCATTGCGCGCGGATCGACGACAGGAACACAAAGCGTCGCGCGCCGGCGCGCTGTGCCGCCTGCGCGAGCCGGATCGTGGCCTCGGTGTTGAGCAGCCGGTAGTCGTCTTCCGGCACGCCGGACATCGCATGCGCGATCCCGGCGGAGTGGATGACCGCATCGACACCGGCCAGGGCCTGCGACATGTTCTGCGCACGCGCGAGGTCGCCGATCACCGCGCTCGCGGATTCAAGCGGCGTCGTGCTCGGACGGCGCAGCAGCACCCGCAGGCGATAGCCGCGCTTCGGCAGCTCGCTCAGCAGGTATTGGCCGATGAAGCCGGTCGCGCCGGTCAACGCAACGACCGGCCTGGGTCCACCGAGTGCGTCCGCCACGTGACTAGTGCCCCGCTTCCGAAGTTCGTGACACGCCTCAGCAAACTCTTACACGAAGGGGCACTAGCAACTCTATGACTCTAGTGCCGCTTTCGATTTGAAGTTCCGGAAAAGTGGGCGCCGGGTTTCCGCAGAAAATGCGACCAGCCTTGCCAAGGCGGGAACGTTTGCAGCACGGTGGCGCAAACATCGGTTCAGGACACCCTTGCCATGGCCCAGTACGACGTCGCGGTGTGCGGGCTCGGCGTCATGGGGTGCGCGGCGCTCTACCATCTCGCCCGCCGTGGCAGGCGCGTCCTCGGGATTGATCGCTTCGCACCCGGCCACGATCGCGGCTCGTCGCACGGCGAGACCCGCATCATCCGCCTCGCCTATTTCGAGCACCCGTCCTACGTGCCGCTCCTCCGCCGCGCCTATGAACTGTGGCGCGAGCTCGAGGTCGAGGCGGCGCGGCCACTGCTGCACGTGACCGGCATCGCCGAGATCGGGCCGCCCGATGGCGCGCTGGTCACCGGGACGCTTGATGCGGCGCGGCTGCATGACATCCCGCATGACGTGCTCGCGGCGCCGGAGCTGATGCGACGATACCCGGCATTCCGTCTGCCGCCACATTTTGTCGGCGTGGTGCAGCCGGACGGCGGATTTCTAGAAGCCGAAGCCTCGGTGCACGCGCTGCTCGCGCTGGCGATAAAACATGGCGCGGAGATTCGCATCGGCGAGACGATCCGCGCGATCGAACCGACCAACGATGGCGCGCGCGTTGCGACCGATAGCGCGACGATCGAAGCCGGCAGCGCAATTGTCGCCGCCGGGCCGTGGACGCCGTCGCTGCTCCCTAGCGCCGCATTGCCCCTGCGTGTGACGCGGGAGGTCCTGGGCTGGTTCGCGCCGAAGGAGCCCGCCCTCTTTGCGCCCGGCCGGTTCCCCGTATTCCTGATCGAAAGCGTGCACGGCACGCACTATGGATTTCCGCCGCACGGCGCCGGCATCAAGGTTGCGAAACATCACCATCGCGACGAAGCGGTCGATCCGGATTTGTATGACCGCAGCGTGTCAGCCGATGATGAAGCACTGATCCGCGCGGCAGTCGCCGAGCATCTGCCGGGCGCAAACGGTCCACTGGTGGCTGCGAAGACCTGCCTCTACACCGTCGCGCCCGACGGCGACTTCATCGTCGACCGGCTGCCCGGCGCGCAGTCCATCGTGGTCGCCTCCCCCTGCTCCGGTCACGGCTTCAAGTTCGCGCCGGTGATCGGCGAAATTCTTGCCGATATCGCAACCGGCCGTTCGACGAGGCACGATATTTCGCGGTTCCGGATCGGCCGTTTCGGATAATGATCCACGGCCAGCGGAAAATTTTATTTCTGGCGCTTCGCGTTGGAAGAAATTCGGCGCTGGTTTGTTAGGAATACGTGCCGGGCACGCCCCCAAGGGCCCCGCCTGAACAATATAACACTCATCGGAGAAGGAGGACCCTTATGAAGCGAACGACAAAGATTGCCCTCGCCGCCTCGGTCACGCTTGCAGCCATGGCCACGACGGCTGGCTTGCAGGCACAGCAAAGCGCGATGACCTTCTTCGTCACCAGCGCCGGCTCCGGCAATGGCGGCAACCTCGGCGGGCTCGAAGGCGCCGACGCCATCTGCCAGAAGCTGGCAACCGCTGCCGGCGCCAGCGCCAAGACCTGGCGCGCCTACCTCAGCACCACCGGCGCGAAATCCGTCAACGCACGCGACCGCATCGGCCGCGGGCCCTGGCAGAACGCGAAGGGCGAGGTCATCGCCCGCACCATCGACGACCTCCACAGCGACAAGAACAACCTCACCAAGCAGACCGCGCTCACCGAGACCGGCCAGGTGGTCAACGGCCGCGGCGACAAGCCCAACATGCACGACATCCTCACCGGCTCGTCCCCGGAAGGCCGCGCCGTCGGTGGCGGTGAAAAGGACACGACCTGCAACAACTGGACGAGTGCCGACGCCGGCTCCGCGATCGTCGGGCATCACGACCGTCAGGGTCTCGACACGTCGCCGCCCGCCATCTCCTGGAACTCGTCGCATCCGTCGGCGGGCTGCAGCCAGCCGGCTCTCGTCAAGACCGGCGGCAATGGCTTCCTCTATTGCTTCGCGGCGAACTGACGACTTGTCTCCACGTCATGGCCGGGCTTGTCCCGGCCATCCACGTCTTGCTGAACTCAAAAAATCAAAGACGTGGATGCCCGCGACGAGCGCGGGCATGACGACCGAGAGGTTCGCCTATTGCGCCGGCGCGAACGCCTTGGCGTAGCGCTCCGCGATATCGGGCTTGGTCCCGACAATCAGCGCCACCACCTTGTCGACCTCCTGGCCGGGCACGAAGTTGAACTCGACCATGCTCTTGGCTGCTTCGGCCAGAAATGCCTTGTCCTGCCCGAGCGCCGCGAACGCGCGGCGCAGCATCGCGAGCCGCTCCGGCGGAACGTCCGGCGGCACGATCACCGGCCGCGCCGCCGTCTTCTGCGTGAAGTGCAATTCCATCACCTGGCGGTCGGAAGGGCTCTTGATGAAGTCAAGCGCGTTCGGCAGGCCGGTGAGCTCCGGATCGTTTTGCAGCGCGCCCTGCATCAGCATCGTCACTTGCTTGTCGCGGATCCAATTCGAGCGCACCGCCTTGAAACTCGACCACGACCAGTCGGCGATGCCCTGCACCTCGCCGCGCTCGATCGCGAGCGCGATCTGCGCGGTGCTGTTGTAGCCCGACACGATCTTGAACTTGGTTCCGATCAGCGAGTTGTAAAGCCTTGGCGTCGTTTCGGGATCGACGCTGACGATGCCGCCGACGATCAACTCCCGCTCGAACAAATCCTTCGCCGTGCGATGCGGCGACGTGGCGTTCCACGCCAGCGTGACCGCGGTCTCGCTGTTGAGGCTGCCGACCCAGCCGAATTTCTCGAGATCGAAGCGCGTACCGCCCGGATAGGTCAGCTTCGCGAGCAACATGCCGCGCTGGATCAGCGCCATGGTGGTGCCGTCCTTCGGCGCGGTGCTGAACATGAAATTGGTGGCGGCGATGCTTCCGGCGGCCGGCATGTTCTGGACCACGACGGTCGGATTGCCGGGAATGTGCTTGCCGAGATGCCGCGCCGCCGTGCGCGCCTGAAGGTCGTATCCGCCGCCCACGCCGGCCCCGACCACGAAGGTGATCTGTTTGCCGGCATAAAAATCCTGCTGGGCGGCGGCTGGAGAGACTGTTGCCGCCACCACGGCGGTCGCGAGCAAGCCGAAGCGGCAAGCAATGCTGAAACAGCCGTAGGTAATATGGAGCATTTCCAACGTCTCCCGAGCCTCAAATCTCAGCGGCAGATGCCAGATTCTAGAGCCGCGCCAAAGGGCTGCAACTGAACTTGGTGAAGAAAGCTGCGATCTACCCGACGTTCACTGCGATGTATTGCCACTACGGTCCGTTAGCTTTATCGGTCCGGGATGGCGCGGCGCATTGTATTCCACCAGGGTACCTCCCGGCTGGCGATTTGGGCGCGGCGCATCGCCCTGTTCTCGCTGGCCGCCGCCATCCTTTCGATCATCATCGTGCATTCCGGCCTGCTCGAAATTCGGCCCGCGCTGGTGACATTTGGCGCCTCCATGGCGCTGGCGATCCTGGCGCTGCTGCTGGCCTTCGCAGCCTTCGTATCGATCTGGAAGGACGGCCTCATCGGCATGGGCGCGTCGCTGAGCGCGATCGGCATTGCGATCCTGTTGCTGGCGTATCCGACCTATCTCGCCATCAAGGCGCGCAACCTGCCCTGGATCTACGACGTCACGACCGACCCGATCGACCCGCCGCGCTATGACACCCTCGCCAAGGCGCGGCCGCGCGACGCCAACCCCATCGTCTATCCGGGACTCGCCGTGGCCGAGCTGCAGCTCGAAGCCTATCCCGACATCGAGCCGCTCGACGCCGATATCGACACGCGCTCCGCCTACAATGCCGCGCTGACGGTCATCAACCGGCGCCGATGGCGCGTGGTCGAGGCGCGCGCCCCCGATCAGGGCCGGCCGGAAGGCCGCATCGAAGCGGTGGCGCGAACACCGATCATGGGCTTCCGCGACGACGTCATCGTGCGGGTGCGACCGTTCGAAGGCGGCGCGCGCGTCGATATCCGCTCATCGTCACGCTACGGCTCGTTCGATTTCGGCGCCAATGCCGCGCGCATCCGCAGCCTGGTCGAAGACATAGAGGCCGAGTTCGCCAACGAAGCGCCGGACGAGCCGCCGCCGGTCGCGCGCCCGAAAGGGCCGGCCAAGGGCGCCCCCAAAGCGCCGCCGAAGACGGCGCCCAGAGCGGCGCCCAAGAATCAGCCGACCGCCAATCGATAGCGGCCATTCGGCGGCCGGCGCGCCCTCGGTCTTGACCCTGCCGCGCGCGACCAGATCCTCGAGATGTGCGAGCACCGACAAGCCGGCCGCCCGGGTGAGCCGCGGATCGAGGCCGACATAGATGTCGTGCACCAGCGACGGGATATCGGATTCGCCCGCCGTCAAGCGCTCGAGGATCGCGGCCTCGCGGGCGCGGCGGTGGCGAATGAAGTGCTGCACATAGCGCGGCGCATCGCGCACCGCCCCGCCGTGGCCCGGGTAGTAGGTGGTCTCCGCACGGCGCGCGAGCTTGTCGAGCGACGCCATGTAGTCGCTCATCGCGCCGTCAGGCGGCGCGACCACCGGCGTCGACCACGCCATCACATGATCGCCGGCAAACAGGATGTCGGTTCCCTTGAGCGCGTAGGCCATGTGGTTGGCGCAATGCCCCGGCGTGGCGATCGCCTCCAGCGACCATCCATCGCCGTCGACGACATCGCCGTCGGCCAGCACGCGGTCGGGCCGGAAGTCCATGTCGCCTGAGGAATCGAGCGGTCTCACGTCCCCGCCGACGTTGAGCGGGCGTGCCGCGCGATGCGGCCCCTCACCCAGCGTCGGCGCGCCGGTTGCGGCCTTGATCCGCGCCGCCGCCGGCGAATGGTCGCGATGGGTGTGGGTGACGAAAATATGCGTCACCGTCTCGCCCCGCACGGCATCGAGCAGCGCCGCGATATGTGGTTCGTCGAGCGGGCCCGGATCGATGATCGCGACGCGGCCGCGACCGACGATGTAGCTCACCGTCCCCTTGAACGTGAACGGCCCCGGATTGTTGCACAGCAGGCGGCGGATGCCGGGCGCCACCTCCTCGACCTTGCCGGGCGGCAGGTCGAATGTCTTGTCGAAGGGGATGTCGTCGCTCATCGCGGACCGCCGCGCTACTCCAGCGTGACCTTGCCGACCTTGATCACCTTCTCCCACTTCGCGGTCTCGTCCTCCACCAGCTTGGTGAAGTCCGCCGGCGTGCCCCCGATCTGAATGCCGCCGAGATCGGCCAGGCGCGCGGCGATCTTGGGATCCTTCAGCGCGGCGTTGACCTCGCGATTGAGCCTTTCGATGATGTTCGCAGGCGTGCCCTTGGGCACCGCCACGCCGAAGAAGGCGCTGGCCTCGTATCCCGCCACGGTCTCTCCGACGGTCGGCACATCAGGCAGCGCCTGCGAACGCTGCGCCGTCGTCACCGCCGAGCGCACGCAGCTTGCCGGCTTTGATGTGCGGCAGCGAGGGCGGCATGTTGTCGAACATCACATGCACCTGCCCGGCCAGCATATCGGTCAGCGCCGGCGCCGAACCGCGATAAGGCACGTGCAGAATGTCGACGCCGGTCATCATCTTGAACAGTTCGCCCGACAGATGAACCGACGTGCCGTTGCCCGACGTCGCCCAGTTGATCTTGCCGGGGTTCGCCTTGGCGTAGGCGATGAACTCCGCGACGTTCTTGGCCGGCACCGACGGATTGCACCTCCATCACATTCGGCACCCGGATGATTCCGGCAACCTGGATGGTGTCCTTGAGGTAGTTGAACGACAGCTTCTTGTAGAGCGTCGCATTGATCGCATTGGCGGGATTGACCAGCAGGAGCGTGTGCCCATCGGGCGCGGCGCTGACCACCGCCTCGGTGCCGAGATTGTTGCCGGCGCCCGGCCGGTTCTCGATGATGACCTGCTGGCCGAGATGCTCGCTCAAATATGCCGCGACGATGCGCGCCGTGATGTCGGTCGCCCCGCCGGGCGGATAGCCGACGATCCAGCGCACCGGCCGCGACGGGTAGGTCTGCGCGACGCGCCGGCTCCCGAAAGCCGCCAGCGCCGCGGAGCCCGAGGGCCGTCGGCCCGCAGCAGTTTGCGCCTTGAAATCATGGATTCCTCCCGTGGCACTCCGGCGCTATCAGACCGGGCGTCCGCGAACGTCTTTAACCGCGGCGGGAAGGTACGCGGCCATGCCAGCCCGGCACAAGACGGTTGCGGCAAATGGCTTGTCGCATGCCCGAAGCATTACCGTCGAATTTTCGACTACATAGGCGGCTAGTGGTTCCTTTTGATTCTAACATTCGCATCCCGTTTCGGCAGGCGATTTTGCGAATGTTAAAATCAAAGGACCACTAGCAAGTATATGTTGCTAGTGGAGTTTGGATTTTGACATTCGCGTTGTGAGCCCGCTGCTAGGTGGGTCGCGAATGTCAAATCCACTCCACTAGAATAGGGGGATGGCCGTTTCTGGACGGTCGGGGGCCTTGGTTAAAGGGCATCGAATGGCGGCAGTCCTCACCTATGCGATCGGCGACATTCACGGCAGCTACACCAAGCTCGCCAATCTCCTTCGTCATTGCAGCGACCATTGTGGCGACAACGATGCCCGGATCGTTTTTCTCGGCGACTATGTCGATCGCGGCAAGCGCAGCCGCGAGGTGGTGCAGCTCCTGATCGAGACGCAAGCGGCGGCGCCCCACCGGATCGTCTGCCTCATGGGCAATCATGAGGACATGCTGCTCAACGCAGCAAGCCTCCAGGACGAGACGATGTGGCTCGACAACGGCGGCGACGCCACGCTCGATAGCTACGGCGTGAGCAGGGCTGCCGATATTCCGGCGGAGCATCTCGCCTGGTTCGAAACCCTTCCGCTCACCATCAGCGACGACAAGCGCTTCTTCGTCCATGCCGGCATCATGCCGGGCATCCCGTTGGATCAGCAGCGCAAGGGCGTGCTGCTGTGGATCCGCGAACCGTTCCTGTCGGACCAGAACGATCACGGACGCTACATCGTCCACGGCCACACGCCGACCCAAACCGGTATTCCGGATCTTTGCCACAACCGGCTCAACCTCGACACCTACGCCTGGTATGGCAATCCCCTGTTCGCCGCCGTGTTCGACGACCGGCGCGTCGGCCCGCTGGCGTTCATCACCGACGACGGGACGGTCTCCGCGGCGCCGCCGATCAACGCGCGGGAACAGGAGTTGTACGCGTCAGGAATTCGAGCACGCGCGCGTTGAACGCTGCTGCAGCCTAGCATTCGATGAGCAACGCGAGCATGATGGGCCATGAAAAGTCAACGCCCTCAATCGCCCGGCAGCAGGACGGTGCACGTCTTGCTGATAACGTTGGTCGCTTTTTTGCTTGGTGGATATGCCAGTCGTTTTAGCTGGGACAACTGGGGTTGGGCTGCAACCGCAATTGCAAGCCTCGCGCTCGCTGTCGGTCTTTTCTTTCTGATACGCGATTTCTTCCGGCCAAACCCTGACGAGCTCGGCAAATAAGAAGGCCTGCGCCACAAAGAACGTGCATCCGTGAGCAGCTAGTCTAGCGCGCCCGGTTCACAGCCGGGCGGCTTCTTATTATGCGCGCATCCACGACGGCGCCCGCGACATCGCAGAAAAAAGCAAGCCATGTCCGTCTAACAACCAGGAAGGCACAACCCCAGCCATCCAGAGACGGAGGAACCAATGGGCAGACTTCTGATATACGTGACGCTGTTTCCGTTCCTGATGGGCATGCCGTTTCTTGGGCTCGCCTCCACGGGCACATTTGGGCAGTACGTCCTCTTCGTCTATGCGCTGATGATCGTCCCGGCCCTGCTCCTTGCAGCCATCGACTTCCTGCTCGCCAAGCACTTGCGATGGCAGGGCATTGCCTGTGCGGTCGGTGGTTCCGCCGCGGCCATCTTGAGCGTCACGATCAGTATGGGCGCGGTTGGCGGGCATGTGAACACCGTCCTTGGGTTCATGGGTGCCCTCGCGGGTACGTTGTGTTGGATGGGAGCCCGGGGCGTCACCACTATGGGAGCCAAGGCCTGACGATCACGCCGCCGGGCGGTTTTTCTTTTGAAGGCAGGCGGCCGCAGTTCGACCTCGCACCGTGGTATGCGCGCGCTAAAGCTACGACCGAGTCGTCTGCATGCGCGAAGTAGTCAGCCGCCTCACAGAGTTAAGCAGATCGGCTTGTGGCCCTACTGGGACCTCCCAGCACGTAGGAGCTTGAACGAGTTGAAAAACCGCCGCACCAGCGGGCTCGTGCTAATGGATCCATCTCCATGGACGTCGATCTTCATCGTCCTGTTCTCCAGGACGACCACTCGCTCGATGCTCATCGACGTGGAGAGACTTGGTGACGAACTCGGTCGCGGGGACACCATAGATCAGCAGCGGGGTTTCACGCGTCACATTTCTACCGGCCCGTTCCGCGTGGTAGCTCACCGTCCGGTACCATGCGTCCATCGACGGTGGCGTCGTGCGGTATTCGATAGCCGCGAATACCGAACACCATGTTCCCGTATTCGAAGTGAGCTTCGACGGTCCTGATCCAGTTCTGGTCCGTCGCGGTCGTTCTCTACGTCCGGCCAAATGATGGGCTCGCCGGGCATTTCGATCTCGAACCCGACATCGTCGCGGCGATAGATTTTCCAGTTCAGGCCCTGCGCGCGTGCCGTGAACGGCACCAGCAAAGCCGGAGACACCGCGGTCGCGGCGATCAGCGGCAACAACGCGCGCCGCGAGATCGGATTGGTCTTTTGGCAAGGCATCACACGAGCTCCCATCAAGTGTTGCGTGCAGCGGCGCAGCATGCGCCGGCATGACCGTGTGTCGTGCCGGGCTGCGGCGCGGTTCGGTGCGCGCATCACGCGGGAAGTTTGTTCGTGAAATCTGTGACGGCCATCACACCTGTTCGCCTAGAACGCGATGCTCAGCGAGGCATTGCTCGCACTGGGGCAATAACCAGCTTGTTCGCTTGAAGCTTCCGCCAGTATCCTATTGTCACAAAACCGTAGCACCGAGTCCGCAAGATGCTGGGGTTCGAAAAAAGTTAGCGGGGGCGTAAAGTGAAAGTACGTTTATTTGCGTTGGTAGTCGCAATGGTTGTGGCTATCTCATTTGCCAAAACGACCAAGGCCGACATCCTCCACTTCGAACTCAAAAGCGCCGATATCAGATTTTAGTTTTTATCTAGATCGGCAGCCCCAGAATGTGACACCGGTTGATGGCTTTCCGCTCTCGTTCAACGTGGCGAATGTGACCATAACCAATACGGACACGTTATCGACCTTCGTGGTTCCTTTTTTGGCCTTTGGCGGCGTGGACGATGCCGGCGGAGGATTTGCGGGCAGCACAGCGGACAACTTTGCCGGCGACATATTTAGCTTTTTTGGCCCGGCGCTATTTAGCGGTGGGCCTATTTCGCCAACATTTATTACTTCGCCGCCGAGCAGTCCTTTTCAACTCTTCCAATTCAGACTTTCTGATTCCCAATTCTTTGATGCTGAATTGACCGTTACGGCTGTCCCGGGGCCTATTGTCGGCGCCGGATTGCCCGGTCTCATGATGGCTCTGGGTGGATTGATCGCTTGGCGACGCCGCCGCAACCAAGCTACCGTTGCCTGACGACTAGACCCCAAATCCACGGCTCCCATCGCCCTTTCTCCTAGAGCCGCAGCTAAGCTGCGGCTCTGGTTACATCGAAAAAGCGCAACACACGGCGCAATAGCGGAACATATCGCCTTGCCCCATTTTATTGGCGGGTGGCCCTTGTTCATCAGCCCTACGACCGTCCTTCGCTGTTGATAGCTCCTGATTTCTGTTCATAGCCGCGTCGCAGCAGAAAGCGCGGCGGCTGTCGCAATTCCCGCGTGCGCCGCCCCAAAAACATGCCTCGCTATCGACAGGCTATGAACAGAAGCGCGCGCGCTTGGCTTGACGATCCGCATTTGCATGCCACCTTCGGTCCGTCCCGCCCGCTTGAGGGTGCTCTTCGCGAGGCATCGCATGAGCAGGACGGGATGCGGCGTCCTGCGGGTTTGCTGCATGCAAGCAATCCCCCGGGAGGCGTCCGGCAACACCGCCCTTCCGCCACTACGAGCGGAACGTGCGAATGCACCAATGTGAGACCGACGGGCACCGCTCATGTGCACCGCCCAGGTCTCGCCAAGGCGGGCCCGGAGCCAACAAATCGCCGCGGTGGAGCGCCGAGAGGCGAGCGCCCCCGGATGCGGGCGCGCAGCTGTCTGGAGGGGACGCAAGGCGGTTCGCTAACCGCCTGCGGGCCTACGTCACTGGCCCGCCGAAGGGTGCCGCTGCACCCGAGCGCCTGTCGGCGCTCCGCTTCCCTCGTTGGTGACGAGGGAAACAGGCAAACCTCGGAGGGCTTGATGCCTCGCGAGAATGATGAAGTATGTCCGCGCGACAGTCAGTATGCGCAAGCGCGCTCCGGCGCGACATCCTTCGCCATTCGCGCCCTGGCTCGCCGAGCCGAAGCTCGAAGAGCGAAGGCTGGTCGGAGTGATAGGATTTGAACCTACGACCCCCTCGTCCCGAACGAGGTGCTCTACCAGGCTGAGCCACACTCCGACACTGGGCAGGGTTATAACGGCGGCCCCCGGGGGCCGCAAGCAAGAGGTAGGACGTGACTGCGGGACCGTCAACGCGCGTCATCAAGGCCGGTTCCGAGGCCGTGGCGGAGGCTGCGCGCTGCCTTGCGGCCGGCGGGCTCGCCGCCTTCCCGACCGAAACCGTCTATGGCCTGGGCGCCGATGCGCAGGACGGGATCGCGGTCGCGCGCCTCTATGCGGCGAAGGGCCGGCCGGCGTTCAATCCGCTGATCGCGCATGTTCCCGATCTGGCGGCGGCGCGACGGCTGGCACGTTTCGACTGCCATCGCCGAGCGGCTCGCGGCGGCGTTGTGGCCGGGGCCGCTCACGCTGGTGCTGCCGAAGGCCGAAAGCTGCGCGGTCGCCGATCTCGCCACCGCCGGGCTCGACAGCATCGCCGTGCGGGTGCCGGACCATCCGGTCGCGCGCGACATCCTGGTCGCCTTCGGGCGGCCGGTGGTCGCCCCCTCCGCCAACCGCTCCGGGCATGTCTCGCCGACCACCGCGCAGCATGTGCTCGCCGATCTGCGCGGCCGCATCGACCTGATCGTGGATGGCGGCGCGACGCCGGTCGGCGTCGAGTCCACCATCGTCGCCTGCCTCGGCGAGCCGGCGCTGCTGCGTCCAGGCGGCGTGCCACGCGCCGCGATCGAGCGCGTCCTGGGCTTGGCGCTCGGCGAAGCGCCCGTGCAGGCCGCCACCGACGAGGGCGAAGCGCCGCTCGCGCCCGGCCAGCTCGCCTCGCACTACGCGCCGCGCAGTCCGTTGCGGCTCGACGCGACGACGGTCGCGCCTGGGGAAGCCCTGCTCGCATTCGGCCCAAAGACGCCGCCAGGCGCCGAGCCCGTGCGCACGCTCAACCTTTCCGCGCGCGGCGACCTCATCGAGGCGGCCGCCAACCTGTTCTCGCACCTGCGCGCGCTCGATGCCGCCGGCGCGACCGCCATTGCCGTGATGCCGGTGCGGCACGAAGGGCTCGGCGAGGCGATCAATGACCGGCTCAGTCGCGCCGCCGCGCCGCGGCCGTGATCTCGACCGGCCTCATGCGTGAAAATCGCCGCGACGCGACGCTATAGTCTCGTCACTAAGTGGCGGTTCAGAAGTCCGCAACGGTGTTGCGGCCATCCTTCGAGACGCGGCCTTCTGAGCGCGTCTATGACGCGCGTTAAACGCGCTTATGGGCCGCTCCTCAGGATGAGGTTCGGAGTAGAGCTGCGCGCGTGTACAAGCAGATCGTCGTCTGCGCTATAGTCTTCGTCTTCGCTATCGAGAGTTCCGCATGAACGTTGTCGAACGTCCCGTCAAAATCGTGCCACCCGAGCTGCTCGCCCGTTTCGCGGCGATCGTCGGGGAGCGCTACGCGCTCACCGATGCCAACGACATCGAGCCCTACATGCTGGAAGATCGCGGGCTCTATCGCGGCCGTTCGCCGATGGTGCTGCGGCCGGGCTCGACCGCGGAAGTCTCCGCGATCCTGAAACTCGCGAACGAGACTGGCACGCCGATTGTCCCGCAAGGCGGCAATACCGGTCTCGTCGGCGGACAGACGCCGCACAACGGCGAGATATTGCTTTCGCTCAAACGGATGGACCGTATCCGCGAAGTCGACGCGACCTCGAACACCATGACCTGCGAAGCCGGCGTCGTGCTGGTCAAGGCGCAGGAGGCGGCCGCCGCCGAGAACCGGCTGTTCCCGCTCTCGCTCGGCGCGGAGGGAAGCTGCACCATCGGCGGCAATCTCTCGACCAATGCCGGCGGCACCGGCGCCCTCGCCTATGGCGTCGCGCGCGAACTGGTGATGGGGCTCGAGGTCGTGCTGGCCGACGGCCGCGTGCTCAACAATCTGCGCAAGCTCAAGAAGGACAACACCGGCTACGATCTGCGCCACATCTTTGTCGGCGCGGAAGGCACGCTCGGCATCATCACCGCGGCGGTGCTGCGGCTGTTCCCGCGTCCGCGCGCGGTCGAGACCGCCTTCATCGGCCTGCCCTCGCCTTACGAAGCGCTCTCGCTGCTCAATCTCGCCTATGAGCGCGCCGGCGCCAGCGTGACGGGCTTCGAACTGATCCCGCGCATCGCGCTCGAATTCGCGGTGAAGCACGCGCCGATGTGCCGCGATCCGCTCGCGAGCAAGCACAAATGGTACGTGCTGATGGAATTGTCGACACAGGCGCGCGACGGTTTGCGCGCGATCATGGAGGATATCCTCTCGACCGGCGTCGAGCGCAACCTGATCGAGGACGCCACCATCGCGGAAAGCCTCGACCAGACCAAGGAGCTGTGGCTCCTTCGCCATCACATCGCCGACACCCAGAAATACGAAGGCGGCTCGATCAAGCAGGACGTGTCGGTGCCGGTGAATGCGGTGCCGGATTTCATCGCCGAGGCGACCGCGAAGGTCGAAGCGATGATTTCGGGTTGCCGTCCGGTGCCGTTCGGCCATCTCGGCGACGGCAACATCCACTACAACGTCTCGCAGCCGCTCGGCGCCGACAAGGCGGAATTCCTCAAGCGCTGGGACGAGATCAACGACGCCGTGTTCGCGGTGGTCGCGAAGCACGCCGGCTCGATCTCCGCCGAGCACGGCATCGGCGTGATGAAGCGCGCGCTGCTGCCGTCGGTGAAGGACCCGGTCGCCTACGACCTGATGTGCAGCCTGAAGCGCATGCTCGACCCGCAGGGCATCCTGAATCCCGGCAAGGTGCTGTAGCGCGTATCCCGCGCATTGACGTTCTGGTCGTTACGACCGCTTCGGGCGCGGCATTTCGGATATTTCCCGCTCGGCCACGGCCATGTTGATGCGCACGAGGTTGCAGGCATGACGGAGCGCGACATCGCGCTCCTTCACGCTGAGATTGGGATCCTTCGCGCGCTTATGAAGCCGCTGCGCGAGCCTGATCCGCTCCTGCGACGTCATCGGGTTGCAAACGGCCAACCGCAACTCCATCAACGGACACAACGGTAAGACGTGTCCTGGATTACGTAGGTACGTGGCACAACGAAACAATGCCGCCGGCGGTTCGCATTCCCGCGAATTTGCCACAAATTGATTCGATTCCGGATTGGCACGCGGCGAGCGCCAGGACGCATCGGCGCCGTCACGCATTCGATCGCAGACGGCGCTTCGTCTTGTGCAATGAGATGGCCCGGCAATCAAAACAACGACGATTGCCGCTCGTCCTTCTTGGGCTTTCGCGTGCGCTTGGCTGGGGCGCCCGGCTTGACGGGCGCATTCGTTGCCGGCTCGGTGGCCGCCTGCGGCCGCGACCGCACCGGCTCCAGCAATCCGGGATAGTCGTTCGCCACGCGGTTGACCGCCGGCGAAATCTCATGGGCCTCGAACAGATCCTCCGGCGCGGGCACCAGCATAGCCGCCGCGGTGTCGGCGTCGACATTGCGGCAGTCGAGCCAGAAATCGAACGCCTCCGGTGGGATCACCACCGGCATGCGGTGATGGATCGGATGCAGCGTCTTGTTGGCCTCGGTGGTGATGACGACGGCCGTCTCCAGTTCCTCGCCGTTCGGGCCCATCCAGCTTTCCCACAGTCCGGCGAACGCGACCGGCCCGCCGTGCTTGGGCCGCACCACATAGGGCCGCCGCGGCGTGGTGTCCTCGTTCCATTCGTAGAAGCCGTCGGCCGGGATCAGGCAGCGGCGATACTTCATGGCGTTCTTGAACGACGGCTTGTCGAGGACGGTGTCGCTGCGCGCCTGCAGCACCAGCGAGAACGTCTTCGGATCCTTCACCCAGGCCGGGATCAGCCCCCAGCGCACCAGCGCGAACTGCCGCCTGCCTTCATGCAGGCGGACGATCGGGATCGGCTGCGTCGGCGCCACATTGTAGCGCGGCGGGAAGTTCGGCTGCTCGAGATAGGCGAACAGCTGCCGCATGGCTTCCGGCGTCGAGGTGATGAGATAGCGTCCGCACATGCTAATGTTCTAGTTTAGCGTGAGGATTGTCGGAAAAACGGCGCCCGCCCTTCGGGATTGCCAGTGACATTCATCAGGGAGCCCGATTCCACGTGGCCGATGCAAGAACCTATCCGACCCGCCCCTTTCTGGCGGTGAGCGCCGCCATTCTGCGCGACGGCAAAGTGCTGGTCGTCCGCCGGGCGCGCAATCCGGCAGGCGGGCTCTACAGCCTACCGGGCGGCGTGGTCGAGGCCGGCGAGACCCTCGAACGAGGCAGTGAAGCGCGAGGTCGACGAGGAGACGTCGCTCACCATCGAGCCGGTCGCGCTCGCCGGCTATCGCGAGGTGGTGGCGCGCGACGCCGAGGACAAGGTCGAGCGCCATTTCGTGATCCTGCCATTCGCGGCGCGCTGGATCGCCGGCGAGCCGAAGCTCAACGAGGAACTCTCGCGAATGGCTCTGGGTCGATCCCGCCGAGGTCGCTTCGATGCCGACCACGCCGGGGCTCGCCGAGATCGTCGCCAACGCGGTGGCGCAGCTCAAGGCGGCGGGATGAGGCAGCCCGCCATCATTCCGTCAGCTTGAAGCCCGATCTTCCCAGCGGCTTGCGGGCACTCGGCCCCGGGCCTATGCCGGTTGGCAATGCAACGACGTCTCGCGGCCGCACTCCTGACAATGCACCTGGCCCTCGCATTCGCGTGCGGCCCGGCGCGCGCGCAGCTACCCGCGCCCTACGACGGCAACCTGCAGCGACTCGCCGAGATCATGGGCGCCCTGCACTACCTGCGGGTCTCTGCGGCGCCAATGACGGCCAGAAATGGCGCACCGAGGTGCAGGCGCTGATCGACGCCGAGGCACCGACCGGCGAGCGCCGCACCCGCATGATTGCGAGCTTCAACCGCGGCTATCGCGGCTTCCAGCAGAGCTACCGGACCTGTACGCCGGCCGCCAACATCGTGATCCGCCGCTATCTCGAAGAGGGTTCGCGGATCGCACGTGAAGTCACCGCTCGTTACGGTAACTAGCTGCCGGAATTAACCTTCTCCAAAAGTCTGCCTATCCCGTCACATTTCGCATGCTAACGTCCGTCGTGTTCGAGGGGAACGCGCGCCGAAACTTCGGCAGAGGGGCGATAATCACATGACAGTGCAGGCTTTTCAGGCTCCGGCCTATGCGCCGGACCAGGAGCAGAAGCGTGCCGCGCTCGGCTACTTGCACGAGGCGTGGGCCGAAGCGCGCCTTGAGGGCATCGACGGCGATTGCCTGGCGCAGGCCTGCCTGTTCACCGCCTTCGCCGAATTCGTGACCACCTACGGCGAGGAAGCCGCCGCCCGCTTTTCGGAAGGCCTCGCCAAGCGCATCCGCAACGGCGAATTCTCCCTGCCTCTGGCGCGGCAATAGGCACGCACGGAAATAGCGGCTGCCACGCTGTCGTCTGTCAAAATCTCGCTTCTCGCCACAATAGTTTGTAAACTCGCCACCGTTTGAAACGGCGAGTCATGATCAAACCCACCTCTCTGTCGATCCTGCTCATAGCCACTCTGGCGTGCGGCGCCGCGCTCGCCCAAAGCGTTGCGCAAAACAAGGTGCGTACCGAGACGATCCGGCCGCCGGCGCCGGGCGAGCAGAAGTTCCGCAACGAAGGGCATGCTGCCTCACCCGACGCGATCGTCGGCAAGCTGCCTGAGATCATCACGAACCCGGAGCGACTGCCACCCGCGGTCGCGCGCACGCGCGAGCGGATTCTCGCCGCCGCGCGCTCCGGCGAGCTTTTGAAGATCTTCGGGGTGATGAAGGAAGCGCCGACGCTACCGGTGTTCTCGTTCTCGGAAGACGGCGATCCGATCGCATTCTGGAAGACGAACTATCCTAGACTCTGAAGGCGTAGAAGCGCTCTCGATCCTGATCAACGTACTCGAAGCCGCCTTCGTCCATGTCGACGTCGGCACGCCGCAAGAGATTTATCTGTGGCCGTATTTCGCGCGCATTCCACTCAAGGCGCTGACGCCTGCGCAGCGGGCGGAGTTGTTCCGGATCATCACCGGCGCCGACTACAAGGACATGGTGGAGTTCGGCGTCTACTCGTTCTATCGGCTCGGGATTGCGCCCGACGGCACCTGGCAGTTCTTCGTCGCGGGGGATTAGCGTCCTCCCGACTGGGCCTATCGCGACTGCACCTGCAGGCCGAAGATGCGGTGCAAAATCGCATCGATATCAGCCGGATAGAACGGCTTCTTGAGAAATGCGGCGGCGCCCGCGCGGCGCGCCCGCTCCGCGAGCACGTCGTCGGCCTGCGAGGTCATGATCACGACGTGCAGATTCGGCGACTGTCGTTTGAGCCCGGCCAGCGTTTCGACGCCGTTGATACCCGGCATATTGTAGTCGAGGAACACGAGATCGAATTTTCCGGTCGCGATCTGCTTGATCGCGTCGACGCCTTCCTGCGCCTCGGAAATCTCCAACCGGAAGCGGCTTCCTATCAGGATCTTGCGCACGATACTGCGCATGGTGAGTGAATTGTCGACCACCAGCACGCGATTGGGCAGCCGCAGCCGCGCGCACCGCTCGATGAGCGACTTGGCCTCGCTCTGCTTCGCCGGCTTGACGACCGCGCCGTCCGCACCGACGCCGGACAAGCTTTGCGCCTCGTCCACCGTCGCAGCCACGAGAAACACGAACGGCTTTTGCTCCATCGACCGCGACTGCGCGATGAACGCGTCGCGCTCCGCAACCGGAATTGCGGCATCGGCAAAGACGACGTCGATGTCGTTTCCCGCGAGCTTTGCACGCGCAGCACTGGCGCCTTCGGCTTCGACGACGTCGACCGGCACCGACGCCGCAAGCGCGCCGCGGCGCATCAGGTCGCGGTCAGCCGCCGAGGCGGACAACAGCAGGATCTTGAGAGATACGAGGTCATCACTCATGCTTACCGCCAAAAATCCCCGAGGCGCCGAGGGAACGCGCCCCTCCACCAGCAGTGGTCTAAGAATGGATGACCCGCGGAATACGTGCCCAACGGCACGCGCAATGGCCTAACACCGCCCAGGCTATAAACCCGTTTCCCCCGCCCGAATAACGTCTGATTATTCGCAATTAGGCCAGTCGTATTCCGGGTTCCATGCTGTGGAAAATCAAGATAACCCGGAAATCGTCGATATGTACCCGTGCAAGGGCACCATCAGGCGGCCGGCATCGTTTCCAGGAAACGGACCGCCTCACCGCGCGCGGGCACGGTCAACTCGCCCTCCCACATCAC
This sequence comes from uncultured Alphaproteobacteria bacterium, assembly GCA_963850705.1. Taxonomy (GTDB): domain Bacteria; phylum Pseudomonadota; class Alphaproteobacteria; order Rhizobiales; family Xanthobacteraceae; genus VAZQ01. Next base: position 128,746 of record CAWKMR010000061.1, on the reverse strand, counting down.
CTGCGAGCCGCGGACGAGCGTGCCGACCGGCCAACCCACCACGGTCACCCCGTCATAGGGCGTCCAGCCGGCCCGTGAGGCGACCCAGCCGTTGGTGAGGGTTTCGCGGCGCTTGAGGTCGACCACCGTCAGGTCGGCGTCATAGCCCACGGCGATCCGGCCTTTGCCCGCGATCCCGAACAGGCGCGCGGGGCCGGCGCTGGTGAGGTCGACCAGCCGGATGAGCGACAGGCGGCCGGCATTGACGTGGTCGAGCATGATCGGGACCAGCGTCTGCACGCCGGTCATGCCGGAGGGGGTCGCCGGATAGACCTTCGCCTTCTCCTCCGCAGTGTGCGGCGCGTGGTCGGAGCCGAGCACGTCCACGATACCCTGATGGATACCACGCCAAATGCCGTCCTTGTGTGCGCGCTCGCGCACCGGCGGATTCATCTGCGCGATCGCGCCGAGGCGCTCGTAGCAGCCGGGCGCTTCCAGCGTGAGGTGGTGCGGCGTGGCCTCGACCGAAGCGACATCCTTGTGGTCCTTGAGAAAATCCATCTCCTGCGCGGTGGAGATGTGCAGCACGTGCACGCGCTTGCCGGTCTCACGCGCCAGCCGCACGAGGCGCTGCGTGCATTGCAGCGCCGCGACCTCGTCGCGCCAGACCGGGTGCGAGCGCGGATCGCCTTCGACGCGAAGGTTCTTGCGTTCGTTGAGGCGATATTCGTCCTCGGAATGAAACGATGCGCGGCGGCGGATGACCTTGAGGATATTGCGCACGCCCTCGTCATCCTCGACCAGAAGCGATCCGGTCGACGAGCCCATGAACACCTTGACGCCGGCGCAGCCGGGCAGACGCTCGAATTCCGGCAGGTCCTTGGTATTTTCGCGGGTACCGCCGATGAAGAAGGCGAAGTCGCAATGCATGCGGTGATGTCCGCGGGCGACCTTGTCGGCCATCGCCTCCGCGCTGGTCGTGGTCGGATTGGTGTTCGGCATCTCGAACACCGCCGTGACGCCGCCCATGACCGCGCTGCGCGAGCCCGATTCCAGGTCCTCCTTATGGGTAAGTCCGGGCTCGCGGAAATGTACCTGGGTGTCGATCACCCCGGGAAGGATGTGCAAACCACGGCAATCGACAGTCCGGCCTGCCGACGCCTGCGTGAGGTCGCCCAGCGCTGCGATCCGAGAGCCCGTGATACCGACGTCACGGGCGCCCTCGCCGTCTTGGTTGACGACGGTGCCGCCCTTGAGGATGAGGTCGAAGCTTGGGGCCATTCCAATGTCACGCTCTTGTGAGGCTCCTATGTGCGCCTTACGTTTCCTGACAACATCTGGCAAGTACCGTCTATGAAGGCAGCGCTCCTCCCCGATCGCGGCGTGGTGAAAGTCGCCGGTGGCGACGCCGCCAAGTTCCTCGATGGCCTGGTGACCGCCGACCTCGACAAGGTCACGGCGGGCAATGCCCGCTATGCCGGACTGCTCACGCCGCAGGGCAAGATCATCGCCGATTTCATCGTCGTGAAGGCCGCCGAGGACAATCACTATTTCCTCGATTGCCCCCGTGCGCTGGCGCCGACGCTGGTGCAGCGGCTGAACTTCTACAAGCTCCGCGCCAAGGTGATCGTCGAGGATTTATCCGAAACGCTCGCTGTGATGGCGGTCTGGGACGGCGCCGGCACCAGGGGACCCGGCTTGTGCTACGCGGACCCCCGCCTCGGCGCGCTCGGCCTCCGCTGCATGCTCTCGACGCACATCGCCGGCAAGACGGCGGCGGCTGAGGTTGGTGCAGCGCTCGCAGATGCCGCCGACTACGAAGCGCATCGCATCGCGCTCGGCGTGCCGCGCGGCGGCAGTGATTTCATCTACAACGACGCGTTTCCCCACGAAGCCGACATGGACCAGCTCGGCGGCGTCGATTTCGAAAAAGGCTGCTTCGTCGGCCAGGAAGTCGTCTCGCGCATGGAGCACCGTGGGACCGCGCGCACCCGTGTCGTACCTGTCGCCTTCGACGGCCCGCCACCGGAGGCGGGCGTGTCGGTGACGGCAGGCGAACTCGACGCTCGGCATGATGGGCTCGGGCTCGGGCGTCATCGGCCGCGGGCTCGCAACCCTGCGACTCGATCGGGTGGCGGACGCGATGGCGAGCGCCACCCCGATGATCGCCGGCGGCATCACGATCCGTCCGGTGAAGCCCGGCTGGGCGCGCTTCCAATGGCCGGGCGAAGCGAAGGCAGCCGAATGACGACGTCGCTCAAGCACACTGATGGCCTCATGCGCTGCCCGTGGCCGAAAGACGATCCGCTCTACGTCGCCTACCACGACGAAGAATGGGGTGTGCCGGAATTCGACGACCGCGCACTGTTCGAGAAGCTCATCCTTGACGGCTTCCAGGCCGGACTGTCGTGGATCACTATTTTGCGCAAGCGGGACAACTTCCGAAAGGCGTTCGACAATTTCGCGCCGGAGAAGATCGCGCGCTACACGCCGAAGAAGGTCGAGCGCCTGATGCAGGACGCGGGCATTGTGCGCAACCGCATGAAGATCGAGGGCACCCTGCTCTCGGCGCGCGCCTGGCTCACGATCATGGAAAAGGGACCCGGCTTTTCGCAACTGCTGTGGGATTTTTGCGACGGCAAGCCGAAGATCAATAATTTCCGTTCGATCAAGCAGGTGCCAGCCGAGACCGCGGTGTCGCGCGCGATGTCGAAGGATCTCGCCACGCGGGGATTCAAGTTCTGCGGTCCGACCATCGTCTATGCCTTCATGCAGGCGGTCGGCATGGTCAACGACCATCTCGTCACTTGCCACCGCCACGCCGCCTGCAAGAAACTGGCGAAGTGAAAGGTCCCGCGCGATCGTCGAAACGAAAAAGTGCCGGGCCGCGCGCCTGGCAGCGCATGCTGTCGGGGCGCAGGCTCGACCTGCTCGATCCCTCTCCGCTCGATGTCGAGATGGAGGACATCGCGCACGGGCTGGCGCGGGTCGCACGCTGGAACGGCCAGACTATGGGCGCGCATATCTTCTCGGTCGCCCAGCACTGCCTGCTGGTCGAGATCATCGCGCGCCAGCGCTCGCGGCTCGACCGCCACGGCCGCCTTGCGGTGCTGCTCCACGACGCGCCTGAATACGTGATCGGCGACATGATCTCGCCGTTCAAGGCGGTGATCGGCGACAACTACAAGGCCGTGGAGGCGCGACTACTCGCCGCCATCCACATCCGCTTCGGCCTGCCGGCGGCGCCTTCCGCCGAGCTGCTCGCAGTGATCAAGGCGGCCGACCAGGCGGCCGCTTATCTCGAAGCAACGAAGCTCGCGGGTTTCACCATCGCGGAAGCGATGCGATTCTTCGGCAAGCCGCCCGCGCTCACCGCCGCCACGCTGCGCGACTACCTGACGCCGTGGCCGGCCGAAACCGCCGAGGCGCGTTACCTCGATCGTTTTGCACGACTGTTTCAGGACTGACGCTTTCGCGACATCGTTCTCGCGCATATATAGAGCGTCATGATTCACGTCTGCTCGCTTGCCCGTCTGCACCGTACCGTCGAGGAAACCGGCGCCCGCCATGTCGTGACGCTGCTGCGCGACGTCCATCTCGTGACGCGCCCCGAGAGCGTCGCCGAGGATCAGCACCTCGTGCTCGGCATGGACGACATCCCCGAGCCGGCCGACGGTTACATCGCGCCCGCCGCGGAGCATGTGGCAAGGCTCATCGCCTTCGCGCGCGGCTGGGACCGATCGACGCCCCTGGTCGTGCATTGCTATGCCGGAATCAGCCGCTCGACTGCCGGGGCGTTCGTGACCGCCTGTGCGCTCAACCCGGGGCGCACGGAGCTGCGGATCGCAGAGGAGCTGCGGCAACGCTCCGACACCGCCTCGCCCAACCGTCGCATCGTATCGATCGCCGACGCCCTGCTCGGCCGCAACGGCCGCATGGTCGACGCGATCGAGGCCATCGGGCCCGGAACGGCGGCATACGAGGCGGTGCCGTTCCGGCTGGAGCTCGAGTGACCGACCGCCCCCGCTCCGTTAACGATCCGTTGCGTCCGTTGCCGCAACTTGCAGCGACTCCGCTAATCGCGAATTCACAGATTTTTCGGTAGGCTCAGCGCGCCAGGTCGCAGCGGAGCCGCAAGCCATGCTGAGCTACGTCAAGAAGCAGACGGTGACCATCACCATCGGGGTGTCGTTCTTCGTATTCGGCTTTTTTATCGTTGCCAACTTGCTGCATCTGTCGGAGCGCGACATCCTCATCGGGCTGATCTCCGGCGCGATCGGCGGCGCGACCATGCTCCTGGTGTCGCGGGTCCAGGAGCGCGACCAGGAAAGCAAGTCGGACTCGGTTTCCGCCCGGACCGCATAGCCCCAATCCCCCACTCCCAGCGAATTTGCGGCGCGCCAACCCGCGCCAATGCGCCCTATTGTTCCTCCCGACGCCGCGCCCTAGTTTGCCCGCCAAACTAGGGGAGACGTCGCCTTGATCCAGATCCGTTTCAACCTGTCCGTAGCGTGCGTGCTCGCTCTGTCGACCGGGCTTGCGGGGCATGCCCAAGCTCAATCCGAGTTCTACAAGGGCAAGACCGTCAACATTATCGTCGGCTTCACGCCGGGCGGCGGTTACGACATCAACGGGCGCGCGGTCGCGCGCCACATCGGCAAGCACATTCCCGGCAATCCGACCGTCGTCGTGCAGAACGCGCCGGGGGCCGGCTCGCTATCCGCGGTGCGCAATCTCGACGCGACATTGCCCCGCGACGGCACCGCCATCGTCACGTTCAACCCCGGACTGGTAACGCAATCGATCGTGCAGCCGGAAACCGTGAAGGTCGACTTTCGCAATATCGCCTGGGTTGGCGTCGTCGCTGCCGACTATCGGGTCTGCTACGGCTTCGGACCGGACGGCGTGAAAACCTGGGCCGACATGATGAGCCGCAAGGCGTTCATCCTCGGCGGAACTGGAAAGAGCGCCGGCAATTACATCAACGGCGCGACGTTGCGTCAGGTGTTCAACGCGCCGGTGCGCCAGATCCTCGGCTTCCCCGGCAGCGCCGAACAGCGCATCGCCATCGAGCGCGGCGAGCTCGACGGCGACTGCGGCGCCTATGCCTCGATTCCGGTCGCGTGGATCACCGAGAAGAAGGTCCATCCGTTCGTGCGCTTCTCGGCGACGCGCACCGAGGACATTCCGGAGAGCGCGGTCTATATCGGCACTTTCGCCAAGACCGATGAGCAGCGCGCCCTCCTGAACGTTCTGAGCGGCGGCGACGAGATCGGCCGGCCATTCATCATGTCGAAGCAAGTCCCGGCGGATCGGCTGGCGACGATCCGCCAGGCGTTCATGGCGACGATGAAGGACCCGGCCTTCATCGCGGACATGCAGAAGCTCGGACATCCGGTTCAGCCGCTGCCCGGTGAGAAGGCGGAGGCGATCATCGCGACCATGTCGGGTGCCTCGCCCGAGGTCCTGAACAAGGCGCGGGCGATCTACGAGTAGTCACAAGCTTGCTTGTTTGAGCACGACTTTTCCAAGAACCGGTCCCCGCTTTTCGGGGCATGCTCCATTGGAGCATGATCCTTTCCGAGAACCGGTTCCCACTTTTCAGGATCATGCTTTGTCGATCATGTTTGGTATGATCGCCCCATGTCCGAACTCTCCCCTCACCCCCATCGAGATCGGCCTCACCGCCGCGATCGTGACGGTCGAGGGCGAGGAGCCCGCCATCCTGGTCGCCGGCGAAGCCGGCGGTGCGCAAGACGAAGAGCGGACGGGGTTGCCGTTCGGCCCGTTCGATCCGCTCGCGCACCGCACCTTCGAAATGGGACTGCGCGCCTGGGTCGAGGCGCAAACCGGTCTGACGGTCGGCTATGTGGAGCAGCTCTACACCTTCGGCGACCGCGGCCGCCATGCGCGCCCCGGTGACACCGGCGCGCACATGGTCTCGGTCGGATATCTCGCGCTCACGCGCATGTCCGACAACGCCTTGCGCGTTCCGGGCGCTGGCTTCCAGCCGTGGTACCGCTTTTTCCCGTGGGAGGACTGGCGCGAAGCGCGCCCGGCGATCCTCGACAAGGCCATCCTGCCGCTGCTCAACGAATGGGCCGACCGCGCCGGCCCAGAGGCGACGCACGCACTCGGACGGCGCGAGCGGCTGCGCTTCACCTTCGGCATCGGTGGCAGCCCGTGGGACGAAGAGCGCGTGCTCGACCGCTATGAATTGCTGTACGAGGCCGGGCTGATCGAGGAAGCGCGCCGCGACGGGCGCGAAGCCGCGCTGGCGCGGAAAAGCTTGCCGGCGCTGGGCGAGCCGATGCCTTTCGACCACCGCCGCATCCTCGCAACCGCGATCGCGCGGCTGCGCGCCAAGCTCAAATATCGTCCGGTGGTGTTCGAATTGATGCCGCGCGAATTCACGCTGACCGAATTGCAGCGCACCGTCGAAGCGATCTCCGGCCGTCGCCTGCACAAGCAGAACTTTCGCAGGCTGGTGGAATCCGCGGCGCTGGTCGAAGCGACCGGCGAGATGTCGACGGCGACCGGCGGACGGCCGGCGGCGCTGTTCCGTTTCCGCCGCGACGTGCTGGCGGAGCGACCGGCAGCGGGATTGCGCCTCGGCGGACGCGGATAGAACGATTGGCTGATCTGTAAGTTGGCTGATCATCTAGGCCTGGCCCGCCGTTTCGAACATGGCGGCTTCCATCGCCTCGCGGGCGCCCTCGCCCGCCCAGACCACGAATTGAAACGCCGGATAGTAGCGCTCGCAGGCGTCGAGCCCGCTCGAGAGCAGCACCTCGCACTGGCTCTTCGACGCCTCCACGCCGCCCGACAACACCAGCGAATGGCGATGCAGCACCATGCCCTCGTCGTTCCATAGATCGAAGTGCCCGACCCATAGCCGCGCATTGATCAACGCGATCAATTTCTGCACCTCGGCCTGCGACCGCTCCGGCACCTTGACGTCGAACGCGCACGCGACGTGCAACGCTTCAAGTCCCGTCATCCAGGAGAACGACACCCGGTAGTCGGCCCACTTGCCGCGCACCAGCAACGTGATCTCGCTCTCATTGGTGCGCTCGAACGGCCATTCGTTCGAGCGCGCCATGTGCTCTGCTATGTCGAGCGGACTCTTGCGGTCCAGTTCAGTCTCGTCGTGGGTCATACTCATCGTCAAACTCTCCGGAACAGGTTCATTGCCGTCATCGTGGTGAATAAGTCATCGTCGACAGACAGGCGGCTCGATCGCGGCGCACATCGGCGCTGCGCGTGCAACGTCGTGTTGCCGCGACCGAGAAACCCATCAGCGAAGGGGTAAATCCGCATCTAACGACCGAAGGTCGCCCAGATAGATCGACGTTCTCTGTCCTGGTGTGCGGAATTCGGTGACACAAAAACCACAACGGCGCGGAAAGTTGACGTCCATACTCGTACTACGTTGACCGTTCCGACCGGTCGTCGCAACATTCCCCACATGCTACACCCCCGTGCAGTGGGTCTACTCTACGCAACAGGTACACACGCTATTTAACTGTACGCGCAGCAGACCCGGTTACCACCATCCCCCGCCCGCGAACGCAGCGTCGACCAACAGATACCGTTGAACGCACGACGCCTACACGGGCATGGTTGATGCTTGGCAATAAGTTTGTTCCGGGTGTGGTACGAAAATGATTATTGTGCGACCTCGCACACTAGACTCACACTGATCCACAGTCACCTGCAGTTGTGCCCGCTAATACCGTCGGCAGCGTGTTGAATTACAGGTTAGCGCAACGACAGAACCATGACGCCGCGCACGACCGAAGCGCCGCGAAAGTATGAAGCTCTCGTCACATTAAAAAGAATACATCCAACCTATTTGAACTACTCCACAAACCGCCACGACTAACTTCCACCAGGACTCACAACCGACTAGCATCTGTCCAAGACAGGGGCTGGGGAGCTCATTATGGAAATTGCTTTGGCAGTACTTTTGGTACTGTCGTTTCCAGTCGTCGCCATTGCTGGCCTTGTTGTCGCAATCGGTGCGCGTGAAAGGGTCCGCGTCCTCGAACAACGTTTCGCCGACTTTCAGAAGATTCGCCCCATTTCGGCCGCGGCCACCATGGCGCCACAGGCCCCCTCCACGCCGGTCGTCAACCCCGACGCCGCTGGCCGAACCGCCGCGCCCGGCAGCGCCTCCCCCGCCCGCCATTCCCGCCGACGACGCCCCGCCGCCCAGGCCGGCAGCCGCCGCGTCCGTACCGCCTTCACCGCCTCCGTCCACGGCTCCGACCACGCCGGCGCGATGGGCTTCGAGGAACGCCTCGGCACCCAATGGACCGTCTGGGTTGGCGGCGTCGCGCTTGCGCTCGCCTGGTCTTCTGCGTCGACATGCGCGATCTCACCGGCAACTGGCAGTCGATCTCGTTGATCGGCCTCGGCGTGGTGCTGATGGAGATCGGGATCTTCTACCAGCGGCTGCTGTTCCCGCGGCGCATACCGGCCGCACCGACTCCGACTTGATGAATTAGCCACCGGCGGGCGTGACGTCGGGCCACGCGCGCAGGCATCATTTGCAAAGGACGATACCGTGGAAATCATCCTCCTCATCGTCGTCATCATTCTGGCGTTTGTGGCGAACAATCGCACGAGCCTGCTGCGTTCGCAGATCGACAGGCTTGAGCAGACGATCCGCGCCCTTGCAGACCGGATCGCAACGTTCTCAGGCCCTCCGGCGGCTGCAACGGCTGGCGCTGCGCCGGTCGAACCCGAAGCGGAGTTCCCGTCGACGCAAGCCGCCGCAACTTCGCCTGACATCACCCGCAGCGAATACGTCGCCGAACCGATCCCGCGGCCGATCGCGCCCCCCCGACTACTGCGCCTGAATCCATCCCATCCGAGCCGCCGGCAGCGCCCCACAACGAAGAGATTCCCGAGCGGTTCCTCGACCAGGAACCCGCGCAGACCCAAGCGAGTGCAGACAGCGCCGATCAGCCGCAAACGGCCACCCCGGACGCTGCCGTACAGCCGAAGTTGTCGCGGCCCGATTTCTCCGATCTGGAGAAGCGCTTCGGCACGCAATGGGTGGTCTGGGTCGGCGGCGTCGCGCTGGCGCTCGGCGGCATCCTGCTGGTGCGCTACTCGATCGAACAGGGCCTGTTCGGGCCGGGCCTGCGCGTGATCGCGGGCGCCGTCCTCGCGCTCGTGCTGGTCGGGCTCGGTGAACTGGCGCGGCGCAAGGAAAACGCCTCCGACATCGGGCAAATGCCGCGCGCCCACATCCCAAGCATTCTGACTGCCGCCGGCACCACCATCGCCTATGCGGACGTCTGGGCCGCCTATGTGCTCTACGAATTCCTGTCGCCCGGCGCGGCATTCGTGCTGCTCGGGCTGGTGGCGCTGGCGACGCTCGGCGCCGCGCTGGTGCACGGCCCCGCGCTCGGCGGGCTCGGCCTCGTCGGCGCCTATGTGACGCCGCTCCTGGTGAGCACCACACAGCCGAGCTATTGGGCGCTCTACGTCTATCTCGCGGTCGTCACTGCGGCGGCCTATGCCCTCGCCCGCTTGCGGATGTGGCAATGGCTCGCGATCACCGCAGCCGTCTTCTCGATCGCCTGGACGTTCATCGGTATGGGCGATCCGCGCCCCGGATCGCTGTCGGCGCACGCCTTCTCCGTGCTGGCGGGCTTCGCGCTTGCCGCCGCCTTCCTCGTATCCGGGCTGCTCTATGGCCCGCCCGAAACCCGCGGCGAGATCGCCCCGGTGTCCTCGGGTGTTCTGGCGGGTTATCTCGTTGCGGCCTTTGCTTTGGTACTCGCCACTACCCACGCCAATCTCGCGCTGATCACCTTGTTCGTCCTCGTCGCCGCGACCGCGGCAATCGCATGGCGTAGCGAAGCCACGATCGCGGCGGTGCCGATTGCGGCGGGGCTCGCCGTGCTCGTCGTCGTGCACTGGGCAGTGAACTTCAACTTCGAGATCCTGTTTTCGCCGCGCGGTCCGTTCTATGGCGCGCCGCCAACCTGGACGATCGTCGGCCGCAACACACATCTCATCTTTGCCGCCGGCGCTGTGGGCGTTGTCGGCCTTGCCGGATACTGGAGCCAGGGCCGTTCCGAGCGAGCCGAATTCTCGATGCTCTGGGCGGCGTGCGCCGTCGTTACGCCGATCCTGATCCTGATCGCGCTCTACTACAGCCTCACCTCCTATGGACGCTCGATCCCGTTCGCCCTCCTAGCGCTCGCGCTGGCAGGAGCGTTCGCGTTCGCAGCGCTCAGCCTCTCGCAGCGCGAGGAGCGCCCGGGGATTCGCGAAGCCAGTGCGATCTTCGCAACCGGCGCCATCGCTGCACTCGCGTTGGCGCTCACCTTCGCGCTCGAGAAGGGCTGGTTGACGGTCGCGCTCGCCTTGATGGTGCCCGGCATCGCATGGATATCGAACCGGCAGCCGGTGCCGATGCTTCGCCAGCTTTGCGGCGTCCTCATCTTCCTGGTGATGGCGCGCATCGCCATCGACCCGCGCATCGTCGGCGGCGATGTCGGCCGCACGCCGATCTTCAACTGGTTGCTCTGGGGCTACGGCGTGCCCGCGATATGCTTCTGGCTCGCGGGCAAGATCCTGCGCCAGCGCGCCGACGACGTCCCGGCGCGCATGGCGGATTCGGCCGCGATCCTGTTCACGGCGCTGACCGCAATGCTGGAAATCCGACACCTGATGAACGACGGCGACATCTATCGACCGCAGGTCGGGCTGGGCGAAGCCGGCCTGCAGATCTCGATCTGGCTCGCCATGGCGATCGGCCTCGAACACCAGCGCACGCGCAGCGGAAGCGTCATCCATGACATCGCCGCCCGCATCTTTGGTGGCTTGGCGCTCGTCGGCATCGTCATCGCGCTCATGATCCGCGAAAATCCGCTGCTCACCGGCGCACCGGTCGGCGGTCCGTTCTTCAACTACATCCTGATCGGTTACGGCATCCCAGCGGTGCTGACAGCAATTCTGGCGCGCGTCGTCCGCAATTCGCGGCCGGAGCCGTACTACATTCTTACGGCGGTCGTCGCGATCGTGCTGGCGCTAGCCTATCTCACGCTGCAGGTCCGCACGCTGTTTCACGGGCCGGTGCTCAACGCGCCGTTCATCTCGGACGCCGAGCACTATACCTATTCGGTGGTGTGGCTCGGCTTCGGTGTCGCACTGCTGCTCGTCGGAATTGCGCTCAAATCGCAGCCGGCGCGGCTCGCGTCGGCGGCCGTGGTCATCCTCGACACATTCAAGGTGTTCTTCATCGACCTCAGGGACGTCCAGGGCCTTTATCGGGCTCTGTCCATCATCTGCCTCGGTCTGGTGCTGATCGGCATCGGCTGGCTCTACCAGCGTCTGCTGTTCCCGGCACGAGCGTCGGTCAGCCCCGCACCGGATACGGCCGTGAGAGAGTTCGCGATGACTATTTGCCCGGACCCTCGGCCTCTTCGACGTAGACGAATATCTGGTCCCGGTTGTTCTCACCAGTGTAGCGGCGCGTGACGACCTCGACTTGCCGCTTCTCGGGCGCCTGCCATTGGGTGATGGTGCGCACATACTCATCCCTGTTCTGGGTCTCGATCTGGGGATTGACGCCCGGCAGGCAGGATTGAACCGTGCCGATCAGCTTCTTCGCCTGCTGCGCCATTCGGGTATGGCTGAGATTGAAGTTCTCGCACTGATAATTGTTGAGTTCGATATCGATCCGACATCGTTGCATGCCCGGCAGCATCGCCTTCGCGCCCCACTGCTGCTTTTTCTTGTTGAACCGGCCGGCCTTGAACGTCATGTACCTGTTCGGCGTGTCGTCCATGACAACCTTGAGCGCCGAGCAGAAGTCGCGCTGCGCCACGACCGGCTCGACCGAAAGCGACACGAACGCGGCCACGCTCACGGCCACGGCGCCGAGCGTCAGCCAGGTCCGATTGCCCTTTGTCGATGTCATCATGGCCGTCCCCCCAATTCGGCCGCACCCCGCCGACCATCGTGCATGAAGGACGTCAAAGCGATCAAGCTGTCGCTGTAATGGGGCCGGCTGCGCTCCCTTGCCTCATGGTGCCGGCACAGCCAAACCTTGCCATGATTGCAAATATCGGCTGGAATTGACACGTTCCGCTTGCAAATCTGCACTGCTGATCGACGCGCTACGATGCTGTCCTGGGACGACTTCCGATACATCAAAGCCATCGCCGAAACCCGTTCACTGAGCGGAGCGGCGCAGACCCTCAACGTCAACCATTCCACCGTCTTCCGCCGGCTTGCTCAGGTTGAGCAGCAGCTCGGCTCCCGGCTGTTCGACCGCGGTCGCTCGGGCTATGTGCTGACGCCCTGCGGCGAGGAGATGGTCCGGCTCGCGGAGCGGATCGGCGACGACGTCACCGCTTTCGAGCGCCGGGTCACCGGCCAGGATCTGCGCCCGTCGGGCGAACTACGCATCACCGCCAACGACATGGTCTTGCTGCATCTGCTCACCGAGGTACTGGTCGACTTCCGCAAGGCCTACCCGGAAATCGTGCTCGATATCGTGGTGTCGAATACCATGCTCAATCTCTCAAGGCGTGACGCCGACGTGGCGGTGCGCGCCACCTACCTGCCGCCTGAGACGTTGAGCGGACGACGCATCGCCAAGGTCGCCTGGGCGGTGTACGGACCGGCAAATCAGAAAATCAGGTCCTTCCACCCTCGCCGCGACGCGCCAAAATATAACTGGGTCGGATTCGCCGATCACATCGCCATCGCCAAGGCCACCAAGTGGCTCAAGACCCACGTCGATAGCTCCGATCGCATGGTCTACAAGGTCAATACCATGCTCGGCCTTGCGGAAGCGGTCGCCGGTGGCGCCGGGCTCGCACTGCTACCGTGCTTCATCGGCCAGTCGGTCCCCGGCCTCATCCGCTTGACGGCGCCGCTGTCCGACCTTGAAGGCGAGCTTTGGCTGCTCACGCATCCCGATTTGAACACGACCGCGCGCGTACGCGCATTCGTCGAGTTTTGCGCGTCCGAAGTCGCCAAGCGGCGCAAGATTATGGAAGGCCTCGACTGACCGTCGCGCTCAGTCGCTGGGCGAGCCTGCCGTGGCATGGATCGAAAGCGGCTGCGACGGCCGGTGCGTCGTACGCACCACCGACGGCGTCCGCGGGCCGCGGCGGGTAAAGTCGCAATAGGCAAAAGAAAAGCCCGCGACCGAGCCGCGGAAGCTCTGCTCGTCGGTGCGATCGACGTTAAAGCAGGGTTCAAACGGAATGCCGCGCACGGAAGCGCAGACCGACACGCCTTTGACCTTCAACGTGCCGGGCGGCAATTGCACGAACCGGATTGGCCCCTTGCCGCTGATCTGGATGGTGCCCGCAACCGAGAGATCGCTCTGAATGCGTCCGGCACCGCGGGTGCCGTCGAAGCAGTTATAGGCAAACGTCTTGCCGACGACGAACCGCCGCGCGGCTTCGACGCCAAGCGGCTCGGCCACCGCGGGCCATGCCACAAGCAAGGTCACCGCGATCGTTACAACACGCACTGACATAAGAAATCCCCCTACCCGAACCGATACTATCGCTTTTACCCGAGGGTAACCATCCGACGACGCAATCCTGCCTGACGATCGTCGCCAAATCGTGAACACGTTTACACAATCTTGACCACGATTTCGACCGCGAATGCGACCTTCCGTGATGAGCCGTCCCGCCTCCATGACCTCGGACAGGCCGATTTCGGCGGTCATTTCTCCAAGTTTTGCGCGATCAAGGTCGGATTCCAAGCGTTTCCATGCCTCCTCGCGGTCCGGGCGCGGCCGGTAGACCGAGTCGATGCCCAAAAGCGACACGCCGCGCAAAATGAATGGCGCGACCGACGTCGGCAAATCCATACCGCCGGCGAGACCGCAGGCGGCGACCGCCCCGCGGTAGCGGATCATCGACAGCACATTGGCCAACGTCGCCGAGCCGACCGAGTCCACGCCGCCGGCCCAGCGTTCCTTGGCCAGCGCCCGCGGCGTGCCGGAGAGCTCCTTGCGCTCGATGACCTCCTTGGCGCCGAGCCGCTTGAGGTAGTCCGCCTCCTCCGGCCGTCCGGTCGATGCCGTGACCTCGTAGCCAAGGCGCGCAAGCAGCGCGACAGCGACCGAGCCGACACCGCCGGCAGCGCCGGTCACGATCTGTGGCCCGCGGTCGGGCGTGATGCCGTGCTTCTCCAGCGCCAGCACGGCGAGCATCGCGGTGTAGCCGGCGGTGCCGATCGCCATCGCGTCGCGGGTGCTCATCGTCGGAGGCACCCGCACCAACCATTCGCCCTTCACGCGCGCCTTCTCGGCATAGGCGCCGAGATGGGTTTCGCCGAGGCCCCAGCCGTTGAGGATTACCTTGTCGCCGGGCTTCCAATCCGGATGCGACGACTTCTCCACGGTGCCCGCGAGATCGACGCCCGCGATCATCGGCCAGCGCCGCACCACCGGCGCCTTGCCGGTGACCGCGAGTCCGTCCTTGTAGTTGACGGTCGACCATTCGACGCGGACATCGACGTCGCCTTCCATCAGATTGGCGTCGTCGAAGTCCTTCAGCGCGACGGTCTGACCACTGTCGGCTTTTTCGATCACGATTGCTTTGAAGGTCGCCACGCTTACCTCGCTGTTGAGATGCCTAACTCTATCACGCCGGAGCGGGCGTCGTCGCCGGACGCGGCACCGGCTTCTCGACAATCGGCAGGTTGATCAGCGCGGACGCAAAGCCGAACGCGACGCCGAGCCACCAGATCACGTTGTACGAGCCGGTCGCTTCATAGAGCGCGCCGCCGAGATAGACTCCGAGTGAGCCGCCGATCTGATGGCTGAGGAAGGTGATGCCGATCAGCATCGCAAGCCAGCGGGTGCCGAACATCACGGCGACCAGACCCGAGGTCGGTGGCACCGACGACAGCCACAACAATCCAGTCACCGCGCCATAGATCAGCGCAACGGCCGGCGACGCCGGCATGGTGACGAGGAAGATCACCGCCAGCGCGCGCGTCGAATAGATGACGGCAAGGATGTAGCGCTTCGGCATGCGGGTTGCGAGGTAGCCCGAGAGCAGCGCGCCGATGATGTTGAACAGGCCGATGATGCCAAGCGTCCAGCCGCCGACTTCGGCCGACAGCCCGCGGTCGATCAGATAGGACGGCAGGTGAAGCGTGACGAATTGGAGTTGGAAGCCACAGGTGAAATAGCCGAGCACCAGCAGGACGAACGACCGATGCCCAAGCGCTTCGTTGAGCGCCTGTCTCCAGGTCTGACCCGGCACCACGTTCGCAGCGACAGCCGCGCCCGGCTTTGCGGGCGCGTCCTGCCGCGAGGTGGCGATCGCGAGCGACAGCGGAATGATCAGCAGCAAGATACCGGCGAAGATCTCGAGCGTGGTCTTCCACCCGACCTTGTCGATCAGGCTCACCCCGAGCGGCGAGAACAGGAACTGCCCGAACGAGCCCGCCGCCGTGCCGGCGCCGAATGAAATCGTGCGCCAGCCCTCGGGCAGCAGCTTCCCGAACGACGAGATGATGAGATTGAACGAGCAGCCGGTGAGCCCGAAACCGATCAGCACCCCGGAGGTCAGATAGAGCTCTCCCGGCGTCGTGGCTTGCGCCATCATGTAGACGCCGGAGGCGTAGAGGATCGCGCCAGTGATGATCACCCGGATGGTGCCGAACTTGTCGGCAATCGCGCCGGAGAACGGCTGCACCATGCCGTAGATCAGCGTCTGCAGCGCGACCGACAGCGCGAACACATCGCGGCCCCAGCCGTGTTCGGCGGTCATCGGCCACATGAAAAAGCCGAATGACGAGCGCGGACCATAACTGATGGTGGCGATCAGGCAGCCGCAGACGACAATGACCACAGGCGTCCGCCAAGATGCGGTTGACTGCTTGGTGATCGAATGGGTGGCGGTTGGGCCGGACTGCATCGGCCGAGTATGCCGATCACGCCGCCGCTGGAACAGGCCGATGAACCGGCTTTTCCACGATCGGCAGGTTGATCACGGCCGAGAGCACGCCGAACAGCACCGAGAGCCACCAAACCGCGTCATAGGAGCCGGTACGCTCAAACATGAGGCCGCCGAGCCAGACGCCGAGGAAGCCGCCGACCTGGTGGCTGAAGAAGGCGAAGCCGAACAGCATCGTGAGCCAGCGTGTGCCGAACATCACGGCCACGAGGCCCGAGGTCGGCGGCACGGTCGAGAGCCACAGCAGGCCGGTGACCGCGCCGAAGATCAGCGTCGTCGCCGTCGTCGCCGGCACCATGATGAATGCGACAATCGAGAGCGCACGCGCGAAATAGATGAACGACAGGATGTAGCGCTTGGGCAGGAAGGTCGCGAGCCAGCCGGCGCCGAGCGAGCCGACGATGTTGAACAGGCCGATGACCGCCAGCGTCCAGCCACCGACCTCGGCCGAGAGCCCGCGGTCGGCGAGATAGCTCGGCAGATGCGCCGTCACGAAGGCGAGTTGGAAACCGCAGGTGAAGAAGCCGAGCACCAAGAGCACGTAGGATCGATGGCCGAACGCCTCCGACAGCGCATGCGCCAGCGATTGCGGCGGCGCAGCGGCCGACGGTGCGCCCGCGGGCTTCTTCGGCGCGATAAGCATCATCGACAGCGGAATGGCCACGAGCAGGACGCACGAGAAGATCACCAGCGTTTCCTGCCAGCCATAAGCACCCATCAGGTAAACGGCGATCGGCGAGAACAGGAACTGGCCGAACGAGCCCGCCGCCGTCACGGCGCCGAACGCGATATACCGCCAGCTCTCCGGCAGGATCTTGCCAAGCGCGCCGATGACCATCGGCACCGCCGAGCACGACAGGCCCAGTCCGATGAGAACGCCGGCAGAAAGGTGCGCCATCGCCGGCGTCGTTGCAGTCGAGGTGAGATAGAGCCCGAGCGCATAGAGAATAATTCCGGTGCTGAGCACCCGCGGCGCGCCGTACTTATCCGCGATCGCCCCGGCGAACGGCTGGCCGAGTCCCCAGATCAAATTCTGGATCGCGAGCGAGAACGCGAACACGTCGCGCCCCCACCCGTTCGTCTGCGACAACGGCGTGAGGAAGAAGCCGAGCGACGAGCGCGGCCCGAACGTCAGGACCGAGATCGTGCAACCGCACAGGGCAATGATGATCGGCAGGCGCCACGAGAACGACTTGGTGGCGCTGGGGGCAGCGTCTGTCATGGGAATCTCCGTCGCGGACGCGAACATAGGGGCGCTGCGTCGCGGGCCCAATCACACTTTGGTCAAAGCACCCATCGAAGGCGCATAGCAGCCCTTGCGTGAAAAGTTCGTCAGGTACTGGCAGACCGCTGGTCAACGTGCTATATATGTTTTGCTCGAATTGAGGATAATAACTCAAGAGAGCTGGGCCGGCACACGCCGGATGTTTTCGCCCCCTAATATGCTCAAGTTGAGCATATTAGTACGGAGGAATGCGATGCCGATCCTACAAGCCTTTGGCCCGACTGCCGTTTCGCCAGCAATGCCGCCTCCCGGAGCAGGCCTTTCCGCGGCTGCCCGGCGCTTTGGCGTGCTGCCGATGCCGTCGCTTGAGTGGACCGAACAAGTCGGCCGCGAGACCGCGCATCTCTATGAGCGCGTGAAGGCGGTGATCCCGCCGGTCGAGTGGCCGTTCTTCGCGCCTTACGTGAAGGCGATCAACGCGCTCAAGAAGGAGCGCAACGCCGTCATCCTGGCGCACAACTATCAGACGCCCGAGATCTACAACTGCGTCGCCGACTATGTCGGCGATTCGCTCCAGCTTGCACGCGAGGCGACGAAGGTCGACGCCGACATCATCGTGCAGGGCGGCGTGCACTTCATGGCCGAGACCTCGAAGATCCTGAACCCCGACAAGACCGTGCTGATCCCGGACCTGCGCGCCGGATGTTCGCTTGCCTCCTCGATCACCGGCGAGGATGTGCGGCTTCTCCGCAAGAAATTCCCCGGCGTGCCTGTCGTCGCCTACGTGAACACGTCTGCCGAGGTGAAGGCCGAGGTCGACATCTGCTGCACGTCGTCGAACGCCGTTCAGGTGGTCGAGAGCCTCGATAGCGACACCGTGATCTTCCTGCCCGACCAGTATCTCGCGAAGTACGTCGCGTCGCAGTCGACGAAGAAGATCATCGCCTGGAAGGGCGCGTGCGAAGTGCACGAGCGCTTCACCGGCGAGGAGCTGCGCCGCGTGCGCGGCAACGAACCCGGCGTGCAGATCATCGCACATCCGGAATGCCCTCCCGACGTGCTGGCCGAAGCCGACTACACCGGCTCGACCGCCGGCATGATCGACTGGGTGCGCAAGCACAATCCCAAGCGCGTCGTGATGGTCACCGAGTGCTCGATGGCCGACAATGTGAAGGCCGAGCTGCCGGACGTCGAATTCGTGCGGCCGTGCAACTTCTGCCCGCACATGAAGCGGATCACGTTGCCCAACATCCTCGACAGCCTCGTCTATCTCAAGGAGGAAGTCGTCATCGATCCCGCCATCGCCGCCCGTGCGCGGCGCTCGGTCGAGCGAATGGTGAATCTAAAGAGCTGAGTGAACTCAAACAGTCGTGCACAGGGGCAAGCGCCATGCTGCAGAGTTTGCCGACGGTTCCGACGTCCACCTCCCTGCTCTACCCCGAGGGATTCCTCTCGCCGCTGGAGATTGACGCAGCGGTCGAGCGCGCCCTTGCCGAGGATCTCGGCCGCGCCGGCGATGTGACGTCGATCGCCACCATCCCCGCCGGCACGCCCGCGCGCGCCATTGTGGTCGCGCGCAAGGCCGGTACGATCTCGGGCCTGCCGCTGGTCGCGGCCGCGTTCCGCAGGCTCGCGCCCGACATCGACATCAAGGCGAGCGCCCGCGACGGCGACAGCGTGGCGACCAAAACCGAGCTGATGATTATCGCCGGCGACGCACGCGCCGTGCTGTCCGCCGAGCGCGCCGCGCTCAACATGCTCGGGCATCTTTCCGGCATCGCCAGCGCGACCGCCGAATTCGTGAAGCTGACCAAAGCAACAAAGATTCGCATCTGTTGCACCCGCAAGACCACGCCCGGCCTGCGCGCACTCGAAAAATACGCGGTACGCTGCGGCGGCGGATTCAATCACCGCTTCGGTCTCGACGACGCCATGCTGATCAAGGACAACCACATCGCCGTCGCGGGCGGCGTGCGTGCCGTGCTCGAACGCGCGCGCGCGAATGCCGGGCATCTGGTGAAGATCGAGATCGAGGTCGACACGCTCGATCAGCTCGCCGAGGTGCTGGAGACCGGCCTCGCCGACGTCGTGCTGCTCGACAATATGAACATCGCCGACATGCGCAAGGCGGTCGCCATGACGTCCGGCCGCGCCGTGCTCGAAGCCTCCGGCGGCATCACGCTCGAGACGATCGCGGCGGTGGCGGCGACCGGCGTCGACTACGCGTCGTCAGGCTGGATCACGCATTCGGCGCCGTCGCTCGACGTGGCGCTCGACATCGAGATGTAAGCTCTACAGAGCCCTGGCTGCCTCGGCGGTCGCGGTGGCGTCGCCCCATTCCGGCGCGTCGGCGCCGTCGCCCCAGCGGGTCGGGCGATAGAACGTGTGCACGCCAATGCGATGCAGCTTGTGCATCGTCCGCACCCAGCCCGGCCGCACCCAGTACGCGTGGTAGTGCGTCGCCTTGCCGACTTCCGGCAGCCACAGCTTGCCGTCGAGCGTGCCCGATGCCACCGCCATCGCGCGCCGCCACGCGGCCTGATCGCGGACCACGTCCGGATGACGGTCGCAGGCGAAGGTGAACTGGCAGGCGAGATGGCGGTGCGAGTTCTGATAGACGACGCCGCACACGGTCGACGGATAATGTCCCGAGAAGGCGCGGTTGAGAATCACCTGTGCGACCGCGATCTGGCCGCGCACCGGCTCGCCGCGTGACTCGAAGTAGATGCCTTCGGCCAGGCATTTCTCCTGCTTGGCGCGGGTCGACGCGTTGAGGCCCAGGCGCTCGGCCGGCGACATCGGACGGCGGCCTTCGCCGGTGACCTCGCCTTTGCTGGCGATGGTTTCGCCCGGCGACATACCTCCAACCCTGGAAGAAGGCCGTTCGGCAGGCGCCGGATCGGGCGCAAGCGATGCGGTCGTCACCTCGGTGTCGACCGAGACCACCAGCGTCTCGACTTTCGGCTGCTCACCTTCCTGCCAGGGCTGCACTGCTTCGAGCGTCTCGCCCATCGGCTCGCCGCCGAAATAGAGCCGCGCCATCAGCGCGGCAGGATCGGCCTCTTCGCGAGTGAAACCGATGCCGACGACGAGGCCGGCTGCGAACTCCGCGGCCGCGCCACGCTCATCCTGCGGCGCGATAGTTTGTGGCGCAACGGTCTCAGGCGCGCCAACCCCCGGCACGCCGGCGCTGGCGACGCCCGGCGCAGGCGGCTCCGCGCGTCGATCGACGCTCGCAAGCTGGAAGCTGCGCGGCGTTTCCACGGCGGACTCACCGTCCGGCCCCGGCTCTGCCCGCGGTTCGTTTTCACGCGCAGCGGTATCGGCCTGCTCCGCGGCTTCCGGCAGCGGAAGGCGGTTGCCTTTGCTCTGCCGGTTGGGAACCGGAAGTTCGAGGTCGTCCGGCGGAAGCAAAGTGTCGCCGAGCAGCCGCTCGCGGATGGCACCTGTGATGTCAGCGTAGCTCGTATCGAGGCTGGCGAGCGTATACCTCAGTGAATCCGGCATCGCCGCGCTCATCGGTCGCGGCATGGTGAAGGTCGCGCCGTGCGCGCTGCTGATCAGCGAGAAGCGCGAGATCGTCGGTTGAGCCAATACCGGCTGGCGCGCAAGCAACGCCGCAAGATCCTGCGACCCGATTGCACTTGGCACTATGGCAAAAGCTAGGAAGCCAAGGCCGAAGGGCGTGATAACACCGCCCTTCGGCCGGCGATGAGACGCAACCATTTCCCCCGCACTCTACGCAACGCCACAGGATGCTACTGATACTGCCGCCGCGACGCGGCGCCGACGTGGCGCAAATGCGACGGATTTCTTTATTGGCGGATTAACGTTGCGAAGGCGTTAATCGCATCGCGTCGCAATCGCCGTATCGGTAACCGATTCGTGCCGCGCCGATGGAACTTGGTAAACACCTGGTCAACATTGCGCCGATTCAGTGCGCGCCCCGATCAACGCGACGCGATCAGGTGCACGCCGACCCAATTGCCGACGAGGAACGCGGCGATGCCAAGAAGGAACCCGACGACGATCGCGCGTTCCGGAATGACCTCGGGAACCGGACGACGTAACACCACGCGCAAAATGAGCAGCCCCAGTCCGGCGATCGCGGCGAACACGACGATTGGATGTGCGAGAAAGGTTTCACCGAACGGACGCCGATCCGCCAACAGACCGAAGGCGAAACCGCCCGCGATTATCAGGACGCGCCACCAGAGAACTGCCTTGCCCCGCATCGAATTATGCCCCGCTTACGCGGGGCATGATAACAGTCATGTGCTCGATCAGCGCAACGATTACATCTTCACGCCGCGCTCGACGAAGTAGCGCTCCGCGCCCGGATGCCACGGGATCGGCGTGTTCCTGCGGAGCTGATTTTCAAGCGCGATGCTCTCAGCCTCGGCGTGCACCGCGATCAGGTCCTTCTGCCGCTCGATGAAAGTCTTGACGATGTCGTACGCGACCTTGTCCGACATGCTGGCATTCGCAACAAGAATGTTCTGCACCACCGCGATGGCGTTGTCCTTCATCTGGCCGGGATAGGTCTTCGCCGGAATCACGCCGGCGGAATAGATGCCGCCGTATTGGGCGTTCATCTTCTCGACGACATCGGCATGGTCGATCATCGCGATCCGCACGCCCGGCGTCGCGCCGAGGTCGGTGACGGCGGCGGTCGGCAGCCCACCGACCCAGAAGAACGCGTCGATCCTGCGGTCCTTGAGCGCGTTGACCGACTCGGCGGCACCGAGTCGCTCGCGCCGCATGTCCTTGTCGCGATGCAGGCCGGCACCCTCGATCACGCGGAACGCCATCACCTCCGTGGCGCTTCCGGGCGACCCCGTCGACACGCGCTTGCCCTTGAGGCTTGCCATGCTGGTGACGCCGGTGCCTTCGACCGACACCACATGCATGCGGTTGGGATAGAGCACCATGAGTGTACGAACGGCGACAGGAGAACCCTTGAACTTGTCTTCGCCCTTGAGCGCATCGAGCGCGGCGTCGACCATCACCAGTCCCACTTCGCTCTGGCCGGTGTGGATGAGACGAAGGTTGTCGACCGAGCCGCCGGTTACGCGCGCCGTCGCCTGCACGCCCGGAACATATTTCGAGAGCACGTTCGCCATGCCGCCGCCGAGCGGATAGTAGACGCCGCCGGTGCCGCCGGTGGCGATCGCGATGTTCAGGTTCTGCGCGACGGCCGCACTGGAGAGAGCAACCGCCGCCAACGCAAGCGCAGAGATCGAAATTTTCTTCCATGCCATGATCGTTGACCCTCCCTTGTCACATGGCGCGTGTCCTTTTCGGCGAACCGGTATCCACTTCGCCGGGACATGCGCTAACGTCGACTGGTCGCTTCTGCGTCCAGCGGTGCCGGCCGCACCCACTGTTTTATCAGCACCGCCGTGGCGATCAGGATGCCATATGTCGCGGTGTAATTGATGTCGACGCCGATGATGGCCTCCATGCAGGCCTCGAGCAACCCCGGGAACACCATCAGCAACCCCGCAAGCAGCAGGAGCAGGCGCTCGGCCGGCGTCGTCTTGCGGATCGCCCAGCCTTGCGCCGCCGACGCCAGCGCCGCGAGTCCGAGGCCCGTCTTCAACGTGATTTGGACGATGTCGACCCACGATCCATTCTTCGGAATCTGGAGAAGGAGGCCGATACCCTGCGGATCCAGCACGAACACGAACGGCACCAGGAACGCCGGCAAGGTGTACTTCCACGCCTGCAGCGTCGTCTTGTAGGGATCGCCGCCCGTGATCGCGGCTGCCGCAAACGGCGACAGCGCGGTCGGCGGCGACACCTCCGACAACACCGAGTAGTAGAAGATGAACATGTGCGCGGCGATCGGCGGCACGTCGAGCTTGATCATCGCCGGCGCCGCGATCACGGCGCAGATGATGTAGGAAGCGGTCACCGGCACCGCGAGTCCAATGATCCAGACCACGAGCGCAGTGAACAGCGCGGTCAAGAGCAGGCTGCCGCCGGCATAGCCGATCACGATGTCGGCGAACTTCTGACCGAGGCCGGTCAGCGTGACGACGCCGACGATGATGCCGGCGGTGGCGCAGGTGATGGCGGCGGTGAGGACGCTGGTGGAGCCGTCGGACAGCGCGCGGACCAGCCGCTTCGGTGTCGAGCGCGGTCTCGCGGGTGAGAAAGCTCAGCGCGAACGCCAGCACGGTCGCATAGAACACCGACAAGGCCGGCGAACGCCCGAGCAGCATGAACACGATGATCGCGACCAGGGAGACGAAGTGGAATGACTGCCACCAGGAGAATCCGTCGAGCGTTGCGACGGCGCCGCCGCCGAACTTGCGGCCGTCGAGTTCGACCATGAACAGCAGCGACAAGTAGTAAAGGCAGGTCGGGATGACCGCCATCCAGATCACGTCGAGGTAGCTGATCTTGAGGAACTCCGCGATCAGGAAGGCAGCCGCGCCCAGCACCGGCGGCGAGATGATCGCGCCGAGGCCGCCAGCCGCCAGCAGGCCGCCGGCGGCGTTCTTCTCGAAGCCGGCCCTCTGCATCATCGGATAGGCAACCGCGCCGACCGTGACCGTGGTGGCGACGCCCGAGCCGGAAGGACCGCCGAGCAGGAACGACGACAGCACCACCGTGCGGCCGGCGGCGTTCGGCTTGTTGCCCATCAGCCGCAGCGAGAAATCGATAAAGAACTTGCCAGCACCGGAATGCTGGAGGAACGCGCCATAGATCGTAAAGAGAATGATCAGCGAGGACGACACGTCGACGGGAATTCCAAAAATTCCTTCCAGCGTGATGAACAGGTGGCCGACAAGCTGATCGATGCCATAGCCGCGATGGTTCCAGGGTGACGGCAGATAGGGTCCCGCCATGGCGTAGACCATGAACAGGATTGCGACGGCGGGAACGATCCACCCGATGGTGCGTCGTGTCGCTTCCAAAAGGATGACGATGAACACGACGCCGAGGATGACGTCGGTGTGGGTCGGGATGGTCGCGCGATCGGTGAAGTCCTCGCCGCCAACGAGGGCGTAGATCAGGATGGCGACCGCCGCAGCGGCCGTGACGACATCGAACCACTGGACCCGGTTGCGGAAGCGGTTCGCCAGCGGAAACAGGAGGAAGCACAGCACCAGGACGAATGCGACGTGCGTGTAACGCAGCGGCTGCGTCGCGACGATCGGGAATTCGGAGAACAGCGGCGGCACGCCGGCGATCGCCGTATAGAGATGGAACAGCGACATGCACACCGCGATCGCGGTGACGAGCGTCGCGGCAACGCCGACCAGCCGGTTGGTCGTCCCTTCCTCGGCCTCGACATAGGTCTCGGCCTTGCGCAGCGCCTCGTCGGAAATCGCGGTGGATGCGGAGAAGCCGGAATCCAGCACCACGGCATGATCCGACTGCGCGAATTGCCGTGTCGGCGGCTTGCCGTCAGGCTTGCCGTCTCCTGCCATGATCCCTCCGTGTCGCGCTCTTGCCTGGCGCCATCCCCGATGGGAGCGTAGCATGGCGCATGGGCGGCGCAGCGCAAGTTTGATCATGCTCGCGAGGCAAAATGTCCTCCGAGGTTTGCGGGCTCCCCCTACCAAAGTCGAATGGGGCGGCGCGCCAACAGGCGCCCAACGCTGCGACCCTGGGGACTACTTGCGCGGGAGACTTACTTGCAAGGAAACGCGCGTTGCAGCGCTGCCAACACCGCAAACCCGATCGGGCGATCGCCCAGCCGGGGCTCCTCCTTCAGCGCGCGGCGCAAGATATCGATCACCTGCGAACCCGTCATCGCGGACCTGTCGGGCGGACAATAGAGGGCCGCTTGCATGCGCTGTGCGCGTAGCGCCGAATTTGCCCACCCCAGACCCAATTCAATGCCGGCCAGGTTCGACGCGATCATCGCCCGCTGGGGTTCGCCGGCCTTGGCATTATCGTAATCCCTGAGGATTTCATTTAAGGACGCTTCGGCGCGGGCCGGGCCCGACAACATTCCGATCGTCACGACGGCTGCGACTGCTGTGCTGAACCGACCGCGCATGAGCGCCCCCTACGTTGTCTAACGTAAGCCGGTATACGTCGCGATCTGCTGAGTAAAGAGGGAGGCCGCACGGAAATAGCGTCCGTGGTGATACTGGCTGTCTATGTAATAGCCGCCGGCCAAAAGTCCGGCGACCAGCGCCACGACCTTCATGCGGCAATCGTGACTTAAGCCAATTAACTCACGTTGAATCCAATACGCGAGTCGCGCCTCAGCGGGATACCGTCAGGCCGGTCATCGAATGGTGGGCCCGTCTCGCATCTGCACAATCAGGTCTTGTCGATATCCCGGCATCATCGGCCGCAAAGGCCGATGGAATTGCTGCAGCGCGGCCAAGCATCGATCCGCGGTTCTTGAAGAGCCTGCAAGACAATTACGGAAGGTTGGCTGACTATACCTTGGTTTACGCGAATTTACGAAGCGTGCCTTACTTTGAAAACACGCGTAGTCTTGAATACGACTTGCGCAACAGCGGCCCTCGCTTGATCCAAATCAACGAAGTCACAATCGATCGCGAGTTTAGTGTTCGCCAAACAGATTCCAGCGTGGGAGGTATCGCGTCATGACCAACAAGGATTTAACTGCACCATTCGTCAATCTCGGAGCGGAGCAGGCAAAGGCGGCCGCCGCTCTTCAAAAAGAGCTTCTCGACACATATGAGCAGGCCAATCGTGCCTGGTTCACGCGGGTGCAATCGGAAGCCGCGCTGTGGACAGAACTGGCTGCAAAGCTGATGGCAACCCGCTCCGCGTCGGAAGCCGTCGAAGCCTACACGAAATGTGTATCGCAGCAGGTGCAAATGACCGTGGAGGATGGACAACGGCTCGTCAGCGACTGCCAACAGATCACGCAAAAAATCACCAAGTCCCTCTCCAATGGATGGCCCGCGGGCGGCGGCACGTGAGGACTTTGAGTTTTGCTGAGTTCCGCCGACTGGACCAGCGGACCGCTTTCCCCAAAATAGAAAAGAACGGGAGGAGCCTATGGAGGTCAATCGCGAGAACAACGTGACTGCCACGCCGCAGCCGAAAGACTGGTCAAAGCTGATCCGCAAGCTGCGCTGGATCGGCTTGGAAGAAGAGGCAAGCCGCCTCCAAGCGGTCGTTCGCACTCTGCCGCCGGAACAACGGGGCACGGTGTCGGCCGGACCATTCAGCACCGACTAGCGTTGCCATGATCCCTGCCGCCAAGCTCCTGCAAAGGGGCTGATCATCGGCGTGGCGAGTGACTATTCGCCCGCAACATTTCCCGCCGAAATCACTACGCCTGGCTAGCCGCATCCTTGCCGAGCGCGGCCTGGGCCGCAGCCAGGCGCGCGATCGGCACCCGGAACGGAGAACACGACACATAGTCGAGGCCGATCTGGTGGCAGAACGCGACCGAGGCGGGATCGCCGCCATGCTCGCCGCAGATGCCGATCTTGAGCTTCGGCCGCGTCTTGCGGCCGCGTTCGACGCCGATCCGCACCAGCTCGCCGACGCCCTCACGGTCGATCGACACGAACGGATCGGACTCGAGGATGCCGCGCGCGGTGTAGGGACCGAGGAAGCTTGCGGCGTCATCGCGGCTGATACCAAACGTGGTCTGCGTCAGGTCGTTGGTGCCGAACGAGAAGAACTCCGCCGACTGCGCGATCTCGCCGGCCATGAGGGATGCGCGCGGCAGCTCGATCATGGTGCCGACCTGATAGACGACCTTGGCGCCGGTCTCCTTGGCGACCGCCGCCGCCATGGCGTCGATGCGCTCCTTGACCAGATCGAGCTCGGCCTTGGTGGCGATCAGCGGCACCATCACCTCGGGCACCACCGTTTTTCCCTTGCGCTTGCCGACCGCAACCGCGGCCTCGAAGATCGCGCGCGCCTGCATCTCGGCGATCTCCGGATAGGCGATCGCCAGCCGGCAGCCGCGGAAGCCGAGCATCGGATTGAACTCGTGCAATTCACGCGCGCGATCCGCCAGCTTGCGCGGATCGGCGCCCATGGCGGCCGCGACCTCGGCGATCTCCTCGTCCGTATGCGGCAGGAATTCGTGCAGCGGCGGATCGAGCAGCCGGATCGTCACCGGCAAATCACCCATGATTTCAAACAACTCGGCGAAGTCGTTGCGCTGCATTGGCAGGAGCTTTGCGAGCGCGGCACGGCGTTGCTTCTCGTCGTCGGCGAGGATCATTTCGCGCACCGCGCGGATGCGGTCCTCGTCGAAGAACATGTGCTCGGTGCGGCAGAGCCCGATGCCTTCGGCGCCGAACTTCACCGCGACGCGCGCGTCGTTCGGCGTGTCGGCATTGGCGCGCACGCCGAGCTTGCGCACCTCATCGGCCCAGCCCATCAGCGTTGCGAACTCGCCCGACAGCGCCGGCTCGATCATCGCCACGCGCCCGGCCAGCACCTGCCCGGTCGAGCCGTCGACTGTGATGAAATCGCCTTGACGAAACGTCTGGCCGGCCGCGATCATCGTGCCGGATTTGTAGTCGACGCGCAGCGTACCCGCGCCCGACACGCAGGGCTTCCCCATGCCGCGCGCGACCACCGCCGCGTGCGAGGTCATGCCGCCGCGGGTGGTGAGGATGCCTTCGGCGGCGTGCATGCCGTGGATGTCTTCCGGCGAGGTCTCGACCCGCACCAGGATCACCTTCTTGCCCTGCGCCTTCATGCTCTCGGCGTCGTCGGCCGAGAACACGATTTCGCCCGCCGCCGCGCCGGGCGAGGCCGGCAGGCCGGTCGCGATCACCTTGCGCTCGGCATTCGGATCGATGGTCGGATGCAGGAGCTGGTCGAGCGCCGCGGGATCGACGCGCGTCACCGCCTCCTTGCGGGTGATGAGGCCCTCATTGGCCAGTTCGACCGCGATCCGCAGCGCCGCCTTGGCGGTGCGCTTGCCGGAGCGGGTCTGGAGCATCCACAGCTTGTCCTGCTCGACCGTGAATTCGAGGTCCTGCATGTCGCGGTAGTGCTTTTCCAGCACATGGTAGATGCGGGTAAGCTCCTTGAAAGCGCCCGGCATCGCCGCTTCCATCGACGGCTTGTCGGAACCGGCCTCCAGCCGCGCGGTCTCGGTGATCTCCTGCGGCGTGCGGATGCCGGCGACCACGTCCTCGCCCTGCGCATTGATCAGGAATTCGCCGTAGAGCTTCCTCTCGCCGGTCGAGGGATTGCGCGTGAAGGCGACGCCGGTCGCCGATGTCTCGCCCATGTTGCCGAACACCATGGCCTGCACGTTGACCGCGGTGCCCCAGCTTTCCGGGATGTTGTGGAGCCGGCGATAGGTGACGGCGCGCTGGTTCATCCAGGAACCGAACACGGCACTGATTGCACCCCATAGCTGTTTGAACGGATCCTGCGGGAACGGCTCGCCGTGCTCTTCCTCGAGCTTCTCCTTGTAGCGGCCGACCAGCGCTTCCCAGTCGTCGGCGGTGAGATCGGTGTCGAGCGTGTAGCCGTTGCGGTCCTTGTGGTCGTCGAGGATTTCCTCGAAGTGATGATGGCCGACGCCCAGCACGACGTCGGAATACATCGTGATGAAGCGGCGGTAGCTGTCATAGGCGAAGCGGCGGTCGCCGGATTTCTTCGCCAGCGCCTCGACCGTCTGGTCGTTGAGGCCGAGATTGAGCACCGTGTCCATCATGCCGGGCATCGAAGCACGCGCGCCCGAGCGCACCGAAACGAGCAGCGGATTGACCTTGTCGCCGAAGCCCTTGCCGGTCAGCCGCCCGACCTCGGCGAGCGCGGCCGTCGCCTGCGCTTCGAGCGCAGCCGGATAGGAATTGCCATTGGCGTAGTAGTGGGTGCAGACCTCGGTGGTGATGGTGAAACCGGGCGGAACCGGCAGGCCCGAGATTGGCCATCTCGGCGAGGCCCGCGCCCTTGCCGCCCAGCAGGTTGCGCATGCCCGGCTTGCCGGCGGCCTTGCCGCCGCCGAAGGCATAGACCCATCGTTGGGATTTGTTGGCTGGCTTCTTGCCTGCCGGCGTCTTGCCCGGCTTCTTTGCGGGAACCCGCGCGGACGCCTTGCGCGCCGACCCGGACCGCTCGGCGCGCACTGATCTTGCGGATTTCGACTTTGATTTCAGCGTGGTGCTGCGCGGTCTTGCCATGGACTCACAGATCGATTGCGACCTGTGTCCCGATTCCGAAATTCGTACCATGTCGCAGCGGCCTCTCTACACGAATTTTGGAATCGAAGGACACTAGCAACTCATTGATTCTAGTGTGGCTTAGGTTCAGAAGTCCGCAATCACGGACTCGCCGCAACGATGTTGCGGACTTCCGAACCGCCACACTACCTCCGCTACTGACCACGGCGAGGGCCGCTGACGCAAGCCGGAAGCTGAAAAGGCAGTTCCTTTAGCCGCCGACGAACTTGTAGATCGCGTTGAGGCCGACCAGGCCATAAATGATCAGCGCGAGCGCGACGATATAGTTCAAAAGCCGCGGCATCAGCAGCACCAGAATGCCGGCGACCAGCGCGACGACAGGCTGAATGTGAGGGTCGTTGAAATTCATGACGTTCTCCCGGGGAACGGCGTCCGCTGTTTAGAACTCCACAAACCATCGCGGCGGATTCATGCACGGCAATGCACCGCGGCGCAATGAGTTCATGCGCGAAAAATCCAATCCGCTTTCGGTGCGGAACTACCCTTCAATGCGCGCGAAATCCGCGACCGCGCGGGTCGCCTCGCGGATTTCGTTGAGCAGCCGCAGCCGGTTCTCGCGGATCGGCTTGTCGTCGACATTCACGGTCACCTTGTCGAAGAACGCATCCACATGCGGACGCAGCTTCGCCATCGCGGTCATGGCGGCGGCGAAATCCTCACGCGCGACTGCGGCGGAGGCTTCGGCCTTGGCCACGTCGATCGCCTTCGAGAGCGCCCATTCCTCGTCCTGGCGGTAGAGCGAAGGGTCGGGCTTGCCGACCATATCGCGGAATGCCGTCCTTCTTCTCCTCGATGCGCAGGATGTTGGCGGCGCGCTTGGTGCCGGCGAGCAGGTTCTTGCCGTCCTCGGTATCGAGGAATTTGCCAAGCGCCTCGACCCGGCGGACGACCAGCAGCAGATCGTCCTGGCCTTCGAGCGCGAACACGGCGTCGACCAGGTCGTGGCGCGCGCCCTGCTCGCGGAGCTGGACCTTGAGGCGGTCGGCGAAGAAGGCGAGCAGATCGGTCGATCTGACTCGCCGAATCTCCTGTCTTAGGCAGCTTCACGTTCGAAACTGCGAACCATCATGATTCGATTCGGAATCGCAGCGTACTGCAGCTTGTTTCAAGAACGAGCCTGATCACGCCCAGCGCCGCCCGCCGCAGCGC
The DNA here is from genome assembly GCA_963850705.1 of uncultured Alphaproteobacteria bacterium. GTDB lineage: Bacteria > Pseudomonadota > Alphaproteobacteria > Rhizobiales > Xanthobacteraceae > VAZQ01. The sequence continues at coordinate 98,261 of CAWKMR010000061.1, read as the reverse complement.
ATACGGGTCCTTCGTGCCGGTCGGCTTCTCGTCGATCGCCCAGAAGCTCACCAGCATGTCGAACTTGTCGGCGAGCGCAACGGCGATCGACACCGGATCGGCCGGGCACGCAGATCGTCCGGCCCTAGCGGCTTGTAGTGATCTTCGATGGCGTGAGCGACCGCTTCGTCCTCGCCCTGCGCTTCCGCGTAGTATCGGCCCATCAGGCCCTGCACCTCGGGGAATTCGCCGACCACCTCGGTCAGGAGATCGGCCTTGGCGAGCCGCGCAGCGCGCTTCGGCCTTCGCCACGTCCGCGCCGACCAGGGGCGCGAGCTTCGCGGCCAATCGCTCAATGCGCTCAATGCGCTCCGCCTGCGAGCCGAACTTCTCGTGGAAGATGATGTTCTCGAACTTCGGCAGCCGGTCTTCAAGCTTCACTTTAAGATCGGTCTCGTAGAAGAATTTTGCGTCCGAGAGCCGCGCGCGGATGACGCGCTCGTTGCCGGCGACGATCGCCTTGCCGCCGTCCTTGGCTTCGGTGTTCGACACCAGGATGAAGCGGTTGACGAGCTTGCGCGGTCTTGCGGGTCGCGCAGCACGAAGCATTTCTGGTTGTTGCGGATGGTGGCGCGGATCACCTCGTCCGGGATCGCGAGGAAGGCTTCGCTCGAACGCGCCCATCAGCACCACCGGCCATTCGACCAGGCCGGCCACTTCAGTCAGCAGGCCCTCGTCCTCGACCAGCTCAAAGCCCTGCGCGAAGGCGAGGTTCTTGGCGTCGGTCAGGATCGACTGCCTGCGCCGCTCCGGGTCGAGCACGACCTTGGCCTTTTCGAGCTTGGCCACATAGTCGTCGAAGCGGCGCACCTTGATCGTCTCCGGCGACAGGAAACGGTGGCCGCGCGTGGTGTCGCCTGACGGCGATGCCGCCGACCGTCAAACGGCACGATGTCGGGGTCTTCGGTTTCCGGCCCGAAGGTCGCGATGATCGAATGCAGCGGCCGCACCCAGCCGAGCGCGCCGGGCCTTGCCGACGCCTCGCCCCAGCGCATCGACTTCGGCCACGGGAAGGTCTTCACGACGTCGGGCACGATCTCGCCGATCACCTCGATCGCCGCCCTGCCCTTCTTCTCGATCACGGCGACGTAGAAGTCGCCCTTCTTGTCCGGCTGCACCTTGGCCTGGTCGATGGACGTAAGCCCCGCCGCCTTGAGGAAGCCCTTGATCGCGCCTTCGTTCGAGCCGACGCGCGGGCCCTTGCGCTCCTCCTTCACGTCCGGCTGCCGCGCCGGCACGCCCTGCACCGCGAGCGCAAGCCGCCGCGGCGTCGCGAACGCCTTCGCGCCCTCATAGACGAGGCCGGCCTCGACCAGCCTGTCGGTGACGAGCTTGCGCAAATCCTCGGCCGCGCGCGGCTGCATGCGCGCGGGGATTTCCTCGGAGAAGAGTTCGATCAGGAGGTCGGGCATGCGGGCAACCCCAAAAGGTTACCGCAGGTAGCAGCCACCGGCGCGCTTGTCACGCCCGGCCTGTTATCGGCCCGCAGCGACCCGGTCAGCCCACGTTGGCGGCCTTCTTCGCCGGTTCGTGCTCGGCCTGCACGTTGACCGCAAAGCCCGCGAATCGAAGCTTGCGGGCGAACTCGGCCGCGACGTCGTAGGCGACCTGCTTGGTCGGAAACGCGTCGACCGGCCCCAGCGTCACCAGGATCGCCTAACCGCCGTCGTGCGGCACCACGTCATACGAGAACTGCGCCATGACTGAAAACTCGTCTGGTCCATGACGGCAATGTAGCGACTGCGCGCGCAGTTCCAGCGCCGACCACGGAGATGGTTGGCGGCGGGTAATTCGGGTGATTCAAATTGCGCGAAGTAAGGTTGAGACGCCGAGACGAAAGGCCGCTGCTGCCACGTTTGACGGACTATCGGCCGCGGCCTCCGTCACCCTCCCCGGGAGGTTCCGGCGACCCTCCCCGGGGAGGGTGACGGAGTTTGCCTTACGGTTGAGGCAAATCAACTGCGAGCAGAAAGCCTACAGCTTGTCGTGGCTGTGATCGCAGAACGGCGGCGTCTTGGTGCGCTTGCAGGTGCAGAACATGATCTTGCGGGCGCGGGGGGATTTCCACTCCATCGGCTCGAAGGACGTACCCTCGTGCGAGCCGTCGCAGAACGGCTGGCTCTTGGAGCGGCCGCAGCGGCACCACCAGTAGCTCTCGCCCGCGACCACCTCGATGGTGATCGGCTCGGTTCCGCCGATCTCCGGCTGCTCACCGCTCATGCCGCGCCTCCCGCATCGGTCGCGAATCCACGCCTCGCCGCAGGCTTTGGCGAGCTCGCGCACGCGCAGAATATAGCGCTGGCCACCTCGTCGGAAGCCTCAAACTTACTTATGATGAGCAGCGCTCATTTCAGTTAGCGCGATCTGCTCATGGGGATTGCCATGCCCAATATCGAGCACGATCCGGGTCCGCCGGCGGCGTTTGCGGACAAATTTGCTGCCATGCCATCCTACGCGGCTTTCAAGGATCATTTCTGGTTCGATTGGGGGCCGGTGTTTTACCGCGGCCGCCTCGATGGCAGCGCCAGAATTCTTTGCTTCGCCTCTGATCCCGGTCCGACCGAGCGCATTGCCGGTCGCACGCTGGTGGGAGATGCCGGGCAGCGCACTCAGGGATTTCTGGCCAAACTCGGCCTCACGCGCTCCTATCTGTGTCTCAACGCCTACATGGTCGCCCTGTTTCCTACCCACGCCGAGCAGGGCGAGGCCGTCTTGACCGATCCCGATCACCTCGCCTGGCGCAATTCGCTTTATGATCTTGCCAAAGGGCCGAACGTTCAGGCCATCGTCGCATTTGGGCTTCAGGCGCAAAAGGCTGTGGCGCTGTGGCCGGGCAAAGGCACAACTCCACTGAAAAAGATTCCGCATCCCAGTAGCCATGAAGAAAGCGTGCTGCTTACACGATGGGCGCAAGCTGTAACGGAGCTTCGCAGCATCGTAACGCCCGATCCCGATGGTGATGCGACGCTGCCAAACTACGGCGCCGATTTCCTCGAAAGCGACTACCGGCCGATCCCGCGACGCGACCTCCCATTCGGAGCACCGCCATTTCTCGGGAACGACTCCGTCGGGACGCGCTGCGACTCCACCACGCCTAAGCAGCGTGTCACGACCGTTCCCGGACGACCGGCACACCCTCACCTGGATCGCGCCGAAAAGCGATGTCTAGTTACAGCGGCTGCCCGATCGCGCGGGCAGTGCTCAAGCGCCTCCCGCGTCGGTCGCGAGCCACGCCTCGCCGCAGGCTTTGGCGAGCTCGCGCACCCGCAGAATATAGCTCTGCCGCTCGGTCACGGAAATCACGCCGCGGGCGTCGAGCAGGTTGAACACGTGGCTCGCCTTGATGCACTGGTCGTAGGCCGGCAGCGCCATCAGGTGGTGCTTCTCGTTGCCCTTGGTCGACCAGCCGGCGGCGAGGTAGCTCTTGCACGCCGTCTCCGCCATCTTGAACTGCTCGAACAGCATGGCGGTGTCGGAATGCTCGAAATTGTGCCGCGAGTATTCCTGCTCGGCCTGCAGGAACACGTCGCCATAGGTGACCTTCTGCGCACCCTCGCGGCCGTTGAAGTTGAGATCGTAGACGCGCTCGACGCCCTGCACATACATCGCAAGCCGCTCGAGGCCGTAGGTGAGCTCGCCGGAGACCGGCGCGCATTCGAAGCCCGCGACCTGCTGGAAATAGGTGAATTGCGAAACCTCCATGCCGTCGCACCAGCATTCCCAGCCGAGGCCCCAGGCGCCGAGCGTCGGCGATTCCCAGTCGTCCTCGACAAAGCGGATGTCGTGCAGCGTCGGATCGATGCCGATGGCATAGAGCGACTTGAGATAGAGGTCCTGCAGGTCGGGCGGGTTCGGCTTCAGGATCACCTGGAACTGGTAGTAGTGCTGCAGCCGGTTCGGGTTCTCGCCGTAGCGGCCATCCTTCGGGCGGCGCGAGGGCTGCACATAGGCCGCGTTCCACGGCTTCGGCCCGAGCGCGCGCAGCGTGGTCGCCGGGTGAAAGGTGCCCGCCCCCACCTCCATGTCGTAAGGCTGAAGGATCACGCAGCCGTAGTCCGCCCAATAGCGCTGCAACGCCAGGATCAAGCCCTGGAACGACCGCTCCGGACGCATGTGGGCGGGAAGATCGGCCATTTTTGCGCGATTTTCTTGGAAGATTCGATGGGCGCGGACCCTATCGGCGCTCCCAAGACCGGTCAAGGCAACGGGGCGCGGCCTAGATCACGCGCCATTCGCCGGTCGAGGGGTCACGCCGCAGCGTCGGCAGCGACTTGCGGGTCGCCGTTTCCATCGCCGTCGCGGTCTTGACGCGATCGAGCTCCGCATTGACTCGGCGCATCTCCTTGATCGCCCAATGCACGGCAGCCGCACCGGCGAAGGCGGAGAGCGCCAATTTCACCAGCGGCGAAATCACGAACGGCATTGCGACCTCCTCTGCAATCACCTGCCGCTCTTAGTCTCTGCGGCCGCCCAGAAAGTTCACAGGCCATAGCGCGACCATAGCGCACGCTCTTCCAGCGCCGAGATCAGGTCGTCGGCCAAGCCTGCCGAGCCGAACAACCGCTCCTTCAACGCCACGCCCGGACGCGTGCGTCCAAACAGGCTGCGCTCGGGACCAATGAGCGGCATCCGCACATCCTCGCCGAAGCGCTGGCGGAGCACGGTGCGGAGGTCGCCGATGCCATCGGCAACGCCGAGACCTACCGCCTTGCGTCCGGTCCAAAATTCCCCAGAGAACAAGTCATTTTCTGGGCCGGTCAGGCGCGCGCCCCGGCTCTGCTTCACCAGTGCGATGAAATCCTCGTGAATGTCACGCTGCACCGATTTCAGCCGTTCCACGTCCTCCGGCTTCTCCGGCAGGAACGGGTCGAGCATCGCCTTGCGCTCGCCGGACGTATAGAGCCGCCGCTCGATGCCGACTTTCTCCAGCAGGCCGGCGAAACCGAACGAGCCGCCGATCACGCCGATCGATCCGATGATCGTGGATTTGTCGCAAATGATCTCGTCGGCGGCGCAGGCGATCATGTAACCGCCCGACGCCGCAACGTCCTCGGCAAAGGCGATCACCGGAATCTTGTGCTCGGCCGAAAGCTGGCGGATGCGGAGATGAATCAGATGCGACTGCACCGGCGAACCGCCGGGTGAGTTGATCGCGAGCGCTACCGCGCGGGCGCGCCGGGTCGTGAACGCCTTTTCGAGCGGACGCGCGACGCCTGCCAGCGTCAGCCCCGGCCGCAGCGGGGTCGAGAGGCCGATGGTTCCCGACAGCCGCACCACCGGGACGACGGCGCCGCCGCCCTGCAGGCGCTTTGGCAGCCATGGGCGCACCGTTTCGCGCATGCTGGCCAGTATCTGGCGCAAATGCTCGGACATGCGCGGTTCAGACGTGCCTTGATCGGCCATGGTTGCTCTCAGCTCAAGGTGATCTTCAGAGATCTAACCGGTCAAGATTTTGCCCCGGGTCGGGCCCAATGCCGCTGCATAGACCGGATAGATCAGGGCGGCATTGGGGCTGCAAGTTACCAAATATCAACCATTGGAACGCTTCTTGCTACGACACGTTGTCGTAAGCCCGGGTGGGGAAGGACTTCGTACAATGGAAATCAAGATCTTTGTCCTGTTGGCGCTGATTGCCGCGATTGCGACCGCATCGCACGTCGGCAGCCGCAGCCCGTCTCAGGAACGTACGAATTAAGGTTTTGCTCCGTCGCCGTGCATCTTTAGGCATTTGCACAAGTCGCGTGCACGGCATCCGTTTCACATCATCGTGACAATTGATCCCGCATCAGCAGCGCCGTGCCCTCGCGGAGCACTGCCTCGGCTGCCGCTGTCGGGCGTCCCGACGCGTCCGCCAGCACCAGCGGCGGCAGCAGCGTAAGCGGCCCCCGGCTCGCCTTCACCGCAGTCACCAGAATCCGGATCGCCGGCTCGTCCGGCGCCGGATGAACCGGCGTCACCGCCACCGCTCCGAATGCGGGCGCCAGCGCCGCGAGGACATCGGCAAGCCCGTCCGCCCGCCAGATCAAGGTCAGCCTGCCGCGGGCGCGCAATAGCCGCGCCGCGGTCTTGACCCACGGCGGGAGCACAGAGCGCGCCGCCGTGTGCGCGAGCGCCCGCGCGGCATCCGGCGACGACCGCTGTCGACGCGGATCGTTGAACGGCGGATTCATCAGCACCTGCGCAACACTATCGGCGCCGAGCCCGGCCGCGGAAAACGCGCGCGCCGGCGCCGTCGCATCAAGCGTCACCGCGCGGACGCGCCCCTCCATTCGATTGAGCCGCGCGTTTTCTTCGCGCGAGCGCAGCAAGCTTGGGATCGATCTCGACCAGCGTCACCGTCGCTGCCGGGACGCGCGTCGCGAGCGCAAGGCCGGCGGCGCCGACGCCCGCTCCGAGATCGACGACCTTGTCGCCCGCGCGCAGCGGGACATGCCGCCGCGAGCAGGATCGCATCGTGACCGACGCGGTGCCCGCGCTCCGGCTGACGCAGACGCAGCCGCCCGCCGAGAACCGCGTCTTCGGTGATGCCGTCCGCTGCCGGCCTATTCGGCATCGGGACGCAGCTCGTGACCGAGGCCGGCATCCGTCAAAAGTCGCCGCGCCGCAGCCACTTGATCGTCGGCGACCATCACCCGCCGCGGCAACATCCCGATCGAGCCTTCGAGCACGCTCATGTTCTGGTCGAACACAAGATGCTCAATGTCTGCGCTTTGCAGCAGCGCTTCGATCGCTGAGATCAGCACGGCGTCGTTGGTGCGGACGATTTCTCGCATGGTTACGGCCCTATTGACGCCGATCCCAATCCTTGCCCGGCGCGCGCTGCTCCAGATAGGCGAGTAGCTTCACCTCGCGCCGCCCGCGCGTCACCGTGTCGAGGATCAACCCGGCGGCGATCGACACGTACGCCGCCAGCATCAGCCCCATCGCCAGGATCGCGGTCGGCAATCGCGGCACGGTTCCATATTCGACGAAGGTGATCACGACCGGGATCGCGAGCCCGATCGAAATCGCCGCCAGCGAAATGCCGATGCTCGAAAAGAACCTGAGCGGCCGCTCCGAGCGATAGAGCTTCAGGATCGTGCCGAGGATGCGGAAACCGTCGCGCCAGGTCGAAAGCTTCGAGATCGAACCCTCGGGGCGCGCATAATACGGCGTCTGGATTTCGGCGACCGGCAGCTCGAGCTCGAGCGCATGCACGGTCAGCTCGGTCTCAATCTCAAAACCGCCGGACAGCACCGGGAAGGATTTGACGAAGCGGCGCGAGAACACCCGGTAGCCGGACAGGATGTCCGAGAAAGCCGTGCCGAACACGGTGGCCACGAATCCTGTCAGCAGGCGATTGCCAGTCACGTGACCGGGCCGGAAAGCGGCTTGCTCTTCATGGACGCGCGCCGCCACGACCATGTCCAGCCGGTCTTCCAGGAGCCGGGCGATCATCGCCGGCGCACTGGGCGCATCATAGGTCGCGTCACCGTCCACCAGCACATAAACGTCGGCATCGATGTCGGAAAACATCCGCCGCACCACGTTGCCTTTGCCTTGATGCGTCTCCCGCCGGACGACGGCTCCGGCCGAGCGCGCGACCTCCATGGTGCGGTCGGTCGAGTTGTTGTCGTAGACGTAGACGGTCGCCTGCGGCAAGGCGGCGCGGAAATCCCGCACCACCCGGGCAATGGCGGTTTCCTCATTGAAGCACGGCACCAGCACCACAAGGCGCTGGCGCGCCTCCTGTCTTTCCGAACGCTGCACCCCCAGCCCGGCGTCGGTCATTGATTCTCCCAATTCGCAACCCTACGTTGGTTTGACGGATTGCACTCTTGCCCGTCAACCATAGCGTTTCTATTCTCCCGCGTCCTTGAAACCGGAGTCCTTCCTTGGCCGTCGTTGTCCCGTTTGAAAGTCACTCGTCTTCGTCGATCGAGCGGCTCACCAATCTCGTGTCGGCCGACATGGAGCGGGTCAACGCCACCATCCTGTCCCGCACCGGGTCTGAGGTAACGATGATCCCGGAGGTGGCGAACCACCTGATCGCGTCGGGCGGGAAGCGGCTGCGGCCGATGCTGACGCTGGCGATGTCGCGCCTCGCAGGCTATCGCGGCGAAGGTCACGTCAAGCTCGCGGCGGCGGTGGAATTCATGCACACCGCGACGCTCCTGCATGACGACGTCGTGGACGAGAGCGAGATGCGGCGCGGCAAGCTCGCCGCCCGGCTGCTCTGGGGCAATGAGGCCAGCGTCCTGGTCGGCGATTTCCTGCTCGGACAAGCCTTCAAGATGATGGTCGAGGTGGGCTCGATGCGCTCTCTCGAAATCCTGTCCTCCGCGGCGGCCGTCATCGCCGAGGGCGAGGTGATGCAGCTCACCGCTGCGAAGAATACCGCCACCACCGAGGACGAATACCTGTCGGTGATCCGTGCCAAGACCGCGGAGCTGTTCGCCGCCGCCTGCGAAGTCGGCCCCGCCCTCAACGGCTGCTCGAAGGACGAACAGTCGGCCTGCCGTTCGTTCGGCATGAACCTCGGCATCGCCTTCCAGCTGGTCGACGACGCGCTCGACTACGGCGGCAAGGCCGCCAAACTCGGCAAGAACGTCGGCGACGATTTCCGCGAAGGCAAGATCACGCTGCCGGTCGTGCTGTCGTTCCGCCGCGGCTCCGAGAGCGAGCGCTCGTTCTGGCGGCGCGCCCTTGAAGACGGCGTGTCGACCGACGCCGATCTCGAACAGGCGATCGCGCTGATGGCCCGGCACCGGGCGCTGGAGGACACCATCCAGCGCGCCCGCCACTATGGCGCGATCGCGAAGGACGCGCTCGCGCTGTTCCCCGCCTCGCCGATGAAGGAAGCGCTCGAAGAAGCGGTCGAGTTCTGTATCGCGCGCTCGAATTAGCTCAGCGTATCGCCAACCTCGCCATCAAAATTCTTTCCACTCCGGATCCTCTTGGATGGCGGTGGCCAGCGCGGTCCGCGTGCGGCCGACCGGTCCGCCGCCCCTGACCGCCGAAGCAGCGCGCTTGGGGGCGGCGACAGGCGCCCGCTTGGCGGCGGCGATCGGCTGTACCTTCGTCTCCGCTCGGGACGGCCGCGCGGCCACGCCGGCGCCATTGTCGATGCGGAAAGACGCCACCCGCTCGTCCATTGCATGGGCCTGGTGCTCGAGCGTCTTCGCGGTCGCGGCGTTCTCCTCGACCAGCGCCGAGTTCTGCTGGGTGACCTCGTCCATTTGCGTCAGCGCCTTGTTGACCTGCTCCAGCCCTGTCGCCTGCTCGGCGCTCGCCGCCGCGATGTCGGAGACGATGTCCGCCACCTTCTTGATCGAGGCCAGGATCTCGTTCAGCGAGGTGCCGGCACGGTTGACCAGCTCCACGCCCTCCTGCACCTGACCGGAACTGTTGACGATCAGATCCTTGATGTCTTTGGCCGCCTGCGAGGAGCGCTGCGCCAGGCTGCGCACCTCCGACGCGACCACCGCAAAGCCGCGGCCCGCCTCGCCGGCGCGTGCGGCTTCCACCGCCGCGTTGAGCGCCAGCAGGTTGGTCTGCCGCGCGATCTCGTCGATCACGCCGATGATGTCGGAGATCTTGCGCGAGGATTCTTCGATCCGCGACATCGCCTTGACGGCTTCCGCCACCACTTCGCCGCCGCGGTCGCAGACCTCGCGGGTGCCGGTCGCGAACTGGTTGGCTTGCTGAGCGTTGTCCGCGTTCTGCTTCACCGTTGCGGAGATCTGCTCCATCGAGGCAGAGGTCTCTTCCAGGCTCGCGGCCTGCTCCTCCGTTCGCTGCGACAGGTCGGTCGTGCTCGACGAAATCTCGCCGGCCGCGTTCGACACCTCGCGGGTCGAGGTTACGATCGCGCTGATGGTCTCCTGCAACTGGCCAATGGCCGCGTTGAAGTCGCTCTGCACTTTCTTGTATTCGTCGGCGAATTCCTCGGTGATCCGGTAGGTGAGCGCCCCCTTGGCAAGCTGCTCAAGCCCTTCGCCGAGCGCATCCACGACATGCTTCACCTGCGCCGCTGCGGCGGCCCTCGCCGCTTCGTTGCGCTGGCGCTCCACCTCCGCCGCTTTCTGCGCATCGGCGGATTGGGCTTCGAGGCGCTCCTTCTCGACCGCCGCATCGCGGAACACCAGCACGGCCTTGGCCATGTGTCCGAGCTCATCACCACGGTCGGTGCCCGGCACCTCGATGTCGTGACGGCCTTCGGCGAGCGTCGTCATCGTTCCGGACCAGTTGTCCGACCGGACGCGTGATAGAGAGCACGACAAACATGCTAACGGCGCCGGTAACAACCAAGAGGCCGAGCGCCACCATCAGCAAGGTCCAGAACCCCCATCGCGCTTCCGAGGCAGCGGCCTTTACCGTTGCCATGAAGTCGTCCACGAGACGATGTTCGGCGCCGTTGAGGGCATCCACATATCGTGTCGCAGCCTCGAACCACTGCTGGCCGGTGACGGTGGCCATCTTGTTTTCGAACGGGGAATTCGTTGGCCAGTTGCCGCATTCGCATGAATTCGTCTTGTAACCGGGCCCCGAAGCGCGTTGGTCACATACTCGGCTTGCGCAGTCGTTGCATACCGCCTGAACATCGCGGCATACGCGTCGCTCAGAACCTGCACCCGCATGAACTGCTGATACCCCTGCTGCGTGAACTGGCCGGCCGCAAAGCCCTGCGCGCCCAGCGCGCGAGTCTGCGCGGTAAATTCCCAGCGACGTATGTGTGAAGCCAGCGCAGCTCGCCTGGCGGATGATCCGTCCATCCTCACTCATCTCGCTGACGGCATCGACGACGGTGATGAGGCTTGAGATCGCCGTGGTGTAGAACTCGACCGTCTTCGCTACATCGATGGAAAGACGCATCGATGCTCGCGCGCATGCTTCCGATCTCTGCAAGCCGGGAATTGGCGGCTTCGAGGTTACGCGCAAACTTCGTTCCGGCAGCTGACTGTGTGTAGTCGGATAGACGCTGGTTCCAGTTGCCGAGAGCCTTGTCGGTCAATGACCGCTGACTGCGCATCGCGTCCGCGAATGATTTTCCCTTGGAGCCCACGAATCGCCGGTTGAAGCGCCGCGCTCTTTCTGAAGTTCGCTTACGAGGCTGGAAATCATCGGCGCCGCTTCGACGACGACCGCAACACCTTGCATCGTCGAAAAGGTCTCGCGCTTCTCGAGCAGTTCCTTGCACGGCGAAGGCGGTGAAAGCCAGCAGCGGAAGCAGGCAGGCGATCGGCGATGCGGACGGGGATTCGGATATTCGAAAGCTTCAGCATAGATGGCCCTCCTGGCACGGGACATTCAAAGACGATCGGGTCTTCGGCCGACGTGCGCGCTATGGCGTGTTCCCGACTGGACGAATCAGGTTCCTCTGCGATGCGGTCGTGGACTTCCGGTCGGCTGCTGATCGGTCCTCACCGCTATCGGTCACGGTGACGGCCAGCAGATTTTGCAGGTCGATCAACGCGAGCATTGCACCATCGACCGTCACCAGCCCCGACAGGAAATCCACACGCGATGCCTGGGCGACGCGCGGCACCGGTTGAACCTGCGCCGGCTCGAACGAGACGATATCGAGCACCCGATCGGCGAGCAGGCCGATTGGCCGCGCACCGACTTGCACGATGATCACGATATGAAGCGGCGTCGCCTCGGTGACGCCCTGGCCGAAGCGGCAGCGCAGGTCGATGATCGGAACGATAACACCGCGCAGATTGAGCACGCCCCGCACGTATTCAGGCTGCCTGGGCAAATAAGTAATTTCCGACCAGCCCTTGATCTCCCGCACCGCCATGATGTCGACGCCATACTGGTCGTCGCCGATGGCAAAGCTGATGAATTCGGTGGACGCCGCTCCGCTTCTCGCGGCGTCGGCGAGCCCGCTGTTGGGGGCAGCGGGGATCGGAAGGGCGGTGACTGAAGCATCCATAGCCTGACTGCTCGCTGCGTCGAGGCTGCCAGGCGACTTCGTGTCAACGCAGGGGCGATGACAACTTGGTCGCAAAAGAGGCTCGGTGCATAAAAAATTATCATCGATAAATTTACGCACGGTAAAAACATTGATAACTACAGAGCGCTATCGTAGAATGACAAAGTGGATTAAGACCGCTGCTTCAACGGGATTTTTTCAATTCCACGTGCAGCTATACAAAGACGAATGGCGGAGCGCCGACGGACGGCCACGTCGCCGAACTGCAAACTAGCCAAGCTTTGTCGCCCGCACCCACCAACCCGGATGTTTGGCGCGCAGCGCGCGCGCAGCGGCGGCGGCCGCGGGCGCGGTGCCGAACAGGCCGAAGCAGGTCGCGCCCGAGCCGGACATGCGTGCAAGACGGCAGCCCCTGAGCGAACGCAAATCCGCAAGCACCTGCGCAATCGCCGGCGCGATTGCGACGGCCGGTGCTTCCAGATCGTTGCGCCCATCGGCAACGGCGTCGATCAACCCCTTCATCTTCAAGCGCGAACGTCTCGAAGGCCGTGTCGCTCGCCAGCTTCCCTTGCGCATCAAGATGACCGCGAAGCGCCGCGAAGACATCCTTGGTCGGCACCGCGACCCGCGGATTGACCAGCACCGCCGGCAGTTTCGGCAGGGCGAGCGGGTCCGAGAGGATCTCGCCGATGCCGCGCATCATGCGCGGGCGCGGATCGACGCACACCGGCACGTCGGCGCCGGTCACGCGCGCCGCCTCCATCAGCCGCGGATCGTCCAAGCGCGATGCGGTTGGCGCGGGCGAGCAGCCGCAAGCGCCGCGGCGGCGTCGGACGAGCCGCCGCCCACCCCAGCCGCGACCGGCAGCCGCTTCGACAGCGCAAAGCGCCCGAGCTTGAGACCTTCGACCCGCTCGGCGAGCGCGCGCGCGGCCTTGAGCACGAGATTGTCGCCGATGGTCCCGGACGCCGCCGCGGTCGGGCCGTCGACTGTGAGCGCGAGCGCGCGCGCCGGCGCAAAGGTCAGCGTGTCGGCGACGCCGGCGAACACCACGAGACTCTCGATGTCATGGTAGCCGTCGGCCCGGCGGCCGATGACGCGGAGCGTGAGGTTGATCTTGGCGGGCGCCCGTTCGGCGCGCGCGGCTGCCACACTAGCGCCCCGCTTCCGAAGTTCGTCAAGCATCGCAGCACCCCTGAGACGAACTTCGGAAGCAAAGGGGCGCTAGCAAGTCAATATGGTGCTAGTGCCGCTTTCGATTTGAAGTTCCTAAACGAGTTTGCAGCAACTGCCGTAGGAACTTCAAATCGGCGGCACTAGATAGTCAGCCGCCGCCGGGCTTGGCGGTGGTATCGGCCGAGGTGGTCGGCGGCGGATCGCCCGCGAGCCCCGATTTCAGCTTCTCGAGGATCTTCTCAAGATCCTCCGGCTCCGGCTTGAGGTCGCGCGCATGCGCCCACTGGAAGGTCGCCTCGAGACGGCGGCCGACCCGCCAATAGGCGTCGCCGAGATGATCATTGATGGTCGGGTCTTCCGGCTTCAGCTCGACCGCCTGCTCGAGATACTTCACGGCGTTCTCGTAGTCGCCCATGCGGTAAGTAGGCCCAGCCAAGCGAGTCGACGATGTAGCCGTCGTCGGCGCGCTGCTCGACGGCGCGCCGGATCATGCGCATGCCTTCTTCGAGATGCATGCCCTGATCCACCCATGAATATCCGAGATAGTTGAGCACCAGCGCCTGGTCCGGCGACAGCTCGAGCGCCGTCTTCATGTCGACTTCGGCCTTCGGCCACTGCTTGGATCGCTCGTAGCAGATGCCGCGGAAATAAAAGACGACCCAGTTGGACTTTTCCGTTTTCGAGCTGCCGTCGATGGCTTTGGAATAGACGTTCGCGCATTCGGCAAACTTCTTGCGCGCACGCAGAATGTTGCCGAGCGCCATCGTGGCGTCGCGATCAGACGGGTTGGCTTCGATGATCCGTTCCAGGTCCGCCGTCGCCTCGTCGGTCCGATCGATCTGGTCGAGATTGAGCGCGCGCTGGACGCGCGCATTCTGGCTGAGCGGCGACGTCGAGGCGACGCGCTCATAGGTCTTGATCGCGAGTTCGGGCTTGCGCATGCCCTCATAGATGTCGGCGAGCGACGTCAGCGCCAGCGCATGGTTCGGCACCAGGTAAAGCGCGAGCTGCAGATAGACGATGCCGACGTCCTCGCCGCGCCGCCCGAGCGCCGCACCGATGGTATAGAGCGCCTCGGCGGCACCTGACTGCGCCGAGTTCGACGAGCGGCGCGAGCCGCCGCCCAGCCTCGATGTCCCGGAGCGCCTCGATCACCAGCGGATGCCGCGGCAGCGCTTCGTCGAGCGCCTGGAAGACCTTCAAGGCTTCGTCCCGGTTGCCCAGGCGCGACAGTTGGCTGCCATAGGCCTGCGCGATCCGCAGCACGCTCGGGTCGAGCTTGTAGGCGCGCTCCAGACGCTTGAGCGCATCGCGCCGTTGGTTCGAGGCATCGAGGATCAACCCCGCATGGAGATCCTTCAGGATGTTGTAGGACTCCGGCCCCTGAAGCTTGTCGATGGTGTCGATCGCGGCCTTGCTTTCGTTGGGGCCGACATTGGTCCAGGCCGCCAGCAATGCCGCCGCAAGGTCGGTGATCGGACCGCGCACGGACTGTGCGAGTTGCTGGCGCGCCTGCGCGTATTGCTTCTGCTTGATCGCGCGCACGCCGAGCACGAGGCGGGCGACACGATCGGTCTTGTCGACCTGCAGCAGGCGCTCCGCCAAGCGGACGGCTTCGTCGATCTCGCCGTTCTGGAGGACCGCCAGGAAGGCGCGGTTCAGGAGTTCGGGATTGCGCGGATCACCGCGCAACGCGGCGCGGTAGTAGATTGCTGCCGCAGCGGCATCGCGGGAGACGCCCGCGTGGCGCGCGGCCAGATAGCTGCCCGACACCGAAACGCGCGGAAATGCGAGGCTCGACTTCGGCCGGGGGCTCGACTGCTGCTGCTGCGCCTGCGCGGCCGCGATGCCCGACCATACCAGGAGGGCTGCAAGCGCCGGGAAGGCCACCCGCAGGATCGAAAACGGAGGAATCACGGTTCGGTCGACTCCATCTGGCGGAGCGCTACGGCGCCGGCCGCATAATTCAGGCGAGAATGACCTTTTTGCGTCCGCGCCGCAAGAACGGCCACGTTTTCGGACCCGCAAGGCGGGATGTCCATTGAAAGTGGCGGTGTGGCAGCATCGTGACCGGCCACATCACATATTCGGATAATTCGGTCCTCCGCCGCCTTCAGGCGGAACCCAGGTAATGTTCTGGTTCGGGTCCTTGATATCGCAGGTTTTACAGTGGACGCAGTTCTGCGCGTTAATCACGAAACGCGGATTGCCCCCCTCCTCTACCCATTCGTAGACCGCGGCCGGACAATAGCGGGCTGACGGCCCGCCGAAGACGTCGTGCTCCGACGACTTCTGGAGGGCGAGGTCGGCGACCTTGAGATGCGGCGGCTGATTCTCCTCGTGATTGGTGTTGGAGAGGAACACCGAGGACAGCCGGTCAAACGTTAACTTGCCGTCGGGCTTTGGATAGGCGATCGGCGTGAACTCCGACGCTGGCCGCAGCGTCTTCGCGTCCGGCTTGCCGTGACGCAGCGTCCCGAACAGCGAGAAGCCGAGCGTGTTGCACCACATATCGAACCCGCCGAGCGCGATGCCGAGGAACGTGCCGAAGCGCGACCACAGCGGTTTGGCATTGCGCACCTTCCATAGATCGGCGCCGACTTCCGTTTCCTGCCACGCATTGTCATAGGCGCCGAGCTCGTCGTTGCTGCGGCCTTCGGCGAGCGCATCCGCGACATGCTCGGCGGCGAGCATTCCGGAAAGCATGGCGTTGTGGCTTCCCTTGATGCGCGGCACGTTGACGAAGCCGGCGGCACAGCCGATCAGCGCACCGCCCGGGAATGACAATTTCGGCACCGACTGATAGCCGCCTTCGGTGATCGCGCGCGCGCCGTAGGCCAGCCGCTTGCCGCCTTCGAAGGTCGAGCGCACCAGCGGATGGGTCTTGAAGCGCTGGAATTCCTCGAACGGATTGATGTAGGGATTTTCGTAGTTGAGGTGCACCACGAATCCGACCGACACCAGATTGTCGTCGAAGTGATAGAGGAACGATCCGCCGCCGGTCTTGTTGTCGAGCGGCCAGCCGAACGAGTGCTGCACCAATCCCGCGCGATGCTTCTCAGGGGCGACCTGCCAGAGCTCCTTCAGGCCGATACCGAATTTTTGCGGATCGCGATCGACCTCGAGACCGAAGCGCTTCAGCAGCGTCTTGGTGAGGCTTCCGCGCGCGCCTTCTGCGAACAGCGTGTATTTCGCGCGCAGCTCCATGCCGCGGGTGAAATTGTCGGTGGGCTTGCCGTCCTTGCCGATGCCCATGTCACCGGTGGCGACACCGGCGACGGCGCCGTCGGCATTGTACAGCACCTCGGCCGCCGCAAAGCCGGGATAGATCTCGACGCCCGCCGCTTCCGCGCGGGTCGCAAGCCAGCGGCAGACACTGCCAAGCGACACGATGTAGTTGCCGTGGTTCGACATCAGCGGCGGCATGATGAAATTCGGCAGCCGAATGGAGGACGTCGCCGATAGCCAGTAGAAGCGGTCGTCGCTGACCGCGGTCTTGATCGGCGCATCTTCGTTGCGCCAGTCCGGCAGCAGCCGGTTGAGCGCAACCGGATCGATCACCGCGCCGGAGAGAATGTGCGCGCCGACCTCGGAGCCCTTTTCCACAACCACGACGGAAATGTCGGGCGAGCGCTGCTTGAGACGGATGGCGGCCGCCAGCCCGGCCGGACCGGCACCGACGATCACCACGTCGAATTCCATGGCTTCGCGCGCTGGGAGTTCGTTCTCGGCCATGGCCCCCTCCCCGCTCAGCCGAATCTGGAAGCAATCTAGGGTTTGTGCCGTTCTTCCACGTTTGCGGCCATGCGGCAATCGCCCCACCCTGGCGGCGTGCTATTGGTGGGACACATGACCATGACCGTTCACGACAAGGCCATGCGGGAACTCCTCGCCTTCTATCAGGAGGCGGGCGTCGACGCCGCGATCGGCGAGACACCGGTCGACCGGCTCTCGGAGCCGGACATCGCGCCGCCCGCGCCTCCTTTGCCGGCCTCCATCACCGGCCGCGAACGTCGTGCCGCCGCGACCGCCGGCGACACCGCCGCGCCAAATCTCGGCACGGGAGCTCGGAACCAACGGGGCCGCACCACCGCCATCACCGGATGCCGCGGTCATGGCGGCGCGCGAGGCAGCGACCACCGCCGCCGACCTCGACGCGCTGCGCGCAATCGTCGATCGCTTCGAAGGCTGCGCGTTGCGCGCGACCGCGACGCAACTCGTGTTCGGTCGCGGCAATCCGCAGGCGCGCGTCATGTTCGTCGGCGAGGCGCCGGGCTATGAGGAGGACAAATCGGGGCTACCGTTTGTCGGACGCTCCGGTCATCTGCTCGACCGCATGATGGCCGCGATCGGGCTCGACGAGACCAATGCCTATATCGCCAACATCGTGCCGTGGCGTCCGCCCGGCAATCGCACGCCGACGCCGCAGGAATCCGCGATCTGCCTGCCGTTCATCACGCGCCAGATCGAACTCACGAATGCAAGCATTCTCGTGTGCCTTGGAGGGCCGTCGGCGCAGACCCTGCTCAATATCCGGGACGGCATCACCAGGTCGCGCGGGCGCTGGTACCCGTTCCAGGCCGGCAGCCGCGAGATCCGCGCGCTCGCGACGTTCCATCCCGCGTTCCTCCTGCGCAGCCCGTTGCAGAAGCGCCTCGCCTGGCGCGACTTCCTGGCGCTCAGGAAAGCGCTGGCGAGTTGATTTGGCGTGCCTGACGCAGCGCAGCCGTACCTACGGTCCAGTGGCGGAGTGTTTGCACATCATCGCGATGATGAACGTCGAGACGCAGCCGTCACCACCTGACCAACTCGATCGTGCCAATCTCGGGCGGCGTGGGATCACGCGGCACTGTCTCGCTGCCCGATGCATCGGTCACGGGGCGCCGCACAATCGAGAGGCGCAGGTATGGCATGCGATAGCCGCGCACTTTCGACAGCTTCGCGAGCGGCTCGCTGATGTCGAACGCAAGAGCCTCCTTGCGGTCAGGCCTATTGTCGTCACGGGCGGTTCCGAACTCCAACGCGCCGATGCGCTGCGACGTCGTCGTGGGCCTGAAGACATCCGGACCTTCCAACACCAGGAATAGGTCATACGCGGGCGTGGCATCGGCCGCCACCACGTCACGCAGCACGATCCACGTGCGTGAAGCCGCCGGCTTTTCGCCCTTCGCGCGCTTGGGCTTTTGCAGCGACCGGCGCGGCGGCGGCACCGGTGCGAGCACCACGGCGGTTTCTCGCGCGGAGAGATCGATGTCGGTCGCGCGCGCGAGCACCAGCGCCTCATCCATCGGCGGCACAGTCGCTCGCGCACGCTCCGGCAGCATTACGGCGACGACGGTGGCGGCTGCACCGCGGTTGAAGGCTCGACGGGAGATTTTCATGGCATTGCGAACTTCACGGCGAACAGCGCGGCGAGCACCACCACCGCCGGCTTTGCTTCGGCGAAGCGGCCGGAGAGGAGCTTGCACAGCGCGTAGGTTATAAAGCCCAACCCGATCCCGGTCGCAATCGAGAAGGTGAGCGGCATCGTGATCGCCGTCACGACCGCCGGCGCATATTCGGTGATGTCGTCCCAGTCGAGGCCGGCGAGTCCCTGCGTCATCACGCAGGCGACATAGAGCAGCGCCGCAGCCGAGGCGTATTTCGGGATCATGCCGGCGAGCGGCGCGAAGAACAGCGCCAGCAGGAAGAACATCGCGACGAACACGCCGGTCAGCCCGGTGCGGCCGCCCGCTTCTACCCCCGCCGCGCTCTCGATATAGCTCGTGGTGTTGGAGGTGCCGAGCAGCGCGCCGACCGTTGTCGCCGCCGAATCCGCGATCAGCGCGCGGCCCATGCGCGGTAGCTTGCCCTCGTCGTCGAGGAAGCCGGCGCGATAGCTCACGCCGATCAGCGTACCGGCGGTGTCGAACAGGTCCACGAACAGGAGCGTGATGATCACGAACAGCGCCGTGTGCTCGAACACGCGCGAGAAGTCGAGCTGCAGGAAAGTCGGCGCCAGCGACGGCGGCATCGAGACGATGCCGCCGTAGTTCACGATCCCAAGCGCAAGGCCGGCGAGCGTCACCACAAGGATTCCGATCAGCGTGCCGCCGAGAATTTTCCGCGAATTGAGCACCACGATCAGCACGAAGCCGGCGAGCGCCAGGATCGCCGGCCAGTCCCGGAGGTTGCCGAGCGTGACCAGCGTCACCGGATGATCGGCGACGATGCCGGATTGCTCGAGTGCGATGATGCCCAGGAACAAGCCGACGCCAGCCGAGACCGCGAGCTTCAGGTTCTGCGGGATGGACGTGATGATGGTTTCGCGCAGCTTGGTGGCGGTGATGATCAGCGCCAGCACGCCCGAGACGAACACGAAGGCGAGCGCCTGCTGCCACGTGTATTTGTAAGCCCCGAGCACCAGCGTGAAAGCGAAGAACGCATTGAGCCCCATGCCGGGTGCGAGGGCGATCGGGTAGTTGGCGTAGAGCGCCATGATGAGTGTCGACACCGCGGCCGCGAGGCAGGTCGCGACGAAGACTGCGCCGCGATCCATGCCGGTGTTCGCCAGAATTTCCGGATTGACGAACACGATGTAGACCATCGTGAGGAACGTGGTCACGCCGGCGACGAATTCGGTGCGGATGGTGGTGCCGTTCGCGGTTAGCTCGAACTGGCGGTCGAGGAATCCGGCAAAAGAACTCCCGCCCTGCGGCGCGCTGGTATCGGCCATGTCCTGCCCCCGCCTCGATCGGCCCTGCTGGCATGATAGCAAATCCGCCGGCCTGTCAGCCCTGCCGCACAGCCGCTGCGAAATCCTGTGACTTGTGTTTGCGTAACCGGTTTTATCGGCTTGGATGATGGTGCATGATCCGTGCTGATGGATGGCGAGTAACAGACGATTCGGAAGGCCGCTTTGCCGCACCCCCGGTGATCATTCTGCCGCATTGGCAAGTCACGAACGTGCCTTAGGTTATGTGCAATGGCGAACTTCTGAAGCGCCACACTAGCCGCGCGACGGCGGCGGAGCTTGGCGATGGAACTCGATCCGGTCCTGATCGCGCGATTGCAGTTCGCCTTTACGGTGACGTTCCACATCATCTTTCCGACCTTCACGATCGGGCTGTCGGCCTATATCGCGACGCTGCTGGTGATGTGGGTCTCGACCGGCCGCGACCGCTACCAGCGCCTGGCGCGCTTCTGGACCCGCATCTTCGCCGTCTCGTTCGCGATGGGCGTCGTCTCCGGGATTGTCCTGTCGTACCAGTTCGGCACCAACTGGAGCCGCTTCTCGGTCTTCGCCGGCAACATCGTCGGCCCGCTGATCGGCTACGAGGTGCTGACCGCCTTTTTCCTGGAAGCGACCTTCCTCGGCATCATGCTGTTCGGCTGGGGCCGGGTGCCGCGCTGGCTGCAGGTGATGGCGGCGATCGTGGTCGCCGTCGGCACCATGATGTCCGCGTTCTGGATTCTGGCGGCGAACAGCTGGATGCACACGCCGACCGGCCACGAGATCGTGGACGGCGTCGCCGTGCCGCTCGACTGGTGGGCGATCATCTTCAATCCGAGCTTCCCCTATCGCCTCGCCCACATGCTCAACGCCGCCTTCCTCACCGCCGGCTTCGTGGTGCTGGCGGTGGGCGCGCGCTACTGGCTTTCCGACCGGCATCCGGAACACGCCCGCACCATGATCAAGATGGCGGTGGTGCTGCTTGGCGGTGCTCGCGCCGCTGCAATTGCTGATCGGCGACCAGCACGGGCTCAACACGCTCAAGCACCAGCCGATCAAGGTCGCCGCCATGGAGGCGCATTGGGACAGCGACAAGCCGGTCGACTTCCACATCTTCGCCTGGCCCGACGAACAGGCCGAGACCAACCTTTGGGCGCTGTCGATCCCGAACGCCGGCTCGCTGATCCTCACGCACCGGCTCAACGGCCTCATCATCGGGCTGAAGGACGTGGCGCCGCAGAACCGTCCGCCGGTGAAGACCGTGTTCTTCGCCTTCCGCATCATGCTGGTCGATCGGCTTCTTCATGATCGCGGCGGCGCTGTTCGGGGCCTGGCTGCTCTGGCGCGGCATGCTGTTCGAGACGCGCTGGTACCTGCGCATCGTCTCGCATAGCTGGTGGACCGGCTTCGTCGCGGTCATCGCCGGCTGGGTGGTGACCGAGAGCGGCCGTCAGCCCTGGGTGGTGCAGGGCATGCTGCGAACCGCCGACGCGACCTCGCCGCTCGCGGCGGCGACGGTGCTCACGACGCTGGTGCTGTTCGTGATCGTCTATGGAATCGTATTTGCGATGGGCATCTACTATATCAATCGACTGATCGAGCGTGGGCCGCAGGGCCGCGCGGTCGAGCCGCCGGAGCAGCGGCTCGCCGTCGCGGCCGCTGTCGTCGGCCCACGACGCCGGACGCGAGGCGCTGGCGCTCCGGCTCCTGGAGCATGATCCCGAAAAGTGGGTACCGGTTCGGAAGATCATGCTCGCAGAATGAGCGGGCTACGCCATGGCTGAGTGGGACCTGCCGCTGATCTGGGCCGGCATCATCGGGATTGCCGTCGCGCTCTATGTCATCCTCGACGGCTTCGATCTCGGCGTCGGCATCCTGTTCCCGTTCAGCCACGACGAAAAAGAGCGCGACCAGATGATCGGCTCGATCGCGCCGTTCTGGGACGGCAACGAGACCTGGCTGGTGCTCGGCGGCGGCGGGCTGTGGGTCGCGTTCCCGCGCGCCTATGCGGCGATCATGTCGGCGCTGTATCTGCCGGTGATCGTGATGCTGCTGGCGCTGGTGTTCCGCGGCGTCGCCTTCGAATTCCGCCACGTGGCCGAGACCAGCAAGCGCTACTGGAATTTCGCCTTCGCCGCCGGCTCCACGCTCGCCGCGATCTGCCAGGGCATGATCCTCGGCGGGCTGATCCAGGGCATCAAGGTCAAGGACGGCGCCTACGCCGGCGGTGCGTTCGACTGGGCGACGCCGTTCGCGCTGATGTGCGGCCTCGGCGTGCTGGCCGGCTATGGCGCTTCTCGGCGCCACCTGGCTGGTGATGAAGACCGACGGCGAGGTCGCGACGCGCGCCCGCGCGCACGCAAAGCTGCTGCTGCTCGCGGTGCTCGCCTTCATGGCGGTGGTGAGCCTGTGGACGCCGCTCGCCTTCGAGCGGATCGCCGCGCGCTGGTTCACGACGCCGAACATCTACTATCTGTGGCCGGTGCCGCTGCTGACCGCCGCTGACCGCGTTCGCGCTGTGGCGCTGGCTCGAGCGCGGACGCGAGATTCCGCCCTTCCTCGCCGCGATCGCGCTGTTCCTGCTCGGCTATGCCGGGACTCGTGATCTCGGTCTTTCCCTATCTGGTGCCGCCGTCGCTCACGATCTGGGACACCGCGGCCGCGCCGGCGAGCCAGCGCTTCATGCTGATCGGCACGCTCGGGCTGCTGCCGATCATCCTCGGCTATGTCGTGTTCGTGTACTGGATCTTCCGCGGCAAGGTGCGCGCACGGCGAGGGCTATCATCACTGACAGCACGTACGTTCGCCGGCGCCTCGGTTCTTCGCGTCCTCGGCGCCGCCGGCTTCTCGTCGCCGCTTGCGGCCGGATCACCGCCCAGCCGTAGCGCAGCACCGGCAGCCGTCCCGCCACCGGGCGCTCGAACACCCGCGGCGCATCGGGAACGATGTCCGGGAAAGCGCTCCTTGATCTCCGGCGGCGGCGCGCCCGCGGTATCGGCGGTCGGCCACACCACGATCGCGCCCTTCCGCCGCACGTCGTCGATGGTCACCCAGGGCGTGCGCTCCGGCGTCGCATCGAGGAACAGGCTCGGCCGGCTCGGCGACCCGAGCGAGACCAGCGCGGCCGTGCGCGGATCGCCGGCGACGACCTGCAGCGGCGTGCCGGTGCGGCGCTGGAAGCTTTCGGAGAAGAATTGCGCGATCTGCCGCACCGGCTTGTTGACGTTGAGATCGACGCCGAACCACGGCAGCGCGAACACCGCGATCACGGCGAGCACCGGCGGCACCAGCAGCAGCCCGAACCACGCCGATATCACGACGTGCTGGTGGCTGAGCTCGATGCCGTCGCCGGCCACCAGCACGATCGCAAGGCCGGACAGCACCACCAGCGGCGCGATCCCGCCGACCGGCGCCGGCCAGCCCGCCAGCACGGCCACGATGGTCGCCGCCAGCGCCGGCACGACCGCGAAATAGATGATGAACTGCCGCGCAAACGGCTCGACCGGCTCGCGCACGATCACCGGCGACGGCTCGCGCCGCGCCCAGGGCCAGCCGACCACCGCCGAAACCAGCACGGCAAGTCCGGCATGGGCGGCCAGGATGAACGCGATCTGGCGCAGCCAGGCATTGAAGTTGTCGACCACGGATTCCGGCGAGCGCAGCCGCATCAGCCGCTCGCATCAGTCCGTCGCCGGTTTCCGACAGCCAAAGCAGATGCGGGAACAGCACGACGATGGCGACGATGCTCGCGAGCCACGGATCGGTCGATCGCATCGCCGCGCGGGCGCGCCTGTTGGCGGCCGTGAACAGCGCGAGCAGGCCGAACAGCAACAGCCCCGCATAGGTGGTGAGGAACAGGAGGCCGATCTCGACCGACAAGCGCGACCCAGTAGCCGCGCCTGCCTTCGCTCACCGCCCGCCAGTAGTGCAGCAGGATGGCGGCCCACAGCGCCATGGTCAGCATGACCGGGCCGAAGTCGGGCGTCGGCACCGTGAAGGACGAGATGCCGACCATCAGCAGCACCGCCAGCGCCGCATGCTGCGCGCCGACGATCGAGCGGCCGAGCGCGAACACCGCCCAGTAGGTCACGACCACGCAGATCTGCGAGAGCAGGTAGACGCCGAACAGGCTGTTGCCGGCGAGCGACATAGGCGCCTTCCGCCAGCCAGAACGCCAGCGGCGGCCCGAGATAGGTGCCGAGCTGCAGCTCGTTGCCGATCGCCAGCACGAACGGCACATCGCCGGGCGGCCCGGCATAGAACAGGGTCGGGACCAGCGTCCACAGCGCCGCCTGCGCGAGCGCGGCGATCCAGACCGCCAGCGCCGGACGCGAGCGCAACAGCTCGACAAAGATGGAAACGTAAAGCATCGCCCCCGCGCAACTCGACGCTACCGCATCGGGGGCACCTTAGGGCATGATCGCGAAAAGTGGGAACGGGTTTTCCGACACGGTCATCCACAAGGAAATCAATGCGGTAGCGCCCAACGCTGATGCGACCAAAGAACCGAAAGAGCTAGAGCGCTTGGGTTACAGCGGCAACACGGCCGCAGCCATTTCGTCCGGATCCGCGCCGTCCTCAAGCAGATAACGCGCTGCCACCGGCGAGAACGAGCGGCGGTGGTGGATGGTCGGCCCGAGCTGTCGCCAGCGCGGCGAGATGCTCGGGCACGCTGTAGCCCATGTGGCGCTCGAAGCCGTAGCCGGGATGGGCGAGCGCCAGCCGCGTCATCAGCCGGTCGCGTGTGACCTTGGCGACGATCGAGGCCGCGGCGATCGAGGCGACGATGGCATCGCCCGAGATCACCGCCTGGCAGTCGCAGCCGGCATCGATGCGGTCGCGCCCGTCGACGAACACGAGCCGCGGCTTGCACCGGCAGCGCCGCCACCGCGCGCGCCAGCGCCCACAGCGAGGCGCGCAGGATGTTGTCGCGGTCGATGCGCGACGGCGGCGCGAAGGCCACCGCCACCTCGGCGCTGGCGCAGATCTTTGCGTAGAGCTTCTCGCGCTCCTCGCGGTCGAGCTTCTTGGAATCGTTGAGCCCGCGCGGAACGCGGTTGGGATCGAGGATCACGGCGGCGGCGACCACCGGACCGGCCAGCGGCCCCCTGCCCGCCTCGTCGCAGCCCGCGACCGGCCAGACGCCGCGCTTCAGCGCCGCGCGCTCGCGGCGGAAGGTCGGGCGGATGGTCTCCTCGCCCAGCGGCAGGCGGGCGACTTGATGGCGGTGGCTGCGACTCATGCCGCGATGGTGCGCGGCACGGCGGCCAAGTCAATGCGCGCATGGCGGCGTGTGAAGTGCGGGGAGGAACTTGGACAGTCGTACAGCGAGATATCTCGCGCTGGTTCAGGCGGGCTCCTCTCCCGACAGGGCGAGAGGGAGCCGAACGCGCCCGAGGCGCCGCCTGAGCTCGGAAATCTCAATCGGCCAGCTCACCCGGCCATCGGGCTGCACGTCGACACCGGGCGCGCACCACCTCCCAGAGATGCCCGTCCGGATCGGCGAAATAGCCGGTATAGCCGCCCTAGAACAGTCTCATGCGGCGCCTTGAGCGGCTGTCGCACCGGCGGCCAGCGCATGCGCCATCGCTGCGTCGACCTCGCCGGCGATGCTGCAGTTCCAGGCCAGCGTCATGCCGCGAAACGCCTGCGGCCGGGCGATCGTCGGCGAGCGTGGCATCCTTCGGCGAGCTTGTCCCAGGGACCAGAGCGCCAGCATGACGCCGCCGGCATCGAAGAACGCAACCTGCTCGCCGGTCGCCTTCGCGCGGCGCGAAAGCCCAGCGCTTCGTAGAACGCCGTGCTTGCCTGCATGATCGCGCGACGCCGAGCGTCACCAGCGTCAGGCACGGTCTTGGAGCCATCGCATCCCCCTACTCACGTCAGAACAAGCTCAGCTGCGCAGCTTCCTGCTTCGGCGGCGAGAAATGCTCGGTCGTGAGCCTGGTGCGCGAGCTTGTTGAGATCGAGCTTCTCGCACGCGGCCTCGAAGCGCCGGCCGATCATCCAGGCGATCGGGCCGCTGCCGGTCTGCCGCTCGCCCCATTTGGAGTCGTAGTCCTTGCCGCCGCGCATGTCGCGGATGAGCTTGAACACGTGGCGATAGCGGTCGGGGAAATTCGCCATCAGCCATTCGCGGAACAGGTCGCGCACCTCGAGCGGCAGGCGCAGCAGCACATAGCCCGCCTCCTTGCACGCCCACGGCGGCGGCGGAATCGAGGATGCGCTCGATCTCGGCGTCGTTGATCGCGGGAATGACCGGCGCGACCATCACCGATGTCGGCACGCCGGCCTCGGAAAGCTGCCGCAACGCATCGAGCCGGCGCGCCGGCGTCGCGGCGCGCGGCTCCATCACGCGCGCGAGCTTCGGATCGAGCGTCGTCACCGACAGCGCGACCTTGGCGAGGTTGCGCTTCGCCATGCGCGAGAGGATGTCGAGATCGCGCAGCACCAGCGCCGACTTGGTGACGATGCCGACCGGATGGCCGAAGCGATCCAGCACTTCGAGAATCCGCCGCATGATCTGGTACTGCTTCTCGATCGGCTGATACGGGATCGGTATTGGTGCCGATCGCGATGGTGCGCGGCGAATATTTCGGATCGGACAGCTCGCGCTCCAGGAGCTTGCGCCGCCTCCGGCTTCACGAACAGCTTCGATTCGAAATCGAGCCCGGGCGACAGGCCGAGATAGGCGTGCGTCGGCCGCGCGAAGCAATAGATGCAGCCGTGCTCGCAGCCGCGATAGGGATTGATCGAGCGGTCGAACGAGATGTCCGGCGAATTGTTGCGCGTGATGATCCTGCGCGTCGCGTCGATCGTCACCGTGGTCTTGAACGGCGGCAGGTCTTCGAACGCCTGCCAGCCGTCGTCGAACGCGATCCGCGCGACCGGCTCGTAGCGGCCGGAGGCATTCGACTGCGCGCCGCGCCCGCGCCGCCGCTCGGCGTCGACCGCCACGGCATCGTCGGCCGGCTGATCGAGATCGATCGCCGGGGCGCGACGGACGAAGCCGCCCGCCGGCGTTGGCAAGGAGGGCGAAGAAGGCGCCGGCGGGCGTTTCAGGGCTGTCGAAGAACGAGCCATGGCAATGATCTAATCAGCGGAATGTGAACAAAACAAGAACATATTTGCGGCCTGTTGGTAAGGGCGGCATCTCGTGGGCGGGCTGGCCACCGGGCACTGGATATGGTGGAAACGCCATCTAAACGGGAGAGGTTCCCATGATCAGCGTGGTCATCCCCACGCACGAATCGGAGCGCCTGCTGGTGCACACGTTGGCGGCGCTGGTGCCCGGCGCGCTCGACGGCATGTTGCGCGAAGTGATCGTCGCCGACGCCGGCTCGAAGGACGGCACCGCCAAGGTCGCGGACGTCGCCGGCTGCCGCTTCATGGTGATCCCGGGCGAGCGCGGCGCGCGGCTTGCCGCCGCGGCGGCGGCAGCACGCGCCGATTGGCTGTGGTTCGTGCAGCCCGGCAGCATTCCCGGCTCGACCTGGATCGAGGAACTCGGGCGCTTCATCCGGGAGCGCGAGCTCACCGACGGACCATGACCAGGCCGCGGTCTTTCGTGCGCGGTCCGGCCGCGGCAGCTCGCCGATGGCAGAGGCGCTCGCCCTGATCGGCGCGGCGCTCGGCGCGAGGCCGAAACCGTCGCAAAGCCTGCTGATCGCGAAGCCGCTCTATCGGAACGTGGGCGGGCACAGCCCGAAAGCCTCCGACGCGGAAGCCGACCTGCTGCGCCGGCTCGGCCGCAGGCGGATCGCGACCCTCGATGCCGGCATGAGCTCCCAAATGGGCTCTTAAGCCAATACTTGACTCAGTCAACTAATTGACCGAGCCTGTGGGCATGCCCGCCCCTGCCAGCCAAGATCAAAGGGAAAGCGGCGTGCCAGATCGCATCGCCGCGGTGCGCCGCTTCAACCGCTTCTACACCCAGCACATCGGCCTGCTGCAGGAAGCCTGGCTCGACAGCCCGTTCTCGCTCACCGAGGCGCGGGTGCTCTACGAAATCGGGCAGCGCGCGGGTGCGACCGCGAGCGACATCGGCGGCGAGCTCGGTCTTGATGCCGGCTATCTGAGCCGCATCCTGCGCCGCTTCCACAAGGATGGGCTGATCCGCAAGCAGGTGTCTCCCTGCCGACGCGCGGCAGACGCTGCTCTCGATCACCGCGCGCGGGCGCAAGGCGTTCGCGCCGCTGGAAGCGCACACGCGCCGACAAGTCGGCGCCATGCTGGAACGGCTCGGTCCGGATGGAGCAGGATCGGCTGGTGTCGGCGATGGGCACGGTCGAGACGCTGCTCGCCGCCGAACCGAAGCCTGCGTACATCCTGCGGGAGCCGCGCGCCGGCGACTTCGGCTGGGTAGTCACGCGCCACGCCGTCCTCTACGCGCAGGAGTACGGATGGACCGAGAATTTCGAAGGCTTGTGCGCACAGATCGTCGCCGACTTCCTCAACAACTTCGACCCGACGAGTGAGCGCGCCTGGATCGCCGAGCGCGACGGCGAGCGCGTCGGATCGGTGCTGCTGGCAAAGGAGACGCCGGAGGTCGCGCGGCTGCGCCTGCTTCTGGTGGAGCCGTCGGCGCGCGGCCTTGGCATCGGCCAGCACCTGACCGACGAATGCATCAGCTTCGCGCGCCAGTGCGGCTACCGCCGGATCACGCTGTGGACCCATCGCGTGCTCACCGCGGCGCGTCACATCTACGAGCGTGCCGGCTTCCGCCTCACCTCGAGCGAAGCGCGCAAGAGCTGGGGCCAGGACGTCGTCAGCGAGCATTGGGACATGACGCTCACCTGAGCGCGGTCGCTGGTCATGTTCCCATCCCGGCGCTAGCATCCGTCCCAACAACAAGCGGGAGGATGTCCGATGCGTGCGTTCCTGATCCCTGCCCTCACCCTGATGATGTTCGGCGCCACGCCTGCGGCGGCGCAGACGCCAGCCGCGGACACGATCCTCGTCAACGGCAAGATCGTCACGGTCGACGATCGCTTCACCATCGCCGAGGCGCTTGCGATCCGCGATCAACGCATCGTTGCGGTCGGAAGCAATGCCGAGATCGAGAAGCTTAAGGGCCCGCAGACGCGCACCATCGAGCTTGGCGGCCGCACCGTCATCCCCGGCCTGATCGACAATCATTCACACTGGATCCGCGCCGCCGAGCACAACGAGCTGCGCTTCGACGGCGTGACCACGCGCAAGCGGGCCGTCGCGCTGCTGACCGAGCGCGTGCGCGCTGCCAAGCCCGGCGAATGGATCGCCGTCCTTGGCGGCTGGTCGGAACAGCAATTCACCGACGAGGAGCGCGGATTCCCGCGTGCCGAGCTCGACACCATCGCGCCGAACAATCCGGTGGTGCTGCAATCAGTCTATAACCACAGCTTCCTCAACAGCGCGGCGCTGAAGGCGGCGAATATCGACGAAGAAACCGCCAACCCGCCCGGCGGCGCGATCGAGAAGGACGCAGCCGGCCGCCTGACCGGCCTCGTGCGCGGCGCCGGCGGCGTCGCCTTTGTCGCCGCCAAGGTCCCGCACGCCGATCAGGAAACCTGGTTCGCCAATACGCGCAAGCTCGTGTCGTACCTGAATTCGCTCGGCATCACGGCATGGTCGGACCTCGGCGGCCGCGGCATGAGCCCGCGGCACTATGAGCCCTACCGTCGCCTTGCCGACGCCGGTGAGCTCAACGTGCGGGTGTTCTGGCTCACGATCCGCGCGCCGGCGACGCCGCAGCAGATGGACGGCGTGCTCGCGGAAATTCCAGAAACAGTGCCGTTCCGGGGCAACGACTATTTCGACCACATCGGCTGGGGCGAAGGCACGTATGCCGGCGCGACCACCAACACCATGCGCGCGGACGGTCCGATGGACCCGGCTGCGATGGCGCAGGTGCGCCGCCTCGCCGACGCGCTCGCGCGGCAGGGTCTCCACTTCAACGCCCATGTGGAAATGCAAACGGCCATTGACGCCTTCCTCGATCAATATGAGGCCGTGAACAAGACGCGCCCGATCCGGGGCCTGCGTTGGGTTTACTCGCACCTCGATCAGGTTACCGATGCGCAGATTGCGCGCATGAAGCGGCTCGGCATGTCGGCGCAACTCCACAGCCGGCCGCTGATCCAGGGCGCGCTGATGCACAAGATCCACGGCGACAAGGCCTGGGACATGCCGCCGTTCCGACGCGTCCAGGACTCCGGCATCCATTGGGGGCTCGGCTCCGACGCCACCGCAGTGACCCCGTCCAACCCGTTCTACACGCTGAGCTTTGCGGTAACGGGCAAGATGATCGGCGGCCGCCACGTCAATCGCCAGACCGTCACGCGCGAAGAAGCGCTGATCGCGCACACGCGCTCGAACGCCTATTTCCTGTTCCAGGAATCCAATCTCGGCTCGCTGGCGCGCGGCAAATATGCCGACCTGCTGGTGCTCGACCGCGACTACCTCACGGTGCCGGATGACGAGATCAAGGACATCAAGCCGCTGATCACGATGGTCGGCGGCAAGGTCGTGCACGACGCCATGCCGCGGTAACGGCGTCAGCGCGTCAGCTTGTCCTTGAGCCAGCCGGAAATCATGGTCACGATCTCATCCTCGGGCTGGCCGGGCGTGCGGCCCATGTGGCGGCCCTGCGGATAGATGCGCGCCTCCTTGGGCGAGCCGTGCTCCATCAGCAGATAGATGTCCTGCACCGGCGCCTGGTCGTCGAGCTTGCCGTTCACGCCGAGGATCGGCGCCGACGGCTGGTCGATGAGGCCGAGCTCCTTCAACGACAGCTTCGGCACTGCGTCGAGGAATTCCTCCATCGTGGTCGTGCCCATCGCCTGCGAACGCGCTTCGAGCAGGCTCGCCGCGCCGAACAGATAAGTGGCGCCGCCGGTGGTGAAGGCCGGCACCAGCCAGTCGCGCTGGAAGCCGTAGTGCACGTTGCCGCCGTGGAACACCGCGCCCTTGAGCCGCTTCGCCTCCACATAAGCGAGCCGCGCCGCCCAATAGCCGCCGAAGCTCGCGCCCCAGACGCCGATGCGGCTGCCGTCGATGTCGCTGCGCCCGGCGAGATGATCGATCCACGCGGAATAGGTCTTCACCGCCGCCGGATCGCCATAGAGGATCGGATTTTCGCCGGTGCCCGGCATGTCGACCGTCAATGACGCCAAGCCGGCGCGGTGCAGGACGCCGACCTGGATCTGCGCGGTCCTCCTTCCAGCCGTCGACGCCGCCCCAGTGCATGACGACGGGCGGCCGCGTTGCGCCCTTCGGGATCGACAGATAGCCGGTGAGCTTTCCTTCCTGGAACGGGATCTCGACGATCTGCAGCGGATTCTCAAAATGCTGCGCCGCCTTGCGGATACATGCGCACGGAATCGAGATAGGCCTTCCGCTTGCCCGGTGAGTTGGCGACCGGATAACGCCCGACGCGGCAATAGTCGGACGCGAGAAAGTAGATGTCGGCAAGCTCCTTGCCGCTGGCGCCCTGCTTCGCGAGCGCGTCGCCCTTTGCTTCGTAATCGAGCCCGACCTTGCACCAGGCCTCCGCCCAGTGATCGCGATCGAGGCTCGTCAGCGACGCGACGATCCGCTTCGCATCGTCCGGACGGATATGATTGAACGGATTGATCTTGCCGGCGCGGCGCAGGACTTCCTGTTTGATTTCGTCCAGCGATCGCACCTGCGCGCCGGTCGGCTGGTTGGTCGTAAGCACCATGACTGCTCCCATCGCACATGCGAGAAGCGTGCGTATTCCCATGAATTCCTCCCTGGCGTTTTATCGTTTGGTTAGACGACGTCCAAGGCTCAACGCGTCGCCGCCGGCGCCATCCCCTTGAAGGTCAGCTTTTGCAGCCCGCGATTGGTGGCCGCCACATAGAGATTGCCCTTGGAATCGACGCCGATCTGGTGGCCGCCGCCAACCAGTCCGCCGCCTTCGATCGATCCGACGATCTCCATCGATTTGCGATCGACCACGACGATGTCGGTGCCACCGCCGACATAGAGGTGCTGCTGCTGGGGATCGTGCGACAGCGCGAGATTGCGCGCGAACGGCGCGTTACCGCGCAGCAATTGCGTCAGGTATTTGCCGTCAAGGGTGAAGCTCTGCACGCGCCGGTTCTCGCGGTCGGCCACGTACACGGTCCCGTCGTTGGAAACGCGGATGGCGTGCACGATGCTGAACTGATCGGGACCCGCGCCGGGCGGAACCGCGGTGAGGCTCGGCGGCGGACACTCATCCTTGTCCGCCGGCTGCTTGCCGAATGCGCCCCACATCCGCTTGAACGCACCGGTGTCGGCGTCGAGCACGATCACGCGGTGATTGCCGTAGCCGTCGGCGACAAAGATCTCGTTGGTCGGCGGATGCACCCAGACGTCGGCCGGCTGATGCAGGTTCCTAGTGTCGGCATTGCCGGTCGATGCGCTGGCCTTGCCGATCTGCAGTACCGCCTTGCCGTCCTGCGTGAACTTGACGAGCTGATCGTCGCCGATCTGCTTCAAGCCCGGCAGCGCGCGGCCGACGCAATTGTTGCCACCGACCCAGACGAAGCCTTTGTGGTCGATGTGGATGCCGTGCTCGCGCTGCGGCCATTCGAAGCCTGAGCCGTCGCCGCCCCACGCCTTGAGGAAGTTACCCGCGTTGTCGAACACCAGGATCGCCGGCGCCATCATCTTGGCCTGCTCGGGCTTGAGCGTGCGCGGCCGCTGCAGCACCCAGATATTGTCCTGCGCATCGATGCCGATGCTGGAAGGATCGCCGAGCCGCCATTGCGGCGGCACTTTCGGCCAGTCGCGGTCGAGCTCGAACACCGGCATGGAGCGGGTCTGCGCGTTGACTTGCGCCACCTGCATACCAGCGACAACGATCAGTGCCGTCAGAACGCCAAGCCGTGCCGACTTGCGTATCATCGCTTCCTCCCGCCGTTTGTTTGTTGGGCACAGAATCGCACGGACGGACGGCGCTCGTCGAGATGGAACAGGAAGATTTCGTGCGCCGTCCTTGGCATCCGCTCGTCTATCTTTCTCGTTGCACGAGAGCCGGTGACCACAACGCCGGCGCGTGTCTTCGGGAGGACTGCCATGAAAACGCATGCACTCGCCGCCGCGGCGGTTGGACTGGCGATCGCGCTGGGCTCTGCTCCCGCGACCGCGGCCGAGATCACCGCGCTCGTTTCCAACGCATTCAAGACCTCGTTTCCCGACCTTGGTCCCTTGTTCGAGAAATCGACCGAGCACAGGCTCAAGATCGCCTTCGGCTCGACCGATCCGTTGAAGGTTCGCATCGAGAAGGGCGAAGCGGTCGACCTCGCCATCCTCGGCGAGGGCGCGATCGATAGCCTCATCAAGCAAGGCAAGCTGACCGCCGCCTCGCGGGTCGTCGTCGCGCGCTCGGGTCTCGGCGTCGCGGTGCGCAAGGGCGCGTCCAAGCCCGATCTCAGCACGACCGAGGCGTTCAAGCGCATGATCGTCGACGCGAAATCGATCGGCTTCAACGAGCGCGGCCTGACCGGCATCTATCTCTGGAGCCTGTTCGACAAACTTGGCCTCACCGCCGTGGTGAAAGCGAAATTCAAGGATGGCTCAGGCGCCGAGCTTGCCGGCCGGGGCGACACCGAGATCGGACTGACGCAGGCAAGTGAAGTGGCGCTGGTGCCGGAGGCGGAACTCGCCGGGCGGCTTCCGGCAGAGATTCAAAACTTCACGAGGTTCGCCGCCGCCATCGGCACGGGCGCCAAGCAGCCCGACGCGGTTCAGGCGCTGCTTAAGTTCCTCGCCTCGCCGGAGGCGCTGAAGGTGATGCGGGCGAAGGGGCTCGAACCACCGGCGTAAGCGGCGGCGTTACACCGTCGCGCCTTTTGCTTTGGCGCGGCGCAGGTGCTCGTCGAGCCGCGGCATGATCTCGACGAAGTTGCACGGCCGGTAGCGGTAATCGAGCTGGTGCACCAGGATCTCGTCCCAGGCGTCGCGGCAGGCGCCCGGCGAACCAGGCAGGCAGAAGATGTAGGTTGCCCCCGCGACGCCGGCGGTGGCGCGGGTCTGGATCGCCGACGTGCCGATCTTGGCGTGGCTCACCATCAGGAACAGGGTGGCGAAGCCTTCCATCTTCTTCTCGAACAGCGGCTCGATCGCCTCCGGCGTGACGTCGCGGCCGGTGAAGCCGGTGCCGCCGGTGGTGATGATCACGTCGACCGCCGGCGCGGCGATCCATTCCTTCACGCGCGCGCGGATCGCCTCGACGTCGTCGGGAACGATGGCACGGTCGTGGACCGTGTGGCCGGCCGCCTTGATGCGCTCGATCAGCGTCGCGCCCGACTTGTCGTCGGCGATCTCACGCGTGTCGGACACGGTGAGCACCGCGATCGTCAACGGAACGAATTGTCTGCTTTCGTCAATGCCGGGCATGGGCAAGCGGGGGCCGGAGGGTGTGAATCGATCGAAAGGACACTATCGTCGAGCCCGTCGCGACCCCAGCGAGTTCCGGATAGCCGGATTCCGCAAAGGTCGGCACATCCGGAAAACCCGGGATTCGTTGTTTGGCGGCGACCGCGAGCGCGGTCACCAAGCCACCCTGTATCTGCCCCACCGCAGCACCGACGTCCACGACTGAAAAGTCGATGTGCCCACCGATGAGATCCACAATACCCTGCGACGCCGCCCGATAAGGCACATGCACAGTCTTGATACTGAGTTTTTGTGCGAGCGCGTCACCGAGCCGCTGCGACGCAGGGCCGGATGACGAATAGGCGAGCGGCTTCTTGCTGCGCTTGGCCCAGGCGGCGAACTCCGCAACCGATTTCACGCCACTCTTGGGATTGACCAGCAACATCACCGATTCCGACTGTGCCGACGCCGGCGCGGAGACGCAGACACTCAGAACGGCAACAACCAGGATGCAAAGACGGGTCATCGGTTCAGCCTGTACGTCCGAGCACATTGCCGAGATCGTGGTAGATCGTGTGGATATGCTGCGCGGCCGGATCGACCGAGCCGAGCTCGATCACAAAGCTCGATCCGATGACGCGATAGCCGAAGGCGCGTTCGGCGGTGTTCGGCCCATACCAGGCGAAATGCACGGCCTCGCGATCGCCGGTGCGCACGCGTGCACGTTGCGCGTCGGCAAGCGGCGGCGCGAGGTAGTCGGTCGCGTAGGTCTCGACCAGTTGCCAGACGAGATCGCGCTGCCCCGGACCCAACTCAGCCACCGCGACACCGAGCGCTTGCGCATTGGCGCGCTCTCGCCCGGCATAGGACAGGATGTTGTTCATCGGCGTCGCGGAGATGTGGGCCCTGCCCTGAAGTTTCGGGTTGAGATCGCCGTAGAGCCGCCGCGCCAGCGCTTCCTCGTCGCGCAACGTGACCAGGCCGGCATGCTTGCCGGTAGTGACCCGGTTGGGGTTGACCGAGAAGGACGACGGCGTGACCGAGACGATACGCCCGCCGCGCACCGAGATCGATTGATGCAGGTGATGACCTTCGAGCCGGAAGCCCCAGGTGCTGGATTCGGGCGTTCCGAACACCGCGAACGAGAACCGCTCCGAGGAACGCTGGCCGGGCATGTTGCCCTGCGACGCCAGCACGTCCTGCAGCGTCATGACGTTGCGGGTCTTCTCGATACCGGCGGGCGACAGCAGGACCGCGAGCACGTCCCAGGCGGCCGCCTTCTGCGCCGCATCCATCTGCTCGAGCCGCAGGCCGGGCTTGATGTTGTTGCCACTGCCGAAATAATCCCAGTTGCGCCACTGCGGCCCGTTCCAGGCGAATGTCGCAGCCTTGCGCTTGTCGGGCTCGAGACCCGCAAGAAATTTCAGTACCGCAGCGTGCAACGCATCTGCAGGACCCAGCGATGGCCCCGGCGATTGCGGTGGCGACGCACCACGGGTCTGCGCCGCGCCGGCGCTTGGCAGCATCGCCGCGCCGGCGAACGCTGCGCCGCCGGCGATGACGCTGCGGCGATCGGGTGTCTCGTGGCTCATCCGACAATCCCTCCGGGGAATTGCCCGGCGACCTCAGAGCTGCGCGTTGGCTGAGAACGTGTTGCAGCTGTCGACCGTGCCCGACTTGTAGCCGGTGTAGAACCAGCGCTGGCGCTGCTCGGAGCTGCCGTGGGTGAACGAATCGGGCACCACGTGGCCCTGCGAACGCCGCTGCAAGGTATCGTCGCCGATCGCGCTGGCGGTGCGAAGCGCCGCTTCGATATCGCCAGCATCCAGCCGGCCTTCCATGCCGCGCGCCGCCCAGATGCCGGCAAGACAGTCGGCCTGCAATTCGACCCTCACCTGGATGCGGTTGGCTTCGGCCGTCTTGCCGCCCAGAGCCTGCTGTTGCCGCTGCGCTCTTTCGAGGATGCCGAGCTCGTTCTGCACGTGATGGCCGACCTCATGCGCGATCACATAGGCCTGCGCGAAGCGGCAGGACTGGCTGCCGACGTCGCAGCCTTTGAAGCGCTGCTCGATCATCTGGAAGAAGGAGGTATCGAGATAAATCTTTTTGTCGGAGGGGCAGTAGAACGGCCCCATCGCCGCCATCGCCTGGCCGCCGCAGCTCGCGCGAGTGCTACCGGAGTACAGCACCAAGACTGGCGCACGATAGTTCCGGTTGCTCTTCGCAAAAATATCTTTCCAGGTCGAACTCGGTGCTGGCGAGGATGCGAGTGACGAATCGCCCCGAACTCATCCTTTGGCGATGCGCCCGGTGGCCTGCTCGGCTGATTCTGTTCGATGCGCGGCTGCTGACGCGAAAACTGGTCGGCCATGCCGATCAGCAAGCTCGGATCGATGCCGGTCGCATATCCGATCAGACCCGAGAATCAAAACCGTGCCGATCCCTATGCCGCCTGCACCACCGGGGAAGCCGCCGCCACCGCGACCAAAACCGCCACCGCCCTCTTCGCCACGGCGATCCTCAACGTTCTGACTTTCCGGAAGGTCTTCCCAGCGCATGATCGTGATTCCTTGCTGTGGCTATACCAGGAGAGTGACGTGCCCATCCGCGGTTACCAACGCGCAAGCATCAATATAGTGCCTCGGCAATTCTTGCCTAGCGCATTACCTACCTCGATTAAGTCGATTTTTACCTTGAGGCGTCATGATCCTGACTGTCGGTTGTAGGTCCCGCGTCACCGGCCGCGTCGCCTGAGTCAGAGTTCTGGGTCATGGTTGTGTCGCGTCGCGGGGCGTCCGTCAGGGCGCCCCGCGTCAGTTTTGAGTCAGCCCACGGTACCCAAATCCTGGTCGGCGATTGCGTCGCTGCCATGGCAGGGCTGCCGGCCGAAAGCGTTGACCTCGTCTTCGCCGACCCACCTTACAATTTGCAGCTCCAGGGCGACCTCAAACGTCCCGACGACTTACGCGTCGATGCCGTTGACGACGACTGGGACAAGTTTTCGAGCTTTGCCGCCTATGACGATTTCACCCGCGCCTGGCTGCTCGCCTGCCGGCGGGTGATGAAACCGTCGGCGACGCTGTGGGTGATCGGCTCCTATCACAACATCTTCCGCGTTGGCGCGATCCTGCAAGATCTCGGATTCTGGATCCTCAACGACGTGGTGTGGCGCAAGAGCAACCCGATGCCGAACTTCCGCGGCCGGCGCTTCACCAATGCGCATGAGACACTGATCTGGGCGTCGCGCGAGGCCGGCGGCAAGGGCTACACCTTCAACTACGAAGCGCTGAAAGCCGGCAACGAGGACATCCAGGTCCGTTCCGACTGGACCATCCCGCTTTGCACCGGCGACGAGCGCATCAAGGACGACAAAGGCAAGAAGCTGCATCCGACCCAGAAGCCGGAAGCGCTGCTGGCGCGCGTTATTCTCTCAGCATCGCGGCCGGACGACCTGGTGCTCGACCCGTTCTGCGGCAGCGGCACCACCGGCGCGGTGGCGAAGCGCCTCGGCCGACGCTTCATCGGGCTCGAGCGCGACAAGAATTACGCCGCCGCCGCCGAGAAGCGCATCAAAGCGGTCGAGCCGCTGTCCGCGCCGAGCATCGCGCCGTTCATGACCGCACGCGACGCGCCGCGCGTTGCGTTCGCGACGCTGGTCGAACGCGGGCTCGTGTCCGCCGGCGCGCAGCTCACCGACGCCAAGCGGCGCCACAAGGCGCTGGTGCGCGCCGACGGCGCGGTCGCGCTCGGTGAAAAGGTCGGCTCGATCCATCGCATCGGCGCGCTGGTGCAGGGTCTTGAAGCTTGCAACGGCTGGGCGTTCTGGCACGTGGACACGCCGAAGGGCCTGATCTCGATCGACGCGCTGCGCGCCGAGATCAGGGCGGAGATGGCGACGCCGGCGGAGTGAGCCGCGCGGTGCCCGCTTCCGGAAAGCGTACCTCAGACGTCCAGGTGTGCCTCGAAACGATCCGACGTTGTTACTTTGTCGCACCGGCGTCACGCATCTGATTTTCACTTTCAACTGGAGTGCGATGGCCGCTAGGATCCAGCCCATTGCGCCCTCCGGAAAACGTCCAGGACAAAAGCGTCTTTGAGCTTTCTCCATGCGATGAGCCCATCGCACTGCGTCCGTCTTAATCCTAGTCCCTGTGCCTGCATAATTCTGTCGACGCGTGCAAAGATCGCGGGCGAAGCACCTCAACGCCCCAGCAAGTCCCCGGCGCACAATCGGAATTCCGGAATACCCATTTTGGACGCGCCCGCCCGCGGCGTCCTCGCTTCTGCCGGCGCCGCGGTTCCGCAACGCAGCAACCGTCGCTAATGACCCAACCATTCTACAACGCGGCGGCCATTTTGCGTCTGGAACTCCTGCTTCGAGATATGGAACAAATCAGGAACATAATGGGCGATGGCGCCTCCTCGCCCCTCAACACACTGAAGAACCTAGAAAATTTAATGATGCTCGCGAAACGAGAGCCACGAGATTGCAACAATCAAGTCCGCGCAACAGTTCATGTGGGGAGCCCGATGGCGCGTGAGGACATTGCCAGTGAATTCGTCGTCCGTGCATTGAGACATCTGCTCGCGACCAACCCGTTCCATCTTGCTGCGTTGAAGAGCTTGAAGCTTCGCCCAGCAGGCCTCCTGATCGCCGACTTCGACCGCATCAACGCGCCGCATGGGTCGCAGGTCCGAAGCGACCTTGCTCCGCTCCTTGCTCGCATTGTCGACGATCGCGTAACGATCACCGCACTCGGTGAGATCGCAGTCGATGCGGCCAATGAGCCGCCGTGGCATGCGGGTGCGTGAGGGCACCAGGCGTTTCGGCCGCCTGCCTCACGAGCAAAACACCCGCGGCTTCCTCGCCTGCGCCGGCACGACGCGCGCGTCGGGCGTGCGGCCCGCGACCTCCTGCACCAGCTTGTTGCGGGTCGCTTCCTTGAACTGGTCGCGCTCCTTGATCGCGATGACGAACGAGCCGGGGCCGCCGATCACGCAATCCTCGTAGTAGATGTCGAGATGTTCATACGCCATGCCCCACATGCCGTAGCCGGTCTGCCGGCGCAGCATGATCGGCAATCCGTTGATGGTCATGCCGGCGGCGAGCACGTCGTCACGCATCTGGGTGACCGGCGGCCCCATATTGTTCACGCCGTCGCCGGAGACGTCGATGACCTGGCGATGGCCGCGATAGCCGGAGGCCTCGAACAGGGGCTTGGCGAATTGCAGCGCGCCGTAGATCGAGGTGCGCGGGGCGCGCCGATACGGCGCGCGCGCGATCTCGCGCGCGACGGCGTCGGCGGTCTCCGGGCTTTCGATCAGCCGCCAGGGCATCAGGATCGTCTGGTCGAACATGCCGGCCCATTCGAAATAGGTCACGGCGACCTTGCCGAGCGCGCCGGAGCGCAGCGCCTGCAGGAATTCGCGCGAGGTCAGCGCGGCGACGTAGCCGTCGCGCTGCAGTTCCTGCTCTTCCGGGTCCATCGAGTTCGACACGTCGACGGCGATCACCAGCTCGACGTCGACCGGCACGGCGTTGGGCCGTTTGTCGGCCAGCCGCGGCGAAGGAGCGGCAAATCCGCCGGTCCAGGCGGCGACCAGCACGGCGCCTGCCACCACGGCGGCGCCGAGCGACATCAGCCACGTCCGGACGTGCATTCGACCCTCCCTTGCGTCTCGCATGGTGACGTGCGCGCCGGGCGATAACAAGGCCGTGCACAACCTATCCACTCCGTCTGGCCGGGCTTGTCCCGCCATCCACGTCTTCGCTTCAGCGGAAAGACGTCGATGCACGGCACAGGCTAGGCATCACGAAGTCACCTGACGGCAGCGGGCAATGATAGAGCTCGCCATACTTGTTGCGCAGATAGGCGAGATACGGGCGCATGGTCATCGGCTCGCCGGTCGCACGCTCGATCAGGTCGTTGGGCGTGAATTTGCGGCCGTGCCGGTAAAGGTTGTCGGTGAGCCAGCCACGCAGCGTCTCGAATTCGCCGGCCGCGATCTCGGACGGGATGCCGGGATGGGCCTTGATCGCCGCGGCGTAGAACTGCGCGCTCAGAATATTGCCGATGGTGTAGCCCTGGAAGCCGCCGCCGATGCCGCCGCCGTACCAATGCACGTCCTGCAGGCAGCCGTCACGGTCGTCCGGCGGCTCGATACCGAGATCGGCTTTCATGCGCGCACGCCAGGCGTCCGGAATGTCCTTCACGGCGAGCCGCCCTTCGAGCAGATCGAGCTCGAGATCGAAGCGCAGCATGACGTGGAGATTGTACGTCACCTCGTCGGCATCGGTGCGGATCAGCGAGCGCTCGACCTTGTTGATGGCGCGATAGAAGGTGTCGAGCGGCACGCCCCTGAACTGGTCGGGAAACAGCCGCTGCAATGCCGGGAAGAAATGCTCCCAGAACGCGCGGCCGCGGACGACGACGTTTTCCCACAGCCGCGACTGGCTCTCGTGTACGCCGGCCGACACGCCCGATCCGAGCGGCGTGCCGTCGAGCGCACGGCTCACGCCCTGCTCGTACATGGCATGGCCGGCCTCGTGCACGGTCGAGAACAGCGCATCGCCGAGATCGTCCTCGCGCACGCGCGTCGTGATGCGCACATCGCCGCCGCCGAACTTGGTGCAGAACGGATGGTGCGTCTTGTCGAGGCGGCCGCGGTCGAGGTCGTAACCGAGGCGGGAGGCGACATCGAGGCCGAACGAAAGCTGCGCGGCCTCGCCGAAGGCGCCGCGCAGGCAGCCGTCATCGGCGACCGGCTCGCCGGCGATCGCGCGCACGATCGGCACCAGCTCACGCCTTAGCTCCGCGAACAGCTTCTGGATCGATGCGGTGGTCATGCCCTCATCCGCATCGTCGATCAGCGGATCGGCGATGCGGTCGTAGGGCGCGAAGAAGCCGGCATATTCGCGGCTGAGTTCGAGCGTCTTTTCAAGATACGGCCGCATGGTCGCGAAATCATTGGCCGGGCGCGCCCGGATCCAGGCGTCGTAAGACGCCGAGCCGTGCCGGCTCGCCCGCTCGACCCATTCGGATGGGACCTTGATCGCCTTCTCGAAATCGCGCCGCGCGATGCGGATCAGTGCGGCATCGTCGGAATCGGACGACAGGTCTTCGGCATGCGGCACCAGGCTGTCGAGCACCGCGCCGAGGGCGGGATCGGTCTGCTTTTCATGGCGGATGCGAGACACAGTCGCGCTCTGGCGCCCGCGCGCAACGGCGCCGCCTTTCGGCATGTAGGTGGCCTCGTCCCATCCCAGGACTGACCCGACCGAGCCGAGATCGCTGATCTCGAGCAGCCGCTGCTTGAGCTCCTTGAGCCGGTCTTCGGCGGAGCGCCGGTCGCGTCGGCGTTTAACGGGCGGCGGCGCCTTGGCCTTCAGCGCGCGCGCAACGGCCTTTGCCTTGTGGCTTTTCGCATTGCGGGTTTTTTTGGCTGGCTTTGATCGGGACTTGGATCGGGTCTTGGATCGGGCGGTCTTTTTCATGTGCAGGGCTGTCCTGTTCGGTCCCGCTGGAACGTGCTGCAGAAATAGCCGAAAATAAGGTACACTTCCCATACGGTATCCAGCGCGCCGGATGTTTTCCATGAAGCGCGCTCGGAGCGCTCGGCGCGTTCCAGAAGGCCGAGATCGAAGGGCGGCGGGAACTCAAGGCGGAGTGACCAACATGCAGCAGACCTACGACCGCGCGGCCGAAGACCTCGGCAATTCCGTCCATCTCGAACACGTCAACGTGCAGATCCCGGACCAGCGGATCGCGGGATTGTTCTACGTGGTCGGGCTCGGGCTGACGCGCGATCCCTATCCTCAACGTCGCCGACAACAACATGTGGGTCAATGTCGGCCGCAGCCAGTTCCACCTGCCGACCGGCAACCCGCAGGTGCTGCGCGGCCACACCGGCATCGTGATGGAGGGCCGCGAGGCGCTGCTCTCGCGGCTTGCCGACGTGCGCAAGAAGCTCGACGGCACGCATTTCGCCTTCGCCGAGCACAACGACCATGTCGAGGCGACCTGCCCGTGGGGCAACCGCATCCGCTGCTACGAGCCGGACGCTTCGCGCTTCGGCCGCGTCACGCTCGGCTTTCCCTATGTCGAGTTCGATGTGCCGCTCGGCACCGCCAAGGGCATCGCGCGGTTCTATCAGGCGATGATCGGCACGCCGGCGGAGGTGGTGAACGGCGACGGCACCGTCGCGCGCGTCTCAGTCGGCAAGGATCAGCATCTCCTGTTCCGCGAGACCGAGAAGCCCCTGCCCGATTTCGACGA
The DNA here is from genome assembly GCA_963850705.1 of uncultured Alphaproteobacteria bacterium. Classification (GTDB taxonomy): domain Bacteria; phylum Pseudomonadota; class Alphaproteobacteria; order Rhizobiales; family Xanthobacteraceae; genus VAZQ01. The sequence continues at coordinate 55,774 of CAWKMR010000061.1, read as the reverse complement.
GCACCACATCCAGATCTATGTCGCGGACTTCTCCGGGCCGCACCGCCGGCTGAAGGAGCGCAACCTCGTCAATCGCGAGGACAACCAGTACCAGTACCGCTTCCGCGATATCGTCGATCTCGACTCAGGCAAGCTCCTGTTCACGATCGAGCACGAGGTGCGCAGCCTCACCCATCCGATGTTCCTGCGCCCGCTGGTCAACCGCAATCCGGCGCAGACCGCCCGCAATTATTCCGCTGGGCTACGACGCGATGTCATGGGCGATGGAGCCGGAGCACTTCGACAACCAGCCGCAACGGCCGATGTAGCGCGACGGCGGCCCCCTTTAGCCGGCCGCGCGTGAATTTGCACATTAATCACCTGAAAGTCGGACGATGACGGACGCATCAACCACGCAGCCCGAACCCAACGGCATTGCCGGATGGCTTGTTCTTCCCATGCTGGGGACGATCCTCTCACCGGTGATGTCCGCATTCGGGCTTTATCAAAATATCGACGCCCTCATCAAATACAGCAGCCAGCAGACGGCCGCCTGGAGCTACGTCGTCATCGCGGAGACGATTTTCACGATTGCGATTATCGTGGGATGGATCGTCGCATTGTTCATGCTGTTTCAACACAAGCGGATTTATCCAAAGCTGTTCGTGTTCATGCTCGCCGTTACCTTCGTGCTGAACCTGGGGGATATTGTCGCCGTCTCGGTGATATTGAACGAAGATCCCGACACGCAATCAATCCGCGACATCGTCCGGTCTTTCCTGTCTTTGGCAATCTGGGGACCGTATATGTATCTATCGAAGCGCGTGAAGAACACGTTCGTCCACTAGCTTCGCCGCCGCCCGAAACAACAACAAACATTGGAGGAAGGTATGAAGTCCCTCTTTGCAATGGTGCTCGCTGTCGTCGTATCGATCCCGACGGTTTCGTCGGCACAGCCAGAGAAGGGATCGCAGATGCGCGTCCATGTCTTCACCTGTACCGGAACGCTGCCGCGCAATCCGAAGAACCGGCTTGAATACCTTCGCTACGCAACCACCGGCGAACCGCGCCTGACCGGAAAGCAACTGATCGAGCGTATCCCGGAAGTCCAGCAGTTCGCGCGCGTGAGCGTGGATTCGGACGAATTCCTGAACTGCGACACGACCGAGCAGCTCAAGGCGCTGGGTACGATGGTCGATGCACGGCTCAAGGATCCCGACATCGCCGGCGTGGTCATTACCCACGGCACCAACACGATCGAGGAAACCGCCTACTTCCTCAATCTGACCATGAAGCACGAGAAGCCGGTGGTCATCGTCGGAGCGCAGCGACCGTTCAGCACGCTGAGCTCGGACGCCCCGGTCAACCTGCTCAATGCCATTCGCGTCGCCGCCGATCCCGCCGCGCGCGGCAAGGGCACGCTGGTCGTCGTCAACGACGAGATCAACGCGGCGCGCGACGTGACCAAATCGAACACCTATCGGGTGCAGACGTTCCAGTCGCGCGAATTGGGATTGCTCGGCTATGCCGATCCCGATCGGATCGTCTTCTACCGCGCGCCGGTGCGCAAGCACACGACCCAATCGCAATTCGATCTCGCCACGATCACCGCGTTTCCGAAAGTCAGCATCCTTTACAGCCACGCCGGCGACGACGGCGACCTCGCCAAGGCGGCGGTGGCCGCGGGCGCCAAAGGCCTGGTGATCGCGGGCACCGGCGCCGGCCACACAGAGAATGCACGAAAGACGCTCAAAGCGCTGTTCGATGAAACCGGCGTGGTCGTCGTGCGCAGCAACCGCACCGGTTCCGGCCGGGTGATCCGCGACGACAACTGGCAGGAGCCCGGCTTTGTCGCGGCCGACAATCTCAGCCCGCAGAAGGCGCGTATCCTGCTGCAGCTCGGCCTGACGACAACAGCGAAGCCCGACGACATCCAGCGGATGTTCGACGAATATTGAGAGCGGGGAGAACGGGGAGACACTGGCGTGGCAAAGACCGTCGAACACATCCATTGGCCGAATGCGCCGGACATGTGGATGCCCTATGCGCCGGCGATCAAGGTCAGAGGCGGCACGACAATCTATCTTGCCGGCGTGACCGCGGCTCCGGTCTATCACCATCACCCGCACCGGCCGGAGGAGTTCGACGGCATGCCCCGCGACCATGGAAGGCCAGGCGCGTGCCGCGCTGGAGAACCTGAAGCGCGGGCTCGAGGCGGTCGGCGCGACCTTTGCCGACGTGGTCACCGCCGACCGCTTCTGCACCGACCTCAGCGACCAGGACGCGCTCAACCGCGTCTGGGCGGAATATCTTCCGCGACGCCAAGCCGGCGACGACAACCGTACAGGTGGTGCGGCTTGCCACCGACCCGCGCTGCCTGGTCGAAATCAACGCGGTGGCGGTGATCGATTGAGCGGAACCGCCTGGGACCCTATTCGCCGCTTCCTGTCTGCGACGCGCCTCACTCAGCCGACTCGTCGGGCTAAAAGCGCCGTTTGTCCTCGCCCTGAAGCATATCCCGCATATCGTCGAGAACTGGAAATCCGTAGCCGTTTCCAGGTTCCTGCCAAACCAAGTTTCCTGACAAATGCGGCATGCTCGCGTAGAGGACGGCGCCGATGAGTTTCATCGACGTTTCGATGACGTGAACGGCGTCGACGCATCCATTGACATCGATCGGCTGTGGCGTTCCAGGCCAACCAATCTCAACGCGACCCGACCACGCGTCGCCTTTTTGCTTGGGAGCAAAGATGTGAACGGGAAACTCAACATATCCTTCCGGACGGCGCAGTTTGAGAACACGTGTTGCAATAATCATTTCTTGGTCTCCGGCCATGCGAGTTGCTGCGAAGTTCATCTCTGCCCTCTTCGTGCGCGCAAAATAATAAGCGAACAGAGGGGTTTACCCTTGGTGTATTCGCGATCTTTGCTCTGTCGAAGGCCCCTCGCTCTCATGGCCGCCAGCGCGACGGAACCGCGTCCGCAACCTCATCCAGATGTCCGCCATTACAATCCCGGGAATGCTTTTGCTGTCGCGGCGGACGCGGTGCACGAGCGGCCGTTCGCCAGTTGCAAGCAAGGCGTTGCGCGCTTCGTCGTTTTGCTCGAACTTTGCGATGCAGGCGCGGCGCATCAACTGCCAATGCGCGAATGTGCCAACCGGAATGGCCTCGCCCGCGTAGTGCACATGGGTGCCGTAAGGCTGTTCGTACGACGCCCGCTTGGCGGTTGGGCCGTCCATGGCTGCAATTCGCGGGCGCTCCTCCGGCGGAAAGCGCAACGACTGCCAAAACGCCTCGACGCAGGCATATCGCACGTCATCGAGCGTCAACGGCGTCAGCGCGAGATTGGCGATCACAGCAATTCGAGGATCGGGGTTCTCGCTGTGAACATTGATCGGCTCGCGGCAGGCCTCGGCCTGCGGGCCCAGCGCGGCAAAGCAGGCACCCTCGCCCTGATCGCTCGCTAGAACAAAAGCAAAGCCGGAATGAATTTCTTTCCAGCCCGTCAGCTCGGCCTTTTCCAATTGCGACTCCGGTATCACGATGAGCCGATCGCGCTGCAATAGTACCCGCATGACTTAATACGCTACGGACTCGCAGCCCCTCATGGCCGATCAGATGGATTTGTTACCGCGGCAGCCGAAATATTTCGGCCGTTACTTCGCCGCCGTCACCCGGATCTCCACCATCTTCGCCGGCGATTGCAGCCGCGCCTCGATGCAGGCGCGCGCCGGCGCGCAGCCTTGCGGCATCCAGGCGTCCCACGCCTTGTTCATCTCGTCGACGGTGCGGATGTCCTGCAGCCAGATCGTCGCCTGCACGAGCTTCGATTTGTCGGTGCCGGCCTTGGCGAGCAGCCCGTCGATCGCGGCGAGGATCTCCTGCGTCTGCGCGCCGACGCTCTGGCCTGCGGTTTTGTCGGCCGTCAGCCCTGCCAGGTAGACGGTGTCGCCATGGATGACGATTTTGCTGAGACGCGAGCCGGTTTCGAAACGCTGGATGGTCACGAGAGTCCTCCTTGGTTAGCCGCCGGGTGCGCCCTGGGCGCCGACGTAAAGCGAAAACAGCGAACGGCCGCCGGTCATGAACAGGCGATTGCGCTTGGCGCCGCCGAAGCAGAGATTGGAGCAGCGCTCGGGCAGCACAATCCGGCCGATGCGCTTGCCGGCGGAATTGTAGATCATCACGCCGTCGAGCGCCTCGCCGCGTCCCCACCCGCACCACAGGTTGCCGTCGACGTCGACGCGGAAGCCGTCCGGGTTTTCCTCGCCTTGCGTGGTGATGAAGGGACGGCCGTTCGCGAGCTTCACGCCGTCGACGACATCGTAGACGCGAATGACCGGCGGGTTCACGCCGCTTTCGAGGATGTAGAGCTTCGACTCGTCCGGCGAGAACGCGAGCCCGTTCGGCCGGTTGATGTCGGCGGCGGCCACGCGTCGCGCGGCCCGACTTGTCGATCCGATAAAGATTCGTCGGCAACTCCTGCTTCGCGACGTTGCCGAGATAGTTACTGGTGATGCCGAAGACCGGATCCGTGAACCAGATCGAGTTGTCGGATTTCACCACGATGTCGTTCGGCGAATTGAGCGGCTTGCCCTCCCAGCGATCGAGGATGACCGTGATCGAGCCGTCGTATTCGGTGCGCGTGACCCGCCGCGCGCCGTGCTCGCAGGTGAGCAGCCGGCCCTGGCGGTCGCGGGTCAGCCCGTTGGGATAGTTCGCCGGCTTGCGAAAGACCGAGACCGCACCGGTCTCCTCGTCCCAGCGCATGATGCGATCGTTCGGGATGTCGCTCCACAGCACGCAGCGCTGATCGCCGAACCAGACCGGTCCCTTCGCAATAGCGCATGCCGGTGGCGATGCGCTCGAGCCCGGCATTGTTGAGACGATATTTGGCAAAGCTCGGATCGAGCGTGACGATCGCGGGATCGGGATAGCGCTCGCTCTCCTCGAAGGCATGGGCGTTGCGGGCGAGCGCCGCCGTGGCGGCGGCTCCAAGCACGGCGCGGCGCGTGAATTGCATGGTGCCTCCCCCGACGGGCCACGGGCCCGCCGATTGCTGTTTTTGGCTGCGGAACCCACTTGTATAGTGGACTTGGCGGTTGCCGGCCGCAACTCAGGAGAAGAAAGCATCATGGATCGCCGCCATTTTCTCAAATTTTCGGCAACCGCAGCCGCGACGCTCGCCGCCCCGGGCGCGGCCTGGGCGCAATCCTATCCGACGCGGCCGGTGCGCATCATCGTGCCGTTCGGGCCCGGCGGCCCGACCGACATCCCTGCCCGTTTCATTGCACAGAGGCTGACCGAGAACCTCGGCCGCAACTTCCTGGTCGAGAACGTCGCCGGCGCGTCGAGCAATATCGGCACCGCGCAAGCGGCACAGGACGGCGCCCGACGGCTACACGATCCTGATCACCGTCAACAATCTCGTCATCAACCCGTCGCTGTTCGAGAAGGTCGCGTTCGATCCCTACAAAGATTTCGACCCGGTGGCGCTCGCCGTCGCCTTCTCCTCCGCGTTCGCGGTGCATCCGTCGGTGCCGGCGAAAACCGTCAAGGAGCTGATCGAGGTCATCCGGGCCAATCCCGGCAAGTACAGCTACGCATCGCCCGGCCTTGGCACGCCGTCGCATCTGCTCGGCGAGCAATTCCGCGTCACCCACAATCTCGACGTCGTGCATGTGCCCTATGGCGGCAGCGGCCCGGCGATCACGGCGACGATTTCGGGTCACACGCCGATCTGCTTCGCCTCGATCACGGCGGCGGCGCCGCAGGCGAGAGACGGCAAGCTTCGCGTGCTGGCGGTGCTCAGCAAAAGAACGTCGTCATCGATGCCGGAAGTCCCGACCATCGCCGCAGCCGGCTTCCCCGGCATGGATGGCGACGGCTGGGTCGGCGTGCTGGTGCCGGCGGGGACGCCGAAGGAGATCGTCGCGCTCCTCAACAAGCAGATCAACGAAGCGCATGGCGCTGCCTGAGCTGAAGGAAAAATTCGCCGCCGCCGGGCTCGACCCGATCGGCGGCACGCCGGAGGATTTCGCAAGCACGATGCGCACCGAAGGTGAGAGGTGGGCGAAGGTGATCAAGGCTGCTAATATCAAGGCCAAATAGCCGAGCATTTGTCTAAAACAAAAAAGCACGAGGAAACGCACATGTCGAAGTCATGGATGTCCGGCGCGCTCGGCGCCGCGCTGATCGCGTTCGCAGCCGCAACGCCGGCCTCCGCGCAGGTCAAGCCGAAGGTGACGGAGTTGGGCGTCGAGCATCCGCATTCGGCGATCTACATCGGCAACAGCTTCTTCTATTACAACAACAGCCTGCACAATCATGTGACGCCGCTCATCCACGCCGCCGACCCCAAATACCGGTTCCGCTCGACCTCGGTGACGATCTCGGGCTCGGGCTCCGACTGGCACGACGTCGGCTCGTACTTCCGGCCCAATGCCATCGGACGCTATTCGTTCAACACCAAGAACGAGATCGTGTTCAACAAGATCGATCGGCTGTTCGATCTCGCAATCATGATGGATTGCAGCCAGTGCCCGGTGCATCCGCAGCTCAAGGCGGTGTTCTTCGAGCAGATGAAGCAGCACGCCGACACCGTGCGCAAATACGGCACCAAGCCGGTGTTCTTCATGTCATGGGCTTACGCCGATGCGCCCGAGATGACGGCGCAACTGGCCGAGGCTTATACCAGCGCCGCCAATGACAGCGACGCCTTCGTCATCCCGGCGGGACTCGCCTTCGCTCGCGCCGTCGCGCGGCGGCCGGCGCTCAATCTCTATGTCGCCGACAAGCGGCACCCGAGCCTTGCGGGCACCTACCTCGCCGCCGCGACGACCTACGGCGCGCTGTTCCGGAAATCCCCGGTCGGGCTGAAATACACCGCGGGCCTTAGTCAGGAGACGGCGGCGTTCCTGCAAGCGACGGCGTGGCAGACGCTGCAGGAGTATTTCCCGACGCTAGCCGCGGCGGCGCGGAACTGACTCTTCCAGCGCATGCGCGAGCACCTTGCGCATGACGGTCGGCAGCGCCTCGTCCTTTAGCTCTTCGATGGAGATCCAGCGCGCGCCGTCAGGCGCGGCGGTGGTGAGCGGTGCTTTGGCTGCGTAGACAACCAGCTCCAGCGGGAAATGCGTGAACACATGCGTGACCACGCCCGGCAGGCGCTGCCATTTTGGTGAAGCGCGCGACAGCCGCGGCGCGTGATCCAGCGCATCCCTGTCGTCGAAGTCGTGCGACCAGTCCGTATTCGGCACCTCGGTCATGCCGCCGAGCAATCCCTTGGGCGGGCGGCTGCGCAACAGCACGCGACCGTCGGCGCGCACCGCCACGAAGGCCGCGCCGCGCCGCAACTTGCCCTTCCCGCTTCGGCGCCTTGCGCGGAAAGCTTTGCGGATCGCCGCGCCGGCGCGCGGCGCAATCGTCCGTCCAGGGGCAGAGCACGCAAGCCGGTTTCACCGGCGTGCAGATGGTCGCGCCGAGGTCCATCAGCGCCTGCGCGAAGTCGCCGGTACGCGCGTTCGGCATCAGCGCCTGCGCCAATCGCTGAATCTCGGGCTTGGCGGCCGGCAGCTCGTCCTCGATGGCGAACAAGCGCGTCACCACCCGCTCGACATTGCCGTCGACCGGCACCGCATGTTCGTCGAATGCGATCGCCGCGATGGCGGCCGCGGTATAACGGCCGATGCCGGGCAGCGTCGTAAGCTCGGCCTCGGTCCGGGGAAAACCGCCGCGTTCCACGACCGCCCGCGCACAGGCGTGCAGGTTGCGCGCCCGCGCATAATAGCCGAGCCCGGCCCACAGCCGCAGCACGTCATCGAGCGGCGCCGCCGCCAGCGCATCGACGTCGGGCCAGCGCGCGGTGAAACGCGCGAAATACGGCCCGACCGTCTTCACGGTGGTCTGCTGGAGCATGATCTCGGAAAGCCACACGCGGTAGGGATCGATCGTTTCGCCGGGCTTGGCGCGCCACGGCAGCACGCGCCGGTGGCGGTCGTACCAGGCGAGAAGCTCACGCGGCGGCGGCCCGCTCTGCGAAGCGGCGCGCTTCCGCGTTCTCGTTCTTCGGTTGAGCATGATCCTTGTCCGAAAACCGGTTCCCACTTTTCGGGATCATGCTTTAGCTGCTACTGTCATGCGACCGACATGACAGAGCAGCGCGCCATGGACAAGCCTGGAAACAAGCTTTGGAAAACGCCGGCGCGGCCGCTCGCCGACGTCCTGCGCAACACCATCAAGGACGCTTTCGCGAAGCAGGGCTTCGCCGCGACCGAGCTCGTCACCCGCTGGCCCGAGATCGTCGGACCGGAAATCTCCGCCCATTGCGAGCCAGAGAAGATCCAGTGGCCGCGGCCCTACGGCAGCGACGACCAGCAGCCCGGTACGCTGGTGCTGCGGGTCGAAGGCCCGACCGCCATCGAAATCCAGCATCTGTCGAAGATCATCCTTGAGCGGGTCAATCGCTTCTTCGGCTGGCAGGCGGTGACCGACTTGCGGCTGCGGCAGGCGCCGCTCGGCCGCCGCGAGAAACCGAAGCCGCCGGTCGCGGATCACGAAACGGCGGCGCAAATCGCGTCGTCGCTCACCGAGATCAGCGACGAGAAGCTCCGGCAGGCGCTGGCGCGTCTCGGCGCCGCCATCAGGCAACCGTGAATATCGCCAATCGGGTCTAAAGCGTGATGAGTTTAGGTGGATTTGAATCCGTGCAACGAGTCCCGTCACCTCCCCTTGAAAAGGGGAGGCACAGGCGGCCCTTGGCCGCCGTCTTTGGCCGCGAAGAACGCCGATGCGGAGCATCGGCTACGGAGCGAAGCGAGCCGGGTGGGGATCGAAATCACGCGCCGTCCGATCCCCTCCCCAACCCTCCCCTTTTCAAGGGGAGGGAGCGGACCACCGTCGCGGCAAGTGCCTCGACTTAAACTCATCGCGCTTTAGGGCTCCAGCCCGTGCCTGATCAGCGCAGCCGCCCCGGGCGGAGACCTCATGAACTTGACGAACGCCGCCGCCGCGTCTGGAGACGGCGCATTGGCTGGAATTGCCGCCGCGATCGGGGTATCGGACTTAAGTTCCGCCGGCAGCGGGCCGAGGATATCGATCCCCTTCGGCAGCGGCGTGACGTCATTGGTCGGCCCCGCACCGATCGCAGCCTCGCCGCGCGCCACCGCCGCCACGACATCGTGGCCGAGTCCGGGGATGATCGTCGCCCGCTTCAGGACTTGATCGTAGATGTCCATGCGCTTGAGCGCGTCGGCGAAGCTGCGTCCGGCCAGCGCGCCGCGCGCCGGATTGGTGAACGCGACCGACTCCGCCTTCAGGAGCGAAGCCTTGAGCGCCTCGACGGTGGCGATGTCGGGCTTCGGCGCACCGGCGCGCACGAACAGGCGAATTGTGATGCGGGCGATGTCGGTGATCATGGCGGTTCGCCCGCGCTTGGCCAGATCGTCGGCAAGCACCCGCGACGTGATCACGACGTCGGCCACCTCGCCTTTCAGGATCAGGTCGCGTTGCGGCTCGACCGAGCCGTAGACGACCACGAGTCTGTGGCCGGTGGCCTTTTCGAAGGCCGGGACCGCCTCTTCGAGAATCGGTCGCGAACTCAAGAACGTCAGCACCTTGATATCTGCCGCCAGCGCCGGAGCAACCGCCAAAGCCCAAAGCGCGGTCACCGCCGCAAGCGCAGTCTTCGTCAGCATGGCCCACGTCCTCCCGGATTTTTCTGGCGAAGCCTGACATTGCCGAGACACGGCGGCAATGCACCGGTCGGCCCAATCAAAGTGGCGTGAGACAAGCCGAAAAGTCCTTGCCGGACGGTCTGTCATTGCCACAAAGATCGGTGCAGAATAACGATGTCCGGCGGCGCAACCGCCCTTGCCCTACGGCATGAACCGGGCCATCCAACCTACGGAGCGTTCAGTGAAAATCACCCGTCGCGACTTTGCCCTGGGCGCCAGCGCGCTGGCCCTGAGCGTGGCCCTTGGCGGTCTCGCCAACACCGCGCTGGTCGGCCCCGCCTCCGCACAGGCACTGCTGAACCAGCCCGGGCCGCTCGGCGAGATGGCGCAGGGCGACGAAAAGGCCCCGGTCACGATCATCGAATACGCGTCAATGACCTGCCCGCATTGCGCGGCGTTCCACGCCACCACCTATCCGGAGCTCAAGAAGCGCTACATCGACACCGGCAAGGTCCGCTTCATCTTCCGCGAATTCCCGCTCGACCAGCTCGCGCTGGCGGCGTTCCTGCTGGCGCGCTGCGCCGGTCCGGACAAGTATTTCCCGATGATCGACACCCTGTTCCAGCTCCAGAAGGAATGGGTCACGCAAAAACCGCTGGGCCCACTCCTCGCCATCGCCAAGCAGGCGGGCATGAGCGAGCAGGCCTTCAACGAATGCCTGCAGGACCAGAAGCTGGTCGACGGAATCGAGGACGTGCGGCAGCGGGGAATGAAGCTCAATGTCCAGTCGACCCCCTCGTTCTTCGTCAACGGCAAGCCGCTGCGCGGCAACTACACGATCGAGGAATTCGAGAAGGCGATGGCCCCCTATCTCAAGAGCTGATAACGGTTTTTTCCACTCCTCAGAGTTTGGATGAAGCTGGAACCGGCGCCCCAGGCGGTAGCTGATTCCGCCCTACTTTCTGTTGCGGAATCAAAGCTCCCGATTCATTCTCCGGCCCGATGCGGCCATCCCTCCTCGGACCCACTATCTGGGCGCGAGCCGGGTTTGGATTCGCATCGCCCGACCGGGATTCGTGTTGCCGCGCAATGCGATGGGGACAGCGCGCGATTTGGCTCGCATCCCGGTGGCGCCTGCTGCTATCGACCCGAGTTCAAGCGAAGTTCGCTAAATCGCGTCTATCGAACCACGCCGTGACTTTGGAATAACTGCCACATGAAACTCACGCGACTGCGCCTGCTGGGCTTCAAGTCCTTCGTCGAGCCTACTGACTTCCTGATCGAACCGGGTTTGACCGGCGTGGTCGGGCCGAACGGTTGCGGGAAGTCCAATCTGGTCGAGGCGCTGCGCTGGGTGATGGGCGAGACCTCGCACAAGTCGCTGCGCGCCGCCGACATGGACGACGTGATTTTCTCCGGCACCAACGGCCGGCCATCGCGCAACAATGCCGAAGTCGCGATGCACATCGACAACACGCAGCGCAAGGCGCCGGCGCAGTTCAACGAGCACGAAGCCGCTCGACATTACGCGCCGGATCGAGCGCGAAAAGGGTTCGAGCTATCGCATCAACGGCCGCGAGGTGCGCGCCCGCGACGTCCACATCCTGTTCGCCGACGCCTCGACCGGTTCGCGTTCGCCGGCCCTGGTGCACCAGGGCCGCATCGGCGAGATCATCCAGGCGAAGCCTGAGCAGCGCCGCCGCGTGCTCGAAGAGGCCGCCGGCATTTCCGGCCTGCATGCACGGCGCCACGAGGCGGAACTGCGGCTGCGCGCGGCCGAGCAGAACCTCGCGCGCATCGAGGACGTCATCAACCAGCTCGGCAGCCAGGTCGACTCGCTCAAAAAGCAGGCGCGCCAGGCGGTCCGCTATCGCAACATCGCATCGCAGGTGCGTACCGCCGAAGCCACGCTGTTCCATCTGCGCTGGGTCGGCGCCAATGCCGAACTGACGGAAGCCGAGCATGGCCGCAACCTTGCCGTCCGCGTGGTCGGCGAGCGGACCGGCGCGCAGGCGCAGGCCTCCACCCGCCAGGCGGAAGCGTCTTCCGCCATGCCGCCGCTGCGTGACGCCGAAGCCAGGGCCGCCGCGGCCCTGCAACGGCTGGTGATCGCGCGCGAAACACTCGAACAGGAAGAGACGCGCGCCAAGAACCGCATGGTCGAGCTCGACCAGCGGCTGATCCAGCTTGCCGCCGATATCGAGCGCGAGCGCCGGCAGACCGCCGACGCCGAAGCGGCGCTGGCGCGCTTCGTCGCCGAAGAGGAGACGCTCAAAAGCGAGGCGAACGCCAACGCAACGAAGCGGGCCGACGCCGACGTCCGTGTCGCCGAGGCGGACACCGTGCTCGCGGCGGCCGAGAAGACGTTCGCAGAATTGACCGGAACGCTCGCCGACCTCACCGCGCGGCGCAATCAATTGCAGGCGGCGCTTGATTCCCAGAGCGAGCGCAGGAGGCGCCTCGACGAAGAGCTGTCCGGCGTCGAGGCAGAACTGACGCAGCTCGGCGCGAGCACGTCCGGCCGGCCCGACCTGGTGGCGCTGTCGCAAGCCGCCGACGCCGCGCAGGCCGCGGTCGCGGAGGCGGAGGCCGTCGCGGTGCGCGCCGAGGCCGCGCATTCCGGCGCGCGGCAGGCGATCGAGGTGACGCGTGGCCCGCTGCTCGAAGCCGAGAAGCGCGTGCAACGGCTCGATACCGAAGCGAAGACGCTGGCAAAACTCCTCCATGTCGACACCAAGAGTCTCTGGCCGTCGGTGATCGACGACATCACCGTCACCAAGGGCTACGAAGCCGCGCTCGGCGCGGCGCTCGGCGACGATCTCGAAGCGCCGGTCGATCCCTCCTCGCCCATGCGCTGGGCCGGCGCCGCGATCGAGCCGGACGATCCGAGATTGCCGGACGGCGTCGAGTTGCTCCGCGAGCACGTCCAGGCGCCGAACGAACTCTCGCGCCGCCTCGCGCAGATCGGCGTGATCGACCGCGCCGACGCACCGCGTTTCATCCCCCTGCTCAAGCCCGGCCAGCGGCTGGCTTCCAGGGACGGCGACCTCTGGCGTTGGGACGGATTCTCGGTCGCCGCGAATGCGCCGACGGGCGCGGCACGGCGGCTCGCCGGCAAGAACCGCCTCGCCGATATCGAAGCGGAGTTGCTGGCGGTCCGTGGCGAGGTCGATTCCAAGCGCACCGCGGTCGAGGCCGCCGAAGCGGAAGTTCGCACTGCCGCCGAAGCCGAGACCGAGGCCCGCGCCACGTGGCGCGACCTTCAGAAAGCCGCCGCCGCCGCGCGCGAACAGCACGCCAATGCCGAGCGGGAGGCCGGCCGCGACGCCGCCCGCGTGTCGGCGCTCACCGAGGCGCGCACGCGCCTGGTCGCCGGCCGCGACGAGGCGGCGTCGGCCTGCACCGAGGCCGAGCGCGGCCTCGCCGATCTCGCGCCCGCAGCCGACATCGAGACCAGGCTCGGCGACGGTGCGCGGCGACATCGAGACCCATCGCGTTCATCTCGCCGAAGTGCGCGCCGAGGCGCAGGCATTCGCGCGGGAGGCGGAGCTGGCAGCGCGCCGTCTTGCGCAAATTGGATCGGAGCGCGAGGGCTGGACGTCACGCAAGGACAGCGCCGCCTCTCAGCTCGCAACGCTCGAACAGCGCGTCGAGGAAGCCAAGTCCGAACGTGCCCGCCTCAACGACGCGCCGGCTGCGTTCGCCGAGAAGCGCACCGCGCTGATCAGCGAAATCGAAACCGCCGAGACGGCGCGGCGCGCCGCCGCCGACCACTTGGCCGAAGCCGAGAATGCGCTGGCCGCCGCCGACAGCGACGCCCGCGCGGCGCTCGAAGCCGTCGGCGCCGCGCGCGAAGACGCCGCGCGCGCCGAAGAGCGCTTCGCAGGCGCCAACCGCCGCCTCGCCGACATCGAGCACGAAATCCGCGAGATGCTCGAGATCGAGCCGGCCGCGGTCGCCGAAGTTGCCGAGCTCAAGCCGGGCGCGGAGCTGCCCAACGTCGCCGAGGTCGAGGCCAAGCTCGACCGCATCCGCCGCGAGCGCGAGCGCCTCGGCGCGGTCAATCTGCGCGCCGAGGAGGAACTGAACGAGGTCGAGGCCCAGCACGGCAATCTCACCAAGGAGCGCGACGACCTGGTCGAAGCGATCAAGCGCTTCCGTCAGGGCATCCAGAACCTCAACCGCGAAGCGCGCGAACGGCTGCTGGCGTCTTTCGAGGTGGTCAACGCCCACTTCAAGAAGCTGTTCACCGAACTGTTCGGGGGCGGCACCGCGGAGCTGCAACTGGTCGAGGCCGACGATCCGCTGGAAGCCGGACTCGAGATCGTCGCGAAGCCGCCCGGCAAAAAGCCGGCGACGCTCTCGCTCCTCTCCGGCGGCGAGCAGGCGCTGACGGCAATGGCGTTGATCTTCGCGGTGTTCCTCACCAACCCGGCGCCGATTTGCGTGCTGGACGAGGTCGACGCGCCGCTCGACGACCACAACATCGAGCGCTTCTGCGACCTGCTCGACGAGATGACGCGCTCGACCGATACGCGCTTCGTGATCATCACCCACAACCCGATCACCATGGCGCGCATGAACCGCCTGTTCGGCGTCACCATGGCCGAGCGCGGCGTGTCGCAGCTCGTGTCGGTGGACCTCGAAGGCGCCGTGAAGCTGCGCGAGGCGGTCTAAGAAGTCCCGTTCATTCGCTGATAATGGCCTTCGCCTTGGCGATCATTGCCGCCGGCGTCGCGTAGGCCTCGGCGAGCTGACGCGCGACCTCCGCGCCCGTCATCGGCGCGACGATGAGGTTGGCCTTCGCGGCTTCGGCGCGGAAGGCGGGATCGTCCACCATCGCATCGAAGGCCGTGCGCAGCGCCGTCAGCCGTTCCTGCGGCACGCCGCCGGCGACCATGAACAGCCGTCCCAGCCGCTCCGGCAGCACCAGGAAATCGTAAATCCGGCGCTCCTCGGAGCTTTTCACGAGGTCGCCGCCGAACGGCACCCCGCCATCCATGCCCGCGACCAGCGTCGACGACAGGCGGACGATCACGTTGATCTTTTTCTCCCGCAGCCAGTCCTCGGGTACCGAGGTCCAGCCGCCGCAATCGCCGTCGACTTCGCCACGCTCGATCGCAAGCCGCTTGGCGGCACTGCCGGCATAGCCCTGTACGATCTTGAGCGGCGCGCCGAGCAGATTGCGCAGCATGACAATGTTGGCGTTGCCGGCGGTGCCCGCCGCGGAACCCGCGAAAATCACCTCCGGACGGGCGAGCATGTCGGCCCAATTCCGCACTCCTATTCCGCTCCGCAGATAGCAGACGCGCACGTCCTCGCTGACATTGCCGATCCAGGCGTAGCTCCTGAAATCGACCTTGACGCGATCGGGCGCGGTGATCGCCTCCGTCAGCAGCCCCGAGCTGAAATGCGCCATGGTGGTGCCGTCGGAGCCGCTGGTGTTCAGCGCCATCACCGAGCGCAGCGACCCCGCGCCGGGCATGTTCTGCACCACGGTCGTGGGATTGCCGGGAATGTGCCGGCCGAGGTGACGTTGCACCAAACGCGCATAGGCATCGGCGCCGCCGCCCGGCGGCAAGCCCACGATGATCTTGAGCTGCTTGCCGGTGTAGAAGTCAGCGACCCGGTCCGCCTGCGCCGCCGCCGGACCAGCGGGCAACGCGAGCGCCGCCGCTACGATGCAAGAGCGCGACCAGCGGTGCGTCATCGACGCCTCCGTTTCAGCTCGCTCTTACTCTAGGCCATTGGCATGCGCGCGCGAAGGCGTTGGGGCGCACGGACTTTAGGCAAGCTTCAGCTTAAATAATAGCGCCGCATTGGTGCGGCCGATCTTCAACCGGTCGTTCTCGCTGATGTCGGCAGCGTCGAACCAGACCGCCGCATGCTCGATCTCCTCGAACGGCCAGTCGACCGAGAACATGACGCGGTCGGCGCCGATCTGAAGGATCGCGTGGATCAGCGCCTGGGTACTGAAATTGCCCGACGTCGTGACGTAGAAATTCTCGCGGAAGTAATCGCCGATCTTCCTCTGGGCCTGGTTGCCGTCGGTCTTCTGGGCGGTGGCGTTTGCGTTGTCGATCCGCCAGAGGCCGTAAGGAATTCCCTCACCCAAATGGCCGAGCACGATCGCAAGCCGCGGGTGCTCGTCGAACAGGCCCGAGCCCATCAGCCGCAACGCATGCACCGCCGTTTCATTGCCGAACGCCCAGACGGCACCCAAGAGCCAGGGATGGCCAGCATAAAGACGCGCGTCGCGCGGCAGCGGGCTGCGCGGATGCAAATAGAACGGCACGCCGAGCTTCTCCACCGCCGCCCAGAACGGCCGATACTGCGGCAGGTCGTAGTAGACCGCGCTGTCCGGATCGTTGATCTGCGAGAAGCCGTTGACCAGCACGCCCTTGAAGCCGAGCTGCTTGATCGCGCGCTCAAGCTCTTCGATCGCGCGGTCGGGGTCCTGCATCGCCACGGCGGCCAGCCCCTGAAACCGGTCCGGGCGCTTTGCGATCTCTTCCGCCAGCACGTCGTTCGCCCGCCGCGCCACTTCTACCGCTTTCCCAGGATCGGGAATGGCCTGCACGGCCGGCGCATTGAGCGACACCACCATCATCTCGATGCCGTGCCTGTCCATCAGCGTGAGCCGCTCATCATGCAGATCGAGAAGTCGCCGCTTGAGCTCGGCCCAGGTCGTCTCCGCGTAGGTGCCGCGCGGATTCAGCGCGGTGTCCGGCACCGCAAAGTGCTCTTCCAGTCCGATCTTGCCCTGCATGGCGCTACTTGATTCCCAGCTTGAACAGCTTGATGGCGTTGGTGCGTCCGATCTTCACCCGGTCATTCTCGCTGATATCGGCGGCGTCGAACCAGATCGCGGCGTGGTCGATATTCTCGAACGGCCAGTCGGTCGAGAACATGATGCGGTCGGCGCCGATCTCCAGCATGGCGTTGATCAGCGCCTGGGTGCGGAAGTTGCCCGACGTCGTGATGTAGAAGTTCTCGGAGAAATACTCGGCGATCCTGCGCTTGGCCGGATAGCCGTGCCGGTCCTCGACCCAGGCATTGCAGTTGTCGACGCGCCACATGCTGAAGGGAAGTCCCTCGCCCATGTGGCCGAGCACGACCGAAAGCCGCGGATACTCGTCGAACAATCCCGACCCCATCAGCCGCAGCGCATGCACCGCGGTCTCCTGTCCGAAGGCCCAGGCCGGCCCCATCAGCCACGCATGTCCGTCGTAGATACGCGCATCGCGTTTGAGCGGATTGCGCGGATGGAGGTAGAACGGAACGTCGAGCTGTTCCAGCAATTTCCAGAACGGCCGGTATTGCGGCAGGTCGTAATAAAGAAGCGTGTCGGGGTCGCCGGTTTGCGAGAACCCGTTGACCAGCACGCCCTTGAAGCCAAGCTCGCGGACTGACCGCTCAAGCTCGCGGATCGCGAGGTCGGGGTCCTGCATCGGCAAGGCCGCCAGCCCCTGAAAACGATCCGGGCGCTTCTGCACCTCTTTCGCGAGATAGTCGTTGGCCTTGCGGGCGATATCGTTGGCGCGCGCCGGATCGGGGATCGCCTGCACGACGGGCGCGTTAAGCGACAGCAGCAGCATCTCGATGCCGTGCTCGTCCATCAGCTTGAGCCGCCGGTCGTGCAGATCGATGAGCCGCGTCTTCAGCTCGTCCCAGATGCGGTCCGGGAAGAACCCCCGTGAATCGTCCAGCGTCTCGGGAATTGCAAAGTGTTCTTCCAGCCCGACCTTGCCCCGCATGACCGCCCCACCCTCCACACGTCGTCATGCCCGGCCGTGTGCCGGGCATCCACGTCTTCTCGTTGCGCATATTGAGTATCAAAGACGTAGATGGCACACGCAACTCGGCTTGTCCGAGTTGCGTCACTTTTTTGAGGTGTCGCAAGTCGGGTAAACCCGACGACAAGCCCGGCCATGACGGGTCGAGCCTCAATCGACTGCCGCCAATGGCCGGCTCACCGCTTCGAGCGGTTTCCGCTCTGCGGCAACGGCATAACGCCACGCGACGATCGCGGCCGCGATCATCAGCGCGGCGCCGAACAGATAGCCGCCGAACACACTCCAGCGCGAGCCGGTGTCGATCAGGTGGCCGAACAGCCACGGGCCTGCGACGCCGCCGATGCCGGTGCCGATGGCATAGAAGAAGGCGATCGCCAGCGCGCGGATTTCGAGCGGGAAGGTCTCGCTCACGGTGAGATAGGCGGAGCTTGCCGCCGTCGATGCGACGAAAAAGATCACCATCCAGGCGATGGTCTGCTGCACGGCGCTCAGGATACCGATGGCGAACAGATAGCCGGTGAGCGCCAGCAGTACGCCTGAGATCGCATAGGTCGCTGCGATCATCGGACGCCGGCCGACGGTGTCGAAGAAGCGGCCGAGGATCACCGGTCCGAGGAAATTTCCGGCCGCGAACGGCAACAGGTACCAGCCGACCTGATCGGAGCGGATGCCATAAAAGTCAGTCAGTATCAGCGCATAGGTGAAGAAGATCGCGTTGTAGAAGAACGCCTGTGACGCCATCAGCGTGAGCCCAACCAGCGTGCGTTGCCGCTGATCGCGGAACAGCGTGCGCGCGACTTCGGAGAGCGGCGTATGCGAACGCGCCCGCAGCCGGATGCGCGGCAAATCTCCCACCGGGATGATGTGCTTGCGGCGCTGGAAGTCGTTCTCGATCTCGACAACAATCGTCTCGGCTTCCGCAATGCGGCCATGGGTCATCAGCCAGCGCGGCGATTCCGGAATCCACATCCGCATCAGGAAAACCACGACGCCCAGCACCGCACCGATCAGGAAGGCGGCGCGCCAGCCGAGGTCGCCGCCGAGCACCGCCGGATCGAGCAGCACGATCGAGCCGACCGCGCCGATCGCGGCGCCGATCCAGAAGCTGCCGTTGATGACGAGGTCGGTCCAGCCGCGATAGCGCGCCGGGATCAACTCCTGGATGGTGGAATTGATGGCGGTGTATTCGCCGCCGATGCCGGCGCCAGTGACGAAGCGGCAAACGAGGAAGGTCCACAGATTCCAGGTGAACGCCGTTGCAGCGGTGGCGACCAGATAGACTGCGAGCGTGATGAAGAACAGCTTCTTGCGTCCAAGCCGGTCAGTGAGCCAGCCGAACAGGATCGCGCCCAGCACGGCGCCGGCGACATAGGCACTGGCGGCGATGCCGACGTCGGTGTTGGTGAATTGCAGGACCGGGCTTTCCTTGAGCGCGCCCGCGACCGCTCCCGCCAATGTCACTTCCAAGCCATCCAGAATCCAGGTGACGCCGAGCGCCGCCACGACCAGGGTGTGGAAGCCGCCCCACGGCAACCGGTCGAGCCGGGCCGGAATGTCGGTGTCGACAATCGCCGGTGCGGCGCCGCCTTTCGGATTTGTCATGGAAATTTCGCCCGCTAAAGGCTCGTTGAGAGCGATTCAAAGGAGAAAACGCACTCGAAGGCGCTCGGTTCGGCATGAACTTACGTCCATGTGTGAACCTTGCCGCCTTTCCGCCCGACTATCGCAGTCAGTACCACATGCGGTACTTTAGGGAGCACAACCCCCTCCGGAGTTATTTCCCCATGTCCACCTCCACCTGGATTGTTCTCGGCGCGATCGCCCTCCTCGTGATCTGGGTGATCATCATTTACAACGGCCTCGTCGCCATGCGACAGCGGGTCAATCAGGCGTTTGCGGACGTCGACGTGCAGCTCAAGCAGCGGCACGATCTTGTTCCCAATCTGGTCGAGACGGTGAAAGGATATGCGTCGCACGAGCGCGGCACGCTCGAGGCCGTCGTGCAGGCGCGCAACGCCGCGATGACGGCGCAGGGGCCGGCGCAAATGGCGCAAGCCGAGAACATGCTCACCGGTGCGCTGCGCCAGTTGTTCGCGCTCTCCGAAGCCTATCCGGACCTGAAGGCGAACCAGAACTTCCAGCAATTGCAGATGGAGCTCTCGGATCTCGAGAACAAGATCGCCGCCGCGCGCCGTTTCTTCAACAACGCCGTGCAGGAATACAACACCGGCATCCAGCAATTCCCGGCGGTTCTGCTGGCGGGCCCGACCGGCTTCACGCAGAGGGAATTCTTCGACCTCGGCGCCGAGCGAGCGGTGGCCGGCCAGGCGCCACAGGTGAAGTTCTGATCAGCGGTCATTCCGGGGCGCGGCGAAAGCCGCGAACCCGGACTCGATAACGCGGCTGCGATTCAGGTCACGGCATGGCCTACGGCCTCTACACCCACATCCAGTCGAACAAGCGCCGTTCGATCGCGCTGCTGATCGGGCTGTTCCTGCTGGTCTATGTGATGACGTTCGCGGGCGCATTGCTCGCCGAGGCAATACTTGCGGGCAACGCGTCGCTGGATTGGCTGCTGCGGGCGGCATCCCGCGATTTTGTGCAAGCACTGCCCTGGGTGACCATCGGCACCGTGGTCTGGATAGGCATCGCCTACAAGTTTCACCAGTCGATGATCGACGCGCTGACCGGCGGCCACGAAGTCACCCGTCAGGAGGAGCCGCGCATCTACAATCTGCTCGAGAACATGTGCATCTCGCGCGGCATCACCATGCCGAAGCTCAAGATCATGGAGAGCCCGGCGCTCAACGCCTTCGCCACCGGCCTGAACGAGAAACAATATTCGATCACGGTGACGACCGGGCTGATCGACCGGCTCGACGATGCCGAGCTTGAAGCCGTGCTCGGCCACGAGCTGACCCACATCCGCAACGGCGATGTGCGCATGCTGGTCATCGCGGTGATCATGGCCGGGGTCATCTCGTTCTTCGCCGAGATGGTGTTCCGGGTGTTCTTCCAAAGCGGCTTCCGCTTCGGGCGCGGCAGCAGGAGCAGCAGCGATAGCGGCAAGGGTGCCGGCGGCATCGTGATCGCCATCATCATCGCGGTGGCTCTGATGGCGCTGGCGTGGCTCCTGTCGATCGTCATCCGCTTCGCGCTGTCGCGACAACGCGAATACCTCGCCGATGCCGGTGCAGTGGAACTCACCAAGAACCCCGACGCCATGATCACGGCGCTGCGCAAGATCGAGAACCGCGGCGAACTCGAGGGCGCGACCTCGGCGGTGATGGAGATGTGCGTCGACAATCCTCGCTCGGGCATCGCCGACCTGTTCGCCACCCATCCCTCGATCGACAACCGGATCGCAGCGATTATCCGCTTCGCCGGCGGGCGCGATCCGGGGCCGATTGCCCTGCCCGAGCCGGACGAATCGCAGGACGAAGCGGCCGACGGGGACACCGATCGGCAGTCGCCAACCGGACCGAGCGCGCCGCCGGCCGGGCCGGCCACGCCCTTCGGCGCCGGCGGCAAGCCTTTCCTGCCATCGCAGCCGCCGGTCGAGATCGGTGGCGGCCAATCGGCGCCCGGCTCCGCCGAACCGGGCCCGTGGGGACCGCATCGCCGGAACTAATTCCTTGGCGGTACTGGGATAAGCGGTCGCACCCGTCGTCCGATTCCAGCACGCGATCAATAGGATCGGCGGCCACGCCAATAAAGACTGCAAACGTCTGGCGGTAAAATGTTGTGCAGAACTCGCCCAACCGGCCCAAGAAATCGCATCGACCCGCCGCCATTCCGTCACGCTTCTGCCGGACGCTTGGTAGCGTTGCACCCACGCAACCTGATTCGGGGGGACTGTCCATGGCCAAGCCAGCCGTCATTCTCGTTGGTGCCGACAAGGGTGGAGTTGGCAAAACCACCGTGTCGCGCACGCTCGCCGACTACTTCACAGCGCACCAAGTGCCGTTCCGCGCATTCGACACCGAAGCGCCGAAGGGCACGCTGAAGCGCTTCCATCCGGACCTCACCGATGTCGTCGACATCAACAAGGTCCCGGATCAGATGAAGATCTTCGACACGCTCAACTCGGCGGACGCGACGGTCACCCTGATCGACGTGCGCGCCGGACTGATGTCCCCGACGTTGCAGGCGCTGCGCGACATCGGCTTCATCGACGCGGCCAAGAAGGGGCAGATCACCTTCGCGCTGTTCCACATTCTCGGGCCCACGATCGCCTCGCTCGACGAGATCGCGGAAACCGCCGCCTATCTCGGCGACGCCCGCTACTTCCTGGTCAAGAACTTCATCAACAGCACGCACTTCTTCGAGTGGGACGAGGCGACCCACAAGACCTATTTCAACCGCATCAAGGACGCGGTCGAAATCTCAATTCCGAAGCTCAACGAGATGGCGACGGAGCAGGTCGACCTCGCCTCGGTGCCCTACCTCACCTTCATCGCCAACAAGAAGGCGGGCGGAGAGGCGGCATCGTATTCGTTCGTGCTTCGCGGCTACGTGCGGCACTGGCTCGGCAACGTCTGGGCCGAGTATGACCGCATCAAGCTGACGGACTTGGTCAAGGCACAAGCAGGCGAAGCCCCGCGGCCGAAGGCTCAGGCTGCAGGCTAGTGGTCCAATTCTAACATTCGCATCCCGTTTCGGCAGGCGATTTTGCGAATGTTAAAATCAAAGGACCACTAGCAAGTATAACTTGCTAGTGGAGTTTTGGATTTGACATTCGCGTTCTGAGTCCGCTGCCAGGTGGGTCGCGAATGTCAAATCCACTCCACTAGCACCGCCGTCGCTTCTCAGCGTAAGTCACTGTCAGGGGCGTCGGCCGCGCCGTGCGGCGGAAGTCAATTGCAGGGTGGCGGCCTTGCAAGGAGACTGTGAAACGTGGCGATGAGCCATAGCCAGGCCGTACTCGCGGCCATCGGCAACGATCTGCACGATTCCAGTGCCGATCCCCAGACCGCTGCGCGACCATGGACCGCGGTGTTCATCATCGCGTCCCCGCGCCCGGGGACCGGCAAGACCTTTCTCGCCCGCCTCATCGCCGATTTCCTGCGTATCGACGGCGGCGCCATCGCGGCGTTCGAGCTCAGCCCGGGCGACGTCACTTTGGCCGAACAATTGCCCGGCGGCCTGACGGCGCAATCCGACCTCGAGAGCACGCAGGCGCAGATGCGGCTGTTCGACCGGCTGATCCTCGCGGATGGGGTGGCGAAAGTGGTCGACGTCGGCCATGCGTCGTTCCCGCGCTTCTTCTCCCTGATGGATGAAATCGGGTTTGCCGACGAGGCGCAGCGGCGCGGACTCGATGTCATCGTCCTCTATGGGGTCGATGCGCATCCCAATACGGAAAAAGCCTATTCCATTTTGCAGCGGCGGATCCCGTCGATGATCCTGGTGCCGGTATTCAACGATGGCATCCTCAAGGGCCGCAAGCTGCGCGACCAGTATCCGTTCACCCGCGCCGCCGCGGTGCCGATGCAAATCCCGCTGCTTCCACCGGCCCTGAAGGCCCATGCGGAGCGACCGGGACATTCGTTTCTCGAGATTCACAGCCAATTGCCGACCCCGGTGCCGATCGGACCGGCGTTCGAGTTGCGCTCATGGACGAAGCGCGTGTTCCTGGAATTCCGGGAGCTCGAATTGCGGCTGCTGATGGAGAAGCTCAGGGCCTCGCTGAAGGGCTGAGCTGCCGCGGGCGCTCCCACTTCCGGACCATGCTCAATGCCCTTCGAACGCCACCAGCGTTCGCACCGGCACGCCGAGCTTGCGCAGCTTGTCGGCGCCGCCGAGCTCCGGCAGGTCGATGATGAAGCAGGCGGCTAGCACCTCGGCGCCGATCTGGCGCAGCAGCTTGACCGCCCCTTCCGCGGTGCCGCCGGTTGCGATCAGGTCGTCGACCAGCACCACCCGCTCGCCTTTGCCGATGGCGTCGACATGGATTTCCATCTCGTCGGTGCCGTATTCCAGCGCATAGGCCATCCGCACGGTCTGGTGCGGCAGCTTGCCCTTCTTGCGGATCGGCACGAAGCCGGCCGACGCCTGGTGCGCAACGGCACCGCCGAGAATAAAACCGCGCGCCTCGATGCCGGCTACCTTGTCGATCTTGCCGCCCGCCCATGGCTGCACCAGTTCGTCCACCGAGCGGCGGAACGCACGGGCGTTGCCCAGCAATGTGGTGATGTCGCGGAACATGATTCCGGGCTTGGGATAGTCCGGGATGGTGCGGATCGCGGCCTTGAGATCGTGCTCGAACTGG
Organism: uncultured Alphaproteobacteria bacterium; assembly: GCA_963850705.1. Lineage (GTDB taxonomy): Bacteria > Pseudomonadota > Alphaproteobacteria > Rhizobiales > Xanthobacteraceae > VAZQ01. Next base: position 32,052 of record CAWKMR010000061.1, on the reverse strand, counting down.
ATGTCCATGGAGTTATCGGCTTCCTTCGCGAAACAGTGGACATGACGCGACGCACTCTGGCGAACTGCGGCGCAACGCGCAACTGGACGTGGACCGATCCCATCGTGCAGGCCGGCCGCGGAGATCGGCGGCGTCAACGCATGATCTTCAGCGTACGCAAAAGCCCGTAGACCGCGGCGCTGGCCGCGATCGTCAACAGCATCGCCCAGACAAAACCGTTCTCGCCTTTGGTGAAGGGGAGGTCTGAGACATTCATGCCGAATACGCCCACCACCAGTGTGGGCGGGAGAATGAAGGCGGTCGCAAGCGTGAGCGCAAACAGATGGCGGTTGGTTTCGGTGGCCAGCTTTGCCGCAATCTCGTCCTGCAACAGCTTGGCACGGTCCTGCAGCGAGATGATTTCGAGATCAAGGCTGTCGAGCCGCTGCGCTAGTCTGGCCGCCGCCTCCCCCAGCCGGCTTGGCAATTCGCCGCCTGCCGGGCCGCCCCATCGGCGAAACAGCACGCGCAATGAAGCGAGCTGGCGATGCAATCGCACCGCGGTGCGCCGGACCGGCCCGAGGCTCAAGCGCTCGTCGCTCGTCCTCTCCTCGAGCACGCGGTCCTCGATCGCATCGAGCGTGTCGGCCAGCTCTTCCGCAACCGATGCCGTGGCGTCTGCGAAATGATCGACGATCGTCTCCAGCAGCGCGACCGCATGGGGAAAGCGCGCGCCTTCATCGAGAGCCTTGAGGGTTCGGCTGATGCCGCCGAGGGCGCTCCGCCGTCCGCTGATGACAAGCGTATCGGTGAGGGCGAAACGCAGCCGGCCAATACTGCGACTCTCGCCATCAAAGTCGCGCAGGAAATCCGCAAACACACCGGCGACGCCGCCCTCGATCGGCTCGAGCCGCAGGTGGTCGTCGTCGGACAAGAGCAGGGCGCGCGCCCGCTCCGGGATTGCGGCCTGTGCGATGAAATCGCGGGCACCCTGCTCCGCCAGCGACAGGTGCAACCAGAGCCAAGTGCCCGGCTCATGCAACGATCGCGCGGCCTCGCCCGCATCGAGCCGCTCAGCCGCCCCCTCGCGGAAACGATAGGCAAACACGAGACCGGGAATTTCGGCGGCAAGGCCGTGGGTTGCACCGGGATCGAGCATGGCGGTACCTGGCAAGGCTCAAACCTGTCCGTGCCATGCAAGATTGACGCCGATCCCCAGGCGGCGCGGCACCCTCCCACGATGGTGCAGGAGTTACAGGCGTCTCTGGCTGATACGGTCAAGCGATGAAGCGGCGCCAGAACTGCAATCCAGCCCTGATAGCCGGGTACGCAAGCAAGATAGCCATCGCGATCCAAACGGTGACGCCCAGCCAGAACTGGAAAGGCTGTTCGACCCGGCGGTAGCTGCGGCCGCGCGCCTGCAGGATTCCGGTTCGCAGTGCCGGAAGCACGAACCGATGCAAACCGGTGAGCGCATAGCCCCAGGTCCCCACGACCAGGAGCAGCACGCCCAGCGCCACGGCGAGATCCTGATCCATCGCGCTACTTCCGGGCGCGCAGCACCCTTCCCGCCACGGCGTCAAGCTTCTTCAGGAGCTTCTTGTCGCGAGCCTCGGGCGCGGTGATCAACGCGGTGTCGAGAGCGCGGTCGGAACCGATCGGGCACGGCTCGTGCTCGCGGGGGAATTCCTTCGCCAGCCGCCCGACCAGACGCGTGGCCTTGTCGGCATTCGCCATCAACACCTTGATGATGTCCTGCACCGTCACCGCGTCGTGGTCGGGATGCCAGCAGTCGTAGTCGGTGACCATGGCGACGGTCGCGTAGCAAATCTCGGCCTCGCGCGCGAGCTTCGCCTCCGGCATGTTGGTCATGCCGATCACCGAATAGCCGAGGTTCTTATAGGTCATGCTCTCCGCGTACGAGGAGAACTGCGGCCCTTCCATGCACACGTACGTGCCGTCGCGCACGACGTGGATGTCTTCGGCCTCGGCGGCATTGGCGAGATGGATGCGCAGGCGCGGCGACACCGGATGCGCCATCGAGACATGCGCCACGCAGCCTTTGCCGAAGAATGAGGACTCGCGCTTGTGGGTACGGTCGACGAACTGGTCGATCAGCACGAAAGTGCCGGGCGCAAGCTCTTCCTTGAACGAGCCGCAGGCCGACAACGACACGAGGTCGGTGACGCCGGCGCGCTTGAGCACGTCGATATTGGCGCGGTAGTTGATGTCCGAAGGCGAAAGCCGATGCCCCTTGTCGTGACGCGACAAGAACACGATCGGCAGCCCCGCGATCTCGCCCACGCGCAACCGCGCCGACGGCTCGCCCCAGGGGCTTTTGATCTTCTTCGATCGGACCTTCTCGAGGCCCGGCAGGTCGTAAATGCCGGAACCGCCGATAATGCCGAGCACGGCTTTGGTCATCACATACCCCGCTTACGGCTTCACGACCTGGAACGTCTGGCTGGCGAGTTTGCGCTTGCCGTCCCAGAGCTCAAGTGTCCAGGCGCCCGGGACAAGCTCCCAGTCGTGCTCGAAGACATAGCCGCGATAGTTGATCGCTCCGATGGTCGCGAGCAGCGAATGCTCGCCGCGCGCCTGAAGCGTTTCGGTGCCGGGCTTCTTGAGCCCTGCCCCCGGGTATAACGTGATCGAGGTGAGCTTAACGGCGGCGTTGGCCGGCCGGCCCACGACCCGATAGCGCATACCGAAATGCACGCCGACCTTGCGCCTGGATGCGTGTCGTCGAGGTGATGAGCCTGGTGTCGCTCAGGATATTCCGCTGGCCGGTCGCCGTGGCCGGGGCATGCTCGATCAGCGTGGTTTCCGCACGGTAGATGCCGGTTTCGACGATGTCGACGCGGTCGATCTTGCCGCCTTGCGCCGATGCCTCGCCGAGGCAGGCGGCAAGGAGCAGCAATGCAAGCGATCCAGTACGCATGGAACGACTTCGGTTGCGCCCTAGTGGTCCATTCTAACATTCGCATCCCGTTTCGCCGGGCGATTTGCGAATGTTAGAATCGAAGGACCACTAGCAAGTATAGCTTGCTAGTGGAGTTTTGGATTTGACATTCGCGTTGCGCCCTCGCTGCCAGGTGGGTCGCGAATGTCAAATCCACTCCACTAGGCCCGCGAAGCAATCAGCCGTGCGCCCCGAGCGACTTCCACACCTTCTTCTTGGTGAAATAGAGGAGCCCCGCGAACACGAGCAGGAAGACCATCACCTGCAGTCCGATGCGCTTGCGCGCCTCCAGGTGCGGCTCGGCCGCCCACGCCAGGAATGCGGTGACGTCGCGCGCCAGCTGTTCAGCCGTCGGCTTGGTACCGTCGGTGTAGTCGATGCGGCCGTCGGTTAAGGGCGGCGGCATCGCCAGGAAATGGCCGGGGAAATACTTGTTGTAGAAGGTGCCGGGCGGCGCCGTCAGGTCCTTGGGCGCGTCGGCGTAGCCCTTGAGCAGCGCCACCAGGTAGTCGGCGCCCTGCTCCTGGTACTGCGTGAACAGGTCGAAGATGAACCACGGGAAGCCGCGCTCATAACCGCGCGCCTTCACGATCACCGAAAGGTCGGGCGGCACGGCGTTGTAGCGGGCGCGCGCCTGGTTGTCGTTCTTGAACGGCGGCGGGAAGCGGTCGGCAAGCCGCGCCGCGCGGTCCTTGACCTCGCCCTGGTCGTCGGGCTCGGCCGGCACCTGGTATTCGGCGGCGACGGCGGCGGCCTGCGCCGACGTGAAGCCGGGCCCGCCCGGCTCGGCGAGATTGCGGAACGACACCAGCGAGAGACCGTGACAGGTCTGGCAGACCTCGCGATAGACCTTGAACCCGCGCTGGAGCTGGGCGCGGTCGAACTTGCCGAACGGTCCGGCGAACGACCACTTCTGCTTCGGCGGCGTGTCGGCCTCCGCCGCCACAGCTGGCGCGACGACAGCCCGACAAGCGCCGGCGAGCATCGACCGCGAAGGCGATGACTCGCCAACCGCCCCGCCGCGCTTGAGCACGGATCGTCGGTGATCGAGTTCGGCACCGGCAGCGGCTTCTCGTAGCGTGCCGAGCAGCGGCAGGATCACCAGGAAGTGGGCGAAGTAGTAGATCGTCAGCACGCGCGCCGCATAGACGTAGATGCCTTCCGCCGGCTTCGAGCCGAGCCAGCCGAGCCCGACGCAGATCACGAAGAACAGCCAGAAGAAGAAGCGGTAGCGCGGCCGATAGCGCGCCGAGCGCACCTTCGAGCGTATCGAGCCACGGCAGGAAGGCGAGGATCACGATCGCGGCGCCGAGCAAGGCAACGCCGCCGAGCTTGTTCGGCACCGCGCGCAGGATCGCGTAGAACGGCAGGTAGTACCATTCCGGCACGATGTGCGTCGGCGTCACCGCCGGATTGGCGGGAATGTAGTTGTCGGGATGCCCGAGATAGTTCGGCACATAGAACACGAACCAGGCGAACAGGATCAGGAACACCGACAGGAAGAAGCCGTCCTTGATGGTGGCATAGGGCGTGAACGCGACCGTGTCGCTATCCTGCCGCGGCTCGATGCCGTCCGGGTTGTTCTGCCCGACCATGTGCAGCGCCCAGATGTGCAGCACGACCACGCCGACGATCACGAACGGCAGCAGGTAGTGCAGCGAGTAGAAGCGGTTGAGCGTCGGATTGCCGACCGCAAAGCCGCCCCACAGCCAGGTGACGATCGGCTCGCCGACGATCGGAATGGCCGAGAACAGGTTGGTGATGACGGTCGCCGCCCAGAAGCTCATCTGGCCCCACGGCAGCACGTAGCCCATGAAGCCGGTCATGATCATGAGCAGCAGCAGGATCACGCCGAGGATCCACAGCACCTCGCGCGGGTCCTTGTAGGAGCCGTAATACATGCCGCGGAACATGTGGATGTAGGCGGCGAGGAAGAACATCGACGCGCCGTTGGCGTGGACGTAGCGCAGCAGCCAGCCGTAGTTCACGTCGCGCATGATGTGCTCGACGGAGTTGAAGGCGAAGTCGACATGCGGCGTGTAGTGCATCGCGAGCACGATGCCGGTGACGATCTGCATCGCCAGCATGAAGGCGAGGATGCCGCCGAAGGTCCACCAGTAGTTCAGATTGCGCGGGACCGGATAGACGATGAAGGAGGAGTAGATCAGCCCCGCGATCGGCAGCCGCGCCTCCATCCATTTCATGAAGGCGTTTTGCGGCTGGTAGGTCGGATGTCCGCTCATGATCGAACCTTGCAGAGATTGCGTCGCGCCGGCGGTCAGCCGATCCGGATTCGGGTGTCGGAAACGAACTCGTAGGGCGGCAGCGCCAGGTTGAACGGCGCCGGGCCGCTCCTGATGCGGCCGGAGGTGTCGTAGACCGAGCCGTGGCAGGGGCAGAAATAGCCGTCGTAGGGTCCCTGGTGCGCGATCGGGATGCAGCCGAGATGGGTGCAGATGCCGATCAGCACCTGGAAGTTCGCATGCTTCGGCTTGACGCGCGCCGAGTCCGGCTGCGGATCGGGCAGGCTCGCGCACATTGACGTTCTGGGCCTCTTCGATCTGCTTCTTGGTGCGGTGGTTGATGAAGATCGGCTTGCCGCGCCAGAACACCTTGATCACCTGGCCTTCGGCGATCGGCCCGAGATCGACCTCGATCGGCGCGCCGGCCGCGATGGTCGAAGCGTCGGGATTCATTTGCGCGACCAGCGGCACCAGCGCCGCAGCCGCGCCGATCGCGCCCACGGCGCCGGTCGCGATATAGAGAAAGTCGCGGCGCGTGTGCTCGGTCGAAGAGATCGTTGCCACGTTCAAGTCCTCTCCCTGATGCGAGGGCGGCCGGCCCGCGCGGGGGACCATCGGAAAGCACGCTTCCGGAGGGCGGCGGGCGGTCCGGTCGCATCGAGCCCGGGCAAGGCGGGTCGGCACGAACCGGCGGGGTTTATTGGCACCCTTGTAAGGTGAGCGCAAGTGCAGCATGGCCACATTGGGGCAATGTGCACACAAGTGCCTTTGACCAGTGCAGTTTCCGGCCTTCTGAGGGCCTGCGGGAATAGCCGCTATTTTGAGCCGATGCGGATCGCGCTCTACGAGCCCGATATTCCCCAGAATGCCGGGACGATTCTCCGTCTCGCCGCCTGCCTGGGGGCGGAGGCGCACATCATCGAGCCGGCCGGCTTTCCGGTGACCGACCGCGCCTTCCGCCGCGCCGGGATGGACTATCTCGACCAGGTGACGATCGTGCGCCACGGCGGCTGGGACGATTTCGACGGACTGGCGGCGGCGCGACGGCGCGCGGCTGATCCTGTTCACCACGCGCGCGCCAGCGTCTCCTATCTCGACCACGCGTTCCGCGCACGACGACGTGCTGCTGTTCGGCCGCGAGTCGGCGGGCGTGCCCGACCGCGTGCACGAGGCCGCCGACGCGCGGCTCGTCATCCCGATCCGGCCCGGCCTGCGCTCGCTCAATGTGGCGGTCGCCTGCGCCATGGCGCTCGGCGAAGCGATGCGGCAGACGCGCGCGCGGTACCCCGAGCTTCATCAGCGCGGCGTCGCTCCGCGCCACCGCTTGTGCAGACAGCGCATGCCACCTCTCGCTTGCAGCGCGCATGGGACTCGCGCCGCCGCATCCTGTTATCATTCTAAAGTAAAGCACGGGGCGCCCGATCGTCCCGCAAAACAAAACATGGAGGAGACGATGGCCGAGGGAAAATCCCGCGTGGATGTTGGACGTCGCCAGTTTCTCGGCGGCGCCGGTGTTGCAGGCGCAGCCGCCGCGGCGGCGCACGCTCTCGACTCCCGTCGCTCCCGCCAGCGCGCAGACGCCGGCGCAGGCCGCGCCCCGCCGAGCGCGCAGCCACAGCCCGCCGGCTACACCTTCTTCAAGCCGCAGGAGGTGCTGTTCATCGAAGCGGTCGTCGACCACATGGTGCCGAAGGATGAACTGACGCCGAGCGGCACCGACATCGGCATCGCCACCTATATCGACCGCGCGCTCGCCGGCTCCTGGGGCAAAGGCGACCGGCTCTATATGCAGGGGCCCTGGCAGCGCGGGCACCGCCAACCAGGGCTACCAGCTTCCGCTGACGCCGGCCGCGCTCTATCGCGCCGCCATCGAGGGCGCCAACGCCCATTGCCGCAAGGCCTTCGGGCAGACCTTCGACCGCTGCACGGCCGCGCAGAAGGAAACGTTCCTGCGCGAGCTCTCCGGCGGCAAGATCACGCTGCAGGGCGGCCTGCCCGGCCGCGCCTTCTTCAGCGTCGCTCTATGAGAACGTGATGGAGGGAATGTTCGCCGACCCGATCTATGGCGGCAACCGGGACAAGGTCGGCTGGAAGATGATCGGCTTCCCCGGCGTCTCGGCCAACAACGCCGAGAACATCAAGACAGTACAACGACGGACGGCGCTTCGCCGCCAATCCCGTCGGCATCGCCGACATGTCCTGAGGGAGGCACACATGGCAACCAAGCTTCCTCCCGTCGACATCGTCATCGTCGGCATGGGCTGGACCGGCGGCATCCTCGCCAAGGAGCTCGGGCCCACCGGACTGAAGATCGTGGTGCTCGAACGCGGCGCACCGCGCTCGCCGCAGAACGACTTCGCGGTGCCGCTCATCCGCGACGAGCTGCGCTTCTCGTCGCGCCACGACATGATGATGGACGTGTCGCAGGACACCTACACCATCCGCAACAATCCGATCCGAGACCGCGCTGCCGATGCGGCGGCTCGGCTCGTTCCTGCCCGGCGAAGGCGTCGGCGGCGCCGGCGCGCACTGGAACGGCGTCACCTGGCGCTGGCCGGATCATGAGCTGCGCATCCGCACGAAATACGAGGAGCGCTACGGCAAGAACTACATTCCGGCCGACATGCCGTTGCAGGACTGGGGCGTGAGCGGCGCCGAGCTCGAGCCCTATTACGACAAGTTCGAATACGCGGCCGGCATCTCCGGCAAGGCCGGCAACATCAAGGGCGCAGGTCCAGAAGGAGGGCAATGCGTTCGAGGATCCGCGCGCGCGCGAGTATCCGCTGCCGCCGCTCATCCAGAACCACGCCGGCCAGCTGTTCACCAAGACGGCGAAGGAGCTCGGCTATCACCCGTTCGTGCGGCCGACCGCCAATGCGTCGCAGCCCTACACCAATCCGGACGGGATGAAGATCGGGCAGTGCCAGTATTGCGGCTTCTGCGAGCGCTTCGGCTGCGAGGCGAACGCGAAGGGCAGCCCGCTCATCACGGTGATCCCGGTTGCGCTGCGCAATCCCAACGTGGAGCTGCGCACCTACACCTGGGTCACCAAGGTGCTGAAGGACTCGACCGGCAAGAAGGCGACCGGCGTGCACTATGTGAACGTGCTCACCGGCGAGGAGATCGAGCAGCCGGCCGACCTCGTCATCATTGCCGCCTATATGCTCTCGAACGTGCACCTGATGCTGCTGTCGGGCATCGGCAAGCCTTACGACCCGGAGACGCAGACCGGCGTGATCGGCAAGAACTACGCCTACCAGGCCGGCGCCGGCGTGACGCTGTTCTTCGAGGACAAGAGCTTCAATCCGTTCATCGCGACCGGCGGATGGGGCACCTCGATCGACGACTTCCACACCAACTGGGACTTCGACCGCACCGCGCATGGCGGGATCGGCGGAGCCTACATCACCGTCGGCGGCTCGCACGGCCGGCCGATCTCCTATCGCCCGCTGCCGCCCGGCACGCCGCAATGGGGCTCGGACTGGAAGCGCGCGGTCGCCAAGTGGTACCAAAGATCGCTGGGCATCAGCGCCTCGGCCTCGGTGATGCCGAACCGCGTCAACTACCTCGATCTCGACCCGACCTACACCAACCGGTTCGGCCAGCCGCTGATGCGCATGACGTTCGAGTTCCGGGAGAACGAGCACAAGCTCGTCAGGCACGCAGCAGGCATCATCGGCGGCATCGGCAAGGCGATGAACCCGACGCTGATGAGCAAGCCGGCGCCGCGAATGACCTGGAGCGTCGTGCCCTATCAGAGCACGCACAACACCGGCGGCGCGGTCATGGGCACCGATCCCAACACCAGCGCGCTCAACCGGTATTGCCAGAGCTGGGACGTCTCCAACGTGTTCGTGACCGGCGCGTCGGCGTTCCCGCACAACTCGGGCTACAATCCGACCGGCCCGGTCGGCGCGCTCGCCTACCGGATGGCGGATGCGATCCGCGAAAAATATCTCAAGAACCCGGGACCGCTGATCTGATGCCGATGGATCCGTGTGCTGGCCGCCGCCGGCGCTCGCGATGATTTCGCTGACGGCGGCCGCGCAGGATGCGCAACGCGGCAAGGCGCTGTTCGAGCAGTGCACGGCCTGCCACTCGTTCGACCCGGCCCGCAACGAGGCCGGGCCGCACCTCAAGGGCCTGTTCGGCCGCAAGGCGGCGAGCGTCGGCGATTTCGTCTATTCGCCGCCGATGCGCCGCGCCGATTTCGTCTGGACGCCGGAACTGCTCGACAAGTTCCTCGCCGAGCCGCAGGCGCCGCCGTTCCGCGGCAACCGCATGCCGTTCGCCGGCATGCCGGACGCGAAGGCGCGCGCCGATCTCATCGCCTATCTGAAGCAGGCGGCGAACTAGTGGAGTGGATTTGACATTCGCTACTCATCGAGCAGCGGGTTCGCTAAGCGAATGTCAAATCCAAAACTCCACTGGCACCTAATACTTGCTAGTGGTCCTTTGATTTAACATTCGCAAACTCGCCCGCGGAAACGGGATGCGAATGTTAGAATCGGACCACTAGCGGGGTCCTTGACCTCGATCAAGCGGCAGCTTTTCCCGTATCGATAGGTTTGCCAGTTCCTGATAAGAGGCATGGCAGCGGATGACCATGGATACTTCGACGATCGAAGCCCGCAAGTCCGGCGCACGCGCATGGTTCGAAAGCCTGCGCGACGAGATCTGTGCGGCCTTCGAGGCGATCGAGGACGCGCTGCCCGGCGGGCGCGCCGTATGCCGACCGTTCCGCCGGCCGCTTCGTGCGCACGCCCTGGAGCCGCACCGACCATTCCGGCGCGCAACCGATCTCGGGTTTACCCGAGATCGGCACCTTAAATGCCGGGCCGGCTAAAGCCGGCCCGGGTGGCGGCGGCGTGATGGCGATGATGCACGGCCGCGTGTTCGAGAAGGTCGGCGTGCATTGCTCGACCGTGCACGGCGAATTCGCGCCGGAATTCCGCAAGGACATTCCCGGCGCCGCCGACGATCCGCGCTTCTGGGCCTCGGGCATCTCGCTGATCGCGCATCTGCACAATCCGCACGTGCCCGCCGTGCACATGAACACCCGCTTCGTGGTGACGACCAAAGCCTGGTTCGGCGGCGGCGCCGACCTGACGCCGGTGCTCGACCGGCGGCGGACGCAGACCGATCCCGACACGCAAGCCTTCCACGCCGCAATGAAGGCCGCCTGCGACGCGCATGCCGCGGTCGCGCCCTACGACAAGTTCAAGGCCTGGTGCGACGAGTATTTCTTTCTCAAGCACCGCAATGAGATGCGCGGCATCGGCGGCATCTTCTATGACTATCTCGACAGCGGCGACTGGGACGCCGACTTCGCCTTTACGCAGGCGGTGGGCCGCGCGTTTCGGAATATCTATCCGGAGCTGGTGCGGCAGCAATTTCGCGACGCCCTGGAGCGAGGCCGAGCGCGAGGAGCAGCTGGTGCGCCGTGGCCGCTATGTCGAGTTCAACCTGCTCTACGACCGCGGCACCATCTTTGGGCTGCGCACCGGCGGCAATGTGGAATCGATCCTTTCGTCGATGCCGCCGGTGGTGAAGTGGCCGTAGTCGAACTGTCATTCATTCCCGCTATTTTCCGGACTGCCCTATAGCGAGGATGTGCCATGACGTTCCAGCCCGGAGATGTCGTATTCCTGAAATCCGGTGGCCAGTCGATGACCGTAGCCGCGATCGCCGAGGACAGCGTCGAGTGCATCTGGCTCGGCGAGGAAGGTGACCTGTTTCGCCAGGCCATTCCGGCCGTTGCCCTGACGTCCGCGGGCGACATCGCGGAGGATTAGGACTGGGCGACATGTCCGGCCCGCGAATTTTATCGTATCAGCGCGCCATAGATCATCATCGCGCCGCCGATCAGCACCACCAGGTCGAGAAGCGCCGTGTGGACGTTGAGCGACATGCGCGCGACCATCGCCTTGGCGAGGAATGCGCCGGGAAGCGCGACGGCGCCGATCAAGAGTGCGAAAGCCATCACGCGCGCATCGATCACCCCTGAGAAGCCGAACACGGCCATGCGTACGGTGGTGACGATCATGGAGATGACGGCGTCGGTCGCGATCACCGCCGCGCCCTGCAAACCCGCGGCCATCAGGATCGACAGCAGGATGACGCCGGCACCCACGGTGCCGCCGACGGCGCCGCCATAGATCACGGCACCGAGCGCCAGCCCCTTGCTGTCCAGCGCCATCACGTAGCGCTTGAACAAATAGCGCAGCGGAACGGTGAGCATCAGCATCGTGCCGATCACGATCGCCGCGCCCTTCCCCGTGAGCAGCGTGTAGCCGTAGGCGCTGAGCATGCAGGTCGGGGTGGCGAAGGCACCCACGAGCAAGCCACGCCGCCAGTCGATCAGGTTCCGGAAGGCGAGCGCACGCCACGTGTTGTTGAACAACGCCGAGATCGCGATGATCGGCACTACCGGCTCCGGCCCAAGTATTGGCACCAGCACCAGCGGCATCAGCGCGCCCGTGCCGTAGCCAGCAACGCCGCCGACAACCGAGGCGAACAACGCCACTGCGGCGATGAGGAGCAGTTCGGCTGCGGAGATGGCGTTCAGGGAGGCGAGAAGCGCGTCGAGCATGTCCCCGTCATGCCCGGCCGAGACGATTTGTGCAATTCCTCGCTATTTCGCCGTCTGGGCGGTCTTCAGATCCGCCGGCGAGATCAGCACGCCGAAGCGTTCGCACCAGATGATGACGCTCGGATATTTTGCGAGGTCGACACCGGCCGGGATGGTGTAGCGCTGGCTGCCCTTGAAGGAGCGCAACTGACCAAGATCGACGAACATCACGTCCTTCATGTCGGACGACGAGCGGATCGACGACTTCGGCACCAGGTAGACGTGGAACGCGGGCCCCGGCCCGACCTCGAAGTCCGGCTCCAGGAAGACCGCGCGCTCATACACGCTGACCTTGCCCTTGCCGTAGTGGACCGGGTCGGAGGGGTTGGCGTGGATGAAGGCGCCGGTGGCGACCGGCCGCGCACGGTCGGCCTCGGTCAGCGTCTCCGTCGCGGGCGGCGGCGGAAAGACATAGGGAAAGATGAAAAAGCCGAGCGCGACCCCGAAGACAGTCCCCGCCAGGCCACCAAACAAAAACACAACAACATCGCGCAAGAACCTGCGCATGGATCGAGCTCCAGAAGTACAACGGATGCCAGCCTCTTAAAGACAATACGCTCAGACATCGCTTGAGGTTACGCGGAACCGTAGATTGCGTCAGTCCGCGCTGGGCAGGCGGCGCATGGTGAATTCGATGCGGTCGCCGGGCAGCTCGCGCCAGCTCTCGATCTCGGTCTGGTAGGCCGCCTTGGGAAAGCGCAGGAACATTTCCTTCGCTTTTTCGCGCGCCTGTGCACGCGGGAGCGCGAACGTCTCCCGCCGGAAGGCATTGCGGTCGGTCTTGCGCTCCGCAAACCGCCGGGCGGTGCTGTGGGCGAGATCGGCTGGGCGTCGGATCGGGGTCATGGCATGCCTCGATCCCCAATGTAGCCCCTCCAATCCCCCGGTGCGAGTCGCCGCGATACCCGCTATGCTGCCGAGTCTGAACGCCACGGAGGGCATTCCGATGCGCGTGACTTTGGGCCGGCCCCGATCCAAGCCCAGACGCACCGTCTGCCTTGCAGCGGTGCTGCTGCTGACCTTGATCGCGCGCGATGATGCGCGGGCGCAATCCACCGTCGATCTGCAACTGGTACTTGCCGTCGACGTCTCGGGCAGCGTCAATGCGCAGCGCTTCGAATTGCAGAAGATGGGCTACGTGGCCGCGTTCCAGAACCGGCGCGTCCTCAACACCATCCTTGCTGGGCGCAACCAGGCCATCGCCGTGACTATGACGCAGTGGTCCGGCCCGTTCCTGCAGTCGCAGGTGGTGCCGTGGACCCTGCTCAAGGATGAAAGCTCGGTGAAGGGATTTGCCGGCGCCATCGAGTCGGCACCGCGCATGATGTACGGCGGCGGGACCTCGATTTCCGGCGCGATCGACCATTCCGTGACGCTGTTCCCGCAGGCGCCGTTCAAGTCCGAGCGCCGCGTGATCGACGTGTCGGGCGACGGCTCCAACAACCGCGGCCGCTCGGTGACGCAGGCGCGCGACGAAGCGGTCGATGCCGGCATCGTCATCAACGGCTTGCCGATCCTCGCTTTCGAGCCGTATCTCGACCAGTATTTCAAGGACTACGTGATCGGCGGTCCCGGCGCTTTCATGATTGCCGCTAAGAGCTTCGAGACGTTTGCGGAAGCGATCCTGATGAAACTGATCATCGAGATCGCCGCTCTTCCTCCGCAACTCCGGCCGCGCCCGACCGTCGGCCTGCGCACCGCGGCCGGCAAGTAGATCTCGCCAAAAACAAAGCGGCCGGCTGTCGCGCCGGCCGCCGATATCGTTTGCTGTGAATTGCGGGTGTCAGCCGCCGATCGCTTCGGTCACGCACTTCTTGGTGAAGCTGTTCTTGGCCGCACCGGCGAGCTTTTGCGCTCCCGCCTTGGTGTCGCAGGCATTCTGCGCGTCACGCTCGCACTTACCCATGAAGCTGGTCAGCGCAGCGCCGGCGAGCTTCTTGGCGGCCGCCTCTTCCTTGCAAGACGCGGCGAACGACGGTCCGACGGCGTAGACCGACGCCAGCGCAACCGATGCAACAACTGCGGTGATGATGCGGATCATGACTCCTCCTCGATGAGCTTGGCTGTTCAGATCTCTTTCCCCACCTTAGCGGGGGAATCCTAGCGAGCGGCGCCCGGCGGTGTCTATGGGATCGGGGGCGTTTTTCCCGCTTCTATTTCACGATCTTTGCCGTCTCGTGACATTGCTGCCGCGCACGATGCAGTCGAACATCGTGCAACGCACAAAGCTTGCGGATCAGGCGGCGGCGCGACGGCCGAGCGACGGGAGAGCCGCCGGCACCAGCGTTTCGCCCGTGTCTCCCCTGTCGCCGGTCCAGGTCACGATCTCGAAGCGGCCATCATGGTGCTCGGCGATCGCGGTGCAGTTCTCCACCCAGTCGCCACAGTTGATATAGCGGATGCCGAAATCGTCGTGGATCGCGGCGTGGTGGATGTGACCGCAAATGACGCCATGCACGTCTTGACGCTGCGCTTCTGCAACCAGCGTCTTCTCAAAGTCGCCGATGTAGTTGACGGCATTCTTGACCTTCAGCTTGCACCATTGCGACAGGGACCAATAGGGAAAGCCGAGCCGGCGCCGGACCTGGTTGAAGATTCGATTCGCGACGATGGCCCAGTCATAGGCCTTGCCGCCGAGCAGCGCGAGCCAGCGCGCCTGCGTTACCACCAGATCGAAGTGGTCGCCGTGAATCACCAGATAGCGGCGGCCGTCGGCTCCGACATGGATAGCGGTCTCGGTAACCACGATGCCGCCGAAATGCGTCCCGCAGTAGTCGCGGAGGAACTCGTCATGGTTACCGGGAACGTAGACTACACGCACGCCCTTGCGGGCCTGCCGCAGGAGCTTCTGCACCACATCATTGTGGGACTGCGGCCAGAACCATCCCGAGCGGAGTTGCCAGCCATCAACGATGTCGCCGACCAGATAGATGGTGTCGGCTTCGTGGCAGCGCAGGAAATCGAGGAGCTTTTCAGCCTGGCAGCCGCGGGCGCCAAGGTGCACGTCGGAAATGAACAGCGAGCGAAGACGGCGGTTCTCGACAGGTGCCCTCACGTTCACTCTTGCTCGTTCAATGGTTCCCCATGGGCAATTCAATGCCTGTTTTGTCTTGCGGTTTTATGACAGTGATTCAATGACTTGCGCCGTCCGTCGTCATCTGGGCGTCATCGACTCACGTTAACTTTTCACGATGACCTCTGCGCTCTGGGCAGCATCCGCCTTCTGCGGATTAGCGATTGCCATCCAGCTTACCAGCATCGCCGTCGCCATTTTCCGCTGCCGCCTTCCGGCGTGCGCACTGCCGCCGCCAGACGATGCGCCACCAATCACGATCATCCGTCCGGTCTGCGGCCTCGACAATTTCGTCGAGGCGACACTGCGCTCGACCTTCACGCTCGACTATCCGCGCTATGAGATCCTGTTCTGCGCGGCGTCCGCGCGCGATCCGGTCGTCGCACTGGTGCGTCGCCTGATCGCCGAATATCCGCACATTGATGCCAGGCTTCTCACCGGCGACGAGCGCATCAGCGCCAATCCGAAGCTCAACAATGTGCTCAAGGGCTGGCGCGCCGCCGCCAATGATCGAATCGTGATGGCCGACAGCAATGTGCTGCTGCCGCGCGACTACATTCAGCGGCTGCTTGCGACTTGGCGGCCCGATACCGGCATGGTGTCCGCCCCGCCGATTGGCAGCCATCCGCGGGGATTTTGGGCCCAGCTCGAATGCAGCTTTCTCAATACCTATCAGGCGCGCTGGCAGTACACCGCCGACACGATCGGCTTCGGCTTCGCGCAGGGAAAGACGCTGTTCTATCGGCGCGGCGATATCGAGCGCGCAGGCGGACTGCGCATGCTCGCCGGCGAAGCGGCCGAGGACGCGGCCTCGACCAAGATCGTGCGGGCCAGCGGCCGCCGCGTGCGGCTGGTCGATGCGCCGTTCCAGCAGCCACTCGGAGAGCGCGTCCGTGCCGACGTGTGGGACCGCCAGGTACGCTGGGCGCGGCTGCGGCGCGACAGCTTTCCTCTCTTCTATTGTCTCGAGGTCACCCAGGGCTCGGTACTGCCGCTGTTGGCCGCCCTGTTCATCGCAATCGCCACCGGCCATTCCGTCATCGCCACGGCGGCGGCGTTCCTCGTGCTCTGGTACGGCGCTGAAATGCTGCTGGCGGCGCTGTCAGGCTGGCACCTGCCCCTGCTCTATCCGCTGCACGCGATGGTGCGGGACATCATGCTGCCAGTCTTGTGGTTTGAGGGCTGGCGCGGCCATGACTTCGTCTGGCGCGGCAATGCCATGAGTGTAGACGAAGGTAGCATAGCGTCGAATTGATCCGAATTCGTCGCGTAAATCGCTCTTCCTTAATCCGCATTAACAAATTTCCGTTGAACCAAATCGGCCCTCCGCGCAACCAAGCGCAACGACCATTTTCTGATGAGAGGGTTTCTGATGTTGACTGCCAATGATATTGCGCTCGTCCGCGCGAGCTTTGCGAAGGTGTTGCCGATCAAGGCCGCAGCCGCCGACCTGTTCTACAATCGGCTGTTCGAGATTGCGCCGCAGCTCCGCCCGATGTTCCCGAAGGACCTCAAGGAACAGAAAGCCAAGCTGATGGCGATGATCGCCGCCGCGGTCGGCGGGCTGCACGATCTCGCTACGCTGGTGCCGCACGTCAAGGCGCTGGGCGCCCGCCACGCCGGCTATGGTGTCACCGTCGCCCACTACGCGATCGTGGCCGATGCGCTGATGTGGACGCTCGAGCGTGGGCTCGGCGATGAATTCACGCCGGCGGTCCGCTCCGCCTGGGCCAAGGTCTATGGCGTACTTGCCGGCACCATGCAGGCGGGCGCGGTCGAAGCCGACACCCGCGCCGCCTAGTGGAGTGGATTTGACGTTCGCGACCCACCTGGCAGCGGACTCACAACGCGAATGTCAAATCCAAAACTCCACTAGCAAGTAATACTTGCTAGTGGTCCTTTGATTCTAACATTCGCAAAATCGCCTGCCGAAACGGGATGCGAATGTTAAAATCGGACCACTAGCGACGCGGCGCGCCCTCAGGCTCCTACGGCCGCCTCGGCGATCTTCGCCAGGGCCGCGGCGTCCATCGGAAAGTCCTGGGCGATCCATGCTTCCTCCGCCGCCCGCAATGCCGCGCCCAGCGCCGGACCCTTCGCCACACCGCGCGCGGTGAAGTCGGCGGCCTTGAGCGGAAACACCGGCGCGCGCCAGCGATCGGGCAACAGAACGAGATCGTGCCAGCGGTCGTCGGCGACGCCTTCGCTCCAGGCCCGCGACCATGCCAGCAACATCCGGTCGAGGAATTTTTCCGGGCCGATCCGGTAGAGCAGCATGCGTGCCTCGTGCATGCCGGTCGCCGCGCCGATTTGCCACCACCGGGCCGCCATCGACGCGAGACGATCGTGCTCGATATTGGCCAGGCGCAGCCGCTCGCGTAGACGTTCCGCGTCCTCGATCGTGCTGACGCCGAGCGCACCCAGCCGCCGCACCGGATCGGGCGTCAGCGAAAGCTCGCGCTCGAGCTTGATCATATTGGCGAAGCTGGCGAGCAGCGGAACGCCGCCCAGGACAGCCACCAGCAGTCCCGTCTCGCTCATGGTCACAAGCGCCGGCACCGTGTGCGTCGCGACCAGGAGCTTGAACATCTCCATGCGCACGCGCTCGCGCGACAGCGTCTCAATTCCTTTCCGCGCGGCGATGCAGGCGGCGAGACCCGCGGGGTCGAGATGTCCTCCATCACCGCAAGCAGCGTGGAAACGAAAGAAGCGCAGGATACGCAGATAGTCCTCGGCAATCCGCCTTGCCGGATCGCCGATGAAGCGCACGTGCCGCGCCGCGAGATCGTCGAGCCCGCCGACATAATCATAGACCGTGCCGTCACGCGTGGCGTAGAGCGCATTCATCGTGAAATCCCGCCGCTCGGCGTCGCGCTGCCAGTCGCGTCCGAAGGCGACCCGGGCCTGGCGCCCGAAGGTCTCGATGTCCTCGCGCAGCGTCGTCACCTCGAACGGCGTACCGTCGACCACGACAGTCAAGGTGCCATGCTCGACGCCGGTCGGAACCGGCTTGAAGCCTGCGGCCGCGGCGCGGCGCATCACCTCCTCCGGCACGGCCGTGGTGGCAATGTCGATATCGCCGACCGGCTCGCCGAGCAGTTCATTGCGCACCGCACCGCCGACCACACGCGCTTCCTCGCCGTCGCGGTCGAGTACATCGAGCAGCCGCGGCAGCGGACCACTGCGCAACCAAGGCGCCCGCTCAGGACCGATCGGGATGCGGCGGGGCGAGCTCATGCGGCGGCTCCGACCTACTTCGTCTGTCCCGGCACGAACTTGCCGTCTTCGATGTGCGCCGGCACATAGGTCGAGTGCGGCGGCGCTCCGCCCCACTGCGCAAGCACGATGAAGCTGCCGATGACCAGCAGGAAGGCGGCGATCAGCAGATAGAACACGTGAGCCAGCGGCCAGTTGGCCGGGTCGAACACGCCGCCCTGCTTGGCGGCCCACAGGAACAGCGCATAGAGCGCGAACGGGGCGACGAACAGCACCAGCTCGGTAAAGAAGGGGCGGACCATAAGTGCAATCTACACGGCAATTCCCGCCACGGCATGGGACGGTCGCCGCAATCCTCACATATCTGTCCCTGATTTGCGACGAATCCAGTGGACACTGTTGCCTTAGTTGACCCACCGGGGGCGCGACTCTTATTTTCTTGGCGGCTCTGGAGGGATACGGGTGCACATCGTCGGCGCGGCGCTGGGACGGGCCTCAAGCGGTCCGAAGAGATCTCAACGAACAAGCCACCGGCATTCAGGCCTGCTTCGCCTCGGCGGTTCCCTGATCTTTGTTGCTCTGTCCTGCGGCGCCGGAATCGCGGCGACGGTTTGCCCGTCCGAGCGCGCCAAGCCGCTGCAACCGACCAGCCTGACGCTTTGCGCGGAGCTCGCGCAGGCCGTGCGCCATCCCCGCGCCCTGGCGCTCGACGCCTACCAGGCCAAGCTCGCGCAGTTCTTGCGCAACTACTGCCACCGCGACGAAGCGTCCGGCTGGAAGCGCGACAAGCGCGTGCGCGACACCGGCCCCTACATCGGAACGCTTCAGGACGGGAAATGGACCGGATCCTATTTCGGCACCCATGCGCCGGTCATGACCTGGTACTCGCCCGACATGTACGACTGGCTGAAATCCAATCGCGCGGAAGAGTATGCCGTCCCGCTGGAGGCATCGCCCGTCCCCGACGGCGCGATCATGGTCAAGGAGATGTTCCCGCCGCCGGCGGCGGCCTGCGCCAGCGTCGATCCGCTGCACCTGATGCCATCGTCGGGAGCCGCCATCATGGTGCGCGACGCTCCCGGCTCTCGCGATGGCTGGTTCTGGGGCTGGTTCGGATGGACGGAGAAAAATGATTGGCGGCCGGACTGGCCGGCACCCGCGGGCAACGACTATCCCTATATGGGCTTCGGCCTGTACTGCACCAATTGCCACGCGTCGGCGCGCGACAATTCCACCTTCGCGTCGTTACGCAATATCAAGGGCGAACGCGGCGACCCGCTGGTGTTTCTCAGCCAGACCTTCGTCACGGCGCCGCTGTTCGAAAGTTTTCACGAACAGATGGCAAAGGGGAAGCCTGACGCGGAGCCGCCGCCGCCCTACCGGTCGCTGTTCACCCGCTTTTTCGGGCTGCTGAGCAAAGCGCGGCCGACAAGTTCGACCGTCGTCAATATGCCATCGGAAACCTATGACCATGTGTGGGCCGCGGCCGGCGAGCCCAACGCGCGATCGCAAATGGTGACCTCCACACAATGCATCGGCTGCCACAGCGCCGGCGGTACCGGCTTGCAATTCGACATGACCGAGCCCGGCCCGGACAACAAGATGGTGAACGTCTCGCCATACGGCACCTGGCGCACGTCGCCCAAGGGGCTCGCCGGACGCGATCCGATCTTCTTCGCGCAGCTCGCCAGCGAGACCGAAACCTTCCATCCGGAATCGCCGCAGGCGATCGAGGACACCTGCCTCGGCTGCCATGCGGTACAGGGTCAGCGCCAGTTCGCTGCCGACCGCCACGCCGACACCGGCACCTGCGCGCCGTTCGTGCGCGATAATCTCAATGCAGTACCGTTCCAGGCGGACGGCGAGGTCCGCGCGCTCGCTCATTATGCGGCGCTGGCGCGCGATGGCGTTTCCTGCACCACCTGCCACAGCATGGTGCTCGGCAAGGAAGCGACCGCCGCCGCACAATCGCAGCCGCAGAATGCGTGTATCGACGCACGGCAGGAACGGACGAACCCTGGACTCACCGGGCTGGCGCGGACGTTCACCGGCAATTTCCTGCTCGGACCGCCCGGCAGGCTCTACGGACCGTTCCGCGATCCCAAGCAGAAGGCGATGACCAACGCGACTGGCATGGTGCCCGAGCACAGCGAGCACGTGAAGAGCGCGGAGATGTGCGCGAGCTGCCACACGGTGCACCTGCCGGTCCTGCATCGCGGCAAGCCGGTCGCGCGCACCTATGAGCAGGCGACTTATCCGGAGTGGGCGTTCAGCGCCTATCGCACCGGCGTGAACTCCGGACGGTCCACTTCCATTGCGCGCCGGCGCCAAAGCGCAATCATGCCAGGAATGCCACATGCCGAGGCGGGACGCGTTCGGCTTGCCCTACCAGAGCAAGATCGCGACCATTCAGGAATACTCGAACTTCCCGCAGGCCGAGCACACGCTGCCGGCGCAGGACATCGACCTGCCGGTGCGCGAGGGCTATGCCCGCCACACGCTGGTCGGGCTGAACCTCTTCCTGATCAAGATGGCGCGGCAATTCCCGCAGTTGCTCGGCATCCGCACCGAAGATCCCATGCTGACGGCCAAGCGTGGCGTCGATCTCCTGGCCACGACCGAAAACGCCATGCTGTACCAGGCCCGGTACCGCACCGCCGACGTCAACGTCGACGAGGTCAGGCGCGATCGCACCACGCTGAGCGCCAAGGTGACGATCACCAACATGGCCGGGCACAAATTCCCCTCCGGCGTCGCGTTCCGCCGCGCTTTCATCGAGTTCAGCGTGCTCGATGCGCGGGACCGCGTGCTGTGGACGTCCGGGCGCACCAATGCCAACGGTGTCATCGTCGACGAACGCGGCACGCCGATTGCGGGTGAATTGCGGTGGCGGGCCGACTGCTCGGCGCGCATCAACCCGTTGGCGCGGGCGCACCAGCCACACTTCCAGGTCATCACGCGGCAGGATCAGGCGCAAATCTATGAGGAGCTTGTCGCGAAGCCGGCGGAGGGAGCGGCACCGGTTTGCGGCATCGGCGCGAAGCCCGAGGGCGAGTTGACCACGAGCTTCCTGTCGCTCTGCGCCAAAGTGAAGGACAACCGGCTGCTGCCGGCGGGCTTCCTGCCGCTCGACGATCGCGTCAGCATCGCCGATGCATTGGGCGCCAACCACGAGCTCGCGGAGGAAGTCGCACCGGTCGCGGTCGGCGACGACCCGGACTACCGGACCGGTGGCGCCGACACCGTCACCTACCGCGTCCCGCTCGCACAACTGCGCGGCCGCGCCGTCGCGGTGCGTGCGACGCTCTACTATCAGGCAACGCCGCCCTACTATCTGCAGGATCGTTTCTGCACCTCCCGCAGCGAGGACACGGCGCGGCTCTACTATCTGACGGGCCGGCTCGATGTCGCGGCAACGCCGATCAAGGACTGGAAGCTGCAGGTCGGGCCGAGCGCGCGGGTCGCTATTCCATGACGACGAACCCACCGGACGCACAGGCGGCGATCAACACGACACCTGACGAGGTGATCGCAGCGCCCGGACCGACGCCGGATGCCGCGGGCCCGCTCGATCTGCTGGCGATCTCCCTGACCGTGATTCTGTGTCTGAGCTGGGGCCTCAATCAGGTCGCCGTGAAGCTCGCGCTGCCGGACGTGCCGCCTGTCATGCAGGTCACTATTCGCGCCATCGGGGCGACGCTGATGCTCGCGATCTGGATGCTGGCGCGCGGCGTCAAGTTTGATTTTCGCGACGGCACGCTGAAGCCCGGAATTCTCATCGGACTTCTGTTCACGTTCGAATACATCCTGATCTACCAAGGCCTGCTCTACACGTCCGCCAGCCGATCGGTGGTCTATCTCTACACCGCACCGATTTTCGTGGTGATCGCATCACGCTGGTTCCTTCCGGGCGAACGCTTCACCTGGCTGCAATGGGCGGGAATTGCGCTGTCGTTTGCGGGCATCGTTCTTGCGTTCGGCGAATCTTCTCCGTTCGCGAAGCCCGAACAGGCGCTGGGCAACGCCATGATGGTGCTCGCTGCGATTGGCGCCGCCGGCACGACGCTGGTTGCCAAGGCGAGTTCGCTGTCCCGCGCACCTTATGAGAAGACGCTCTTCTACCAGCTTGCGATTGCCGTCCCGGTCTCGGCGTTCTGCGTGTTCCTGCTGGGCGAGAAGATGACGAGCATACCGTCCGGCCTGTCTATCGCGTCGTTGATTTTCCAGACCGCGTGGGTCGCGTTCATCACCTTCCTGATCTGGTTTGGACTGGTTCAGCGTTATTCGGCGAACCGCCTGGCGGCATTGACGTTCCTGACGCCGTTGTTCGGCGTCGCCGCCGGCTATCTCATTCTCGACGAGCCGCTGTCGGCAAGATTTTTGCTAGCGGTCGGCATGGTGATGCTCGGCACGTTGCTTCCGAGGCTTCCCGATGGACAAGCGGCACTGCGAAATTTGCGTTCGCGGAACTCGTCACGACGTTCCTAATTCGCAGCTAAGGCGTGCGGAACCGCGGCTGCGCACGCTGTCTGTTTGCAACGCAAGCCCAAAAACGCGCCTGAGCATGTCTGGGTTAGCGATCGGTTAACCCAAGACCTTAAGTGGATATTCTGCTCCGTCGCTTAAAGTTGAAGCATAAGGTTCGGCGGCGGCCGCCGGCTTGGCTTTAACGGGCATGCTCGACAAAAGCGCTGGCAACATTGAACGTGCGAAAGACGCGCCGACAGACACGCAGTCGGCGTTGAAGCCCATACCGCTGCGGCGGCTGTGGTGGGCCGCGATTCTGTTGCTCGGCCTCTCGGTCGGCGCGGTCGGGTTCACGATCTGGCAGCTTCGGAACGACGCCATCCAGGCCGCCATGTCGGACACCGGCAACATCGCCGCCGTCCTGGCCGGGCAGATGTCCCGATCGCTCGCCTCGATCGAAGCGATGCTGTTGGAAATCAATAACGTCAGCAAGGGCCTCGACATCGACACGCCCGACAAGCTTCGCTCGGTCTATGGCAACAAGGAGATGCACAGCAGGTTGCGGGGGCATCTTGCAACCGTGCCGCACATCTTCAACATCGTGGTCGCGGATGAACACGGACAGATCGTCGCCTCGACCGCCGCCTGGCCGACGCCCGACATCAACGTCGCCGATCGCGACTACTTCACAGCCGCACGGTCGCGGCTCGACAGAAAACTGAGCACATCGGTTCCAATCCGCAACAAGGATCGATGGCAGCCATATCGTCGTCTTCGCCCAGCGCCTGGAAACCGCAAGCGGCGCGTTCGCCGGCATCGTCTTCGCCAGCGTGAACTCGAGCTACTTCGAGGCTTTCTTCGAATCGACGCATTCCATTCAAAACGCGATCTTCAACCTCGTGCGAGAAGATGGGACGATCCTGTTTCGTCATCCGGATGCGGTCGGATTTGCAGGAAAGAAGCTTTCTCACCAATCGACCTGGGCCGACGCGGTGACGGGCGGCAAAAGGAGCTACCGTATTCACGCGAAGGCGGACAACAACTATCGTTATGTGTCGTCGCGACCGGTTCCGGAATATCCGCTGTTCGTCAACATCTCGGTCACTGAGAAAGTAGCTTTGGCGGGATGGCTTCGGCGCTCGGCGATGATCGGACTGGGCAGCGCCGCCTTGCTGCTGTGCTCGATCTACCTCCTGATCGCGATCACGCGACAGTTCCGCCACC
Source organism: uncultured Alphaproteobacteria bacterium (assembly GCA_963850705.1). Classification (GTDB taxonomy): domain Bacteria; phylum Pseudomonadota; class Alphaproteobacteria; order Rhizobiales; family Xanthobacteraceae; genus VAZQ01. Next base: position 8,257 of record CAWKMR010000061.1, on the reverse strand, counting down.
TGAGCAAATCGGAATCATCCCTGCAGCGAACGTCGCAACAGCTCGACGCCGCGCTCAACAACATGGCCCACGGCATCAGCATGTTCGACCGCCAACAGCGGCTGGTCGTGTGCAACAAGCAATACGCGGCCATGTACAATCTCACGCTCGACCAGCTCAAGCCGGGCACGCTGGCGCGCGACGATTCTCGACGCCCGCGTGGCGGCAGGCGCCTCGCCGGCGTCAAAGAACTACGCCGCCAATCGGATCGTCGACATGTCCGTTGGCCATGACTATTCCATCGTCGACCATCTGCGCGACGGCCGCGTCATCGCCATCAACCATCAGCGCATGGACAACGGCGGCTGGGTCGCGGTCCATCAGGACATCACCGCGCAAAAGCGGGTCGAGGCCGAGCTTGCCCATATGGCGCGCTACGACGCCCTGACCGGCCTCGCCAATCGGGCGCTGTTCCTGGAGAAGGTGGACGAGGCGCTCGCGCGCATGGCCAGCTCACGGCGAGCAGTTCTCGGTGCTGATGCTCGACCTCGACCGGTTCAAGGCGGTCAACGACTCGCTTGGACATGCGATCGGCGACTCTCTTCTGAAGGCGGTCGGGGAACGCTTGCGCCGAACTCGTGCGAGAACTCGATATCGTCGCCCGGCTCGGCGGCGACGAATTCGCCATCATCCAGATTTCCGACATGAACCAGCACGATCAGGTCACCGTCCTGGCCAACCGCATCCTTTCGGCCATCACCGAGCCGTACGATATCGACGGACGCAAGATCGTCATCGGCACCTCGATCGGCATCACGCTCGCGCCGCAGGACGCCGACAACGCCGACGCGCTCGTTCGCCATGCCGACCTCGCGCTCTACAAGGCGAAGTCCGAGGGCCGCAACCGCTATCGCTTCTTCGAGACCGCCATGGAGGCGGAAGCGCGCGACCGCCGCGACCTCGAAGAGGACATGCGGCGCGCCTTGCTGCGCGACGAATTCGAGCTGCACTACCAGACCGTCGTCGACGTCGGCCGCAAGGAGTGCTGCGGCGCCGAGGCGCTGGTGCGCTGGCGTCATCCGGAGCGCGGGCTCCTCTTCCCCGACCAGTTCATCGGCCTGGCGGAGGAAAGCGGCCTGATCATGCCGCTCGGCGGCTGGATCTTGCGGCGTGCCTGTTTCGATGCGGCGAGCTGGCCGTCGCATCTCAAGATCGCCGTCAATCTCTCGGCGGTGCAGCTCAAGCAGACCAACCTCCTCGACGTTCTGAAGTCGACGCTCAAGGAAACCGGGCCTCGATCCGAGCCGCCTGGAGCTCGAAATCACCGAGACCGTGCTGGTGGAGAAGAACGAGGAGAACCTCGCCGTCCTGCACGAGATCAAGAACCTCGGCGTTTCGATCGTCCTCGACGACTTCGGGATCGGCTACTCGTCGATGCGCTATCTGCAGATGTTCCCGTTCGACAAGATCAAGATCGACAAGTCATTCATCCAGAGCATGACCACGCACTCCGACAGCGCGGCCATCGTGTGCGCGATCACCGGACTGGGACGTGGTCTCGATATCGAAACGACCGCCGAAGGCGTCGAGACGGCGGAGCAGCTTGCATTCCTTCGCACCGCCGGCTGCCAGCTCGCGCAAGGCTATCTGTTCAGCCGGCCGGTTCCGTTGGCACAGCTGACGTTCGAGCGCCCGGACGCGCTGCGTAGCGGCGTGATGGCGGCCTGAGCGCGGAAGGCCTTCGCCGCCATCGGCGACCCCAGGAAGGTCACCAGCGCCTTGCAGCGCTCATTGTGCTGGCCGATCTCGATTGCCGGCACGATCGGGCACGGTTCCGGTTAGCGCCGGGTCACCGAACGCTTCCATCCCGCCGGCGATCCAGGCCGCATCGGCACCGGGCTCGATCAACGCGCGCAGATAGGCGGCCGCCGGCCCGGGCGAGGCGCCGCGAACATGCAGCGCGCCGGCAAAGACGAGGTAATTCTGGTGTTCATCGGGTAGCGGCCCCACGAGAGTCACGCCTTTGGCCGGCACGATCTCGCTGATGTTGAAGAGGCCGAGTTCGACCTCGCCCTTTGCGACGCTGTCGACCCCGCCCGCGAACGCGAAACCCAGCCTGACCTTCGGCCGCACGGCATCGGCGATCCCGAGACGCTCGAACATGCGGTCGATGTGAGCGCCGGTGAAGCCGCCGCCCTTCGGATCGGGATGCGCGATCGATTTGGCGTTCAGCAGCGTCTTGCGCAGCGCCTCCGCGGTCGAGATATCGGGCAGCGGCGCGCCTTCCTTCACGACGACGCCGATGCCGACGCGCGCGACGTCGACCATGCTGCCCGGCCGCAATGCGCCGCTCTTGTTGAACTTGGCCAGCGCCGGACGCGGGATCACGACGACGTCCGGACCGGCGTCACCTTCCAGACCGGCGTCGCCTTCCAGACGCTTGAGAATCAGATTGATCGTCTCCGCCGTGATGACGACGTTGTGGCCGGTCGCCTTGGTGAAGGCCGGCGCCAGCCGCTTCTGCACCACCGAGGGCGCCCCCGAGGTGAACACCTGGATATCGGCAGCAATCGACGGAGCCGCCGCCATCGCCACGGTCGCCAACGTCAGCCCGGCAACTGCCAGGCGAACAAACACAGGCCGTCCCATCAACTCGTCGCGACGGCGTTCAGCCTCCGTCGCGCTCCCCACAATTTCCGAGGAACGTCACGGGAAAACCGTAGCATACCGGCAGCCGCGAGTTTGTCGCGGACCGATTCCGAAGTTTCGCACGACCAACGCACGATCGTGCGAACTCACGACACTTCGTAAATTCGCTCGTAGAGATTGCGCAAAATTCCCGCCGTCGCGCCCCAGATGTAGCGCTCGCCGAACGGCATTGCATAGAAATGACGCGTGAGGCCGTTCCAGTCGCGGCTCTGGCGCTGGTGGTTTTCCGGCGCCATCAGGAACGCGAGCGGCACCTCGAAGGCGTCGTCCACCTCGTCGCGGTTGAGCGTGAGCGAGAAATCGGGCGCGACGCGCGCCACCAGCGGCACGATCCGGAAGCCGAAGGTCGTGAGATAGAGATCGAGATAGCCGATCGGCTCGATGACGCGTCGGCGCAAGCCCGATCTCCTCGTCGGCCTCGCGCAAGCGCGGCCGCCATCGGCGAGGCGTCGGTGGGGTCGATCTTGCCGCCGGGAAACGAAATCTGCCCGGCATGGTCCTTCAGATGCGCGGTGCGCTGGGTGAGCAGCACCATCGGCTCGTCGCGCGCGACGATCGGCACCAGCACCGCCGCCGGCCGGATCGGGCGCACCGCCGCGATCGCCGCCGCCATCGGATCGAGATCGTGGTCGCCGCGCGCGGGGACGATCGTCTCGTCGGTGATGCCCGCCGGCACGTCGAGCGTGAGCCGCGCGCGGGCGCGGGAGAAGAAGTCGGAGGTCGCGGCAGCAACAGGCGGAGCCGTCATGCAACATTCCTTATGCGGAACGCGCCTGTTCCTGTCACGTGCCCTTTTCGCCGGACGCCTTGATCACCGGCGACCATTTGGCGACCTCGGCCTTGAGATGGGCGGCCAGCGCTTCCGGCGTCTGCTGTTGCGGCGGCACCGGGATGGCGCCGAGCGCGTCGAGCCGCTCCGTCACCTTCGGGTCTTTCAGCGCGGCCTGCAGCGCGCGCGATCAGCTTCTTCGACACGTCGGCCGGCAGGCCGCGCGGCGCCCACATCGCGTGCCAGGCCGTCACCTCGAAGCCCTTGAGCCCGGCCTCGTCGAGCGTCGGCAGGTCGGGCAGCACCGCCAGGCGCTGCCGCGTCGTCGCCGCATAGCCCTTGATCTTGCCTTCCTGGATCTGCGCCGCCGTGGTCGTGGTCTGATCGCACATCAGGTCGATCTGGCCGCCGAGCAGATCGGTCATCGCGGGACCGGTGCCGCGATATGAAACGCCGGTCACCTGCGCACCGAGCGCGCTCAGGAACATCAGCGAGCACAGATGCGCCGCCGAACCGACGCCGGCATGGGCGAAGGTCGCCGCCTTTTCTTCTGCTTCACCCAGGCGATCAGCTCGGTAGCGTTCTTCGGCTCGAGGTTGGCCTTGCCGACGATCGTCATCGGCACGTCGGCGATGCGGCCGATCGAGTCGAAATCGTTGATCACATTGTAGCGGAGATTGTCGTAGAGCGTCGGCGCCGTCGCCTGCGCGATATGCCAGACCGCCACCGTGTAGCCGTCGGGAGCGGCCTTGGCGACGCGCGCCATGCCGATGGTTCCGGCCGCGCCGCCGACATTCTCGACCACCATCTGCGTGCCGAGCGTGCGGCCCATCGACTCCGCGATCATGCGCGCCATCGCGTCGGTCGGTCCGCCGGCGGCCGCCGGCACCAGCACCGTGATCGGACGCGACGGATAGGCCTGCGCCATCGCCTGCGTTGCGCCGGCAACCGCAAGCGCGCCTGCCACCAGCGAGAGTGTCAGCCATCCCATCTGTTTTCGCATGGTCGTTCTCCCTGATGTTTTTCTGCTTGTCGTTATTTCTGATTGTCGCCGGCCAACGCCTCGCAGACCGCCTTGGTGACGTCGGCGGTCTTCGCCTTGCCGCCGAGATCGGGCGTGTGCAGCGATTTGTCGGCCGTGACGCGCTCGATCGCGCGCATCAGCCGCGCCGCCGCGCGCTTCTCGCCGAGATGCTCCAGCATCATCACGCCGGACCAGAACGTCCCGATCGGGTTGGCGATGCCCTTGCCCATGATGTCGAAGGCCGAGCCGTGGATCGGCTCGAACATCGAGGGAAATTTCCGCTCCGGATTGAGATTGGCGGTCGGCGCGATGCCGAGCGATCCGGCGAGCGCCGCCGCGAGATCGGACAGGATGTCGGCGTGCAGATTGGTCGCCACGATGGTGTCGAGCGATTGCGGCTTGAGCGTCATGCGCATGGTCATGGCGTCGACCAGCATCTTGTCCCAGGTGACGTCGGGAAACTCCGCCGCGACCTCGGCGGCGATCTCGTCCCACATCACCATGCCGTGGCGCTGCGCGTTCGACTTGGTGACCACGGTCAGGAGCTTGCGCGGCCGCGAGCGGGCGAGCGCGAAGGCGAAGCGCATCACGCGCGTGACGCCGGCGCGCGTGAAGATCGACACGTCGGTCGCGACTTCCTCGGGCAATCCCTCGTGCGCGCGGCCGCCGACGCCGGCATATTCGCCCTCGGAGTTCTCGCGCACGATCACCCAGTCGAGCTCCGGGCCGGAGACGTTGCGCAGCGGGCTCGTGATGCCCGGCAGGATGCGGGTCGGGCGCACATTGGCGTATTGATCGAACGGCTGGCAGATCGCGAGCCGCAATCCCCACAGCGTGACGTGGTCCGGCACGTCGGGCGCGCCGGCCGAGCCGAACAGGATCGCGTCGTGGTTCTTGATCAGGTCGCGGCCGTTCTCCGGCATGAAGGCGCCGGTCCTCTTGTAGCGCTCCGAGCTCCAGTCGAAATGATCGAACGTCAACGCAAAGCCGCCGTCGCGCTTGGCGCAGGCCGTCGAGCGCCTCGACGCCGGCGGCGATGACCTCGGTGCCGATGCCGTCTCCGGGGATGGCGGCGATCCGGTAGGTGCGTGTCACGCGAACTCCTTCAAACTGTCCGCCGGCGCCATGACGAAGAACTCGCCGCCCGACGCCACGCCGAACATGCGCGCGCCGTCGACATCGCGCTCCTCGCCCAGTTCGACCAGGTCGTAGAACAGCGCCCGCGTCACCTTGCCCAGAGGTCGCGGCGCACGTGCAGATAGGGCTTGAGCCCGCCGGTATCGGGTTCCGGCTCGAAGCGCAGCGCGTGACCCGGTCCGCAGGCGACCCAGTCGTCCACATTGGTGCGGAAGTGCAGGCGCCGGCCGCGGCTCGCCGTCCTCCACCTTCAGTTCCACCGCCAGAAACGGCGCGTCGTCGACCGTGATGCCCACCTTTTCGACCGGCGTGACCAGGAAATACTTGTCGCCTTCCCGCTTGAGCACCGAGGCAAACAGCTTCACCAGCGCCGGCCGCCCGATCGGAGTTTTCAGGTAATGCCATGTTCCGTCAGCGGAAATCCGCATGTCGAGGTCGCCGCAGAAGGGCGGATTCCACAGGTGCACGGGCGGAGGACCCTTGCGGGCGGCCTCGCCGGCCGCCGCCTGGATGCTCTCAAATCCTTGATTTCGCTGCCCTTCCTTCGCCATGGTTTGCCTGGAACGTGGGCCTGTGATTGGCCGTTTCTCTCCGCGATCGCGATCGCGCGCAAGCTTATCCACCGCCGCCGGAATATCCGGTTGGACGTGGAAAAGCCGCACGCGACAGGCGCTCGCAGGCGTGGGACGGCCGAACCCGGGGCGATCGTGACAGGACTGCAAGAAGGCAGGATCGCGCCCGTTGAAAACTAGCGTAATCTCCAGGCAGTTACGGGGATTCGTGCGCCCGGGCGACAGCGCCCGCGACACGATGTGATCTCGTCCTGCGGCATTTGGCGCGAATGTTGCACGTTTTGTAGTCAGGCCGGTGAGGCCCGGTACGCGACACTGCCCTATGCACGTGTCCGGAACTTAAGGAGCAAATGACATGGCGGCAGCCGGAGACGGGCTGGAAAAACTCGAAGACATGATCGTGCGTGCAGCCGAATCGACCGGCGCGCAGGTCGCCGCCGCCAAGGCCGCGATCGGCAAGGTCATTTTCGGCCAGGAACGGGTGCTCGAGCAGGCGATGATCACCGTGCTTTCGGGCGGACATGCGCTGCTCGTCGGCCTTCCCGGCCTCGCCAAGACCAAGCTCGTGGAGACCATGGGCATCGTGCTCGGGCTTGAAGCGCGCCGCATCCAGTTCACGCCCGACCTGATGCCGTCCGACATCGTCGGCTCCGAGGTGCTGGAGGAAAGCCCCGGCGGCAGCGCAGCTTCCGCTTCATCCCCGGCCCGATCTTCGGCCAGCTGCTGATGGCCGACGAGATCAACCGCGCCTCGCCGCGCACGCAATCCGCGCTGCTGCAGGCGATGCAGGAACAGCATGTGACGGTCGCCGGCAACCGCCACGACCTGCCCCGCCCCTTCCATGTGCTCGCGACCCAGAACCCGATCGAGCAGGAAGGCACCTATCCGCTGCCGGAAGCGCAGCTCGACCGCTTCCTGATGCAGATCGACGTCGACTATCCCGACCTCGAGAACGAGCGGAGGATCGTGTTCGACACCACCGGCATAGAAGAGAGCAAGCCGAAGCCCACCATGAGCGCGGACGAGCTGATGGCCGCGCAGCGGCTTGTGCGCCGTCTTCCGGTGGGCAAATCGGTCGTCGATGCGATCCTCTCGCTGGTCCGCTCGGCGCGTCCCGGCCCGGAGGGTGGCGAGCTCGGCAAGCTGATCTCCTGGGGCCCGAGCCCGCGCGCCTCCCAGGCGCTGATCTTGCGGCCGCGCGCGCGCCCTGATCGACGGGCGGCTTTCTCCCTCGATCGACGACGTGCTCGACATGGCGGAACCGATCCTCAAGCACCGCATGGCGCTCACCTTCGCTGCCCGCGCCGACGGCGAGACGATGGAAGGCGTGATCGGCAGGCTCAAAGAGCGCATCGGATAGCTTTGAATGGCGCGGCGGCCGATAAGCAAGAGTCAAGGCCACGCAGCACGCGAGCGGGGAAGCGCGCACGCTCGCCGAAACCTATGCCGCGCCTGATCCTGGAAGCGCGCAAGATCGCCGCCACCGTCATCCACGGCCTGCACGGCCGCCGCCGCGCCGGGCCCGGCGAAAATTTATGGCAGTCCGGCGTTTCCTCTCGGGCGAGCCCGCGCGCCGCGTCGACTGGCGGCGCTCCGCCCGCGACGGCATCCTCTATGTGCGCGAGCAGGAATGGGAGGCCGCCCACACGGTCTGGATCTGGCCGGACCGTTCGCCGTCCATGCATTTCACTTCACAGCTCGCGACGAATCGAAGCTCAGCCGCGGCTGGTGGTCGCCTTTGCGCTCGCCGAAGTGCTGGTGCAGGCCGGCGAACGCGTCGGCGTGCCGGGCCTGATGCGGCCGACCGGCAGCCGCAACGTGCTCGACAAGCTGGCAACGCGGTGGTGCACGACCCGACCGAGCGCCCAGCCTGCCGCCCTCGTTCGTGCCATCATCGCTCTCCGAAATCGTCATCGTGTCGGATTTCTGGTCGCCCGATGGACGAGTTGCGCACGATGTTCTCGCGGCTGTCCGCGACCGGCGCGCACGGCCACACCGTGCAGGTGGTCGATCCCGCGGAAGAGACATTCCCCCATCTCAGGCCGCGTCGAGTTCATCGAGCCCGAA
>CAWKMR010000060.1:0-54047 GCA_963850705.1 uncultured Alphaproteobacteria bacterium | reverse complement strand
CATCGCCCCTATCAGCTATCCGCACTGCAAAGCCGGCAGACTGTTGAGAAGCAACTTCCGCGCATGCTGACGTTGTTGAAACAGTATGTGGCGGACATGGGGATCGCCGAAAACTTCTACGATCAGCTGGTGAATATCGAACACACCAAGACGGCAATCTACCGAATTGACAGCTACACCAATCTGGTTCCCGAAATAGATCCCGTATTCCAGGAAGCTCAGGCTGCATACGGCGCTCGCCGTTACGGCATGACGCTCGCGCAGATGCGTGAAAGGGAACGCGATGCGGAAGCATGTCTGACGAGGGCGGTGAGGAGATTGTCGTTTGCCAGGAGGCCGTATACTAACACCATATCTGAGGCAATGCAAAGATTTAGGCTTGCGAACTGGGAAACGACGATCGGCGAATTGTGCAGGTATTACCCCCGGTCACCGGAGAGATCACCCGTTGGTGCGGAAGTACGAAGCTTGCCAGCAAAAGATAATGCTGGGTCGATAGCATCCAGGGCCCGTACTCATATACGCCCAGGAATGTCCGCTTGCGAAATGCTCACATATTGCCGTGCCCGCGCTTGACGGTCTGGCGCATGATCGGTGCCGTGACCTGGTCGGAGATCTGGATGTTCCAGATTTCGCTTTCCCCTTGCGCGGTGAAGTCGGCGAACAGCTTCGGGATGACCGACACATCGCGTATCTCGTGGCCGCGCAGGTCGAAGCCGCGCGCGATGTTTTCGAAGGCGGGCCGGCCGAACACCGCGAGGCTATCGTCGAGGCCGTCGGCGCGCAGCTTGTGAAACTCCGAGCCGTATCCGCCGTCGTTCATCGCGCACATCAGGATGCGAAATCCTTGACGCTTGAGCGTCTCGAGCTCCTGCATATGGAACAAGAACCCGCCGTCGCCTTCGAACAGCACGACCTTGCCCTCGCGGCCCTGCCGGCGCGCAGCCGCAACCCCAAGCGCATAGCACAGGCCGTTGCCGACCGCGCCGAATTCACGAACCGTCGTGTAGCGTTCCGCCGGCCTGCCACGCATCTGGGTGTTGAAATAGGCCTGATGGCCGCCGCCGACGACGATGTCCCAGTCCTTTGGAATGACCGCGTCGATGGCCTCGATCACCTTGCGCGGATCCAGCACTCCGGGCTCGATGTCGAACGGCATCGAGTCCGCTGGCTCGGTCGCGATGCGATGCGCCAGCTCTTTGGTGCGTATGGCCGCCGCGGTCGGTTTGCCAGCGCCCAGCTTCTTGTCAAGGCCGGCGAGGATCGCCTCAATGCCGATGAGCGCATCTGATCTGACGTAGATGTCGGCGGCCTTCTGCCCATCGCGCAGACCGCGTGGGGCATCGTCCAACTGGATCTTGCAGGCCTTTGCGAAGTCGTGCCCGCCACCGACATAGTAGGACAGGCTCGTGCCGACCGCGAGCACGACGTCCGCGGACCCGTACATCTCCCTGCCCAACGACGTGAAGTAGCTGCCGGTGGTGCCGAGCCCGAACGGATGGTCGTGGAAAAGACCGCGCGCGGGCAGCGTGTTGGAGAGCAAGGCGCCGCAGCGATCGGCGAGCTTGACCACCGCATCGCGCGCGCCGGACCACAGCACGCCACGGCCACCGAGGATGATCGGCCGCTTTGCCGCGGCCAGCCGCTCGACGGCCTCGGCCACGACCTCGGGATCGGGGTGCATGCGCCCGACCTTGGGCCGGTACATCGCCGAGGTCTCGTAGGGCTGGTTGGCCATGTGCTCGACCTTCTGCAGGTCGTAGGGAATGCCCAGCACCACCGGCCGCCGCTCGTACTTGGCGATGTGGAAGGCCTCGCGCACGTAGTCCATCATGCGCGGCACGCTGTGCGCGGCGATGTAATGCGCCCCGGTCGCCGTCACCAGCGGCGCCTGGTCGATTGCTGGTTGTAGAACTTGGCGTTGATCGGCGCCTCGCCGGCGAACACCACCATCGGCAGGCGGGCGCGAGCCGCGGCCGGCAGCGCCGTCATCAACTGGGTCACGCCAGGCCCGCATGTGACGGAGGCCACGGCGACCTTGTTGGTGGCTACGTTGTAGGCTGTCGCCGCCGCGACGGTGGCATGCTCGTGCCTGACGTGGACGGTATGCACGCCCGGCAGTTTGGCAAAGGCGGTGGACCAGTGCATGTTGCCGTCGCCCATCAGGACGAACTGCGTGTCAACTCCCTCCGCAAGGAACGCTTCTGCGAGGGCTTCGTAGAGTTTTGGCATGGTCGCGGCACCCTTTGCTGGAGGCCCGCCGATGGCACCCTTGCCGCCGTTGCAATAATCGGAATTCGGCAACTCCCGCGGGCGGCTCCAAGGAAACGCTACATCAGGCTTGCGCGCAGGCGGAAGGGGGCATCATCTTTTTTCTTGCCGCACAGAGTCCGCTCCTGGCCTAAGCGGACATGCAGGTCGCCGCATATAATGTCTGCTTTTGGGGGAGAGCGACGCCATTGGTCTAGAAATCGCCCAGTCCTCCACACATCCACCTTCAGCGCGGCGATGAACGCTTCCTGCGGGATGTCGACCTTGCCGAACTGGCGCATCTTCTTCTTGCCTTCCTTCTGCTTCTCCAGAAGCTTGCGTTTGCGCGTGACGTCGCCGCCGTAGCACTTGGCGGTCACGTCCTTGCGGAAGGCGCGCACGGTTTCGCGGGCGATGATCTTGCCGCCGATCGCGGCCTGGATCGGCACCTGGAACATGTGCGGCGGGATCAGCTCCTTCAGCTTCTCGGCCATGGCGCGGCCGCGCTGCTCGGCGCGGGTGCGATGCACCAGCATCGAGAGCGCGTCGACCGGCTCGCCGTTGACCAGCATCTGCAGCTTCACCAGCTCGGACGGCTTGTAGTCGGTGAGGTGATAGTCGAACGAGGCGTAGCCCTTCGACACCGATTTCAGCCGGTCGTAGAAGTCGAACACCACCTCGTTGAGCGGCAGATCGTATTTCAGCATCGCGCGGTTGCCGACGTAGGTGAGTTCCTTCTGCTTGCCGCGCCGGTCCTCGCAGAGCTTGAGCACCGAGCCGAGATATTCGTCGGGCGTCAGGATCGTCGCCTCGATCCACGGCTCCTCGATCTCCAGGATCTTCATCGGGTCGGGCATGTCGACCGGATTGTGGATCTCCATGGTCTCGCCGTTGCGCAGCTTGATCTTGTAGATCACCGACGGCGCGGTCGCGATCAGGTCGAGGTTGAACTCGCGCTCCAGCCGCTCCTGGATGATCTCGAGGTGCAGGAGGCCGAGGAAGCCGCAGCGGAAGCCGAAGCCGAGCGCGGCGCTGGTTTCCATCTCGTACGAGAAGCTCGCGTCGTTGAGGCGCAGCTTGCCCATCGCCGCGCGCAAGTCCTCGAACTGCGCGGCATCGACCGGGAACAGGCCGCAGAACACCACCGGGATCGCGGGACGGAAGCCGGGCAGGGCCTCCGCCACCGGCTTCCGGTCGTCGGTGATGGTGTCGCCGACGCGGGTGTCCGCCACTTGCTTGATCGAGCCGGTGAGGAAGCCGATCTCGCCGGGGCCGAGCTCTTCGGCCTGCGTCAGCTTGGGCGTGAACACGCCGACGCGATCGACATTGTAGGCCGCGTCGGTGCCCATCATGCGGATGCGCTGCTCCTTGCGCAGCACGCCGTCGACGATGCGCACCAGCACCACCACGCCGAGATAGAGGTCGTACCAGCTATCGACCAGCAGCGCCTTGAGCGGCGCGTCGCGGTCGCCCTTCGGCGGCGGCAGGCGATTGACGATCGCCTCCAGCACCTCGGGGACGTTGAGGCCGGTCTTGGCGGAAATCCCGATCGCGTCCGAGGCATCGAGCCCGATCACGTCCTCGATCTGCTGCTTGACCTTGTCCGGCTCGGCCGCCGGCAGGTCGACCTTGTTGAGGACCGGCACGATCTCGAGATTGTTGTCGATCGCCTGATAGACGTTGGCCAGCGTCTGCGCCTCGACGCCCTGCGACGCGTCCACCACCAGCAGCGCGCCTTCGCAGGCGGCGAGGCTGCGGTTCACCTCGTAGGCGAAGTCGACGTGGCCGGGCGTGTCGATCAGGTTGAGGATGTAGTCCTTGCCGTCGCGCGCCTTGTATTTGAGCCGCACGGTCTGCGCCTTGATGGTGATGCCGCGCTCGCGCTCGATATCCATCGAATTGAGCACCTGCTCGACCATTTCGCGCGCCTCGAGCCCGCCGGTGAGCTGGATCAGCCGGTCGGCGAGCGTCGACTTGCCATGGTCGATATGCGCGATGATCGCGAAATTGCGGATGTTGTCGATGGGAACCGCAGTCATGGCGGGCAGATAACACCCGCCTGCCGCACCGGCAAGGCTTTAACGGATGGGCGGCGCCGCCATCCACCGTGATGGCCTGGCCGGTCAGGGGAACAGGCGGTGTCCGAGGCCAGAAACAGGGCGGCGTTGGCCGGGCCGTCACATATCCTCGAAATAGCTGCGCACGCTGTGGTCCGCGGCGGCCACCTCCGGGCCCTCATAGGGCATGCCCACTTCCATCACCTCGTGCGCGGCGGCGAACATGTTGACATAGGGCGCGCCGCAGAACGCCACCGGCTTCACACGGTCCCAGACGATGTAGCCCTTGGCGTCGACGCAGTCCGAGTAGGTCGAGGCGGCCACGACATTGCCGACCACCATCATGCGCTTGAGCCATTCCTTGGTCCAAACCACCTCGCATTCGAAATGCCGCAGGCATTCGGCGATGCGCGGCGGCTTGACCCGCGTCGACGGCAGCGGCGTCAGCCCGGCTTTTTCCAGCTCGTTGACGCCGCGCGCGAACGGCAGCCCGACGACGCGCACCTTTTCGAGGATGTCGCGCTCGAACGACGGCAGGTTGACGACGAAGGCGCCGGTCGCCAGCAAATTCTCGCCGGTATGCCCGGTGAGGCTCGTGGTGAACGCGATCTGCACCGGATTGTGCACGATGCGCACGCAGGTGGCGTAGGACGCCGCGTTCACCCGGCCTTCCTTGTCGACGGTGGTGATGATCGCGCAATGCCCGCCGGGGGCGAACAGCCGGTCCCAATATTTTTCGGGCTGGCTCACCAGGGTCACGTCGGTCATCGCGCGTACTGCCTTCAATGTGAGTGAATTCGATTCGAAGGGCGGCGGCAGGCTGCTGCCTAGTCGAGGCGCAGCGCATCCTTGGCGCGATCGACGATCGCCTTCGGCGACGCATACATGCGCGTCACGAAAGCCTGCACCTCTTCGCCGCTCGACGGCGCGACGTCAAGCGACAGCTTTGTCCGCCTCCGCCAGGAAGCCCGCATCCTTGGTCATCGCCATGAAGGCGGAGCGCAGCGCAGCGACGCGCTCCGCCGGAACGCCCGGCGGCGCCGCGAACGGGCGGCCGATCGCCTGCAGGCCGAAGATCAGGTCGAAGACCTGACGGTCATCCGCCGTCTTCGTGTAGTCGTAGACATGCGGGATGTCGCCGAGCGCCGGATGACGTTCGCGGCCGAGCTGGAGAATGATCTTGAAGCGGCCGGCTGTTGAAATCGTCTTTCCATTCCGTCTTCAAGGTCGAGATCGGGATGCCGCAGACGCCCTGGAGCTCGCCGCGCGCCATCGCGAGCCTGATCTCGGCCGAGCCCTTGTAGCCCTGGATCAGCTTGATCTTGACGCCGAGCAGCCGCCGCAACGCGGTGGGAAACTGCGTCAACGGCCCGCCCGAGCCGGCGCCGCCGGCGCCGAACACCGTCTCCTTGGTGAACAGGTCGTCGAACTTGGCGATGCCGGCATGGTCCCAGACGCCGCAGACGCCGACGACCGCGTCCATGTTGCCGATCCACGTGAACTTCGAGGCATCGAAGCGTCCGGTGCCCTTGCCGAGCAGCGGCTCGAACGGCGCGGTATGGGCGAAGATGCGCGATGACGGAGCCGTCTTTCGCGGCCACGTTGTAGAGCCAGTTCGCCGCCGCGAAGCCGGCGACCCCGATCATGTTCTCCGGGACGAGATTGGGTTTGCCCGGGAATGAAACGGCCCATATGCCGCGCCAGCGCGCGGCCATAGAGGTCGAAGCCGGTGCCGACCTCGTGCCCGACGACCACGGACAGCTTGCGGCCGGCATAGAAGCGCTCGACGTCCTGCGCCGGCGCGGCCTGGACGGACAGTCCGAGCACGAGCGCCGCGACCGCGGCGCGGCTCCATCTTGTTGTCGAATTCACGGCCTCTCCCGGGCGATTGCGCGTTTCCAGCCCGAACGATACTAGATGAAAGGACAAAGGGAAGCGCTCATGTCGATCGCGCGGGATCTCTCCGAGGCCGCTCTCAATTTCAAATACGAGAACCTCCCGCCGGAGGTCATTCGCGAGACCAAGCGCCTGATCCTTGACGCGCTGGCCTGCGCGATCGGCGCCTTCGACGCCGAGCCCTGTCGCACCTGCCGCGACGTCGCGCGCGCGTATGGCGGCGTGGGCGAAGCCACGCTGATCGGCGAGCGCGGCAAGGTCGCGGTCTCGTCCGCGATCATCGCCAACGAAACCATGGTGCGCTATCTCGACTTCAACGACGTGCTCTATTTTCCCAAGAGCCCGGGCAAGATCGGCGGCGCGCATCCGAGCGATGCCTTGCCCGCCGCGCTCGCGGTCGGCGAGCGCGAGCGTGCCTCGGGGAAGCGGGTGATCGAGGCGACGGTTGCCGCCTATGAGACGATCGGCCGGATGGTCGACGCCTTCGCGGAGGGCCTCACGCCGATGGGCTTCCACCACGGCTCGGTGATGTCGTTCGCCGGCGCCGTGATCGCGGGCAAGCTTATCGGGCTCGATGCCGCCCAGATGACGCACGCCATGGGTATCGGCGCTTCGGCCGCGATCGGGCTCGCGATCAACGACGCCGAAGGCGAGGAGTACAACAACACCAAGAATATCGCCGACGGACTGATGGCGGAGCGCGGCGTGTTCGCCGCCTATCTCGCACAACGCGGCTTCACCGGCCCGGAGCGCATCATCGAGGGCAACAAGGGCTTTGCCCACTCGCTCCTGCGCGGCGTCGAGAACTACATCACGAAGCCGCTGCCGAACGACTACTACCTGATGCGCACGAAAATGAAGTTCTTTCCGACGGAGTCGACCAACCAGGGGCACCTTGCGGCCACGACCCTGCTCGTCAACGAGCACGACCTCAAGCCGGAGGATATCGCGGAGGTGGTCTTGCGGATGAGCAAGCGGACCGTCGTTCACAACGGCGACCCGGTGAAGAAATATCCGCACAACAAGGAGGAGGCGGACCACAGCGCCTATTTCATGACCGCGCTCGGCATCGTCACGCGCGGCCGCGTCACCCCGGCTTCCTTCAATGACGCAGCCTACGCGGATCCGACCATTCACGGTTTGATCGAGAAGGTGACGCTCGAGCACGGACCCGAATACGACGCCATCACGCCGGCGGCGCTGGTCACGATCCGCACCACTGACGGCCGCGTGCTGCAAAAGCGTGTCGACCATCCGCGCGGAACGCCCGAGAACCGCATGTCGGACGGCGAGCTGCGCGACAAGTTCATCGAATGCGCCGGATCGCGAATGCCGGTCGAGCAGATCGACCGCGTGGTGGAGACCTGCCTCGGCCTGGAGCAACTCGACGACATCGGCGAGTTGATGTCCCGGCTGGTCCTGCAAGCCTGACCCGGTTCCTGCCGGTGCCGATGCGCTTCAAGGATGCGTGGCGCCGCCGTCCACCGTGATGGCCTGGCCGGTCAAGAAGGAGGCGGCGTCGGAGGCCAGGAAAAGGGCGGTTCCGACCAGGTCCCGCGGTTCCTCCGGCCGCGCGATGCACTGCATGGCGACGATTCGCTCCTTTTGCTCCGGTGTCACGGTTTTGCGCTCGATCTCGGTGAAGGTCGCGCCCGGCAGGATGGCGTTGACGGTGATCCCATGCGGCCCGAGCTCGCGCGCCAGCGACCGGGTCATGCCTTCGAGCGCCGCCTTCGAGGTGATGTAGTGCAGGTAGTTCGGCCGCCCGAGCGTCACCGCGCCCGACGCCATGTTGATGATGCGGCCCCAGCCGGCCCGGCGCATCGCGACGACCACGGCGCGGGCGCACAGGAACGCGCCGGTGACATTGACCCGCAGCACCGCCTCCCACTCCGCCAGCGGGATCTGATCGAACGGCCGCATCTCCAGCGTGGAGAAGATCGCGGCATTGTTGATCAGGATGTCGATGCGGCCGAATTCTGTCTTCGACCGCCTTTGCCATGGCGTGCGACCGAGTCCGGCGTCGGCCACGTCGGTCGCGATCGCCCGCGCGCGGCCGCCGGCCGCGACGATTTCGGCCGCGACCGCGTCGCCGCGCTCGCGCGTTGCGCTCGGCGATGACCGGGATGGCGCCGGCGGCGGCGAACGCCTTGGCGAAGACGCGCCCGATGCCCTGGCCGGCGCCGGTGATGATGGCCACGCGGCCGGCGAGCGATGCCGTGATGTCGTTCATGCGGCTTCTGCCAGAGATCTCAAGCGCGCGCGCGCGCGTCCCACGGCTGCCACCAGGTCTTGATGCCGAGATCGCGCGCGATCAGCCCGGCGGCGATATAGCCGGCGCCGCCGGAGATGGCGCCGCCCGGATGACAGGGCGAGCCGGCCATGTAGAGGCTGCGGCACCGGCGTGCGGTAGCCGAAATGGTTGTACATGACCTGCTCGGCGTTGAACGCGCCCATGAAGATGTCGCCGCTCCGCATATTGATCAGCTCGCGCGCATATTCGCGGCCGGTATAGACGTGGCGGCCGATGATGTTCTTCGCTTCGTCATGTTGGGGCAGTAGCGCGCCCAGGTCTCGATGATCCTGTCCGCGAACTCGGCCTTGAAGTCTTCGTAGCGGCGCTCGTCCATGTCGAGCTCGAGCGGCATCACGTGCCAGGCATAGGTCGTGTGCTTGCCGGGCGGCGCCTGCGTCGGGTCGATGACAGGCTCAGCGGTCCGGCGCCGAACTGCACGAGCTTCGGGATGCGCCCGGCCTGCACGTCCTGATGCGCGGAGAACAGCTCCTCCATCGTGTCGGCGCCGATGCTCCATTTGAGCGCGCGGTCGACATTGGGATCGAAGTCGGCCGCCGCAAAGCGCGGGCTTTCGTGGAGCGCAAGATGCAGGCCGTAGAGCGACCACGGCGTGTATTTGAAGCCGTCGAGCTTGCGGCGGAAATCCTCCGGCAGTTGCGCGCGGCCGATCATCGTTTCGAACGTCTGGTGCACGTCGAGCGTGCTCGCCACGAACTGCCGTGCGCGCACGGTGCGCCCGTCGGCGAGCGCGATGCCGGTGGCGCGGCCGCCTTCGATGACGATGCGCGCGACATGCGCCTGCGGCTGGTAGGTGCCGCCGGCGGCGATGAAGGCCTCCATCAGGCCGCGCGCCAGGTTGAACGAGCCGCCCTGGCAGAGCTGGTAGCCGGTCTGCAGGTCGAAGGCGCGGATCACCGAGCCCATCGGGCTCGTCTTCGACAGCGTGTCGGTCAGCCAGGTGCCGAACAGCGAGATCTTGAACAGCATCAGCAGCCGCACGTGCTCGTTCTCGAACAGCTCCTCGACCAGATCGAGCGGCTGGCGGCGCGTCGCCGCCAGGAAGTGGCGGCCCATCGCGGTGCGCGACAGCAGGTCTTCGCGCTCGTGCTGCGGCAGCGGCTCCGCGAACCGCTCGGGCAGCAGGATTTGCGCGGTGATGGCTTCGGCGCTGCGGTTCCACTCGCGGAAGGTCGCGGCGTCGCGCTGCGAGAAGCGCGCGATGTTGGCGACGGTCTCTTCGAGATCGCGCCCGAGCACCAGCGCGGTGCCGTCGCGGTGCGCCTGGCCGAATTCGTAGCGCGGCGTGATGTAGGTGACGGTGTCGTCGAGGCCGAGGTCCTTGAACCAGGGCGTCTCGCTGATGTGGAAATGATTGATCGAATGCAGGTTGTGATAGAAGCCGGGCTCGGTGACCTCCTCGGTCGCCAGCCCGCCGCCATAGGTGAGCCGGCGTTCCACCAGCAGGATGTCGAGGCCGGCTTTGGCGAGATAGGTGCCGAGGATCAGGCCGTGATGGCCGGCGCCGATGATGATGCCGTCATAGCTTCGTTCGAGGGGCTTCGGCATATCGTGTTCTCCCGGCGCACGGATGATTGCACCGGCATGCCGAGACCAGCAAGCGCGCATGGTTGCTGGCGCCACGCGGCGAACTCATATCTATTATGTGAATCCTGAATGAGCCCGCCGTGCAGAAACCCCCTGAGAATCTCGCCCCGTGTCGTCATCGTCGGCGCCGGATTCGGCGGCCTCGCCTGCGCCCAGGCGCTGGGCGGCAAGCCGGTCAAGGTCACGATCGTCGACCGGCGGAACTATCACCTGTTCGTGCCGCTGCTCTATCAGGTCGCGACCGCGGCGCTGTCGCCGGCCGATATCGCGCGGCCGATCCGGCGCATCCTGGGCCGCTACAAGAACATCGAGGTCGTGCTCGGCACCGTGACCGGCATCGACACCGCGGCGCGCCGCGTGCGGCTCGTCGAACGGCAGCGAGCTTCCCTACGACAAGCTCGTGGTCGCGACCGGCTCGGACTATTCCTATTTCGGCCATCCGGAATGGGCGGAGTTCGCGCCCGGGCCGCGCTCGCTGGAAGATGCGCGGCGCATCCGCGCGCAGCTGCTGACCGCCTTCGAGCGCGCCGAGGCGTCGCGCGATCCGGCCGAGCAGGACGCGCTGATGACGACGGTGATCGTCGGCGGCGGGCCGACCGGCGTGGAAATGGCGGGCTCGGTCGCCGAGCTGGCGCGTCACGCGCTGGCGCGCGATTTCCGCACCATCGATCCGCGCCGCGCCAAGATCATCCTGATCGAAGCCGGCCCGCGGATTCTCTCCGGCTTTCCCGAAAAGCTGTCGGACTACGCCAAGACGGCGCTGGAGAAGCTCGGCGTCACCGTCATCACCAAGGAGGCGGTGGAGTTGATCGACGCCAAGGGCGTCGTCGTCGCCGGCCGCCGCATCGACGCCGGCACGGTGATCTGGGGCGCCGGCATCAAGGCGTCGCCGGCCGCCGGCATGCTCGGCGCGCCGCTCGACCGCGCCGGACGCGTGCCGCTCAATCCCGATCTGTCGGTGAAGGGCGTCGCCGACGTCTATGCGCTCGGCGATATGGCCAACACGCCCGACGAGACAGGGGACGCCGCTGCCGGCGCTGGCGCAGGTCGCGGCGCAGCAGGGCACCTATCTCGGCCGCGCGCTCGCCAAAACTCTCGCAGGACGGCAAGCCGATGCCGCCGTTCAAATTCCACAACCGCGGCAACACCGCGATCGTCGGCCGCCATGCGGCGGTGTTCGATTTCGGCTGGATGCAGTTCAAGGGCCGCTTCGCGTGGCTGATGTGGGCGCTCATCCACGTCTATCTGTTGGTCGGGTTCGACAACCGCCTGCGCGTCACGCTGCAATGGCTGTGGGCCTACATCACCTACGAGCGCGGCGCGCGGCTGATCATGCGGGATTTCGATTCGTAGCTGCCCGTCCTACTCCATCAACGGCTTGGCGCGCTCCAGGACCGGCCTTCGGCGTCGCCAGCACGTTGGCGACGATCTTCTGCATCGCCTCGCCGCTCACCGGATCGATCTCGATGTTGAGCTTGGCCGTCTCCGCCACGAACTCGGGGTCCTTCATCGACCGCGAGGAAGGCCGCACGCAACGCGCGCAGCCGCGGCTCCGGGACGTCCGGCGTGGTCGCCATCGGACGGCCGAGCGCCGCGCCCGACATGATGATGTCGACGAGCTGGCGGTCGGCTTCGGTCTTGACCAGGTCCTCGATCGCGGGCGCGTCGAGATCGTTTGCCTTGGCGCCCGCCTGCGCGATGACATAGATCTTCTTCTCCTTGAGCCACGCCGCCTTGGTGACCTTCCAGCTCGACCAGGTGTTGTTGCGCGCCTGCACCTCGCCGCGCTCCATCGCGATGTTGATCTCGTTGCCGCCGGTGTAGCCGGTGACGATCTTGAACTTGGTGCCGAGCAGCTCGTTCATCAGCGCCGGATAGGAATAGATGATGACGCCGCGGGCGGTCGCGCCGGCGACGATCTCCTTCTGGCGCGCATCCTCGATGCTCTTGACGCCGGCGGTGTGCCAGATCGCCATGGTCTCGACCACCGGCGCGATCGTGCCGAGCCATCGCATCTGGTTGGCGTCGAACTTGATGCCGGGCTTGCCGATCGCCTGCGCCGCCGGGAACGCGTTCTGCACCATGCGCGATCGCGGTGCCGTCGCGCGGCGCCTGGTTGTAGAGGAAGTTCAGCATCTTCAGGCCGCTGGCGCCGGTCATGTTCTGCGGCACGACGTTGGGACGGCCGGGGATGTGGCGGCCGATATATTTCGCGACCAGCCGCGCCTGCAGGTCGTATTCGCCGCCGACGCCGACGCCGATGTACACGTTGACGGTCTTGCCGCGGTAGAAATCCGCCACCGGGTCGGATTGCGCGGCGCATGGCGCTGCGCACGCCAACGATCAGACGGCGAGCGCCGACGGCCGCTGAATACGCGCATCGATGCCATGCGCTCACTCCACCTTGAGGTTGAGGCTCTTCACCAGCGGGCCCCACTTCTTCTCTTCGCTGTCGATCGTGGCGGCGTATTCGTCGGGCGTGCCCGGCAGCACCGCGCCGCCTTCGGCATCGAGCCGCTTGCGCAGCGTCGGCATCGGCGAGCGCCACCTGCAGCTCCTTGTTCAGCCGCGTCGACGATCGGGCGCGGCGTGCCGGCGGCGCCGCGAGCCCGTAGGTGATGACCGCCGAGAAGCCGGGCACGCCCGACTCCGCGATCGTCGGCACGTTCGGGATGAGCGACGAGCGCGCCGGGCTCGCGACCGCCAGCGCATTGAGCGTGCCGGCCTGGATCTGCCCGATCACCGGCAGGATCGACAGGAACATCATCGAGACGTGGCCGCCCATGCAGGTCGGCGATGGCGTTGCCGTTGCCCTTGTAGGGAATGTTGGTGAGCTTGATGCCGGCGCTGCGCGCGAACATCTCGGTCGAGATGTGGCCGACCGTGCCGGGCACGAAGCCGTAGTTGATCTTGCCGGGATTGGCCTTGGCGTAGGCGATCAGGTCCGCGGTCGATTTCACCGGCAGCGACGGATGCGACACCAGCACGCTGGTCAGCGTGCCGATCGAGCCGATCGGCGCGAAATCCTTGCGCGGATCGTAGCCGGCATTGGGATAGAGCGTCGGGATTGATGGCGAACGTGCCGGTATAGGAGAGCAGGATCGTGTGGCCGTCGGGCGGGCTCTTGGCGATCGCGCGGGTCGCGACCGTGCCGCCGGCGCCGCCGCGGTTCTCGACCACGACCTGCTGGCCGAGCGTCTTGCTCATCCGCTCGGCGACCAGCCGCGCCAGCGCGTCATTGCCGCCGCCGGCCGGGAACGGCACGACCAGCGTGATCGGGCGTGACGGCTGCCAGTCCTGCGCCGCCGCGGTGTCGATCGCGTGCGTTGCTGCACGTCGCAAGCGCCGCGATCGCAAGCAGGCTTGCTGATCTCATCCTGCTCCTCCCTTATGCGTGCCGCCAATCTTTGCCGTTGGCGTTCGCGCGACACGAAACGAAGTCAGACCTTCACTCCAGGAACTCTTTGGCGCGCATCGCGAGATGCTTCGGCGTGCTCAGGATCTTTTCGACGATCTTCTGCATCGGCTCGCCGTAGACCGGATCGACCTCGAAGCCCATCTGCGCCGCGTCCTTCGAGGAATTCGGGGTCCTTCATGGTGGCGCGGAAGGCGTCGCGCAGCGCGGCCAGCCGGTCCGCCGGCACGTCGGGCGTGGTCGCGAACGGACGGCCGAGCTGCGTGCCGGAGACGATCAGCTCGATGGTCAGCCGGTCGTCAGGCGTGCGCGCAAGCTCCTCGACCGACGGCGCGTCGAGATCGGGCGCGCGCGGGCCGGCCTGCGCGACGACGATGATCTGCTTGTCCTTGAGCCACTGCGGCCGCGTCGCCTTCCAGCTCGACCAGGTGTTGTTGCGCGCCTCCACCTCGCCGCGCTCCATCGCGAGATTGATCTGGTTGCCGCCCGGATAGCCGGTGACGATCTTGAACTTCGTGCCGAGAAACTCGTTCATCATCATCGGATAGAAATAGGTGATCGCGCCGCGGCCCGACGCGCCGGCGACGGTTTCCCGCTTGCGCAGGTCGTCGACCGTCTTGACGCCGGCTGTGTGCCACACCGCCATGGTCTCGACCACCGGCGCGATGGTGCCGAGCCACTGGAATTTCCCGGCGTCGAACTTCACGCCCTTGCCGCCGACCGCCTGCGTGGCGGGGAAATTGTTGCCCATCATGCCGATGTAGGTGCCGTCGCGCGGCGCCGTGTTGTACATGTGGTTGGCCATGTTGATGCCGCCGGCGCCGGTCATGTTCTGCGGCACGACGTTCGGATTGCCCGGGATGTGCTTGCCGATGTGGCGCGCGACCAGCCGCGCCTGCAGGTCGTATTCGCCGCCGACACCGACGCCGATCAGCACGTTGACGGTCTTGCCGCGATAGAAATCGGCGACCGACTGCGCCTGTGCCGGCAGGCTCGCCGCGCCCGCGAGCACCAGTCCAGCAACAAATGTCATCCACCTGCGCGCCACGATTGATCCTCCATGGTCTTGTTGGGCCACGGCATCGAAGCGCCAGCGATGTGGGAATGTCAATTCACTCGGCTGCGACACGCTGCGCGTCGAGGAACGGCTCGAGCGACACCGGCTTGCCCTCGCGCGCGATCAGCATGTGGCCGGGCGGCACCGGCTTCCAGTGCGCGTGCTCGGAATCGAGCGGCTCGGAGACGACGACGACGTTGCCGGCGGACTCGCGATAGTAGAGCGTGTTGGCGTTGTCGTTGGCGGCGTAGCGGAAGGCGTAGAGGTCGCGGCCGTTGGCGAGCGCGGCGGTGAAGCGCAGCGGTTCCTCGCGGCCGCTCGCGCTCACCATCTCGGTCAGCGTCGACAGCACCTTGCTGGTCGCGCCGACCGGGTCCTTGTCGCCGCCGGCGCCGAGGATGGCGAGGAACACCGCCTCGGAATTGGTCGTGCCGATGCGCGAGCCGTAATACTCGTCCGGGATCAGCGACTTCGACCTGCCGGCGCATGCGCGACCAGTTTCCGATCAGGCCGTTGTGCATGAACATCCAGCGGCCGCAGGCGAACGGATGGCAGTTCGGGCGCGTGACCGGCGTGCCGGTCGAGGCGCGCACATGGGCGAAATAGAGGTGCGAGCGGATGTGGCGGCAGAGATAGCGCAGGTTCTCGTCCGACCAGGCCGGGCGCACCTCGCGATAGAGGCCGGGCTCCGGATGCTCGCCGTACCAGCCGAGGCCGAAGCCGTCACCGTTGGTGGAGGCGGTCGATTCCAGCGCCTTGACGCTCTGCACGACCAGCGAATGAGCGGGCGCGGTGACGTATTGTTCGAGCGGGATGGTCTCCCCGCGATAGGCGATCCATCGGCACATAGCGCATCCTGTACCCCGATCCCCAAACGAGGATTTAACATTCCTGGCGGGGAGGGCAAGCACTGGCAGAATACGCTATTTCAGGCCGTTGCGCGGGCTTGTACGGATTGGTCCACGGTCCGCGGGTCGAATCGAGCGCTCGCGAGCGTCGCGCGGCGGCCGAGCGGATCTGCGCAGGCACTGCACACTAGCCTGCGCCGCGCGATCGATCACTTGAACTCCGGGAAGAACGGCGTGTTGTCGATGATGTTGTGCGGCTTCATGTCGAAGCCCGCCCACATCGTGACCGCCGCTCCGATGAACCGCGCCTGCTGGCCCTGCCGCCGGTAGACCTGCCCGTCCTCGTCGCGCGCGATGTGCAGCGAGGACGTCACCAGCCAGATGACGACGTCCTCATTGGCGATCGGCTCGTTGTTGGCGTAGCGCTCGATGAACTGGAAGCCGATCTCCTGCGGCTTGTAGCGCGTCACCCAGATGTCCCGGCGCATCCAGCTTTCCATGTGGCGCGCGGTGCCGCGATACATCGGCATGATCATGTAGCCGCTCTGCGAGCCGCGCGCATTCTTCAGGCCCTGCGACATGACATGCAGGGTCGTGAACTCGCGCGGGTTCCATTCGATCGAGCCTTCGCGATTGTTGTTGAAGGGCTCGACGACGTCGCGCCAGGTCGGCGAGTTGGTGTTCTCGATATGCCGCACGACGCTGACGGTGTTCTTGGCGCCGTTGAGGTCGACGTTCACGCGCCAGATGATGTTGTGCATGTGCGCTTCGAACGGCTTCTGACGGCAGGTTGGTGGCGGTCGCGCCGCCGCGAAACTCGATCATGCCGTCATCGTTGAAGGCGTAGGAGAGCATGTAGTTGTAGTTGCCGGAGCCGAGCGTGCCCCACAGCGTCATCTTGTGACCGCGGTAGACGTGCTGGTTCGATCTTCCACAGCACGCCCTTCTCGGTCAGCTCGCGCACGACGGCGTTGCTGCGGCCGATCACCTGGCCGCAGCGGCCGGCATCGCGCTGTGACGCGCGGATGAGGCCGAACTCGCCGGCGCCGCCTTCCGACGGATGCGCGAGATCGAGATAGCGCGGATCGCCGGACTGATACGGGACGAAGATCTCGGACGGTCCGGCATCCGACAGCACCTTGATCCAGGCCCGGTCGGGACCGGGCTTGAAGAACGCGCTGGTGATGAAGAGGCCGCGATGCACGGCGTGATCGAAGGTCACGAACCATGCCGTTTGCATCGGCCCGGTCGGCGGAAACTGCTGGTAGACCGCGGTGCCGGAGCCCGGTCCGCTTGGCAGCCCGCCCGGCAGCGGCGAATGCGGCTCGCAACCGCCGCCGGCCTGCTGCTGCGGAGGCGGCTCGTCCATGCCCGGTCCGGTCGGCTTCGGCGGTCCGCCCGCCGGACCGCTCGGTCCGCCTGGGCCGGCCGTCGGTCCTTTCGGCGACGGTGGCCCGCCCGGTCCCTTGGGAGACGGAAGGCCCGCCCGGTCCGGCAGCAGGTCCACCCGGGCCTTTCGGAGCAGGCGGTCCGCCTGGTCCCGCTCCCGGTCCCGTGCCTGGTCCCGCTCCCGGTCCTGCGCCGGGTCCTTTGGGGCCGGCACCCGGTGCACCCTTGGGCGACGGAGGTCCGCCGGGTCCTGGAGAAGGCGACGCGCCCGGTGCGCCGGGCGATCCCGGTCCTGGTCCTGTTCCCGGTCCTGTGCCCGGCCCTGTCCTGGTCCCGGCCCACTTTCCGCTGCCGGCGTGCCACCTGGCGCGCTGGGTGCTCCCGGAGCACCGGCGGGCGACGGCGGACGCTGTTGCTGCAACATTGGCAGCGTGATGGTCCGGCTGCCGTATTCGATATCGGAACGCTGGGGGGTGCGCTGCTGCGGGTGGAAATGCGGCTCGAGCTGCGCCAACGCCATTGCAGGAACCAAGCACCCTGCAACGACCAGTGCCGCCCGAAGGCGGCACGGTAGCTTGTTCGTCATGTTACCCCCTGTTCACGACGCGTCGGGATTACGGCGTCGGTCCGACGACGACGGCAGCGTCCGTGAGATTGATCGAGATTCTCGGTACCTCGGTGAGATACCCTTCCGGCGTGCTGATCAGCACGTTCACGACGCGCTTGCCATACAGCGGATTGTTCGGGTCGGGCGTGGTCGTCAGCAGGAAGTTGAACTGCTCGGCGCCCTGCAGCGGCTCGATCAGCCGGCGAACGCGCTCGTCGCCCATCAGCAGTTCGCGCGCGTATTGCTGTTCGACATTGGTGAAGCGGGCGCCGCCGTTCTGGATGCGGTCCTCTTCGACCACGCGGCCGCTGTTCAGATCGACCAGCCGGTTGATCGTGACATTGCCCTCGTACTGGTAGCTGCGTGACGACCGCGAGCCGCTCGCTGGTCTTGTCGACGCCGACCGCCTGCACGCCGGTGACGACGACGCGGTTGGTGCCGGCGTTGCGCGCCGAGGTCCGGATGCAGCGCGTTGCGGTCGGAGACCGTCGCCTGCGGCTCCGCCAGCGCGATCGCGCGCGCGTGCTCCGCGTCCGTCAGTGAGGATTGTGGAATTGAAAGTCCGGCCGCCGGGTGATCCTGGGCAACGGCGATCGCCGCGATGCCCAACGTGAATGCGAAACCCAACGCCGCTGCGCGCAGTGACGTGACCATGTCGCCCCTCCTATGGGAACGTGTTGCCTGATCCCGTGTAAGTCGCTGAAAATGTAGCGGAAAGTGTGTCATTTGGGTTACAAGTTGGTAATGGGGTGGCTCGGCAGATTAGCCGTTTTTCCTCTCCTTTGACCACCCTAAATGCGAGCAAAAGTTCCAATGGAATCGGGCTTTGCGATCGTTTGCCGCGGCCGCCCCGAAAGATGCGGATTACCAAGATTTAATCGCGGCCAGGCCGAGGCTGGTAGCCGAATCCCCGCGAATCCCGCTCGTCGCGGACGCCTTCGCCAGCCGTTGCGGCGCTCAATACCGGTAGTGATCCGCCTTGAACGGGCCTTCCTTCTTCACGCCGATGTAGGAGGCCTGGTCGTCGCGCAGCTCGGTCAGCTTCACGCCGATCTTGGCGAGATGCAGCCGCGCGACCTTCTCGTCGAGCGACTTCGGCAGCACGTAGACTTCCTTCTTGTACTTGCCGTTCTTGTTGTTCGCGTAGAGCTCGATCTGCGCCAGCGTCTGGTTGGTGAACGAGGCCGACATCACGAAGCTCGGGTGACCCATCGCGTTGCCGAGGTTCAC
Organism: uncultured Alphaproteobacteria bacterium; assembly: GCA_963850705.1. Classification (GTDB taxonomy): domain Bacteria; phylum Pseudomonadota; class Alphaproteobacteria; order Rhizobiales; family Xanthobacteraceae; genus VAZQ01. The sequence goes on along the minus strand of CAWKMR010000060.1, from coordinate 35,397 downwards.
GAGGCGGCCTTCCGACAGCATGATGATGCGGTGGCCGTCGGGAAACTCGATCTCGTCGACCTGCGGCTTGATGTTGTTCCACTTCAAATTCCGCAGCGAGGAAATCTGGATCTCGTTGTCGAAGTGGCCGATGTTGCAGACGATCGCGCGGTCTTTCATCTTCCGCATGTGGTCGATCGTGATGATGTCCTTGTTGCCGGTCGCCGTAACGAAGATGTCGGCCATCGGCGCCGCGTCTTCCATCGTGACGACCTGATAGCCTTCCATCGCGGCCTGCAGCGCGCAGATCGGATCGATCTCCGACACCATCACGCGGCAGCCGGCCTGGCGCAGCGAGGCGGCCGAGCCCTTGCCGACGTCGCCGAAGCCCGCGACCATCGCGACCTTGCCGGACATCATCACGTCGGTGCCGCGGCGGATGCCGTCGACCAGCGACTCGCGGCAGCCATAGAGGTTGTCGAACTTCGACTTGGTGACCGAGTCGTTGACGTTGATGGCGGGCCACAGCAGCGTGCCGGCCTTCTGCATGTCGTAGAGACGATGCACGCCCGTGGTGGTCTCTTCCGAGACGCCTTTGATGTTCTTGGCGATCTCGGCGAAGTAGCCCTTCGGCTTCTCCTTCAGGATGCGCTTGATGAGCGCGAAGAACACTTCCTCTTCCTCGGAGCCCGGCTTGTCGAGGAACGCGGTGTCGCCGTTCTCGGCGCGCACGCCGAGGTGCACGAACATCGTGGCGTCGCCGCCGTCGTCGAGGATCATGTTCGGCGTGCCGCCGCCGTGCCAGTCGAACAGCTTGGCGGTGTAGTCCCAGTAGTCCTTCAGCGTCTCGCCCTTCACGGCGAACACCGGAACGCCCGCCGCCGCGATCGCGGCGGCCGCATGATCCTGCGTCGAATAGATGTTGCACGAAACCCAGCGCACGTCGGCGCCGAGCGCCACCAGCGTCTCGATCAGCACCGCGGTCTGGATCGTCATGTGCAGCGAGCCGGCGATGCGCGCGCCCTTCAGCGGCTGCTTCGGGCCGTACTCTTCGCGGGTCGCCATCAGGCCGGGCATTTCGGTTTCGGCGAGCGAGATTTCCTTGCGGCCGAACTCGGCGAGGCCGATGTCCTTGACGATGTAGTCGGTTGCGGCGGCGGTCTTGGCTTTGGCGGACGCGGTCATGACGATCCTTGGCTGAGAGGCGAGGTGAGAGGGCTGCTTGGGCGTGCCTATAGCAGGCCCGCATCCGGCGCAGACAATAAAGATATAAAGATTTCTTTATGTCGAAGAGAGCGCGGCCCGCGGTACGGCGCGCGCCTATTCGTCTTCGGTAAATCGTCCGCTCACGAGCTTCGCCAGCGCCTCGATCACTTCGGCGGCCTGCGGACCGGTCGCCTCGACGGTGATCGACGTGCCGTGGCCGGCCGCCAGCATCATCAGTCCCATGATCGAATTGCCGCCGACGGTTTCGGCGCCGCGCGTGACCTTCACCACGGCATCGATACTGGTCGACCATCTGCGCGAATTTCGCCGACGCGCGCGCATGCAGTCCCTTCTTGTTGCAGATATCGAGCACGCGGATGACCGCTTCTCCGCCGCCTGCGCGACCCGATGCGTCGTCGCGATGCGCGCCGGCCGGATCGTTCATTTCCCGGCGAGCACGCGGCTGGCGATGGTGACGTATTTGCGGCCGGCGTCCTGCGCCGCCGCGACCGCTTCCGGCAGCGGATACTCGTCGCGGACCTTCGCGAGCTTGACCAGCATCGGAAGATTGATCCCGGCGAGCACTTCAACCTTCGGACGGCTCATCACGGAAATCGCGAGGTTGGACGGCGTGCCGCCGAACATGTCGGTGAGAATGGCGACGCCGTCGCCGGTGTCGACGCGCTTGACCGCTTCGATGATGTCCTTGCGCCGCTGCTCGACGTCGTCATCCGGACCGATGGTCACCGCTTCGATTTGCGATTGCGGGCCCACGACGTGTTCCAGTGCGGAGCGAAACTCGACGGCGAGCCGCCCGTGCGTGACCAGAACGAGACCGATCATGAAGTACTCCTCGCGGGCGCGAAGGGTGCACCGCACGAAAGGACCGCCATCTTGACCATCCGAAGCCCGTTCGCAAGGGCCTGTATATTGATTTTTGGGCTGTTTTGCATCGCGGAAAGATAGGCAGCTATGTGGGCTCGGAATGCAACGTTGCAAGCACCGCCGTCAAGGCATCGGCGCCGGCCGCGACGGGGAGCCGTGGCAGCCGGATGCCGTTTATCTCGGCAGTTTGAGCGGAAGAAGCAGGCATTCGCTCGCCGTCGGCCGCCGCAAGGTCGACGACCAGCCCGACAACCGCGACCGGCTCGAACGGCGAGCCGTCTGACGCCGACGCCGCGCACTTCGATCAGGCCCGCAAGCGCCGGCGGGGGTCGAACGAGCAGCCGTCCATGGCCGGCGGTCAGTTCGACGCGGTCATCAGCGACCAAGCGTGCAAAACGGATGCGCCCGGAGGCGGCGGCTTCGATCAATGCCAGCGCGAGCCGCGACTTGCCGCTGCCGGCTGGCCCACGGATCAGCATGGCGCGGCTGCCGGTGAGCACCGCCGAGGCATGCACCGTCGCCGTTGCAGCCTCCCTCACTTCGCCGGCAGGCGCACGACGAAGCGCGCGCCAAGGACGGCAGGCGGCTCATCGGGCGTCGAAACGCTCAAGCGGTTCTCCGCCCAGATGCGGCCGGCATGCGCTTCGACGATCTGCTTGGAGATCGACAGCCCGAGTCCCGAATTCTGGCCGAACCTGTGCTCCGGCCGGTCGGTGTAGAAGCGGTCGAAAATCTTCTCGAGCACATCGGGAGCGATGCCGGGGCCGTCGTCATCGACGACGATCTCGATTTCGCTCTTCAGCCGGCGGCAGATGAGCCGCACGGTGCCGTCGGGCGGGGAGAACGAGCGGGCGTTGTCGACGAGATTGTTGACCACCTGGACCGAGCCGCGAGTCGTGACCGGGCACGATGAAGGCCTGCGCATTGCCACCCTCGAAGTTGAGGGTGACTTTCACGCCGTCCTCGCGCGGCACCTCGTTGGCGACGCTCGTCACCGCCGTGAGGAGTTTGATCAGGTCGACCGGGTTTGCCTCCTGCCGCTGCATCTCGGCTTCGAGACGGCTGGCGTCGGAAATGTCGGTGATCAGCCGGTCGAGGCGTTTCACGTCGTGCTGGATGACGGCGAGCAGCCGGCCCCGGCTCTCATCGGTCTTGGCAAGCGGCAGCGTCTCGACCGCAGAACGCAGCGACGTGAGCGGATTTTTCAACTCATGCGCGACGTCGGCGGCGAAACTCTCGATCGCCTCGATGCGGCTGTAGAGCGCGTTGGTCATATCCCGCAGCGTGCCGGACAGATGTCCGATCTCGTCGCGCCGCCGCGTGAAGTCGGGAATCTCCACGCGCGTCTTGATGCGGCGGCGGACGACTTCGGCGGATTCGGCGAGCCGGCGCATCGGGCCCGCGATCGTGCCGGCGAGCAGGAACGAGAGCACGATCATGACGCCCGCCGCAAACAGGAACACGCGCAGCACCGCAAGCCGCTCGGCGGTGACCATCTCGTCGATTTCGGCGCCCTGGGTCGAGAGCATGAGCGCACCGCGCACCGCGCGAAAGCGCGTCACCGGAACGGCGACCGAGACGATCACCTCGGCGCGATCGTTGATCCGCACCATGTGCGCCTTTTGCCCGGTAAGGGCGATCGCGACCTCCTCATAGAGCTTGCCGTTCGCCTGGCCGAGCTCGCGGTAGGTCGGCAGGTCGCCGCGCGTGAGCCACCGGCGCAGCGTCATGAGGCGCCGCTCGATATAGCTCGGCTGCGACGATTCCGGCGGCGGCAGGTCGAAGCGCAGCACGTCGTAGAGAGCGAGGCTGTCGAGAATGAACGTGCCGTCGCGCTCATAGATGCGCGCGCGCGTGTTCGTCGGCGACACGAGCTGCTGCAGCACCGGTGCGATGCGCACCGGGTTGATCGGGAAATCGAGCCCGGGATTGCCGGTCTCCGACGGATCGTAGATTTCCCCGAGCTGCAGCTCGAGCAGCCGCTGCGGATCGATGGTGGCGCCGTCGGGATCGGCCGTTCCGGACGCGGCGACCGCGTTGGCGATGATCTGCCCCTGGATCATCAGGCTCTGGATGCGCGCATCGATGAGGCCGGCGCGGAACTGCGACAAATAGAGAATGCCGATCATCATCACGACCAGACCGGCGACGTTGAGGAAGATGATCCGCCGCGTCAGGCTGGACATGCTCAGGTGCGTGAAGAACTGCCACGTTGCCCGCGCAAAGCCGCTGCGCGGGAGCTTGTCCTCGCGCGGCAGGTCATCGTCCGGCGGTTGCGCCTCGACCTGGGTCCTGAGCGTTTCGGGCGTTCTATTGAGCACGATCAATCTGCCGGGTAGCGTGCCCCCTCGCGGGTTCGGCCAGCAGCATCGCTTGGTTGGCTGGCCCCGCCGGACCGCAGCATGTCGAAACCGGCGTACCGCACTTTAGCGCGGTACGCCCGTGGGCACTACCGGCCTCACATCTCCTTGAAACGATAGCCGACGCCGTAAAGCGTCTCGATCATATCGAAGTCGTTGTCGGCCACTTTGAACTTCTTGCGCAGGCGCTTGATGTGGCTGTCGATGGTGCGGTCGTCGACATAGACCTGATCGTCGTAGGCGGCATCCATCAGCGCGTTGCGGCTCTTCACGACGCCGGGCCGGGTCGCCAGCGCCTGGAGAATCAGGAATTCCGTCACGGTAAGCGTCACCGGATCGTTCTTCCAGGTGCAGGTGTGACGCTCCGGGTCCATGCGCAGATGGCCGCGCTCGAGCGCGCGCGCATCGACTTCCTTCGGCGTGGTGCCGTCCTTCGGCGTGGTACGCCGCAGCACTGCTTTCACGCGCTCGACCAGGAGGCGCTGTGAGAACGGCTTACGGATGAAATCGTCCGCGCCCATCTTCAGGCCGAACAATTCGTCGATCTCCTCGTCCTTGGAGGTGAGGAAGATGACAGGCATGTCCGATTTCTGCCGCAGGCGGCGAAGCGTCTCCATGCCATCCATGCGCGGCATCTTGATATCGAGAATGGCGAGGTCCGGAGGCGACGTCTTGAAGCCGTCCAGCGCCGACGCACCGTCCGTATAGGTCATGATTCGGTAGCCCTCGGCTTCAAGCGCGATGGACACCGACGTCAAGATGTTGCGGTCGTCGTCGACAAGAGCGATTGTAGGCATGAGCCCCTGTTCAGTAGCAGCCGCCCCCGAATTGAGGCAGCCCGCAAAGCTGGGCCGAAATGTGACTAATCCTCGACAAAGCCGTGATTCGTCGAGGCTTTCTGAACATACTTGAGCAGGCGGCGCAAGGCAAAATGCCCGCCGTCACGTAATGTTGCGAACATCACCGGCATGGAAAGTTCCCGTCTCGGAGGCGTTAACGATGAAACCGACACCCGATTTCGATCCCAAAACCGCCGCCAAGAAGCTCCTGCGCGAAGGCCGCAGCGCGGCGCTGGCGACGCTGATGCCGGGCACGGGCGATCCCTACTGTTCTTTGGTTAACGTCGCGACCGCGGCGGATGGTGCACCGCTGCTCCTGATCTCGCGGTTGGCGGTGCACACCAAGAACGTCCTCGCCGACCCGCGGGTGTCGCTCATGATCGACGAGCGCAAGGCGGGCGATCCGCTGCAGGGCGCGCGTGTCATGCTGATGGGGACCGCCGCCGCGACCGACGACACCGACGTGCGGCGGCGCTACCTGGAGCGCCAGCCCGAGGCCGAAATGTTCGCCGGATTCGCCGATTTTGCGTTCTACCGGCTGGCGCTCACGGGCGCGCATCTGGTCGCGGGCTTCGGCCGCATCGTCGACCTCAAGCCCGCGGATATCCTCACGCCGGTCGAGGACGCCGCCGAACTGACCGCGGCCGAAACCGACATCCTCGCGCACATGAATGCGGACCATGCCGAAACCTGCCGGCTCTACGCGACCAAACTCCTCGGCGCGACCGACGGCGCCTGGCGCTGCGTCGGCTGCGATCCGGAGGGGCTTGAGCTGCAACTCGACCGCACCGCGTTGCGGCTGTCGTTTCCGCAGCGCATCCGCACGCCGGGCGTGCTTCGGCAGGTGCTCAAGCAACTCGCCGACCAGGCCCGCGCAGCTTGATGGTGCCGATTGGCCGTGGATGAGTCGGGCCTCAAGGTTCTCATTCTCGGGGGCTACGGAACGTTCGGCGGACGGTTGGCGGAGCTTCTCGCCGATGACGCCCGCCTGACGCTGATCGTCGCCGGCCGCTCGCGCGCGAAGGCCGAGGATTTCTGCGCGAAGCTTCCGGCAGCGGCGACACTCCTGCCGATGGCTTTCGACCGCGACGGCGATGTCGACGCGCAACTGCGCGAGATCGCACCACATGTCGTGGTCGACGCCACCGGGCCGTTTCAGAGCTACGGCGAAGATCCCTATCGGGTGGTGCGCGCCGCCGTTGCGCTCGGTATCGACTATCTCGATCTGTCGGATGGCGCGGAGTTCGTAAAAGGCATCGCGCAGTTCGATGCCGAGGCGCGGCGGCGGGGCGTCGTCGTTCTGTCCGGAGTCAGCAGCTTTCCAGTGCTGACGGCGGCGGTGGTCCGGCGGCTCGCGCGCGGCATGGCCCGTGTCGATGCTGTGATCGGCGGGATCGCGCCATCGCCGTATGCCAATGTCGGTATCAACGTGATCCGCGCGATCGCGAGCTATGCCGGCAAGCCGGTCGCGATGGTGCGCGACGGCCGTCCGGCCACGGGGTACGCCCTCACCGATACGCGCCGCTACACGATCGCGCCGCCGGGTCGGTTGCCGCTCCATCCGATCCGGTTTTCGCTGGTCGATGTTCCGGACCTTCAGGTGCTGCCGGGCCTGTGGCCGAGCCTTCGCCTGGTGTGGATGGGCGCCGGTCCGGTGCCGGAGATCTGGCATCGCGCGCTCAATGCGCTGGCGTGGTTGGTGCGCCTGCGATTGCTGCCGTCCCTGCGGCCGTTCGCCGGCCTGATGTACCGCGCGATCAATCTGCTCGCCTGGGGAGAACATCGCGGCGGCATGTTCGTCGCGGTCGAGGGGATCGGCCCCGACGGACACGCGATCGAGCGGTCCTGGCACATGACGGCCGAGGTGGAAGACGGCCCGATGATCCCGTCGATGGCCGCCGAGGCGATCATCCGCCACATGCTTGCCGGACGCCGGCCCGCGGTCGGAGCCCGTGCGGCCGCGACCGATCTCGAGCTGGAAGACTATGACGCGTTGTTCGCACGGCGGCGGATCGCAACCGGCTATCGGCAGGCGCTGCCTGCGAGCGCGCCGCTCTACCGGCGGCTTCTGGGCGACGCCTGGGATACGCTTGCCCGGGCCGCTGCGAACGATGCACGACGTCACGACCGGGCTGACGGCCAGCGGCGAAGCCACGATCGAACGCGGTAAGGGCCTGCTGGCGCGCTGCGTGGCCCGGCTGTTCGGGTTTCCGCCGGCCGGCAAGGACGTGCCGGTGGCGGTCACGTTTACGGTTCGCGAGGGGCGCGAGATTTGGCAGCGGAAGTTCGGCGGCCGGTCGTTTTCGAGCACCCAGGAGGAGGGGCGCGGCCGCTTCGAGCGGCTGCTCTGCGAACGATTTGGCCCGTTCGCATTCGGGATGGCCCTGGTGCTGGACGAGGGGCGCATGCGCCTCGTCGTTCGCCGCTGGACCGCGTTCGGGATTCCGATGCCATCGGCGCTGGCGCCGACCGGCAACTCCTACGAATGCGTGGAGGGAGGCCGTTTCCGCTTCCATGTGGAGATCGGTCTCCCCCTTGCGGGCTTGATCGTCGCCTATCGCGGCTGGCTCGTTCCCCGTGCCTGACGGCCGTGCTCGAATGTGCCCATGATGCACCGCAGCAATCGATTTTCTTGGTTGATGCCGGCAGAGGCCGCGTCCCGTAAACTCTAAGCGCTCGTCAAGTCTTGGCAGGCTGCATATTCCCAACTATAGGTCGCGGGCCTTGAGAGGCAGGGCTATGATGACCTTTGGCCGCGCGTTCCAGATGCGCCGCCAAGGCGTGATTACCGGCGCCAGCCGGGGTTAGTGGAGGTCTTTCGTGCAGGAAACCGGTCTGAGGAACGGCGCATACGGCGCTGACAAATTCGGCTTCAAGGATCTGGCCGCGGTCCACTGGAATCTCGACGCGCCCGTGCTCTACGAGCACGCAGTCGCGGCGCGCGAGGGCTCGATCGTGCAAGGCGGTCCGTTCTGCGCCGAAACCGGACATCACACCGGCCGCTCGCCCAAGGACAAGCACACCGTCGTCGACGCGACCACCGAGAACGTCGTCTGGTGGGACGGCAATCGCAAGCAGACCAAGCAGCAGTTCGACAACCTCCTCGAAGACTTCCGCGCTCATATGCGCGGCAAGAAATTGTTTGCGCAGGACCTCTTTGGCGGCGCCGATCCGAAGTATCGCATCAAGGTGCGCGTCTTCACCGAGCTTGCCTGGCACTCGCTGTTCATCCGCCAGCTCTTGATCCGCCCGGTCGCTCCCGAGCTCGAGGAATTTGTGCCGGAGATGACCATCGTCGACCTGCCGTCGTTCCGGCCGGACGCAAAGCGTCACGGCGGCCGCGAGGGCTCCGACACCATGGTGGCGATCGATTTCACCCGCAAGATCGTGCTGATCTGCGGCTCGTCCTATGCGGGCGAGATGAAGAAGTCGGTGTTCACCGCGCTCAACTTCTATCTTCCCGCGCAAGGCGTGATGCCGATGCACTGCTCGGCCAATGTCGGCCATGACGGCGACGTCGCCTTGTTCTTCGGCCTATCCGGCACCGGCAAGACGACGCTGTCCGCCGATCCCAACCGTATCCTCATCGGCGACGACGAGCATGGCTGGGGCCCCCATGGCGTGTTCAACTTCGAGGGCGGCTGCTACGCCAAATGCATCAAGCTCTCGGAAGAAGCGGAGCCGGAAATCTACGCCGCGACCAACCGCTTCGGCGCGGTGCTGGAGAACGTGGTGTTCGATCCGGAAACGCGGGTCTGTGACTTCGACAGCGACAAGAAGACCGAGAACACTCGCTCGGCTTATCCGGTCGAGTTCATGCCGCTTGCTTCGAAGACCGGACGCGCCGGGCAGCCGAAGAACATCATCTTCCTCGCCGCCGATGCTTTCGGCGTGATGCCGCCGATCGCCAAGCTGACGCCGGCGCAGGCGATGTATCACTTCCTCTCCGGCTACACCGCGAAGGTCGCCGGCACCGAGAAGGGCCTGGTCGGCGTCGAGCCCGAATTCTCGACCTGCTTCGCGGCGCCGTTCCTGCCGCGTCCGCCGGCCGAATACGGCAATCTCCTTCGTGAGCTGATCGCCAAGCACAAGGTCGACTGCTGGCTGGTGAACTCCGGCTGGACCGGCGGCGTCTACGGCGTCGGCCGGCGCATGCCGATCAAGGTCACGCGCGCGCTGGTCACCGGCGCGCTCGACGGCTCGCTCAAGAACGCGAGCTATCGCACCGATCCGTATTTCGGCTTCTCGGTGCCGACCTCGGTGCCGGGCATCGAGCCGCATCTGCTCTATCCGATGAAGACCTGGAAGGACAAAGCGGCGTTCGACGAGACCGCGCGCAAGCTCGTGCGCATGTTCCAGGAGAACTTCGTGAAGTACGAGAAGCACGTCGACGCCGACGTGCGCGCGGCGGCGCCCGAGGTGCGCATCGCTGCGGAGTGACGACAGCCTTCGAACTGCAATAGGAAAGGGCGGCCTCGCGGCCGCCCTTTCTCGTTCTGCGTCTCGTTCGCTGCTCGTCAGCGGGCGGCCTGCTGGCGGGTTCCCAGCTGATTGAACCGCGCCTTCTGCTCGTCGCTGAGCGAATTGTAGAACTGCGTCAGCGCCGGCTGCACCACGTCGAGCGCCTGCAGCATCGCGTCGAGGCGGCCTTCCATGGCGGCGAGCCGTCCGGGCGGCGTCAGCGTCTCCTCGGTCGGACAGTTCGCAGCCAGCAGTTCGGCAGCCTTGACGGTCGCGGCATTGAGATTGTCGAGCGCGGTCCGCTGCTCCGCCGAAAGGCCGCAACGTCTGTTGGATGCGCGCGGTCGGCGCCGCGTTCGTCTTGGTGACCGCCGCTGCTGCAGACCTGCGACAGCTCGGCCTTGCGAGCCTTCGTGTCCGCCGCCGCCTGCTCGGGCTCCAGCGCATTGAAGCGCGCCTTCTGCTCGTCGTTCAGCGACGTTGTAGAACTTGTCGAGCGCGGGCCGCACGATCTGCACCGCCTCGCGCATCGCTTCGAGCCGCTGCCGCATCGCCGCCATCCGGCCGGCCGGCGTCGATCGGCAGGTCGTCCGGGCAGGCCGAGCGCATCTGCTTGACGGTGCGGGCGGCTGCGTCACGCAATTCGTTGAGCGCGGCGCGCTGGGACTCGTCGGGATTGACGGCCTCGGCGATCCGCTCGACCGGCCAGTCGGTCAGTCCCGCCGTCTCGCCGGTGCAGATCTGCGCCATCGCGCCGCGCCGGGCCGCGCGCGGCTGTCCTCACGCCCGGTCGACCGCGCGCCGCGCGGTCGTCGTCCGCGCACCGCCGCCGCTCGCGTAAGCACCGCTGCCGGCCGGAAGGTCGGCATAGGCCGCGCCGCCGACTCCATAGGGACCGAAGAAGCCGTCGTAGACGTCGTCGTAGGCATAGGGCCAGAACGAGTCGTAGGCGTAGGGCCAGTACGTGTAGTCGACGAAGTCGTCATAGGCGTACGGCCAGAACAGCGGGCCGAGCCATCCGATGACGTGGACGTGGCGGTGATGGCGGTGACGCCAGTCGCGCCGGTTCCAGTCGCGCGCGTAGCGCGCCGCCGAATGTCGCCTGCGCCAGTGCGCGCGCTGCCGGGGTGCGGACCGCACGCTCGGCGAGACCGCGATTGCGCAAGGCGAACTGCCGATCACCGGCGCCGCGGCGGACCAGCGCGCGCTCCGCTGCGGCGGTGCGGCTGCCGATCGTACGGTCGCCACCCTTGCCGGCGTTGACGATTCTCGCGCGCCGAGATTCTCGCGCGACTTGCCCGCGGCCTGACGGCGCTCGAGGATCCGCTGCTGCCGCTCGGCGGCACGCCGGGCCGCATTCTCCCGGCCCGGTCAGTCTCGTCTGCTGCCGCGCTCTGGCGGATGTCCGGACGCGCGCACGCGTGCGCCGGCCGGTCATGCCTTGATCGCGTGGCGTCGCCGATGCGCGGGTTGACGCCGCGCCGCAGCGCGCTCTTTGAGCCGCCGTCACGCGGCGCGGCGAAACGCGGAGCATGTGCGCTGGTTCGGCATCGCTTGGCGCGGTGAAATTTGGCGTGGCGACATCTGCCGTGGCGCCGCCTGGAATTGCCGTGGCGCGCTCTGGAACTGACGCGGCGCAGCTTGGAATTGCCGCGGCGCCGGAGCCGCGTGCCGCACGGCCGGCGTGGATGGTGCCGAGCGCATCACCGGCGCCGACGGTGCCGAGCGCACCATGGGTGCCGATGGCCGCGCCATCGGCGCCGGTGCCGCCGGGCGCGCTGCACGGGGCCGGGGCCGCCGACGCGCGCCGCTCCGCCGCCTCCGCCTTTGTGTCCTTGCGCGTCTGCGCCGCCGTTCGCCAGTGCGAGCGCGATGGCGAGTGACGTTGCTGTTACGCGGATACCGAAGTAAGACATAGGAACTCCCTGCACGCCCCCCGACTGTCCATCTCCTCAACGCGAATCGTCCTCGAATTGTTCAATCCGACTTCGCACCGTTCGCAACAGGAAGTTGTGCAGGCGTGACGCGCTCTGCCAGATGGATCGACGAAAGTCGCGACGCAATGGCGCAGGCCGCACACGAAATTGCCGGATAGATCAACGTTCGTTCATCTCGGATCTTCACATGCAGGTGCTAGTGGTCGGTGCAGGCGTTGTCGGGTTGGGAATTGCCCGCGCCGTCGCGCTCGCCGGACATGAGGTGATCGTCGCGGAAGCCGAATCCGCGATCGGTACCATCACGTCATCGCGCCACAGCGAAGTCATCCACGCCGGCCTCTACTACCCGACCAATTCGATCCGCGCGCGCCACTGCGTCCGCAGCCGCCGCATGCTCTATGCCTATTGCGCCGACCCGCGGCGTTCCGCATCGCAAGACCGGCAAGATCGTGGTGGCGTGCAACGACAACGAGATTGAACAGCTCGGCAAGATCTACAAGCAGGCGCAGATCAACGGATGCGAGAACCTCGAACTGATCGATGCCGCGGCGGTGAAGAAGCTCGAGCCCGAGGTGTTCTGCCTCGGCGCGATGAACTCGCCGGAGACCGGCGTCATCGACAGCCACAGCTACATGCTCGCCTTACGCGGCGAAATCGAGGATCACGGCGGCGCAATCGCGCTAAACACGCGGATTGAGCGGCTGGTCAAGGTCCCGGGCGGATGGGAGGTGCATTTCGGCGCCGGCGAAACGATCGTCGTCGACGCCGTGATCAACTCCGCGGGGCTCGGTGCGCAGACGCTCGCCCGCGCCACCGAAGGCTATCCGCAGGAGCGGGTGCCCAAGCTCGCGCTCGCAAAGGGCAACTACTTCAGCTATGCGGGCCGGCCGGTGTTCAAGCGGCTGGTTTATCCAACGCCGGTTCCCGGCGGGCTCGGCACCCACGTCGTGCTCGATCTTGCCGGCCGGATGCGCTTCGGCCCCGACGTCGAGTGGATCGAGCGCGAAAACTACGACGTCGATCCCAGCCGCGCGCAGGCGTTCTACGCGAGCATCCGCAAATACTGGCCGGGGCTGCCGGATAACTCGCTGGTCCCGGACTACGCCGGCATCCGTCCGAAGATCAGCGCGCAGGGCGAGCCGCAGCAGGACTTCATCATCGACGCGCCCGAAAGACCACGGCGTGCCGCGGCTGGTGATGCTGTTCGGGATCGAATCGCCGGGACTGACGGCGTCGCTGTCGATCGGCGAAGAGGTCGCGACCTATCTGTCGAGCTGAACGCGGCGGTCGTGCTCGTTTGCGTTGCCGGCGCCCTGGCGCACGGTCTCCGGCGATACCGGCGTGGCGTTGTTCGGCACGATCCGGGTCTGCGCGAGCCGTTGCCGCAACTCAGCCGGTAGGCCGGGATAGGACTGGATCGGCGTGAACTCGGCATTGCGGCGGTTGCCGTTGCCGCCGGTGTAGGCGACGAAGCCCCCGTTGGTCGCGACGACGTCGCCGGTCCGCAGCGTCGGATCGTCGGTCGCGCTCAACGTCACCAGCCCGTAGGCGTCGCGGCCGTTGCAGGTGCAATTGTCGACGGTCCGCTCGCGATAGACGAAGGCGTTGCGCAGGCTGGCGTAGCGGGTGCCGTCGCTGGCGACGGCGTGATCGATGCCGGCGCCGGAGAACATCCTGGTTTCGGCGGCCGGGCAGAATGAATTGCAGAGCTGCGCGGCATTGGCGCCGCTCGCGCGCTGGATCGGGAAGTAGCGTCCGTCACACAGCCGCACGCAGAATGTTCCCGCCGAGCCCGACGGCCCGGGGCGGCGTTCGCCGTCCCCGCCATAGCCCGGATTGGGATCGGCATAGGCGCTGGCGTTGGGCGGCGGACCCGGACGCCGCGGCGAGCCGAACAGGAAATCGAACAGGCCCTGGGCGTCGGCAGGTGCGGCGGGCACGATGACCGCCGTCGCGGTCGCCGCCGCGATCAGCGCTCCGAAAATGTGTGCTCCGAAGGCCTTGCGGGGTCGGAAAATCAAACAAACCTCCATTGCACACGCGGTTTTCGCCCGCGCGCGCCAATCATCCAACGCACGCCGGACAAAAGAGTTTCGGTCCGCTCGCCCTCTTGGTTGCGGAAACTGGCCTTTGGTTCGAATTTGAAACCGCCCGGGCTCAAATGGACGTCCGATAAAACCATATCGGGCAATCGGTAAACGGCCGCTAAGCATGTCGGCCGGGTCTGGCGCGGGACACGCCGGTTTGGTCATACTGGCCGCTCAAACCAAACGGGGAGGTTCACGGTGGCCGCCAATATCCGCTTCATCAATCCCGACGCACTGACGAAGCCGCCGACCTATACGCAGGTGGTCGAGGTGACCGGCCCCGGCCGCACCGTCTACATCTCCGGGCCAGCTCGCGACCGGCCGCGACGGCAATCTCGTCAGCCGCGATTTCCGCGCCCAGGCGGTGCAGGTGTTCGAGAACCTGAAGGCGGCGCTGGCGGCGGTCGGCGCGACCTTCAAGGACGTGGTCAAGATCAACAGCTACCTTGCCGACATCGCGCACCTGCCGGTGCTGCGCGAGGTGCGCGCGGGCTATCTCAACGCGGCGGCGCTGCCCGCCTCGACGACGCTCGGCGGCTCAAGCTTCGCGCGCGAGGGCGCCTTGCTCGAGGTCGAGGTCGTCGCGGCGCTGCCGGCCAAGGCAGCCAAAGCGAGCGCCGCGCGCAAAGCTGCCGCGAAACGCGGCGTCGCGCAAGTCTAAGGCAGCCGAGGAAAACGAAAGTGATCAGCAAGCAGCCCCGGCAGCAGGATCAGCGACGCCCAGAGCATGTAGCCGAAGAAGCTCGGCATCTTGACGCCGCGTTCCTCGGCGATGGCATAGATCATGAGGTTGGGCGCGTTGCCGATATAGGTGAGCGCGCCCATGTAGACCGCGCCCATCGAGATCGCGGCGAGCGTCGGCGCGAGCGGGCCCATCAGCGCTGTCGCATCGCCGCCGGCAAGCTCGAAGAACACGAGATAGGTCGGCGCATTGTCGAGGAAGGCCGACAGCACGCCGGTGAGCCAGAAATAGGCGACCTCGTTCGGCACGCGCGCTGTCGCTCGATCAGCGCCGGCAGCCAGCCGAACGCGCCGTTCCTGCCGGCCTGCAGCATCGCCAGCACCGGAATGATGCAGGCGAAGATGCCGGCGAACAGGATCGCGACCTCGCGGATCGGCTCCCAGGTGAAGCCGTTGCTCTCGCGATGCTCGTTGGGCGTGAGCACGAGCGACAGGATCGCGATCGCCACCAGCGCGACGTCGCGCAGCAGCTCCTGAAGCTGGACCTTGGTGCCGTAGACGTCGAAGACGATGCCGGGCTTCCATAGCGATGCGATGCAGGATCGCGGCGATGACGCCGCCGAGCAGCAGGAAATTGATGCTGCCCTGGACCTTGCAGCCGCATTGGCGGCGGCGGCGGCTCGCCGATCAGGGTGACGCGCCGGTCCTGGCGGTGGAACCAGAGGTCGACGACGACGAACAGGGCAAGCACGATGGCGGCGAGGATCGCGGTCTGCAGCCACAGGTGCTGCGTGGTCCAGAAGAAATCCACGCCGCGCAGGAAGCCGACGAACAGCGGCGGATCGCCGAGCGGGGTCAGCGCGCCGCCGATATTGGCGACCAGGATGATGAAGAACACGACCACGTGGACGTTGTGCAGCCGGTTGGCGTTCGCGCGTAACAGCGGCCGGATCAGGATCATGGCCGCGCCGGTGGTGCCGACGATGCTCGCGATCAGCGTGCCGAATGCGAGGATCGCCGTGTTGACCAGCGGCGTGCCGCGCAGCTCGCCGGTCACCAGGATGCCGCCGGCGACGACGTAGAGCGTGAACAGCAGCACGATGAAGCTCAGATATTCGCCGAGCAGCGCGTGCACGAAGGCCGCGGTCGCGGTCGGGACGTCATAGAGCGCGGCGATCGGAACGAGCGCGAGCGTGCCCCAGGCGAAGGCGATCTTGCCGTAGTGATGGTGCCAGACGCGCGGGAACAGCAGCGGCCCGACGGCGATGGTCAGCAGGATGCCGATGAAGGGCAGCGCCCACGGCCAGCGCAGCGCCGCGCCGTCGAGCGCCGCGGCGTGGGCGGCGTCGGGTGCGAGCGCTAGCACGCCGATCAAGACAAAAGAGGAGGTTTTTCGCATCCTGTGACAGTCATATCGGCCGTCATGCCCGGCCTTGTGCCGGGCATCCACGTCTTCGGCTTCGACAAACTAAAGACGTGGATGGCCGGGACAAGCCCGGCCATGACGCTGCGAGAACATGGTTCAATGCGCCTCGTCCCAATTGTCGGCGGCGCGGGCATCGACCGCGAGCGGCACCGACAGCGACACCGCCGGATGCGGCGCGTCCTCCATCACCGCCTTGACCACCGGCAAGGTCGTTCGACCTCGTCCTCCGGCACCTCGAACACGAGTTCGTCATGCACCTGGAGGAGCATCTGCGCGTTGAGCTTCTTCTTGGCGAGCGCCGCATCCATGCGCATCATGGCGCGGCGGATGATGTCGGCGGCGGAGCCCTGCAGGCGCGCATTGATGGCGGCGCGCTCGTTGAAGGCGCGGATCGACGCGTTCGAGTGCTTGATCTCGGGATAGTGGCACTTGCGGCCGAACAGCGTCGTCACATAGCCGTGCTGCTTGGCGAACGTCTTGGTCTCTTCCATGTAGTCGCGGATGCCGGGGAAGCGCTCGAAATATTTCTTGATGTAGGCGCCGGCCTCCTCGCGCGCGATGCCGAGCTGGTTGGCGAGCCCGAAGGCCGAAATGCCGTAGATGATGCCGAAATTGATCGCCTTGGCGCGGCGCCGGATCTCGCCGGGCATGCCCTTCACCGGCACGCCGAACATTTCCGACGCGGTCATGGCGTGGATGTCGAGGCCGTCGCGGAACGCGTTCTTCAGCACCTCGATGTTGGCGATCTCGGCCAGCAGCCGCAGCTCGATCTGCGAATAGTCGGCGGAGGCGAGCTTGTTGCCGGGCGAGGCGATGAAGGCGCGCCTGATCTTGCGGCCTTCCTCGGTGCGGATCGGGATGTTCTGCAGGTTCGGCTCGGATGAGGAGAGCCGGCCGGTCGGCGTCGCCGCCAGCGCGTAATTGGTGTGCACGCGCTTGGTGGTCGGGTTGATGTAGCCCGGCAGCGCGTCGGTGTAGGTCGATTTGAGCTTGGTGACCTGCCGCCATTCCAGGATCTTCTGCGGCAGCACGTGGCCCAGCTCGGCGAGCTCGTCGAGCACGCGCGCGCCGGTCGCCCACTGGCCGGTCTTGGTCTTGGTGCCGCCGGGAAGCCCCATCTTGCCGAACAGGATGTCGCCGAGCTGCTTCGGGCTGCCCGGATTGAACGACGGATCGCCGGCGAGCTCGCGCACTTCCGCTTCGAGGCCGGCGGCGCGTTGCGCGAATTCGCCCGACAGCCGCGACAGCACCTGCCGGTCGACCGAGATGCCGCGCCGCTCCATGCGCGCGAGCACCGGCAGCAGCGGACGCTCCAGCGTCTCGTAGACGCTGGTCATGTGCTCGGCGACCATGCGCGGCCGCAGCACCTGCGTCAGCCGCAGCGCGAGGTCGGCGTCCTCGGCGACATAGGGCGCGGCCTTGTCGAACGGCGACGCAGTCGAACGCGACCTTCGCCTTGCCGGTTCCGATGACGTCGTTGTAGTCGATCGCGGTGTGATCGAAGTAGCGCGGCGCCAGCGCGTCGAGGCCGTGGCCGTAGCGGCCGGCGTCGAGCACATAGGACATCAGCATGGTGTCTTCGTGCGAGCGCATCTCGATGCCGCGCACGGCGAAAAGCTGCCATTCGAATTTCAGGTTCTGGCCGACCTTGAGCACGCCCGGGTCTTCGAGCAGCGGCTTGAGCGCCGCCAGCGCGTCGTCTTCGCTCATCTGATCCGGGCGCGCGCTCGCCGGCGAACAGCCCGCCGCCGTCGCCGTTGCCGCCTTTGCGATGGGCGAGCGGCACGTAGCAGGCCTCGTTCGGCGCGACCGCAAGCGCGAGCCCGCACAGCGTCGCCTGCATCGGGTCCTCGCCGACGGTCTCGGCGTTGATGGCGACGACGCCGATGTCGCTGCGCGCGGGCGACCCAGGCCTTGAGCCGATCGAGGCTGTTCACGATCTCGTAGCGCGAGCGGTCGATCTTGGCCTTGCGCGCGGCCTCGGTTCGCTCGGCCGCCAGCGCCTGCGGCGTGATCTCGATGTTGGCGGCGGCGCCGGCTCGGCCGCGGCTTCGGCGCCATCCCGCCGCCCGACAGCGGCAGGCCCGGCGATGCCGATGGGCTGGCGGCGACGGTCGTCGCGCTTGGCTTCGTCCGCCTGCCGGTCGCGCGGCGACCGCGTCGACGGCTGCGAGGCCTCGATCTCGGCCGCCTCGATGCCGGAGAATTCCGCCACCCGGCGCGTGAGCGTGTTGAACTCCATCGCCTTGAGGAAGGCGATCAGGAGCTTGTAGTCGGGCTCGTGCACCGCCAGGTCGGCGAGCGGCACGTCGAGCTTCACCTTGTCGTCGAGCGTCACCAGCCGCTTCGACAGCCGCGCCTTGTCGGCATTGTCGATCAGCGTCTGCCGGCGCTTCTCCTGCTTGATCTCGCCGGCGCGCTTGAGCAGCGTTTCGAGGTCGCCGTATTCGCCGATCAACTGCGCCGCGGTCTTGACGCCGATGCCCGGCACGCCCGGCACGTTGTCGGTGGAATCGCCGATCAGCGCCTGCACCTCGATGACCTTGTCCGGCGGCACGCCGAATTTCTCGATCACCTCGGGAATGCCGATCCTCTTGTCCTTCATGGTGTCGTACATGATCGACGCAGTCGTTCACGAGCTGCATCAGGTCCTTGTCGGACGACACGATGGTGGCGCTGGCGCCGAGCTCGCAGGCCTGCGCGCACATAGGTCGCGATCAGGTCGTCGGCCTCGAAGCCGCCCTGCTCCAGGCAGGGAATGTCGAAGGCGTGCACCGCCTCGCGGATCAGCCCGAACTGCGGGATCAGGTCGTCGGGCGGGGCCGAGCGGTTGGCCTTGTACTCGGGATAGAATTCGGTGCGGAAGGTCTGCTCGGACTTGTCGAACACCACGGCGAGATGGGTCGGCCGCTCGCCGGCCTTCATGTCGCGCAGGAGCTTCCACAGCATGTTGCAGAAGCCGAGCACGGCGTTGACCTGCAGCCCGTCCGACTTGCGGTTGAGCGGCGGCAGCGCGTGATAGGCGCGGAAAATGTAGCCGGAACCGTCGACCAGAAAGACGTGGTCGCCCTTCTTGGGCTTGCTGGGCTGGTGCTTGCGGGGCTTTGGCCATGCCCGGAATGTGGGCTGTCCGCGGCCGCGATGGCAACGTCTTCGCGCGCCGCCGTTACACAGCGAATGTCGCTAGTGCGCGGGCTGCAGCTATCGCAGCTTCTTCGGCTTCTTGCGGCGCGATCCAGAACAGTTCCGGCCGCTCGAACAGGAACCGCAGCGGCGTGCGGCGCACCACCCAGTACAGGATCAGCGCGCCGAACAGTGCCGGAGAGCGTCACGATCGCCGAGATGGTGCCGATGTCGCTGATCCAGCCGTATTTGAGCAGGACCGAGCGGCTCGCCGCCATGCCGAGGAAGAACGCGAGGTAGATGACGATCGAGTGCTCGCCGCAATAGCGCAGCGGCTCGAACAGGCGGATCTGCGCCAGCAGCGCCGAGACCGCGACCACCGCGGCGGCGCCGGCGAGGCCGAGCGCGAGCGACACGAACGGAAGCCCGGCGACGCCGTTGAACACCAGGATGCCGTTGGCGAGGCCCCAGATGGTGAGCCCGGCGAGCGCCGTCTCCGGCTGCGCCTGGCAGCGCGCCGCGAGGTCGAAGATGCGCGGCGCGAGGATGTAGCCGGTGTAGAAATAGACGAAGCGGCCGGCGAACTCGTCGACGATCGTCCAGCCGGTATGGATCGGCGCGATCTCGAGCGCCGCCGCGACCAGCCAGATGGCGAGCACGGGGATGCGCCAGCCATGCGCCAGCTTGGTGACGACAAAGAAGATCGGCAGGAGGTAGATGAACCAGAGCGTGCCGAACGGCTCCCAGAAGGTCTCGAGATAGAGCCATGCCACGCCGGCGACGCCGTGGCCCTGCACGAGGCCGGGCGCCTTCAGCGCGAACTGGATGGCGGTCCACAGCAGATAGAAGTAGACGAAATGCACGACCTTGCGATCGAGATAGGTGCGCCAGTCGCGGTTGATGACCTGCGCCAGGAACAAGCCCGAGATCAGGAAGAAGTCCGGCATCCGGAACGGCTGCGCGAACGCGACCACGTAATGCAGCCAGCCTTCGCTGCCGGCGGCCTGTCCGACGCCGAGCGTCGAATGCATCATCACCACGAAGATGATGCAGAAGCCCTTGGCGTAATCGACCCAGTCGATTCGCTGCCGCGCGGCTGCGTCATTGTCGGACATCGGGCGTGCCAAGTCGGTTCCCATTTGTCTCATATACGCGACCGGGCGTTTCATTCTTCTTTACCGATTCAAATACAGTGCCAGGGGCGCGATTAGGACGCTATTAACTCTAATGACCACGCCGCTTCCCATCGACGACGCATTGCCCGCGCTGACGGCCGCGCTGCGCGCCGCCAATGCTGCTGTACTTGTGGCGCCGCCGGGCGCAGGCAAGACCACGCGGGTTCCGCTGGCGCTGGCGCAGGAGCCGTGGGCGGCGGGCAAGAAAATCATCGTGCTCGAGCCGCGCCGGCTCGCCGCGCGCGCTGCCGCCGCGCGCATGGCGGCGACGCTCGGCGAGGCCGTGGGCGAAACCGTCGGCTACCGCGTGCGCTTCGCCTCGAAAGTGTCGCGCAAGACCCGCGTCGAGCTCGTCACCGAAGGCGTGTTCACGCGCATGGTGCTTGACGATCCCGCGCTCGACGGCGTCGCGGCGCTGCTGTTCGACGAATTCCACGAGCGCTCGCTCGACGCCGATCTGGGCTTAGCGCTTGCGCGCGACGTGCAACGCGGTCTGCGCGACGATCTGAAGATCCTTGTCATGTCCGCGACCATCGACGGCGCGCGGGTGGCGAAGCTGCTCGGCGATGCGCCGGTCGTCGAGAGCGAAGGCCGCGCGTTTCCGGTTGAGACGCGTTATCTCGGTCGCGACGCGACCGCGCCGATTGAGCGCCAGGTGGCGGATGCGGCGGCGCGCGCGGTGCGCGCCGAGCAGGGCTCGGTGCTGGCGTTCCTGCCCGGCGCCGCCGAAATCCGTCGTGCCGAGACTTTTCTGCGCGAGCGCATCGACGATCCGTCGATCGATGTCGTCGCCCTGTTCGGCGCGCTGGAGGCCGATGTGCAGGACCGCGCCATCGCGCCGTCGCCGAAGGGCCGCCGCAAGATCGTGCTGGCCACGTCGATCGCCGAGACCTCGCTCACCATCGAGGGCGTGCGCATCGTGATCGATTGCGGGCTGTCGCGCGTTCCGCGCTATGAGCCCGATGTCGGACTCACGCGGCTCGAAACCGTGCGGGTGTCGCGCGCGTCCGCCGATCAGCGCCGCGGCCGCGCCGGCCGCACCGAGCCCGGCGTCTGCTATCGGCTGTGGGACGAGCCGCAGACCGGATCGCTCGCCGCCTCCGGCACGCCGGAAATTCTCGCCGCCGATCTCTCGAGCCTGGTGCTCGATCTCGCGCATTGGGGCGTCACCGATCCCGCCAAGCTCGATTTCCTCGATCCGCCGCCGCGCGCGGCCTGGTCGGAGGCGCGCGCGCTGCTCGCGGAGCTTGGCGCGATCGACGGCGACGGCCGCATCACCGACGAGGGCAGGGCGCTGCGGCAGCTGCCGCTGCCGCCGCGGATCGCGCGGATGGTGGTCGACGCGGCGGCGCGCGGTGCGGCGGATGTCGCCGCCGATATCGCGGCGGTCCTGACCGAGCGCGGCCTCGGCGGCAACGACGTCGATCTCACCCATCGCATCGACAATTTGCGGCGCGACCGCTCGCGCCGCGCGCAGGACGCGCGCGCGATGGCGAAGCGGTGGGCGCAGATTGCGGAAAGAGAAACAGAGACGCTGCGGCGCGACGGGTCTGTTCCCCTCCCCCCGCCATCAGCGCGTTCACGCGCGTCTGCGACGCGCTATGGCGGCGGGGAGGGGTTAGGGGTGGGGGGTGGTTCGATTCAAGGCAAGGCGCCCCCCACCCCCGACCCCTCCCCACCATTCGCGGGGCGAATGGGGGGAGGGGAGCGGAGAGGCCTGTCGCGCGGTGAAGAGAGTCCAATCGTCAGAGCTGTCGCCTGGCGTTCTGCTGGCGCTCGCCTATCCCGATCGTATCGCCAGGAATCGCGGTGCCGGCGGATCGTTCGTGCTCGCCAACGGCCGTGGCGCCAATGTCGATCAGGCGTCGGCGCTGTCGCGCGAAACTTTCCTCGCGGTCGGAGAGATCGCGGGCACTGCCGCGCAAGGCCGTATCCTGCTTGCCGCGCCGCTGACGCTCGCCGAGATCGAGGCGCATTTCGGCGAGCGCATCGAGGCGCGCGACGAGATCGCGTTCGACGCTGCAACCGGAAGCGTCAGGGCACGGCGTCTGCGCCGGCTCGGCGCCGTCATGCTCGGCGAGCAGGTCCGCAAAGTCGAGCCTGACGACGAAACCGCGCGCCTGCTCGCGGAGGGCATCGCGCGGCTTGGCGTCGACCGGCTGCCGTGGAGCAAGGCGCTGCTGCAATGGCGCGACCGCGTGATGTTCCTGCGCCGCGCAGAAGGCGACGAGTGGCCGGACCTCTCCGACGCCGCGCTCGCGGCGAGCGCTGGCGAGTGGCTCGCGACCGCGTTCGCCGGCAAGACCGCGCTCTCTGCGCTCGGCGCCGACGCATTCGCCGACGCCGTGCATGGCCTGCTGCCGTGGGATCTCCGCCGCCGGCTCGATGCCGAGGCGCCGACGCATTTCGCGGCGCCGTCGGGCTCGTCGGTGCCGGTCGACTACGAAGCCGAGGAGGGGCCGAAACTTGCGATCCGCGTGCAGGAGCTGTTCGGGCTCGACAAGCATCCCTCGATCGCCGGCGGGCGGGTGCCGCTGGTGATCGAGCTTCTCTCGCCCGCCCACCGTCCCGTACAGGTCACCCGCGACCTGCCGGGCTTCTGGCGCGGCAGCTACGCCGCCGTGAAGGCCGAGATGAAGGGCCGCTATCCGCGCCACCCGTGGCCGGACGATCCGCTGAAGGCGCCGGCGACGCGGCGCGCCAAGCCGCGCGGCACGTAGTCGATACAATTTTATTGACCGCGTTGAGGGATTGCTTACCAGCGGGGAAAAGCGCCGCAGCTTCCGGCACCGCATTAGCGAGCTATTTGCCCACGATCCCTGATAGTGGCGGCGATGTTCCGTATTCTCATCGTGGCTCTGGTCCTGCTCGCCGGCGGCGTGATGGCCGTTCGCCATCTGGAAAGCACGGGTGCGCGGTACGGTCGCGATGACGGCAACGCCCGCGCCGGTGTCGTCGGCGCCGTCCGCGCGCAATGTCGTGCTGACCAAGGGCCACAACGGACATTTCCAGGTCGACGCCCGCGTCGACGGCCGGCGGATCGAGTTCCTGGTCGACACCGGCGCGTCACACATCGCGCTCCGCCAGAGCGAAGCCGGGCGCCTCGGCATCTATCCCCGCACCGCCGACTTCACCGTCCGGGTCTCGACCGCCAACGGCATGACCAAGGCCGCGCTGGTGGAATTGCGCACCGTCGAGGTCGGCGACATCATCGTTCGCAACGTGCCAGCGATCGTTCATTCCGACGAAGGTTTGAGCGTCAACCTGCTCGGCATGTCGTTCCTCTCGCGCGTGCGCTGGACGCACGAGCGCGGCAAGCTCGTGCTCGAGCAGTAGCCGCTTTCAACTCTCCGAAAGACTTGCGCCCCGACCGCTCCACCGGCAA
The DNA here is from genome assembly GCA_963850705.1 of uncultured Alphaproteobacteria bacterium. Taxonomy (GTDB): domain Bacteria; phylum Pseudomonadota; class Alphaproteobacteria; order Rhizobiales; family Xanthobacteraceae; genus VAZQ01. The sequence goes on along the minus strand of CAWKMR010000060.1, from coordinate 11,853 downwards.
GCTTGAGCCGGCGATAGCGCGTTGCTGAAAAACTGGCGCGCGCGACTACGGGGAGAGGCAGCGATGTTTCGTTGGGCGCTGTTCGCGTTCGCCGCGATGCCGCTCCTCTCGACCGCCGCTGCCGAGCCTGCCAGCGACGATTTCTATGCCGGCAAGACCGTCAGGATCATCATCGGCACCACGACGGCCGGGGAATACGGCGCCTACGCGCAGTTGATGGCGCAGCACATCGGCCGGTTCGTTCCCGGCAAGCCCACGGTGATCGTGCAGACCATGCTGGGCGGCGCCGGACTGGTGGCGCTCAATCATCTGGCCAAGGTTGCCCCGCAAGACGGCACGGTGCTTTCGCTCCCGCATGCCAACATCGTGCAGGACGGGCTGCTTGAATCCAAGGGCGCAGTTCGATCCCGCCCGATTCCAATGGATCGGGCGCCTCGCGAGCGTCGTGCAAGTGGGCGTGGCATCGAGCCAGTCCAAAGCGCGCTCGCTCGAGGACGCGAAGCGACGCGAGCTGATCGCCGGCGCTTCCGGCGTGACCAATCCGACCGGCCTCAATCCGCGCATCCTCAATGCGCTGGCCGGGACCAAATTCAAGATCGTCACCGGCTACAAGGGAACCAGCGAGGCCCGGATCGCCTGGGAGCGCGGCGAAGTCGATGTGGTGACCACGAGCTGGGATGGGATCATCGAGACGATACGGCGACCAGTTCAGGGCCGGGCCTGATCCATCCGCTTTACGTGTATGGCATGACGCGGCCGCCGGAACTGGCGGCCGTTCCGTCCATCACCGAATTCGGCCGCAACGACGCCGAAAAGGCGTTCCTGCAGATCTATACCATCGGCGCAGAAATCGGCCGCGCGCTTCGCGTTTCCGCCCGGTGTTCCCGAGCACCGGGTCGCGATGTGGCGCACCGCGTTCACGACAATGCTCGACGATCCCGAATTCAGGCGCGCCGTCGCCAAGGGCAATGTCCGGCTCGCCCCGCTCGACGGCGCGACGCTGGCCGCAAGCGTCGCGCGGGTGGTTGGACTTCCGAAGGACACGATTGCCCAGGCGGCGGTCTTCTACGAACGGCTGCTGGCCGAGGTGAGATGACGAATTGGATGCGCCGCGGCGCGCGCCACTTCCCCGCGCGCAGTCGCATAGGCTATGTCCTCGGCGCCGGTGTCACCCGAGAGTGCCGAATGTTCCCCAAGCCCAAGCCTTCGCTCACCCCCAACACCTATGCCTATGAATCCGAGCCGCTGGTGAAGCCCACCGGCTTCCGCGAATATGACGCGCGCTGGCTGCTTGGTCAGCGAGATCAACCTGATGGGCGTGCAGGCGCTGGGGCTCGGCCTCGGCACGCTGATCCGGGAGCTCGGCGTGCAAGCCCGAAATCGTCACCGGCCACGATTTCCGCGGCTATTCCTCCTCGGTGAAGAATTCGCTGGTGTCGGGCCTGCTCGCCGCCGGCTGCAAGGTGCACGACATCGGCCTTTGCATGACGCCGATGGCCTATTTCGCGCAGTTCGATCTCGACGTGCCGTGCGTCGCGATGGTCACGGCCTCCCACAACGACAACGGCTGGACCGGCGTGAAGATGGGCGCGAACCGTCCGCTCACCTTCGGCCCGGACGAGATGACGCGCCTGAAGGACATCGTGCTCGGCGCACAATTCGATGCGCGCGGCGGCGGCGAGTTCATCATTTCATCGAGAACTTCCCGGAGCGCTACATCGCCGACCTCATCAAGCGGCCGAAGCTCAAGCGCCAGCTCAAGGTCGTGTGCGCCTGCGGCAACGGCACCGCCGGCGCGTTCGCGCCGCGCGTGCTGGAGGCGGTCGGCTGCGAGGTGATCCCGCTCGACTGCGAGCTCGATCACACCTTCCCGCGCTACAATCCCAACACCGAAGACATGAAGATGCTGCACGCCATGGCCGACGCCGTGCGCGCGCACAAGGCGGACGTGGCGCTCGGCTTCGACGGCGACGGCGACCGTTGCGGCGTCGTCGACAACGACGGCGAGGAGATCTTCGCCGACAAGGTCGGCGTGATGCTGGCGCGCGATATCTCGGCGCTGCAGAAGGGCGCGACCTTTGTCGCCGACGTGAAATCGACCGGCCTGTTCATGACCGATCCGGTGCTGATCGCGAACGGCGCCAAGACCGACTACTGGAAGACCGGCCATTCCTACATGAAGCGCCGCGTCAACGAGATCGGCGCGGTCGCGGGCTTCGAGAAGTCGGGGCACTTCTTCTTCAACAAGCCGCTCGGCCGCGGCTACGACGACGGCCTGATCTTCGCGCTCGCGGTCTGCGACATGCTCGACCGCAATCCCGGAAAGAGCATGGCCGACCTGAAGAACGCGCTGCCGAAGACCTGGTCGTCGCCGACCATGTCGCCGCACTGCGCCGACGAGATCAAATACGGCATCGTCGACAAGGTGGTCGCGCATTTCGAGGCGGCGCAGAAGAAAGGCGAGAAGGTCGCGGGGCAGGGCATCCGCGATCTGGTCACCGTCAACGGCGTGCGCGTCACCGTCGAGGACGGCACCTGGGGGCTGGTGCGCGCCTCATCGAACAAGCCCGAGCTGGTGGTGGTGGTCGAGAGCCCGGTGTCGGAGGCGCGCATGCGCGACATGTTCAAGGCGGTGGATGCGGTGCTGCGCACGCATCCCGACGTCGGCGAGTACAATCAGACGATCTAGAGCGCGCTCGCCTTCTCGTCGGAGCTGCCGCCGACGTGCCAGATCGCCAGCGCGATGCCGGTCAGAGGGCGAAGGCCAGCAGCCGGATTTCCATCGGCGCGCCGAAGTACTTCGCGATCCGGTCATGGCGAGCGAGCCGATCAACAGGCACAGCAGCAGCTTGCCGACGATGTCGAGGATGCCCTTGGGGGTCGCTGCGCGGATCATGGATCGGTCTCCTCGGTCTGCCGAGAGGAGGCGAACGGTTGCGTCAGCCTCATCTCTCATCGAGGAGAACCTATGCGGGTCGCGGCAATGTCGCGATGTGACGGCAGTCACAAACCGGGCGATTCGGGCCTCAGGTCACCCCGCCGCTTCCTCGAACGTCGCGCGGAACGCGTGCGCCGGATAGACGCCGAGGATCTTCATTTCCTTGGAATAGAACGACAGCTCCTCGAACGCGAGCACGAGGTTCTTGTCCTCGGGGTGGCCTTCGACGTCGGCATAGAACTGCGTGGCGAAGAAATTGCCCTCGACCATGTAGCTTTCGAGCTTGGTCATGTTGACGCCGTTGGTGGCGAAACCGCCGAGCGTCTTGTAGAGCGCCGCCGGCACGTTGCGCACCCGGAACAGGAACGTCGTGATCGTCGGCCCGGCGCCGTTCTTCGCCCACTTGGCTTCGCGCGCCAGCACGATGAAGCGGGTGGTGTTGTGGGATTCGTCCTCGATGTCCTCGGCGAGGATCGAGAGCTTGTAGATTTCGGCGGCGAGCCGCGTGGCGATGGCGGCGCGGCGTCTTGTCGCCGGCTTCGGCGATCTCCCGCGCCGAGCCCGCGGTGTCGGCGGCGACGATCGGCTTGATGCCGAGCTGGCGGATCACCTTGCGGCATTGTCCGAGCGCATGCACGTGGCTCTCGACGGTCTTGATGTCCTTGAGCGTCGCGCCCTTCACCGCGAGCAATTGGTGGCGCACCGGCATGAAGTGCTCGGCGATGATGTGCAGCCCCGAATGCGGCATCAGGTGATGGATGTCGGCGACCCGTCCCGCGACCGAGTTCTCGATCGGGATCATGCCGAGATCGGCCTCGCCGGACGCGATCGCCGCGAAGGCGTCCTCGAACGTCGCGCAGGGCAGGGCCTCGGCGTCCGGATAGACCTCGCGGATCGCGAGGTGCGAATTCGCCCCCGGCTCGCCCTGGAATGCGACTTTCTTGGGATTGGTCATGGCCGTTCCGGTACTCGCACGCCGGACCCCCGTCAACGGTGTCCGCGAAAGCAGCTCGCGCGCCCGCTCCAGGTCCTCCGGCGTATCGACGCCGAGCGGCACGCCGTCGACAATGGCGACGTCGATCCGCATGCCGGCTTCGAGCGCGCGCAACTGCTCGAGCTTCTCGCGCAGTTCGAGCGGCGAGGGCGGCAGCGCGACGAAGCGCTCCAGCGCGGCGCGGCGGTAGGCATAGAGCCCGATGTGGTGATAGAGCGGCCCGTCGCCCGCAGGCGCGGTCGCGCGCGTGAAATACAGCGCCCGCAGCCGCTTCGGCGAAATCGGCGAGCCGACGACCTTCACCACGTTCGGATTGGTCGCGCTCCTCGGCGCGCACGATCTCGGCCGCCAGCGTGCGCGATGTCGACCGCCGGATCGGCAAGCGGCGCGACCGCGGCGCGGATGTCGGCGGCGTCGATCGTCGGCAGGTCGCCCTGCACGTTCAGCACGATGCTGCAGCGCGCCTTCCGGATCGGCGCTCGCCAGCGCCTCGAAAATCCGGTCCGAGCCCGAGACGTGGTCGGCGCGGGTCATGACGGCGCGCCCGCCGGCCTTCTCGACGCAGGCGAAGATGGCCTCGGAATCGGTCGCGACCACCACCGGGCCGGTCCCGGCGGCCTCGCGCGCGCCGCAGCACGTGCACGATCATCGGCGTGCCGCGCGATGTCGGCCAGCGGCTTGCCCGGCAGCCGGGTCGAGGCCATCCGGGCGGGAATGATGGTGAGGACGTCGTGGTCGGCCATTGGGTTTCTGAATTCGGCCGTTGGATCAATGTGTCGCACGGGCCGAAACCCGCTAAAAAGCGACGTGGGATTGGCCGGTTATACGGGTTGCCAGAAGCCAGGCAACCGGGTTATTCCATCCGCGCGCCGCACAGTCGCTGCGGCCTTCCCTTGCCGCGTTTGGAGCCTCGACGCGATGGACTCGTTTGAACTCAACAAGATCATGGGCGCCATCCTGGGCACCTGCCTGGGCTCTCCTGTCGCTGAACATCGCGGCCAATGCGATCTTCCATCCCGCGACAGCCGGCCAAGCCGGGCTACGAGATCGTCGTGCCCGAGAAGCCCGCAGCGCGACCAGAAGGGCGCGCCGGCGCAGCAGGATCCGCCGATCGAGCAGCTCCTGGCCAGCGCCGACGTCGGCGCGCGGCGAGGTGTCCCACAACAAGTGCATCGCCTGCCACACCTTCGACAAGGGCGGCCGCAACCTGGTCGGCCCCAATCTCTACGGCGTGATCGGCCGCGAGAAGGGCATCGGTCGCCGGCTTCAACTATTCGGCCGCCTTCAAGAAAGCGATGAAGGGCCCGTGGACGGCTCAGGAGCTCAGCGACTTCGTCAAGAATCCGAAGACCATGGTCCCCGGCACCAACATGACCTTCGCCGGTATCAACCGGGCGGGCGAGCGCGCCGACTTGATCGCGTTCCTCAACACCAAGTCCGACAATCCGCAGACCCTGACCAAGGCGGCGCAGGCCAAATAACAGTCTCGTAAGGTGGCGCCAAAGGGAGCGACCACGCGCTGGCCGCGACCAGTTGCGGTCATGGCGGATGGGTTCCCGGCCACATATTTGTGATGCCGCAACCGTGCGGCGTTACCCAGCCGTAAGTGGGCGAGGCACCGGATTTCGGACATAATCCGTGCAAACGGTGTCCTGGCCCGTTACGTTTGGAGCATCCATGAAGCTTACCCGCCGATCCGTCCTTCGCGGCAGCGCTGTCGCGCTTGCCGCGCCCGCGCTCGACACGCTTGGCCTGCCGCCGCTCATCGCGCCGGCCGCCGCGCAGCCGGACAGAGCAACCGTGGCGCCACGGCCTCTCGCTGTTCGGCGAGGTCAAATATCCGGCGGGCTTCAAGCATTTCGACTACGTCAATCCGCAGGCGCCCAAGGGCGGCACCGTGCGGATGATCGCGATCGGCACGCTTCGACAATTTCAACATGGCGGTGTCCGGCGTCCGCGGCTCGATCGCCGCCGGCCTCAACCTGATCTACAACACGCTGATGGCGGACGCGCTCGACGAGGTGTCCACCGAATACGGGCTGCTGGCTGAAGTCGGTCAGGCATCCGCCGGACTTCTCGAGCGTCGACCTATCGGCTGCGCGCCGATGCGCGCTGGCACGACGGCAAGCCGGTCACCGTCGAGGACGTGATCTTCTCGCTCGAGTCGTTCAAGAAGCATCATCCGCAATATGCCGCCTACTACCGGCACGTCACCAAGGTCGAGAAGACCGGCGAGCGCGACGTGACCTTCACGTTCGACGGCCCCGGCAATCGCGAGCTGCCGCTGATCGTCGGCCAGCTTTACGTGCTGCCCAAGCACTGGTGGGAAGGCACCGACGCCAACGGCAACAAGCGCGATATCGGCCAGACCAGGCTTGAGCCGCCGCTCGGCTGCGGCCCCTACCGCGTCAAGAGCTTCGCCGCCGGCCGCACCGTCGTCTACGAACGCGTGAAGGACTATTGGGGCAAGGACCTCAACGTCAATGTCGGCCGCGACAATTTCGACGAAGTCCGCTTCGAGTATTTCCGCGACACCACGGTCGCGCTGGAAGCGTTCAAGGGCGACAGTATCGACTGGCGCACCGAGAACAGCGCGCTCAACTGGGCGACGCGCTACGACTTCCCTGCGCGCACCGAAAAGCGCGTGATCCTGGAAGAATTCCCGATCCGCAACTCAGGCGGAATGCAGGCTTTCGTGTTCAACACGCGGCGCGCGAAATTCGGCGACCCGCGGGTGCGCCGCGCGTTCAACTATGCGTTCGATTTCGAGGAGATGAACAAGCAGCTCTTCTTCGGGCAGTACTCGCGTGTCGCGAGCTATTTCGAAGGCACCGAGCTTGCCTCGCGCGGATTGCCGGAAGGCGAGGAGCTCGCGATCCTCGAGACCGTGCGCGACAAGGTGCCGCCGGAAGTGTTCACCACGCCCTACACCAATCCGACCGGCGGCAATCCCGAGAACGTCCGCGCCAACCTGCGCGAAGGCGTGCGGCTCTTGAAGGACGCCGGCTGGGAAATCCGCGACCGCCGGCTGGTGTCGGTGAAGACCAAGGAGCCGATGACGATCGAGTTCCTGATCGAGAGCCCGACCTTCGAGCGCATCATCCTGTTCTACAAGCCGGCGCTGGAGCGGCTCGGCGTCACCGTCACGGCGCGCACGGTCGACGATGCGCAATACGAGAACCGTCTGCGCTCCTGGGACTACGACGCCATCATCGGCTCCTGGGGCCAGTCGCTGTCGCCGGGCAACGAGCAGCGCGGCTACTGGGGCTCGGCCGCGGCCGACCAGGCGGGTTCGCGCAATCTCATCGGCATCAAGGATCCGGCGATCGACGCGCTGATCGAGCGGGTGATCTTCGCCAAGAACCGCGCCGAGCTGGTCGCCGCCACCAAGGCGCTCGACCGCGTGCTGCTGTGGCACCACTTCGTCGTGCCGCAATGGACCTACGGCAAGGTGCGCACCGCGCGCTGGGATCGCTTCGGCCACCCGGAGAACATGCCGCGATACGGCGCGGCGGCGTTCCCGACGGTCTGGTGGTGGGACGCGCAGACGAGCGGCCAAGACGGGATCGCGTCAGTGAGCGCGCGCCGCTCCGGCCTCACGCGCCGCAACGCCTTGGCGCTCGGCGCCGGAGCGCGCTGCGACGCTCGTGGTGCCGACCCGTTCGCACGCTCCGAGGCGCTGGCGCAGGATGGCGAGCGCCACGGCATTTCCGGCTTCGGCGACCTCAAATATCCGGCCGACTTCAAGCATTTCGACTACGTCAATCCGGACGCGCCCAAGGGCGGGCTGTTCTCGCAGATCGGCTCGACCCGGCAGTACAACCAGAACTTCCTCACCTTCAATTCGCTCAACAGCTACATCTTCCGGGGCGACGCCGCGCTCGGCATGGAGCTCACCTTTGCGACGCCTGATGATGGTCGCGCCGGCGACGAGCCCGACGCGATGTACGGGCTTGCGGCGCGCGCGGTGCGGATTTCGCGCGACGGCCTGACCTATCGGTTCCTGATGCGGCCGGAGGCGAAGTTCCACGACGGCAGCCGCATGACGGCGCATGACGTCGCCTTCTCGCTGAATCACGCTCAAGGAGAAGGGCCATCCGATCATCACCCAGCTCATGCGCGACGTGACCGGCGCCGAGGCGACCGACGACGCGACCGTGGTCGTGCGGTTCGCGGAGGGCCGCGGCCGCGACGTGCCGCTGTTCGTGGCGGCGTTGCCGATCTTCTCGCGCGCCTATTATTCGAAGCGCCCGTTCGACGAGACCACGCTCGAGATCCCGCTCGGCTCCGGCGCCTACAAGGTCGGCAAGTTCGAGGCCGGCCGCTTCATCGAATACGATCGCGTCAAGGACTGGTGGGGCGCCAATCTGCCGGTATCGGTCGGGCACGAACAATTTCGACGTCCTGCGCTACGAGTTCTATCGCGACCGCGACGTGGCGTTCGAGGGATTCACCGGCCGCAACTATCTCTTCCGCGAGGAGTTCACCTCGCGCATCTGGGCGACGCGCTACAATTTCCCGGCGATCAAGGACGGCCGCGTCAAGCAGGACGTCCTGCCCGACGACACGCCGTCCGGCGCGCAGGGCTGGTTCTTCAACACCCGCCGCGAGAAATTCAAGAACCGGATGCTGCGCGAGGCGCTGATCCTGGCGTTCGATTTCGAATGGACCAACAAGTCGATCATGTACGGGTCCTACGACCGCACCCATTCGGTGTTCCAGAATTCCAACATGATGGCGGTCGGCAAGCCGGGCGCCGACGAGCTTGCGCTGCTCGAGCCGTTCCGCGGCAAGGTGCCGGACGAAGTGTTCGGCGAGCCGTTCGTGCCGCCGGTCACCGACGGCTCGGGCCAGGACCGCAATCTGCTGCGCCAGGCCAGCGCCATGCTTCAGAAGGCCGGCTTCCCGATCAAGGACGGCCGGCGCGTGATGCCCAACGGCGAGCGCATCGCGATCGAGTTCCTGATCGACGAGCCGTCGTTCCAGCCGCATCACATGCCGTACATCAAGAATCTCGGCACGCTCGGCATCGACGCCAGTCTGCGCATCGTCGATCCGGTGCAATACCGCAGGCGCGTGGACGATTTCGACTTCGACGTCACCGTGCAGCGGTTCAGCTTTTCGACCATGCCGGGCGATTCGCTGCGGACCTACTTCACGTCGCAGGCGGCGGAGATTCAAGGGTTCGCACAATCTCGCCGGCATCGCCGATCCGGTGATCGATGCCCTGGTCGACAAGATCATCGCGGCCGACAGCCGGCCGGCGCTGGTAACCGCCTGCAAGGCGCTCGACCGCGTCGTCCGCGCCGGCCGCTACTGGGTTCCGCATTGGTACAAGGCGTCGCACTGGATCGCCTATTGGGACGTTTTCGGACGGCCGCCGACCAAGCCGCGCTACGCGCGCGGCATCCCGGAAACCTGGTGGTACGACCGCGAGCGGGCGGCGAAGACGCGCAGGCGAAACGCAGGATGAAACAATCGTAATGAATGACGGCCGCAGCGATATTTCGCTTGGGCGGCGGCCGCCGCCGCGCGGTATCTGTGACGGTATCATGTCACTTGCTGGCGGGTCCGTGCTAACCTCGCTGAGTTGCAACTGACGCAAACACGACAGGACCGGTCGAATGACGGCCTACATCATCCGGCGCCTCCTGCTGATCATCCCGACCATCTTCGGGATGTTGCTGGTGACGTTCGTGATCGTGCAGTTCGCGCCGGGCGGGCCGGTCGAGCGTGTGCTCGCGGTGCTTGTCCGGCGCCGACACCGGCGCCGGCTCGCGCGTTCCCGGCGGCGGCGCAGGGCGGCGATTTCGGCGCGCGCGGGACGCAGACCGGCCCGCAGCTCGACGGCGGTTCGCCGAAATACCGCGGCGCGCAGGGCCTCGATCCGAAATTCATCGAGAGCCTGGAGCGGCAGTTCGGCTTCGACAAGCCGGCGCACGAGCGCTTCTTCCTGATGCTGTGGAACTATCTGCGCTTCGATTTCGGCCGAGCTATTTCCGCGACGTGACGCGTGCTCGAACTGATCAAGGAGAAGCTGCCGGTCTCGATCTCGCTCGGCATCTGGCTGACGCTGCTCAGCTACCTGATCTCGATCCCGCTCGGCATCCGCAAGGCGGTGCATGACGGCTCGCCCTTCGACGTGTGGACCTCGGGCGTCATCATCATCGCCTATGCGCTGCCGGGATTCCTGGTCGCGGTGCTGCTGATCGTGCTGTTCGCCGGCGGATCGTTCTTCGCCTGGTTCCCGCTGCGCGGGCTGACCTCCGAGAACTTCGCGTTCATGCCGTGGTGGCAGCAGATCCTCGACTATTTCTGGCACATGGTGCTGCCGATCATCTCGCTCGGGCTGGCCGCGTTCGCCACCATGACGTTGCTGACCAAGAACTCGTTCCTCGACGAGATCCGCAAGCAATATGTGCTGACCGCGCGCGCCAAGGGCTGCAGCGAGCGCCAGGTGCTCTACGGGCACGTGTTCCGCAACGCGATGCTGATCGTCATCGCCGGCTTTCCGGGCGCGTTCGTGCACGCGTTCTTCACCGGCGCGCTGCTGATCGAGGTGATCTTCTCGCTCGATGGGCTCGGGCTGCTCGGCTTCGAGAGCATCATCAACCGCGACTATCCGGTGGTGTTCGCGACGCTCTACATCTTCGGCCTGCTCGGCCTGGTCGTCACGCTGATCTCGGACCTGACCTACACCTGGGTCGATCCGCGCATCGACTTCGAGAGCCGGGAGGTCTGAGTGGACGACCGGACGGCCATCCAGGTCCAACCGCCGCGCACCACGGCATCGGAGCCGCCGCCGGTCGACGCGCCGCTGCCGAAGCGCGGCTGGCTGTCGCCGATCAATCAGCGGCGCTGGCAGAACTTCAAGGCCAACCGGCGCGGCTTCATCTCGTTGTGGGTTTTCCTGTTCCTGTTCGTGCTGTCGCTGTGCGCGGAATTCATCGCCAACGACAAGCCGTTCATGATCAGGCTCGAAGGCCGCACCTATTTCCCGGTATTCGTGACCTATCCGGAGACGGCGTTCGGCGGCGAGTTCGAAACCGCGGCCGACTATCGCGATCCCTATCTGCGCAAGCTGATCGAGGAGAAGGGCGGCACCATGATCTGGCCGCCGATCCGCTATTCCTACAACACGCACAATCTCGATCTGCCGACGCCGGCGCCGTCGCCGCCGACCTGGATGCTGACGGAGGCGCAGTGCAAGGAAGTGGCGCAAAAGAAGGGCGTCAGCGGCTGCCGCGGGCTCGAATACAATTGGCTCGGCACCGACGACCAGGGCTTCGACGTCGTCGCGCGGCTCATCTACGGATTCCGCATCTCGGTCCTGTTCGGATTGACCCTGTCGTTGATCTCCTCGGTGATCGGCGTCGCGGCGGGCGCCGTGCAGGGCTATTTCGGCGGCTGGACCGACCTCTTGTTCCAGCGCTTCATCGAAATCTGGACCTCGGTGCCGTCGCTCTACCTCCTGCTGATCATCTCCTCGATGTTTGTGCCCGGATTCTTCGTGCTGATCGGCATCCTGCTGTTGTTCTCCTGGGTCTCGCTGGTCGGGCTGGTCCGCGCCGAATTCCTGCGCGGCCGCAACTTCGAGTACGTCCAGGCCGCACGCGCGCTCGGCGTGTCGAACGCGAAGATCATGTTCCGGCACCTGCTGCCGAACGCCATGGTGGCGACGCTGACGTTCCTGCCGTTCATCCTGTCGTCCTCGGTGATGACGCTCACCGCGCTCGACTTCCTGAGCCTCGGCTTGCCGCCCGGCTCGGCCTCGCTCGGCGAGATGCTCAAGCAGGGCAAGGCCAACATCCAGGCGCCGTGGCTCGGCATCACCGCCTTCATGACAGTCGCGGTGATGCTGTCGCTGTTGATCTTCATCGGCGAGGCGGTCCGCGACGCCTTCGATCCGCGCAAGACCTTC
>CAWKMR010000059.1:0-195752 GCA_963850705.1 uncultured Alphaproteobacteria bacterium | reverse complement strand
GCGCCCGGAGATGATCCGGGCGCTTCCTTAACGACTTCAAAGAAGGGTGAACTATTCCGCCGGCTGCATCCGCCCGGAAGGCGGCGCCGCGGCGACATTGCCCTTGGCCTTCTCTTCCTCGAGCCACAGGCTGTGGTGCTGCTTGGCCCAGTTCTCGTCCACGGTGCCGTTGCCCATGGCCTCGAAGGCACCTTCCATGCCGATGGTGCCGATGTAGATGTGACCGAGCATGGCGGCGACGAACAGCACGCCGACGATGCCGTGGATGACCTGCGCAGTCTGCATTCCCGACGATGCCGGTGCCGCAGAACGGGAACATCAGGAGATAGCCGGTCACCGCCACCGCGCTGCCGCCGACCACCACGATCCAGTAGATCATCTTCTGGCCGGCGTTGAAGCGCTCGGCCGGCGGATGCTCGTTGCCGACGATGCCGCCGCCCTCCTTGACCCACTCGACGTCCGCTCGGTTCGGAATATTGCCGGCGAGCCACATCAGGAAGATCAGCACGACGCCGATGCGTGAATGGGAAGCTCAGGTAGTTGTGGGCGTATTTCGCCCATTGCGACCAGCCGGTGAACGCTTCCGGACCGATCAGCGGCAGCAACAGATCCTTGCCGAAGGTGATGTTGAGGCCCGAGAGCGCCAGCACGATGAAGCAGACCGCCGTCATCCAATGGACGAAGCGCTCAAACCCGTTGAAGCGCACCAGCGTGCGCCCGGAGCGTCCATGCCTCGATCCGCACCATGCCGCGGAACAGATAGAACAGCACCAGCACGGCGAGCATGCCGATGATGGCGATGGCCCCGATCCACGGCAGCGTCACCTGATGGAAGTGCCGCCAGTCGCGGCCGGCCGGCTGCTCGATCGTGCAGGCTTTCTGGTCCGGCAGCGTGCAGCGGCCGCTGATCCGGTTCATCTCCTTGAACAACTGCTCTTCCCGCACCGAGCTCGCGGTCGGATTCGACCGAGCCGTCGGGATTCTTGTTGCTGCGCGCCGGCCGGGACCGCCAGCGACGACCGCCGCCAACAACGCCAGCACGCCGACGGCGATCCGGATGCGCGCGAGAAATGCCGTCATGCCCTGTCCTCCTGTTTCGTTTCCGCTGCGGGCGCTGGCTCAGGTCGCGATCGTCTCGCGATAGGCGGTCCGCCATCCCCAGGCGCCGGAGCCGTAGCCGCGCTTGACCACGCGCTCGCGGTAGATCTGGGCGATGATCTCGCCGTCACCGGCGAGCAGCGATTTGGTCGAGCACATCTCGGCGCACAGCGGCAGCTTGCCTTCGGCGAGCCGGTTGGTGCCGTACTTGACGAATTCGGCCTGGGTGTTGTCGGCCTCCGGGCCGCCCGCGCAGAAGGTGCACTTGTCCATCTTGCCGCGCGATCCGAAGTTGCCGACCCGCGGATATTGCGGCGCGCCGAACGGGCACGCGTAGAAGCAATAGCCGCAGCCGATGCAGAGATCCTTGGAGTGCAGCACCACCGCGTCCGCCGTGGTGTAGAAGCAGTTCACCGGACACACCGCAGCGCACGGCGCGTCGGTGCAGTGCATGCAGGCCATCGAGACCGAGCGTTCGCCGGGCCGGCCGTCATTGATGGTGACGACGCGCCGGCGGTTGATGCCCCACGGCACCTCGTGCTCGTTCTTGCAGGCGGTGACGCAGGCGTTGCACTCGATGCAACGGTCCGCGTCGCAGAGGAATTTCATGCGAGCCATGGTCTATTCCTCCCTCAAGCTGCCCGGACTTGGCACAGCATGGCTTTCGGCTCCTGCATTCCGGTGACCGGATCGTAGCCGTAGCCGGTGATGATGTTGACGCTTTCACCCAGCACGATGGGATCGGCGCCGCGCGGATATTTGCTGCGCTGGTCGACGTTCATGAACCAGCCGGCGAAGTGGAACGGACACCAGGTCACGCCGCGGCCGACGCGTTCCGTCACCAGCGCTTTCATGCGGCAGGCGCGGCCGGCCGGCATCTCCGGACCGGTGACCATGACGAACTGGCCGTCCTTGATGCCGCGCTCGTTGGCGTCCGCAGGATTGATCTCGATGAACATGTCCTGCTGGAGCTCGGCGAGCCACTTGTTGGAGCGCGTCTCCTCGCCGCCGCCTTCGTACTCGACCAGACGGCCGGAGGTGTTGATGAGCGGGAATTGCTTGGCGATCCCCTTCTCCACCGCCGCCTTCTGGATATCGAAGCCGAGGTTGGGCACGCGGAACTGCACCGCGTTCGGCAAGCGTCGGATACTTCGCAACCAGTTCGGGCCGCGGCGTGTAGATCGGCTCGCGGTGCACCGGGATCGGATCGGGCAGGTTCCACGCGTTGGCGCGGGCCTTGCCGTTGCCGTAGTGGATGCAGCCGTGCGCCATCGCGACACGCTGGATGCCGCCGGAGAGGTCGATCGCCCACGACACGCCGTCCGGGTTCTTGCCGCCGACCCGCTCGATGGTCGCGCGCTCGGTCTCGGTGAGGTCCTTGTCCCAGCCGAGCTTCTTGAGCACCCCGTAGGTGAACTCGGGATAGCCGTCCCGGATCTCCGAGCCGAGCGAGAACGATCCGTTCGACAGCAGGCTGACCTTGCGGACCGTGCCGTCGGCGGCCTTCTCCTCACGCTCGACGCCGAAGCGGGCACGGAACGTGCCGCCGCCGTCCATGACGTGCAGGTTGGTGTTGTAGAGCTGATGCGTGCCGGGATGCCGCAATTCCGGCGTGCCCCAGCACGGCCACGGCAGGCCGTAGTAGTCGCCGCCGATTTCCGGGATGTCCTTCGCCGCGCGCAGCGACACCAGGTCGAACTTGTCCTGGTTCTTCATGTGCGCCTTCAGCCGCTCCGGCGACTGGCCGCAGTAGCCGGTCGACCAGCCGCCGCGGTTGATCTCGCGCAGGATGTCCTCGGCCACCGGCTCGGTGCCGTTGACCTTGATGTTCTTGAACATCCGGTCGGCGAAGCCGAGCTTGCGGGCCAGCAGATACATCGCCTCGTAGTCGTTCTTCGATTCGAAGATCGGCTTGACGATCTGCTCGCCCCACTGGAGCGAGCGGTTCGACGCGGTGCGCGAGCCGTCGCATTCGAACTGGGTGCAGATCGGCAGCAGGTAGGTGTTCTCCTTGCGCTCGCCGAGCACCGCCCAGGTGGTCGGATGCGGATCGGCCACCACCAGCAGATCCAGCGCCGCGATGCCTTCGGCCGCCTTCGGCATGCGGGTGACGGTGTTGCCGCCATGACCGAAGACGATCATCGCCTTGATGTTGTCCTTCTGCTGAACCTGCTGCTGCGGCAGCATGGTCGCATCGAACCAGCGCGTCGACGGAATGCCGACCGCCTCCATCATCTTGACCGGCTTGCCGGAGATGTTGGTCGTCTCGAACCGACCCGCGAGCCAATCGTAGTCGGTCTCCCAGACGCGGCACCAATGCCGCCAGGCGCCCTCGGCGAGGCCGTAGTAGAGCGGCAGCGACGTGATATCGAGGCCGAGATCGGTCGCGCCCTGCACGTTGCAGTGCCCGCGGAAGATGTTGGCGCCGTTGCCGAACGAGCCGACGTTGCCGGTCGCCAGCAGCGCGATGCAGAACGCGCGGACGTTGGCGGTGCCGACCGTGTGCTGGGTCGCGCCCATGCACCAGATCAGCGTCGCCGGCTTCTCGGTCGCGAACATCTTGGCGACGCGCTCGAGCTGCGCACCCGGCACGCCGGCGACGCGCTCGACTTCCTCCGGATTCCACTTCTCGACTTCCTTGCGGACGTCTTCCATGCCGTAGACGCGCTGTTCGATGAACTGCTTGTCTTCCCAGCCGTTGCGGAAGATGTGCCAGAGCATGCCCTAGATCACCGGGATGTCGGTGCCGGAGCGGATGCGGACATATTCCGTCGCGTGCGCGGCGGTGCGCGTCAGCCGCGGCTCGATCACGACGTAGTTCGCGCGGTTGAGCTCCTTGCCCTCGAGCAGGTGCTGCAGCGACACCGGATGCGCCTCGGCGGGATTGCCGCCCATGATGACCATGGTCTTCGAGTTGCGGATGTCGTTGTAGCTGTTGGTCATCGCGCCGTAGCCCCAGGTGTTGGCTACGCCGGCGACGGTGGTCGAATGGCAGATGCGCGCCTGGTGATCGACGTTGTTGGTGCCCCAATAGGCCGCGAACTTGCGGAACAGATACGAGCCTTCGTTGGAGAACTTCGCGGAGCCGAGCCAGTAGACCGAATCCGGTCCCGACTTCTCGCGGATCGCGAGCATCTTGGCGCCGATCTCGTCGATCGCGGTCTCCCAGGAGACCTTGGTCCACTGACCGTTGACCAGCTTCATCGGATACTTCAGCCGGCGGTCGCCGTGCACGAGCTCGCGCACCGACGCGCCCTTGGCGCAATGCGAGCCGCGATTGATCGGCGATTCCCAGCCGGGCTCCTGCCCGATCCACACGCCTTCCGACACTTCGGCGACCACCGTGCAGCCGACCGAGCAATGCGTGCAGATGTTCTTGCGGATGGTGACCGCGGCGCCGGGCTTCGCCGGCGGGCCGGCTTCGGCGCGGCGGACGCTCGCCAGCGGCAAGGTGCCGAGCGCGGCGAGACCGCCGGCGACCAGGCCGGAGCGGCGCAGGAACGACCGGCGATCGAGGCCGGCGTCGGATTGGCCCTGCAGCGCGTGCGCCAGCGCACCGCGGCGAGCCTGACGTTCCGTTCGCTTGATCAGCATGACTGCTTCTCCCTCACTTCGTGGGATAGCGGTTGACGCGATAGAAGGTCTGCACCTGCGCCGAGTTCGGCTGGTAGCGCGCCTTCCGCTTCTCGTCGTTGGTTTCGGTGTCGGCGGCGGCCGGACCGACGAACGGCGTGCTCGCCGCCGCTGCTGCGGTGCCTACGCCAAGCGTACGAAGGAACTCACGCCGGCCAACGCCACTCGCCTTGCGTTCTTGTTTCATCGCCGTACCTCCCTTGGTCGCGCTTCGCGCCGCCGCTCAAGACGGCAGTGCGAAAGCCTCTTTCTCGATGTCCACCAACAGGCGCCCGAGCGTCCCGACATGACGGTAGAAGTCGGCCGCTTCGGCTTGCTCCAGATCGGCGAAGAACCGTCCGATCCAGGGCGAAAGATGCTTCTCGAACAGATCGCGATCGGCGCCAGGCTCGGTCGGCAGCCGTCCGTCGATCAGGCCGGCCATGATCTCGCACAGGATCGCCGCGTGATCTTCCGGTTCGGCTTCGCCCTCGGCGCGCTCGATGCCGAGCCGCGCGAGCTGCTCGCGCAGCCGCGCCAGCGGGCGCTCGTGCAGGAAGCCGGATTGATAATACGAGCCGTAGGGCAGGAGTTCCCCGCGCCCGAGCCCGATGAAGAGATCGAAGTACTCGCGCTCGACCTGCTCGACCGTGGCGCGGCTCGCCGATTCCGCGAGCGCCGCATGCACGACGCCGAGTGGCGACGCATCGCCGCGCAACGTGGCCAGTCGATCCAGCAGCGCCTGGTCGGGCGCGCGCGACAGCAACGCGGCGAGCAGCGCGTATTCCTGCGCGCGGGCGGCATCGACCTCGTCGAGATCGCCGGCACCCGGATACTGCTCGCTGAAGAGATCGGGACGCAGCACGCTGCGATCGATACCGGTCGCGGCCTCGACGGCCGACACCCGCTCCGCAGGTATACGCGACCAGTTGGATACCGAAGGTTGGGAGATGCCAATTTTACGGGCAAGTGCGCCGACGCCGCCGGCGGCACGAATTGCTTCGTCGAGGCCCGTATCGCGCATGGACGCTCTTTTTCGTTATTCCAATTCAACTCCAGGAGTTTGCTCCCGCCCTCGCCCGGGGGTCAATAGTCTCGGGCTATGGCCAATAGTATTACTTGGGCAAAGCGCGGCCATGACCGCGCTTTGCAAATGTATGCAAATCCTCCGCCGGCGAATGCTTTTGTTGCGTTGCAATAGAATCTTTGTTGCGCTGCGTGATTGCTTGATCGGCAGTCACTTCATCTTGATCGCGGTCGGGCTGATCTAGGCGGGCACCTGCGTCGTCCGTTGCGGCCGGCACCGCCGGCCGTCGGCACGGCGTTTATTTCCTCAGTCGCCTCCGGGAGTTGCGCCGGCGGCACTCGGCGCCGCCGGTTCGGGCGCCGTCGCCACCGGTGTCGGCGGGGCGGCCGGCTCGGGCTCCGGCTGCAAGGCGCCGACGATGCGCAGGACCTCCCGGCGCAGCTCGTCGGTCATCTCGAGCGGACCAAAGCCGGGGATGGCGCCGGGGGTGTGGAAGTCGAAGTCATAATCGTTCAGCCCGACGAAATCCCGAACCTTGGGATCGGCGGCCCACGCGCGGCGAAGCGCCGCAAGCCGCATCTCCGCCGGCACGCCGGGCGCCAGGAAGGCGCGGATGTCGGTCTCCGCCGTGATCGATTCGATCGGCGGCAGCGTCGAGAGATCGAACGCCGGCTTCGCCGGACCAGCATCGACCGGCGTTGGCGGTGTCACGTCGTCGGCAGCGCGCTCCGTGCGCAAGCGCTTCGGGCTCGTCGTGCTCGCGCTCACCTTCGCCTTCCGCACGCGCGGGCTCATCCGCTGCGGTGCGCTTGCGGCGCGACCAGCGCGTCAGGAAATTTTCCGGATCGTTCATCGCGGCCGATCCTTCGGCGGTGGCCCGCGGCGCGCCAGCGCTTCCGGATCGGCGCGGTCGCGCTTGCGCTTCACGAACGGCTGCTCGACGTGGTGCTCGGCGACGAACGCCTCGACGATCGCGCGCACCGACTCCGGCATCGGCACCGCCTCGACCAGGTGATCGCCGTTCTGCGTGAGGCCCTCGCCTTCGGCCGGGTCGGCGGTGACCGTCACCAGATTGAACGGCGGCTCGCTATCGGTCGGCCGCAACGCCACCCACAGCGCCGGCGCACCGGATGCGAGATTGTCGCGATAGTGCGCGGTGTCGGTGCGGTAGAGCGCAACCTCCGCGGTGCCGGCATAGAACGTCGCGGTATCGCCGTCGGCGGACAACTGCGTCCACGGCGCGGCCGCCGGCACGCCCGGCAGCGCCGTCACCGGCCGCCAGGTGAAATCGATCCACGGGCTTTCCGCCTTGCGGCGTTCGACCACCACGCCGACGGAGATTTGCGCAAGCGGCGCGCTCACGACACCTCCTCCAGATGCCTGATCGGCAGGCCGGTCACGAGATTCTGCGGCTTCACCCGCAGCATCCCGTCCGGCGTCATCGCCATGATCAGATAGATGGGTTCGCCTTTGGCCTTGTCCAGCACCGGAGCGGGATCACGAAAAGTGAGCCGATAGAGGCCGACGATCCGTCCGAGCGCCGCATCGTCGAGTTCCTCGCCGTTCCAGAGGTCGTCGCCGATCTTGGTGCCCTGCGCATCGAGGCCGACATACCAGGTGAGGTTCACGTCGCTCGCCTCGGTCACCGGCTCGACCGTGACCTCGATGGCGAGCAGATGCCCGACCCAGCGCGCAACCACGTCGCCCAGCGCCGCCAGCCCGCGCCGGCCGGCGGTGAGATCGAGCGCCATGTCGAAACGGTCGCTGCGCTCCCAGTAGTCGTGCGCGTTGTCGTCGTTGAGCACATCGATGGCGGCTTCCGCCGGCAGGCCCAGCATCGAGACCAGCGGCGACGCCGAACTGGCATTGGTGCCGGCGACGGTTTCCTCATCGGCGGCGATCAGCGAGCCCTCGTGCGTCGTCAGCCGCTGCGGCCGGAAGAACATCTCCGCGGCGCGCAGCGCATAGGTGTCCTCGCAGTCGTCCAGCATGTTGCGCAGGATCACTTGCACGATCTGGTTGACGAACAGCAGCGGCGTGCTGCCGAAACCCGCGCGCACCAGGTGCAGATAGGCCGCTTCGATGGTCCGGTGCGCGACCAGAACATCGCGGAACGCGATCATGATGGTCCAGTTCTCGCGCGCGTCCTGGTCGGCGATGGCGGCGATCTCGGAGGCATCGACCGGACGGCGCGGATTGGTCAGCAGCGCCGCATGCAGCGTGCGCTCGACCACGCAGGCGTCGTCGGGCGGGGCAAGCTCCGGCCGCGCCAGATAGGCCTTCAGGAATTCGTCGGTGACGACCAGCCCGCCGCCCTCGTCGCGGTCGAGCAGATGGTGCCCGCAGGACAGCCAGAAGTCGTGCATCACCTGTCTTCCTTCGCGAGCTTCGCCAGGTCCACCGTCTCGCCGGGCTCGTCCTCGCCGTCGACTTCGAGGAACGAAAACGCCCGCATCGGCTTGCGCTCGCCGCGCGGGCGCAGCGTTCGGAACGCCTCCCTGATCTCGCCGTTCTCGACGGTGCGATGGACCGCGACCAGCATATCGAGCGGATGATCGCAGAGCGACGCCGCGAACGTGAACTCCTCCTCCGCCGCGGCCACCGCATCGGCGACGCTCGGCGCGCCGAACTCCGCGACCAGATGCTTGGCCAGCGTATCGATGGCGGCCAGGCGGTCGTCCTCGCTCGCCTCGACGATCTGCACCAGCGTCGACCATCCGAGCGACTGCACGCCGAGGAAGCCGGAGCGGAACGCCGCGCGCTGCTTGCCTTCCATCGCCGCCGGATCGCCATCCCAGAACATGAACGCGCCGGACACCGCCCATTCGCCGGGCTCGGCGGCCTGCTCGAACACGAACGTGTCCGACGGATCGAGACGGATGGTGCGCAGCAGCTTCATGACATGCTTCATTTGCGCGGCCCCCGGGTGGCGGGATCGAGCCACGACACCTGCGACAACGCATCGACCAGCGAATGCCGCACCGGCTCGGTCGCGGTCATGCGCTTCACCAGAAGATCGCCGTTCTCGTCGATCGAGCGGCGCGCGCCGCTCTCGGGCGCGAGCCGCGTGAGATAGTTCTTGGCGATTTCGCCGAAGCCCTTCTCCTGCCAGGCGTCGATCGCGCTCATGAGATGGCGCGCAAAGCTCTCCACCAGGCGGCCGGAGCCGAGACCGTCGAAGCCCTCGTCTTCGAGCGCGGCCGACAGCGGCGTGAGCCCCGGCTCATCTTCTCCCAGCGCGACCGTTCGGATCATCGCGCCGAACACCAGCCAGGGCGCGGGTTCGTTCTCGTCGGCGCCGGCGGGCCATTGCCAGCCGCACGCCACCCACCAGCCCGCCGTCGACGCGGATCGCGTCCGGCCAGTCGAAGGCCATCGGCTTTTCCGGCGGCGCATGCACCGCCAGCGCGTCCGCGAGCGCGGCGGCGCCGGCATAGACGGCGCGCCGGGCCTTCCAGAGCGGCTCGTCCGGCTCCAGCACCACGGCGAATTCCGCGAGATCGAAACGGCCGACATGGACCAGCGTGCCGGCGCCCTCCTCGGCCGCGATCGCGGTCGCATGCGCCATGGCGTCGCCGACCTCGCGCAAGGTCACGAGGCGGAACGGAGGCGGCAGGTCGAGGGCCGGCGCGGTCGCCATTAAGCGTCAGCCTTCCCGGGGATGTGATTTTTGTTTGGAATACTTATAACCTAGTAGTCTCAGGTGCCACCATCGGCATAGCGCGGAACCCTTAATGGCCGAAGGCCCTCGCAACGTCCTGATCTGCTCATGCGACGACACCATGCCGCTCGACGAGCGCGCGGTGAAGCGCGCCTGCCGTGGCGCGCAGGTGATCGGCGCGCATCAGCTCTGCCGTCAGGAGCTCGAGACCTTTCAGAAAGGCCGCCGCGGCTGGCGGGCCGCTCACCGTCGCCTGCACGCAGGAAGCGCCGCTGTTCTCCGAGGTCGCGGACGAAGGCGCCGACATCCGCTTCGTCAACATCCGCGAGACCGCGGGATGGTCGACGGACGCGAAGGCGGCCGGGCCGAAGATCGCGGCGCTGATCGCGGCCGCCGCCGAACCGACCGCCAACATCCCGTTCGTGAGTTTCGACAGCGACGGCGTGATCCTGATCTACGGCCGCGACGAAGCCGCGATCGAGGCCGCCGAGCTGCTGAAGGATCATCTCGACGTCACCGTGCTGATCCGCCCGCCCGCCGACATCGCGCCGCCGCGCACCTCCGAATTTCCGGTGGTGAAAGGCACGATCCGCTCCGCCAAGGGCTATCTCGGCGCATTCGAATTGATCGTCGACGACTACGCGCAGCCCGCGCCCTCGTCGCGCGGCGCGCTGAGCTTCGGGCCGGCGAAGAACGGCGCGAAATCGCACTGCGACATCATCCTCGACATGTCCGGCGGCGCGCCGCTGTTCTCCGCCGCCGATCTCCGCGACGGCTACCTGCGCGTCGATCCCGGCGATCCGACCGCCGCGATGAAGGCCGTGCTGAAGGCGCGCGACCTCACCGGCACCTTCGACAAGCCGCGCTATATCGATTTCAACGCCGACATCTGCGCGCATTCGCGCTCGAAGATCGTCGGCTGCAACCGCTGCCTCGACCTGTGCCCGACCGGCGCGATCACGCCCGACGGCGATCATGTCGCGATCGACGCGCATATCTGCGCCGGCTGCGGGCAATGCGCGGCGGTGTGCCCGACCGGCGCGGCGTCCTACGCGCTGCCGGCGGCCGACGCGCTGATGCGCCGGCTGCGCACGCTGCTCACGACCTATCGCGACGCGGGCGGCACGCGTCCGGTCATCCTGTTCCACGACGATGCGCACGGCATGCCGATGATCGATGCGCTGGCGCGCTACGGCGACGGGCTGCCGGCGAACGCGCTGCCGGTCGCGGTCAACGAGGTGACGCAGGTCGGGCTGGAAGCGCTGGCCGCGGCGTTTGCCTACGGTGCCGTCGGCGGTACGGCTCTTGTTGCGCGGAAAGCCGCGCCACGACATCACCGGCCTGCACCGCACGCTGGCGCTGGCGGAGCCGATCCTCGCCGGCCTCGGCTTCGGCGCGGGACGCGTCGCGCTGATCGAGACCGACGATCCGGATGCGCTCGGCGAAGCGCTGCGCGCGATCGCGCTGCAGGACGGCGCGCCGCGGCCGGCGAGCTTCCTGCCGACCGGCGACAAGCGCGACGTGATGCGGCTCGCCTTGCGCGAATTGCATCTGGCGGCGCCGGCGCCGGTCGATATCGTGCCGCTGCCGGCGGGCGCGCCGTTCGGCAAGATCGAGCTCAACGTCGAGGGCTGCACGCTCTGCCTCGCCTGCGTGTCGGCCTGCCCGACCGGCGCGCTCGGCGACGATCCCGAGAAGCCGACGCTGCGGTTCTCCGAGGACGCCTGCGTGCAATGCGGGCTGTGCAAGGCGACCTGTCCCGAGAAGGTCATCACGCTGGTGCCGCAGCTCGACTTCCGCGCCGCGACCGCGTCGGCGCGCGTGCTCAAGCAGGAAGAGCCGTTCCGCTGCATCCGTTGCGACAAGCCGTTCGGCACCAGGAGCACCATCGAGCGGGTGATCGCCAAGCTCGAAGGCAAGCACTGGATGTTCCAGGGCAAGGCGCAACGGCTCGACATGCTCAAGATGTGCGAGGACTGCCGCGTGATCGCCGCGACCGAAGCCGACTTCGATCCCTACGGCGCGCCGCCGCGTCCCAACGTGCGCACGACCGAGGACTATCTGCGCGAGCGCGAGGAACGCGAGCGGATGGAAAAGGGCGAGGGCTGAGGCTCACGCCTCGTCGTCTCGTCCGCGGACGCGCGAGGGAGCCGGAACCCAGCGTCCAGAAGAGACCCTGCGAGTCGCGATGCTTCAGCTGGATGCCCGGGTCCGTTCGCTGACGCATCGATCGCCCGAGATATGTCGCGCTCGCCTACTTCGTCGTCTTCTCCAAAAACCGCATCAGCGCGGCGCGGTCTTCCGGCGAGCCGATGCGCTGCTCCGGCATCTTGGTGCCGGGCGTGTATTCATTCGGCCCGACCTCGAACAGCTTCGACACCGTCTCCGGCGTCCAGACGATGTCCATCTTCTTCGAGCGCCTCGGAGAAATTGTAGCCGGGCAGCGTCGCGATCCTGCGGCCGAAGATGCCCGCGAGCGTCGGGCCGGCGCGAACGCCTTCGTTGCCGTTGAGCGTGTGGCAGGCGACGCAGGCGCGATAGACCTCGGCGCCGGGATCGCCGGCATAGGCGGCGAGCGGATCCTCCGGCGCGCCGGCGAGCACGTCGCCGATCGGCTCGCCCTTGATCGCATCCCAGCGCCGGATCATGCGGTCGGTGCCGCCGGTGAGCAGCGTGCGGCTGTCGGGAAAGAACGCCACCGACCACACCGGCAGGCCGGGACCGACCAGCGTGCGTTCGATATTGCGCGTCGCGCGATCGATGATCGCGACCGAGCCGCGGATGCCGGCGGCGGCGACGAGCTTGCCGTCGGGCGACATCGCCACCGCGATGACCGGCACCGTGCCGATCTCGACCTCGCCTTTGACCTGACCGTCCGCGGTGAGGAAATAGACCTTGCCGTCGGCGCCGGCGGCGACGATCTCGCCGTCGGGCGCGACCGCGACGGTGTTCAGCGGCGTCGGCAGCGTGATGACTTCGGGCGCGCCGCCCGCCAGCGGCCAGATGCGCAAGGTCGCGTCGTAGCCCGCGGTGACGACCGACTTGCCGTCGGGCGTGAACGCGACGCCGTTCACATTGTCCTTGTGGCCTTCGAGCACGCGCGGCTCGCCGCCGGCGAGCGGCCACAGCCGCGCGGTGTGATCCCATGACGCCGACGCCAGCATCGCGCCATCCGGCGAAACCGCGAGCGACACCACCGGCGCCTTGTGACCTTGCAAGACCGCGGCGGGCTTCGGCCTCGCCCGGCTTCCAGATCGCGATGCGCGTGTCCTCGCCGCTCGTCACGGCGCGGCCGTCGCGCAGCAGCGCCACCGCGTTGACCGCGCCGTCATGGAAGCGCAGCACCTCGGACGGCGGCGCCCTTCTCCAGCGACCAGCGGATCGCGGAGGTGTCGAAGCTGCCGGAGATCGCCGACTTGCCGTCCGGCGTGATCGCAAGCGCCCGCACCGGGCCGCCGTGGCCGCGCAACTGCGCCTGCGCCGCGACGGCGGCCGCCATGAGCGCAATCGAAACAACAGACAATGCGAACGCGAACCATCATCGCAACCGTCGCAAGGAAATCAGGCGTCCGCGGGGCGCATGCCGAGCGCCTGGATTTGCGCGCGCACGCGCCTCGTCACGCAGCGCCGCCAGAAACGCCTGCACCGCCGGCCGATTGCGGCGGCTCTCGACCACGAGGAAATCGTATTCCTCCGGCGCGATCGGACAGGAACCCGAGCCCGTAAAGTTCCGCCACCGACGACGATCGAGACGCCCCAGTCGGCGCGGCCTTGCGCCACCGCCGCGGCGACGGCGTTGTGCGAGCGCGGCTGGTTCGCGTAGCCGGGCGGGCGCTTGCCGCCGAGCAGCTTGTCGATCAGCACGCGGGTGCCGGCGCCGGCATTGCGGTTGACCATCAGGCACTGCGCGTCCGCGAGCGCGGCCGCCACCGCCTCCTGCGCGGTGCGGCCCTCGAAGCGCGCGTCGCCCTTGCGGAAGACGAAGCCCTGCATGCGCTGCCAGCCCTTCGCCAGCGACAGGCCCGGGCGCAGCAGATGCTCGTTGTAGACGCCGGTCGCCGGATCGACCAGATGCACCGGCGCGAGGTCGCATTCGCCGCGCTCCGCCGCCGCCACGCCGCCGAGGCTGCCGACCGCGATGGTGCGCGCGGTGAAGCCCTGCTCGGCCAGACGGCCGACGACGATGTCGAGCGCGATGTCGTTCGAGCCGGTGATGACGAGATCGGGCATCGCCGCCGCCTGCCCGATCAGCGTGACCGATGCGCGCGTGCCGGCATCGAGCGACGACGCCAGCGCGTCGATCTCGAGGAAGCCGTCGGCCTGCGAGAAGCTCGTCACCGAGCCCGAGCCCTTGGCGGTCGGGAACGCCACCGGTCCGTGCTCGCCCGCGACCAGCGCGACCAGCACGAATTCCTTGCGGCCGAGCTCGGAGGGAATGCGCACCGGCACCTCGGCCTCGATGGTGCGCGCGGCTTCCGGCGGCAGGCCGGCCTTGGCGCGGATCACCGGCGCGACGAAGGCATGGAAGGTGAAGATCGCCGAGGTCGGGAATCCCGGCAGCACCACCAGCGGCTTGCCTTCGACCACCGCGAGGCAGAGCGGCTTGCCGGGCTTGAGCGCAACGCCGTGCACGACCACGCCGGGCTCGCCGAGCTGCGAGACCACGCGATGCGAGAGATCGCCGGCGCCCTTCGAGGTGCCGCCCGACAGCAGCACCATGTCGCAGGTTTCGAGCGCGGCGCGGATCGCAAGCTCGAGCGTGATCTCGTCGTCGGGAAAGCTGCCGAACGGCACCGGCTTCGCCGCCGGTCTCCTGCACCGCCGCCGCGACGATCGCGCCGTTGGAATCGTAGACCGCCGCCGGCCGCAGCGGCTCGCCCGGACGCACCAGCTCGTCGCCGGTCGAGAGCACCGCGACGCGCGGCCGGCGCACGACGTCGACCTCGGCGATGCCGCAGGCCGCGAGCATGCCGATCTCGCGCGAGCCGATGCGCGCGCCGCGCCGCAGCACGACTTCGCCGCGCGCGATGTCGGAGCCGGCATAGGAGATGAACTGGCCCGGCGCGGCGGCGCGGCGCAGGTCGATCGCCGCGTCCGCGCTTTCGACCAGCTCGGTCTGCTCGACCATCACCACCGCGTCGGCGCCGCGCGGCACCACGCCGCCGGTGGCGATGGTGGTCGCGGTGCCGAGGTCGACACCGGACGCCGGCGCATGGCCGCACACCACCACCTCGGCATTGAGGCGAAGCCGCTTCGGCGATGCATCGCTCGCGCCGACGGTATCGGCGGCGCGCAACGCAAAGCCGTCCACGTTGGAGCGATCGAACGGCGGCACGTCGATCGGCGCCGTGACGTCGTGCGCCAGCACGCGCCCGAGCGACGCGCGCGAGCGCGACGCGCTCCGCCGGCAGCGGCGCAAGATCGACATGGCGCGCAAACCGCGCGCGCGCCTCTTCGGCGGAGACGACTTCGAGGAACTGCTCCTGCCGCGCGGCGCGGCGGATCATCTCGATGAGGTCGTGACCTGCGGCACTCTTGTCCAAGCGATCGCTCATGGCCACGGTCTTATCATGACCTCGCTGCCGGCTGGAAAACCTTCGCTGTTGGCGGGCACCAGAATCCAGCCGTCGGTGCCGGCGAGCGGCGCCAAGCGGCCAATAGCCCGAGGCTATGGGCTCCGCCTGGCCGCGCGCGCAGACGCACCGGGACGATCTCCACCAGCCCGATCGGCGACGCGACCTTGCGCGCCAGCTTTGCGACCGATGGCCGGATCGCCGGCATCGCTGCTGCCCGACAGCCGGTCGATCAGCGGCAGTCCCATCGTGAGCCATCCCGCGATGGCGGCGTCGATCCGTCCCGGCAGCAGCAGCACCGGGCGGCTGCCGCTCATGCCGAACGCCGCCGTCTCGCCGGGCGAGATCGCGATGCCATGCGCCACCACGCGGCCGCTGCGGGCGAGCGTCTGCACGCTCGCGTCGTTGCGCCCGCTGCCGGTGCCGCCGATGGCGATGACGGCGTCGGCCGCAGTATCCGCAAGCGCGGCGGCGAGATCGCCGGCGCTGCGCCGCGTCGGCGCAGCCGCGCGCGTTCAGCGCGCGCGCCAGCAGATCGCCGACGGCGTCGAGCACGACGTCGGCATCGGCGCGCGCCTTCACCAGGCGGATCCGCGGCTCGCGCACCAGCACCTGCTGCTTGCCGGCCATCGCCAGCATGGCGAGATTGAAATCGTTGAGCCGCCATCCGGCGCGGGCGATGAAATCGCCGGCGCGCAGATCGGCGCCGCTCGGGAGCACGCCGTCGCCGGCGGCCGCCGGCGCAATCGCCTCGAAGCGGCCGCCGCGGCTCGACGATGGCATCGAGCGGGACGACGGCATCCGTGCCCGGCGGCAGCGCGTCGCCGACGTCGACGCGAACCGGCGCAGCCGCCAGCGGCGCCGGCGCATAGGGCCCGGCGTCGGCGATCTCCTCGGCGCGAACCGCGTAGCCGTCGATGCAGCGCCCGCGCCTCGGCGGGCTGGCCGGCCGCGGCCGCGACGTCCTCCGCCAGCGCGCGGTAGAGCGCGCCGGCCAGATCGACGATCGCGCGGCGCGACCGGCGCCACCGTCCTTGATGCGACGCGAGCACGTCGTCGAGCGGCGTCAGCCGCGTGATGCGCTGATTTTCAGGTTCACCGGCCATCGGCCGACACTATATTGTCGTGAACGCACATTGTCGTGCCTGCGCCGACCAGAAGCCGACCCGTCCGCATGGCCGAAACGACCTTGAATCTCCGGGGCCTGAAATGCCCCCTGCCCGCGCTGCGGACGCGCAAGGCGCTGACCGGGCTCAAGAGCGGCGACCTCCTGGTGATCGAGTGCACCGACCCGCTCACCACCATCGACATCCCGAACCTGCTCAACCAGACCGGCGACAAGCTCGAGGGCCAGTCGAAGGAGAAGAAGGTGCTGACGTTCCGGATCAGGAAGAAGTGAGCGATCGCGCCACCACTTCCGGCCCTCATGGTGAGGAGCGCGCGTAGCGCGCGTCTCGAACCATGGCGACAAACACGGTGGCCGCCCCATCCTTCGAGACGCGCGCTATCGCGCGCGCTCCTCAGGATGAGGGCGGAGTGAGGCACGGCGGTCACTCGCTCACTTCTGCATCAGCCCCGCCTGCTCGATCGCCGGACGCCAGAAGCGCGTCTCGGTCTCGATCAGCTGCTGAAGCTGCGGCGGCGTCATCGCCTCGACCACCATGCCCTCCTTGCTGCATCCGCTCGAGCATCGCCGGCGCGGTCATGATCTTGTTGATCTCGCCGTTCATCTTGTCGAGGATCGACGCCGGCAGTCCCTTCGGGCGCCGACAGCGAGAACCAGATCGGCGTGTTGAACTCGGCGTGGCCGAGCTCGGCGAAGGTCGGCATGTCGGGATAGTCGGCCATGCGCTCCTTGGACGGTGACGCGCGATGCCGCGCAGCGTGCCGCCGCGGATCTGGCCCGGCCGACGACGTCACGGTCTGCGCCGACCACGTGATGTGGCCGCCGACGAGATCGAGCAGGCCCTGCGCCGCGCCCTTGTAGGGCACATGCTCGACCTTGATCCCGACCTTGCGCGCCGAACGTCTCGCCGAACAGATGCCCGCTGCTGCCGACGCCCGACGACGAATAGGTCAGCGGCTTGCCGGTCTTCTTGCCGGTAGGCGACGAAATCGGCGAGCGTCTTGATGTGGCTCTTCGCAGTTGACCGACAGCACGACCGGCGAGCCGCCGAGATAGGCGATGTTGGTGAGGTCGCGCTCGGGATGATAGCCGAGCCGCGGATTGGCTGATCGGCGCCAGCACCAGCATGGTGATGTTGGTGATGACGAAGTTGTAGCCGTCGGGCGGCGTCGCCACGACCGAGTTGACGCCGATCGCGCCGGCCGCGCCGGAGCGGGTCTCGACGAAGAACTGCTGGCCGAACGCGGTCGAGAGATTGTCGGCGACGGTGCGCGCGAGATAGTCGGCGGCGCCGCCGGGCGCGAAGGTGTTGACGATGCGCACCGGCTTGTTGGGCCAGTCCTGCGCGGCGGCAGACGACATGGAATGAATGCTCGCACCGACGAAGAGCATGGCAGCGAGCAGCGTGGCGAACGGTCGCTTCACGTGATCCTCCTTGCTTGCAACGTTTCTTGATGCTTTTTGAATGGGCGAAGTGTACGCGAAGACCGACGCGCGATGCACAGCGCGCCATGCGGCACGCGATGCGCGCAGCTCAGCGCGACGCACCAAGGAGAAGACGCCGTGACAGCGAATGACATCCGCCGCGTGGGCCTGATCGGGCTCGGCAAGATGGGCCTGCCGATGGCGCGCCACCTGGTGCAGCGCGGCTTCACGGTCGCGGGCTTCGACGTCAGCGAAGACGCGATGGAGCAGGCGGCGGAAGCCGGCGTCGCAGACCGCGCTGTCGCCGCAGGCGGTCGCGGCCGCGAGCGACCTCGTCATCATCGTGGTCGGCTTCGACCAGGAAGTCGAGGCGGTGATGTTCGGCGAGCGCGGCGTGCTCAGCGGCGCGCGCGACGGCAGCGTGATCGCGGTCGCCTCGACCATCGCGCCGCAGACCATGCAGCGGATCGCGGCGCGGCTGCCGGCGTCGCCGAAGGTCGCGCTGCTCGACATCCCGCTCTGCCGCGGCGAAGGCCCGGCGCATGAAGGCAAGCTGCTGATCATGGGCGGCGGCGACCGCGCGGCGTTCGACGCCTGCCGGCCGGCGTTCGAGGCGTTCGCGACCTCGATCCATCATCTCGGGCCGGCCGGCGCCGGCCAGGTCGGCAAGATGGTCAACAACCTGATCCTGTGGGCCTGCATCTCGGCCAACGAGGAAGGCTTCAAGCTCGCGCGGCAAGCTCGGCGTCGAGCGCGAGACGCTGCGCGCGGCGCTGCTCGATTCCAGCGCCGGCAACTGGTCGCTGGAGACGCGGCCGGAGGAGAAGCCGATGCCGTGGGCGGAGAAGGACATGACCATCGTGCTGAAGGAGGCCGACGCCGCGCGGCTCAGCCTGCCGCTCTGCGGCGTCATCAAGGAGGTGATCAAGACCGTGAAGCTCGAGCGCAACTGGCCGACGCCGAAAGCGCCCGGGGATTGACGGCATCGGCGCCATGCAGTTCAAGAACGCCAAATCCACGCCACGAAAGAACACGATGAAACTCGCCCGCTCGCTCGCACTGGCTCTTGGCCTTCGTCGCCATCGCCGGGATCGCCTCCGCGCAGACCTATCCGGATCGGCCGATCACGCTGGTCGTCCCCTATCCCGCCGGCGGCGGCAACGACGTGCTCGGGCGGCTGGTCGCCGAGCGGATGAGCAAGGCGCTCGGCGGCACCATCATCGTCGAGAACCGCGGCGGCGCCGGCGGCACCATCGCGACGCGCCAGGTCGCGAAGAGCGCGCCCGACGGCTACACCATCCTGATCGCGACCTCGTCGCTCGCCATCAACCCGGCGCTCTATCCCAATGTCGGCTACGACCCGATCAAGGATTTCGCGCCGATCGGCCTGCTGGCGTCGGGCGCCAACGTGGTGCTGGTGCATCCCTCGGTGCCGGCGAACTCGATCCCGGAGCTGATCGCGCTCGCCAAGAAGGACCCCGGCAAGCTCAACTTCGCCTCGACCGGCTCCGGCTCGAGCGTGCATCTCGCGGCCGAGCTGTTCGCCGCCATGGCCGGCATCAAGATCAACCACGTGCCCTATCGCGGCAGCGGCCCGGCGCTGAACGATCTGCTCGGCGGCCACGTCACCATGATGTTCGCGACGCGTGCCGTCGGCGGTCGGCATCGTGAAGGGCGGCAAGGTGCGCGCGCTGGCGGTGTCGAGCGCCAAGCGCTCGGCGGCGTTCCCGGACCTGCCGACCATCGCGGAGGCCGGGCTCCCCGGCTACGTCGCCGAGCTGCACTACGGGCTGGTGGCGCCGGCGGGCACGCCGCGGCCGATCATCGACCGGCTCAATGCGGCGCTGCGCGCCGCGCTCGACGATCCGACCTTGCGCGAACGGCTGGCGCGCGAAGGCGCGGTGCCGCTGCCGTCGACGCCGGAGGAATACGCCGCCGACATCGCGGCGGAAGAGCAGATGTGGGGCAAGATCGTCCGCGACGCCGGCGTGAAGGGCGAGTGAGCTACTTCCCGCCGCGCATGTAGTTCTTCACGAACGTCCTGATCTCCGGCGAGACCGTCAGCGCGCGGCGCACGCGCGCGTTGATGTCGGCGCCGGTTTCGTAATGCGGGACGAACTGCATCGCCTTCATCGTGTCGGCCGCATATTCCTTGTCGTTGTTGAGGCGCGCGAGCGCGGCGCGCAGCGCCTCCTGCGCCGCCGGCGGCGCGCCCGGCGGCATCGCGATCGTGCGCAGCATCGCGGAGTCGACCGCGAGATTGGTGCGATAGGCGTCCCACATGCAGGCCGGACGGCTCGCCGCCCCTGACCTTGCGGTAGAATTCCTGGAACGGCTGGATCGACGAGCCTCCATCCCCTCCGGCACCGTGAACGTCACGCCGTCGTAGTAGGCATCGTAGTAGAGCGGGACCACCGTGCCGCTCTTCACCAGGCTCGGCTCGACCACGCTGAAGTAGCCGGGCGTCGATTCCGAATGCAGGTGGATCTCGCCGCGCTGCACGGCCAGCCGCGCGTTCACGCTCGAGCGGAAGCCGGTGATGTATTTGTGCGGCACGCCCAGCATGTCGAGCGTCAGCCGGATCAGCAGGTCCTTCGACGATTCGACCGCGAGCCCGCCGGCGACCAAGCCCTTGGCCTTGAGGATGTCGGCCGCCGTCTTCAGTCCGGGCGGCGTGTCGCTGCGCATGTAGTAGACCGCGCTGCCGGGCTGATAGCCGATGAACTCGAAGGTGCGGAAATCGACGGTGTGCTTCTCCGGCTCCATCACGTATTTCCAGGCCGCGCCGGTGAAGTAGCCGAACATGCTGCCGTCGCGCGGCCCGACCTCGCCGACATAGTTGGTGCCGACGAGGCCGCCGGCGCCGTCGCGGTTCTGCACGATGATCTGCGGCTGGCCGTCGATGTGCTTGGCGATGTGCTTGGCGAGCAGCCGGCCCTCGATGTCGGTCGGCCCGCCGGCCGCGAAGTTGATCAGCAGCGTGAGCCGCTTGCCCTTGTAGAACGGCTCCTGCGCGTGCGGCCGCGGACGCGCCGACGATGCGCAGACGGCCGCCAGCAATGCGGCGCGCATTGCTAACGGCATCGGCATCCTCCGGCATTCCCTTCTCGGCTACTTGTTCGCGCTGCTTGATGTAGTCGGCGACGAAGGCCCGGATCTCCGGACGCACGGTCAGCGCGTGGCGCACCTGCGGTTGGTCTCGGGCGCCGGCGTCGTATTCCGGCACGAAGCCGATCGTCTTGCGTCGCCTCGGCGTAATCCTTGTCGTTGTTGAGGCGCTCGAGCGCCGCGCGCAGCGCCGCGACCGCGGCCGGCGGCGCGCCGGGCGGCAGCGACAGCATGCGCTGCATCGCGCCGTTCAACGTGATGCAGCGCGAGATAGGCGTCCCACTTCTGGCCGGACGGCATCTTGCCGATGATGCTCCTGATAGAACTCGTGGAACGGCTTGATCGGTCAGGCCCTCGACCTGCTTCGACTTGCCGAAGGTCTTGCCGTCCCAGTTCGGATCGTACCAGAGCGGGATCACCGTGCCGTCCTTCACCAGCGTCGCCTCGACCGCGCCGCGATAGCCGGGCGTGCGTGTCGGAATAGAGATGGATCTCCTTGCGCTGCAGCGCGAGCCGCGCGCGCTCGCCGCTGCGATAGCCGGTGACGTGCTGGAACGGCACGCCGAGCATGTCGAGCGTCGAGCCGGATCGAGATGTCGCGGCCGGTGCGCGGCGTCGACGCCGCCCGACACCAGCCCCTTCGCCTTCACGATGTCGGTCGGCTTGCTTGATGCCGGGCGGCACGTCGGTGCGCACGTAGTAGATCGCGGTGCCGC
Organism: uncultured Alphaproteobacteria bacterium; assembly: GCA_963850705.1. GTDB lineage: Bacteria > Pseudomonadota > Alphaproteobacteria > Rhizobiales > Xanthobacteraceae > VAZQ01. The sequence goes on along the minus strand of CAWKMR010000059.1, from coordinate 174,406 downwards.
CGGCTGGTAGCCGACGAACTCGTAGGTCCTGAAGTCGACGCGGAAGCGCTCGCGGCTCGGCTGGCGTAGTTCCAGGCGGTGGCGGTGAGGTAGCCCATCGTCGTGCCGTCCTTGGGCGCGACCTCGCCGAGATACTGCGTGCCGTTGGCGCCGCCGCCGCCGGCCATGTTCTGCACGATGAGCTGCGGCTGCGCCGTCGATGTGCTTGGCGAAGTGCCGCGCGAACACGCGGCGCCTCGATGTCGGTCGGCGGAGCCGGCGTCGAAGTTGACCATCAGCGTGAGCCGCTTGCCCTTGTAGAACGGCTCCTGCGCCGGCGCCGGCGATGCGGCAACGGGCCGCGCAGATTGCAAGCGCGGCGGCCAGCAGGCGTGAACGAAACATCGATGCGTCTCCTTCCGAATCGTTGCCTGTCGCGCTATTTGTTCGCGCGCTTGATGTAGTCGGCGACGAACGCCCTGGTCTCCGGTCGGACCGTGAGCGTCTGCCGCGCCAGCCGGTTGATGTCGGGGCCGGTCACGTAGTCCGGCACGAAGCCGAGCGCCTTCATCGAATCCTCGGCGAATGCCGGTCGTTGTTGAGCTTCGCGGTCGCGTTGCGCAACGCAGCGACGGCGGCCGCGGGCGCCTGCGGCGGCAGCGCGATCAGCCGGCCCATGGCCGAGGTCAGCGCCAGCGCCGAAAGATAGACGTCCCACAACTGGCCCGACGGCGGCGCGCCCTTGACCTTCCGGTAGAGATCCTGGAACGCCGGGATCGCAAGGCCTTTGACCTGCGGCGAGTTGCTCAAGGTCTCGCCGTTGTAGATCGGATCGACATAGACCGGGATCGCGATGCCGGGCTCGATCACCTGCGCCTCGACCGCGCCGCGATAGGCCGACGCCGGCTCCGCATAGAAATTCACCTCGCTGCGCTGCAAGGCGAGCCGCGCGGTCTGGCCGCTGCGAAAGCCGGTGACGTAGCGGTGCTTCACACCGAGGATGTCGAGGCTGAGCCGGATCAGCAGGTCGCGCGCATTGTGCACGCCGTTGCCGCCGGCGATGAGATCGGTCGCGCGCACGATGTCGCGCGGCTCCTTCATGCCGGGCGCGACGTCCTTGCGCACGTAGTAGACCGTGGTGCCGGGCTGGAACGCGATGAACTCGTAGCTGCGCAGATCGGCGCGGAAGCGCTCGGGATCGGTCGCGAACTGCCAGGCGGTGCCGCCCATGAAGCCCAGCATGGTGCCGTCGCGGGGCGCGACCTCGCCGACATAGTTGGCGCCGTTGAAACCGCCGGCGCCGTCCATGTTCTGGACGACGACGTTGGGCTGGCCCTCGAGATGCTCGGCGACATGCCGGGCAAACAGCCGGCCCTCGATGTCGGTCGAGCCGCCGGGCGCGAAGTTGACCAGCACGGCGAGCCGCTTGCCTTTGTAGAAGGGTTGCTGCGCCACGACCGGCGACGACGCCAATACGGCCGCGGCGACGAGCGCGAGCCGGACCACCTCCCTGAGCGTGGAGATCATGGCGTCTCCCTCGTTACTTGACGTTCGGGCCATACTCGCCGACCCTCTTTCCGATTGCAATTTTTCCGCGCGGAGCACCGAAAGGAACGACATGGCGGCCATTTCTCGGCTCAAAACGACGCTCGACCGCACCAATACCGGCCTGGTGCTTTTTGACGCACTCAACGGCTACCTGCATCCGCGCGATCCGGCGAAGGTCGCCTTCCTGAAGGAGCGCAACATCCTGCCGAACCTGCAGCGGCTGCTGGCGGGCGCGCGCCGCGCCGGGCTGACGACGTTCTATCCCTGCGGCGCGCACGCGCCGGACGGCTCCGACACCGTCGCGCGGCTGACCGACACCGACATGGACCTGAAGCCGCACGCCGACGGCCAGCCGATCAAGCCGCGATTTTACAAGGATTCTACGGACTCCGAGATCGCGCCGGAGCTGGCGCCGATCGACGGCGACGTGGTCGTGCGCAAGAACCGCTGGAGCTCGTTCTACCAGACCAATCTCGAGCTTCAGCTGCGCGTGCGCGGCATCGACACCATCGTGATCGCGGGCGGCTCGACCGACGTCGGCATCGCCTCGACGGTGTTCGCGGCGCGCGACATGGACCTCGGCATCGTGGTGATCCGCGACGGCTGCTATTCGGCGCGCGGCAACAACAACGAATTCTTCCTGGAGCGGGTGTTTCCGCGCATGGCGCGGGTGATGACCGCCGACGACGCCGTGAAGCTGATGAGCTAGCTGATGCGGGCATCGAGCGGCAGTCGCTCCTCTTCAGGAGATGGATGGCGGATCAAGTCCCCATGCGAAGGAAAGAGAGAGCCAAGGTAGGAGAGAAAATGACCATCGCCGCCCGCCATATCGACATCACCACCGAGGAGATCACCTGCGCCAACGGCATGCCGGCGTTCCTCGCCTATCCGACCGGCGGCGGAAAATTCCCGACCGTCGTGCTCATGCACGAGCGCTACGGGCTGGTGAAGCACACCAAGGACCAGGCGATGCGCTGCGCGCGCGACGGCTTCACCGTGCTGGCGCCGAACTTCTTCTACAAGCACCCGGACCAGAAGGCGCTCAACGCCGGCGACGGCCGCTACGACATGACCGATCCGGAATCGAACGAGCTGATGCGCGCCGCGCTGGCGACGCTGAAGACCCACAAGGCGGCCGACCCGGCGAAGGTCGTCGTCATGGGCTACTGCCAGACCGGACGGCATCCGCTGGTGTTCGCCGCCGAGACGCCGATCACCGCCGCCGTGGTCTGGTACGGCGCGGCGTCGAAGCGCGAATGGGAGATCAACAAGCTCCAGCCGAAGGCGCTGGAAGAGTTGATCGCCGCCGTCAACTGCCCGGTGTTCGGCGCGTTCGGCGAAGCCGATCACATCATCTCGCTCGACGACGTGCTGCGCTTCCGCAATTGCCTGGAGGCGAACAAGAAGAGCTACGACATCCACATCTATCGCGGCGCGCCGCACGGCTGGCTCAACGACACCATGCCGGGCCGCTACCGCAAGACCGAGGCCGAGGCCGGCTGGGCCGCGCAGCAGCGCTTCCTCGCGGAGGTGTTCAGCGGCCAATGGAACGACGTGGTGCGCTGGCAGTTCGCGAGCGACAGCAGCGCGGACTACGACTTCTCCAAGAACGTGCGGATGGAGTAGCGCTTGGCGGGTGAACTCAACGGCCGCGTTGCGCTGATCACCGGCGGCGGCGGCGAGATCGGCGGCGCCATTGCGCGCCGCTTCGCCGAGGCCGGCGCGGCGATCGCCATCGCCGACATCAATCGCGACAGCGCGGAAGCGGTCGCGGGCGAGATCACGGCGGCGGGCGGACAGGCGGTCGCGGTCCGCACCAATGTCGCCGTGGAGCAGGACGCCGAGCGCGCGGTGCGTCACGCCGTCGAAGCCTTCGGCAAGCTCACCACGCTGGTCAACGTCGCCGCCACCGTGACGCCGGACGGCACGGTCGAGACGCTCACGCTCGACGACTGGAACGACGCGCTCGCGGTCAATCTCACCGGCGCGTTCCTGATGTGCAAATACGCGGTGCCGCAGCTTCGCAACGCCGGCGGCGGCACCATCGTCAACATCGCCTCGCAGCTCGGGCCAGATCGGCATCGCCAAGCGCGCGCCCTACACCACCAGCAAGGCCGGGCTGATCCAGCTCACGCGCTGCCTCGCGGTCGATCACGCCGCCGACGGCATCCGCGCCAACTCGCTGTCGCCCGGCGGCATCGACACCGCGCGCATCCTGCGCCGCTTCAAGGACCGCGAGGAGGCCAACCGCACGCGCGGCCCGGCCTATCTGCTCGGCCGTCCCGGCCGCGCCGAGGAAGTCGCGGCGGCGGCGCTGTTCCTGGCGTCCGACGAATCCTCGTTCATGACCGGGGCAGACCTTTTGCTCGACGGCGGCTATCTTGCGTTCAAGGGTCCGCTGCCCGCGAAGGAGCAAAGCTAGAGAGAAACGACATGCCGAACCGGTGGATTGTCAGCGCTCGCCGCCCTGTGCTTCGCGCCGATCGTCCGCATCGGCGCAGTCGGTCGCCGATTTCTACCGCGGCAAGACCGTCACCATCGTGGTGAGCACGTCGAGCGGCGGCGGCTACGATGCGCTGGCGCGCGCGCTGGCGCGCCACATCGGCCGGCTGATCCCCGGCAATCCCGACCGTGGTGGTGCGCAACATGCCGGGCGCCGGCGGCATCACCGCCGTCAACTGGCTCTACAACACGGCCGAGAAGGACGGCACCGCCGTCGGGCTGGTGCAGAACGGCACGCCGCTCGAGCCGCTGTTCGGCACCAAGGCGGCGCGCTACGACGCCACCAAGTTCAACTGGCTCGGCACGCCGAGCTACGAAGTCAGCATGGTGCTGCTCTGGAACACCGTGCCGGTGAACACGGTCGACGACCTGCGCAAGCACGAGACCACCATGGGCGCGTCGGGCGCGAACTCGACGCCGGCGTTCTACACGCGGCTGCTCAACGCCACGCTCGGCACCAAGATGAAGCTGATCAACGGCTATCCCGGCCAGAACGACGCCTTCCTGGCGATGGAGCGCGGCGAGCTCGACGGCTATCCGAGCGTGTTCTACTCGGCGCTCACCTCGACGCGGCCGACCTGGCTGCAGGACAAGAAGGCCAAGCCGATCGTGCAGTACGGGCCGCAGCGGCTGAAGGAACTGCCGGACGTGCCGTTCGCGACCGACCTCCTCACCAGCGAGGACGACAAGCTGCTGATGCAGGCGGCGTCGGCGCCGCAGGCGCTCGGCCGGCCGCTGCTGCTGCCGCCGGACGTGCCGGCGGATCGCGTCGCCGCCATGCGCAAGGCGCTGGCCGACACCTTCGTCGACGCGCAGTTCAAGGCCGACGCCGAGAAGATCGGCCTGATCGTCAATGCGCCGCAGACCGGCCAGCAGTTGCAGGAGGTGATCGCACGCGCCTATGCATCGCCGGCGCGCGTGGTCGAGCGCATCCAGAAGCTCAACAATCCGGGGAATTGATGCTGCAAACGCACCGACCGCCAAGAAATCCGCCACCGTGCCCTCGCGCGAGGAATTGCTGCGCCGCGCCGAGGCGCTGGTGCCGGTCGCTGCAGGAGCGCGCCGCGCAGGCCGAAGCGCTGCGCCGCTGCCCGGACGAGACGATCCGCGACTATCTCGCCAACGATCTGCTGCGCATCTGCCAGCCGGCGCGCTACGGCGGCTTCGAGCACGGCTACGACGTGCTGTGCGAAGTCAGCCAGACGCTGGCGCGCGGCTGCGGCTCGCAGGCCTGGGTGCACATGGTGCTCACCGACAACATCCTCAAGCTCGCGTCCTATTCGGCGCAGGCGCAGGAGGACGTCTGGGGCAAGGACCCGACCGCGAAGCTGTCGAACTGCGTGACGCCGGTCGGCAAGGGCCGGCCGGTCGACGGCGGCGTGATCTGGACGGGCCGGCATCACGTTCTCCAGCGGCGTCGACCACGCCGACTGGGTGATGGCGGCGGGCGTGATCGACCACGGCGACCGCAAGCAGGCGTGCTCGGTGCTGGTGCCGAAGAGCGACATCACCATCGTCGACGACTGGCACGTGATCGGGCTCGCCGGCACCGGCAGCAAGACCTTCGTGATCGAGGAGAAGTTCGTCCCCGAGCACCGCATCCTCGACAAGAAGGCGTCGGACGAAGGCAACGCGCCGGGCGCGCAGCTCTATGCCGCGCCGGTGTTCCACATGCCGCGCGGCGGGCCGTCGTCGGCGAGCTTCTGCGCGGTCGCGGTCGGCATCGCCGAGGGCTGTCTCGAGACCTATTACCAGTACACGCGGCCGCGGAAATCGCGCGGCAAGCCGTGGGCGGCAGCTGGCCGGCGCGCAGATCGTCGCCGCCACCGCGGCGGCCGAGATCGAGGCCGCGGTCGCGCATGTATCAAGGCGCGCTGCGCGAGGCGATGGGCGTGCTGGAGCGCAAGGAGCCGTTCAGCAAGCACCGGCAGGTGCACGGCAAGCGCAACATGGCCTATGCCGCGCAGCTCTCGATCCAGGCGGTGCAGCGGCTGTTCAACGATGCCGGCGGGCGCGTGCTCTATGCCGACCACGAATTGCAGCGCAAATTCCGCGACGCGCATGCGGCGGCGGCGCACCATTCGCTGAACTGGCACAGCGCGGCGGAAAGCTACGGCGCGCACGTGCTGGGCGCGGACACGGCTGCGGATGAGTGACGCCGCGTCCGCGCAGTACGACATCATCGTCATCGGCGCCGGCTCGGCCGGCTGCGTGCTGGCAAACCGGCTGAGCGCGCGACCGGGCAACAACGTGCTGCTGATCGAGGCCGGCGACGACTACCCGCCCGGCAGCGAGCCGTCCGAGGTGCTCGACAGCTTCGCCGCCACCGCGCATTCCAATCCGCGCTTCTCGTGGCCCGGCCTCACCGCGGCGTTCGGGCCCCGCCCCGGCAACGCGCCCGACAACCGGCCGCGCCGCCGCTACACCCAGGGCCGCGTGATCGGCGGCACCTCGTCGATCAACGGCATGGTCGCCGTGCGCGGATTGCCGTCGGACTACGACGACTGGGCGGCGCGCGGCGCGACCGGCTGGGACTGGGACGGCGTGCTGCCGTACTTCAAGCGGCTCGAGACCGACCAGAACTTTCACGGACCGCTGCACGGCAACGACGGCCCGGTGCCGCTGCGGCGCATCGCGTCGGGCTGGCCGCCGTTCGTCGAAGGCGTGTTCGTGGCCGCCGCCGTCGCTCGGCTACAAGAACCTGCACGACCAGAACGGCGCGTTCGGCGACGGCTATTTCCCGATCGCGATCTCCAACATCGACGATCACCGCGTCTCGACCGCCATGGCGTATCTCACGCGCGACGTCCGGCAGCGGCGCAACCTGTCGATCCTGAGCCGCACGCGCGCGGAGCGGCTGCTGTTCGACGGCACCCGCGTCACCGGCGTGCGGGTGCGGCGCGACGGCGAGACGATCGACATCACCGCGCGCGAGATCGTCGTGTCGATGGGCGCGCTGCATTCGCCGGCGTTCCTGATGCGCAACGGCATCGGCCCGGCGAAGGAGCTTGCGGCGCTCGGCATCGCCGTCGTCGCCGACCGTGCCGGCGTCGGCAAGCACCTGATGGAGCACCCCGGCGTCAATTTCGGCTGCTACCTCCATCCCGAGGCGCGGCTCGGGCCGGACGTGCGGCGGCAGATGTTCGCGGGGCTGCGCTGGTCGTCGAAGCTCGAGGGCTGCCCCGCGGGCGACATGTACATCATCCCGAGCAACAAGGCGTCGTGGCACGGCATCGGCCACCGGCTCGGCCTGCTCATGATGTGGGTCAACCGCTCCTACTCCACCGGCGAGGTGCGGCTCACCTCGCCCGATCCCGTCGGCAAAGCCCGACATCGATTTCAACATGTGCTCGGACTGGCGCGACATGGAGCGCATGATCCTGGGCGTGCGCATGATGATCAAGCTGCAGGCGCATCCCGCCATGCAGCGCACCTGCGCGCAGATCTTCCCGGTCAGCTACAGCGACCGCGCCCGCCGCTACGCGGTCTACAACCGGCTGAACAAATTCCAGATGGCGGTCGGCGGCGCGCTGATGGACCTCGCCGCGCCGCTGCGCCGCTACATGGTGGACACGCTGATCGCCGACGGCCCGTCGATCGAGGACCTCGCCGACGCCGCGACGCTGAAACAATGGATCGCGGATACCGTGCTCGGGCACTGGCACCCGACCTCGACCTGCCGCATGGGCGCGCCGAACGACCCCGGCGCGGTGACCGATCCGGCCGGCCGGGTCTATGGCGTCTCGGGCCTGCGCGTCTGCGACGCCTCGATCATGCCGGCGGTGCCCTGCGCCAACACCAACATCCCGACCATCATGGTGGGCGAGAAGATCGCCGCGACGATGCTGGGTGAATGATTTCGGCCGGTGATTTCGGCGTTCGGCTTGGCGATCGGTTAACGATGCCGGGCGGTCGATACCCATTAAATCGCGGCCGAGCCTGCCATCCCGCCGCCTGCCGCCACCGGTTTGCCGCAATTCAGACGACCAACCCAAAAGCACCCCTGTCGAGGAGAAAGAACGATGTTCGCACGTTTGTCGCGCGGCTGGTCGATGGCGAAGGCAAGCTTCGCCGTGCTCAGGCAATATCCCAAGCTCGCAATCCTGCCGGCGATGTCCGGCGCGATCTTCCTCGTGATCATCGGCGCGATCCTGGCGACGCTGATGCCGCAGCTCGGCGGCCCAACCTCGATCTGGCGGCACCTGGGCAACGCGAAATCGCAAAGCTTCCTGTTCTACGTTTCCGCCTTCGGCGTCTTCTACGTGATGACGGCGGTCATGATCTTCTTCAACGTGGCGCTGATCCAATGCGCCCTGCGTGCCCATGCCGGTGAGAAGCCTTCGATCCGCGCCGGCCTGGCGTCGGCGGTCGGCCTGCTGCCGCAGATCCTCGGCTGGGCGCTGGTCACCACCACGGTCGGCATCGTCCTCAACATGATCACCGACGCGCTGCAGAGCTACCTCGGCTTCCTCGGCCGCTTCCTGGGCGGCCTGCTGGAAGTATCGTGGGCGGTCGTTACCTACTTCGTCGTGCCGGTGCTGGTGACCGAGAAGGTCGGCCCGGTCACCGCGGTCAAGCGTTCCACCGCGATCCTGCGCGCCAAGTGGGGCGAGTCGCTTGCCGGCGAAGCCCGCATCGGCCTCATCGGCGGACTGTTCTTCCTGCTGTCGGCGCTGGTCTTCTTCGGCGGCCTGGCGCTGGTGCTCAGCAAGGGCGCGACGGCGGTCGCCGGACTCGGCGTGCTGCTGATGGCGATCGGCGTCTTCAGCGCGATCGGCGCGGTCGTGGTCGTGCAGACGCTGAGCAGCATCTTCCAGGCCGGCGTCTATCTCTACGCCACCACCGGCCAGGTGCCGGCGTCGCTCGACCGCACGCTGGTCGAGAGCGCGTTCAAGCCGAAGTCGGCCTGACGCGACGATCGATCCGCTACATCATGCCCGGCCGTTGCGGCCGGGCATTTTCGAGCTCAAGAGCACCTCCGCTCAGTGGCTCCGCTCTCGCCGCTCGTCCCCGCGAAAGCGGGGACCCAGAAGCCACAAAGCAGACTTGGATTCCCGCTTGCGCGGGAATGAGCGGAGGAGAGCGCAAGGCAAATCGCTACCGCACGCTCCACCGCGCCAGGTCCGCCATCCAGCCGCTGTTCCAGTGGTGCCTCCGCTGCGGACCGTCGCGATAGACATGCGGGATCTTGAGCTGTTGCAGCAGGCGGCGCGCTTCGACCGTCTGCTCGCGGTAGAAGTCCCATCCCGTCAGCATCAGCCGTGGCTCGCTGCCGAGCAGCGCGCCGCGCTCGCGCAGCAGCGTCGTGACGCGATAGTGCTCGAAATTCTCCTGCGTGCCGGCGATCGGCGCCATGCCGTAGCGCGGCGTGTCCATGGTCATCGGCGCGTCCCAGGCCGCGGCCTTGCCGAACACATCGGGATGGCGCAGCAGCAGCGTCCACGCGCCCCAGCCGGACTTGCTGAAGCCCAGCAGCGCGCGGGCGTAGCGGTCGGTCCCCACCGGATAGCTGCGCTCGATCAACGGCAGCACCACCTTCAGGAAATAGGTCTCCTGCCGGATGTGCGGATCGCTCGGATGGTCGGCGAACCACGGCAGATGGCTGAAGGTCGGGAACACGACCACGACGCCGTGGCGGTTGGCGAGATCGAGCCTGGCGATCTCCGCGCGCGCATCGCCCCAGCGCTTCTCGTCGTGCGCCTCGACCGGCAGGACGTAGAGCGTCAGCAGCGGGCCGCCCATGATCTTCGCCGGCGCCCGCACGAAGATCTGCGTGGTGCCGGCCTGGAATTCGGACTGCACGTCGTAGACGACAAATCCGTTGTCCGCGCGCTTGGCGGCGGAGATGACCGGGTCGGCCGCATGCGCAACGCCTGACCATACGACGCACACGAGCGCCGCGGCGATCGCGTAGCGCAGATAAGCTCGCTGTAGCGCAAACGCTGTCATTGCGTGCCGGCAACTCCCGCGTGTTTGACGATCGGTGACCAGCGCGCAATCTCGTCCTTGACGTAGGCCCGTAACTGCTCGGGCGACGGTGTCACCTGCGGACCCATACCGCGGCGCGTCAATTCTTCCTTCACATCGGCGTCGCTGAACACCGCGCGCACCTCGCGGTTGAGCAGGGCAACCACATTGGGCGGCGTGGCGCCCGGCGCGACGATCATCTGCCAGGACGCCGACTCGAAGCCGGCGACTCCCTGTTCCTGCAACGTCGGTATCTCGGGCGTGGCGTCGGAACGCTGCGGCGACGACACCGCGAGCACACGTAGCTTGCCTTCCCGCACCTGCGGCAGCACCGACGGCCCGTCACCGAACAGCACCTGGATGTGGCCTGCGAGCAGGTCGGTCGTGGCTGGCGGCGTGGCCTTGTAGGGGACGTGAACCATCTGCGTCCCGGTGAGACTCAAGAACAGTTCGGTGCTCAAATGATGCATCGAGCCCGGCCCCGCCGACCCGTAATTCAGTTTTCCGGGGTTCGCCTTCGCGAGCGCGATCAGGTCGGCGACTGATTTGACCGGCGAGTCTGCGCTGACCGTGAGCAGGAACGGCGACGACGTTAAGAGCGCGACCGGCGCAAGATCCTTCATGGGATCGTAGGGAAGCTGCTTGGCCATGGTGACGTTGATCGCCATGGTCGAGCTCGTGGCCTGCATCAGCGTGTAGCCGTCCGGCGCCGCGCGCACCACCGACATCGCCGCAAGCGTGGTGCCGCCGCCGGGCCGGTTCTCGATCACGAACGTGCGGCCGAGCCGCTTCTCCAGCCGCTGCGCCACGAGCCGCGCGAGCAGGTCGGAGCCGCCACCGGCCGCGAACGGCACAACGATCGTCACAGGACGCGATGGATAGGACTGTGCCTGCGCCGGACTCGGCGACGATGGCAGCAAACGCAGCGATGATCGGGATGCAAACGTGCGGTGGCATATCAATCCTCCCAACGGCTTTTGCTGAGAGGATAGTGACCGTGGCCGATGGGGCAAGCCCGGCCGCGGCGGCAAACCGTCAGACCGCCGCGCCAGCCTCGGCCCGGCAGAGCCGCTTGGCGAGCGCGCGGAACGCCGCAAGCTGATCCGCCTTGAGCTCGCGCTTCTCGTCGCGGCCGACGAAGACCTTGAACATGATCCCGCCGTCGACTGTTGAAGAACACGATCACCGCCGAGAGCTTGCTCATGAACGGCCGCTCGACGAAGGCGAGCCCGGCGCAGCGCTCGTGCCGGAGGTGGCCGTGGAATCCGGTCGACCCCATGAGATTGAAATAGCCGCGCATGACCTGGCCTTCCGGGATCGGCCCCGTGAACTCCATGATGCCGTCTTCGGTATGCACGATCAGCGTGACGTCGCCCCATTTGGCGATGTCACCCATGGCGTCGATGAAGGCCGCGCCGGGCGCGAGCGAGCGCATCTCCGCCGGCAGCGCCTCGACCGCGGCGCGTGGCGTGACGCCGTGTTCGCTGGCGACCGTTTCGAACACGGCGCCAGGATTCTCCGCCATGTAGCGGTGAAGATCGAAGCTCGGAGCGTGGACATGACCGTCAGGCCGCCGCTGGCTTGGCGAGCCCAATCGTCTGGCGGACCTCGAAGCCTTCGAACTTCGGATGCTCGAGATAGAGCGGGCCGGTCGTGTTGTTGCCGGCCCGCGCATGCGCCACGCGGAACGCCTCGGACTTGGTCCAGTCCTCGAATGCGGCCTTGCTCTGCCACACCGTGTGCGAGGCATAGAGCGTGTGGTCCTCGGCTTCCGGGCCCTTGAGCAGGTGGAATTCGACGAACCCCGGCACGGTGTTCAATTGCGAGTCGCGGTTGAGCCACACCTGCTCGAAGGCTTCTTCCGAGCCACGCGCAATGCGGAACCGATTCATGGCGATGAACATGGGAACTCCTCTGTCTGCGAGCTGCTTGCGGCTGGCGGGCGGCTGGCTGCAGCGGAATTCACGAGCCGCTATCGTTACCGCAGATTGAAGCTCACGGGAACGGTGAAATTGCGGCCCTTGCCGTCCGGCGGCGCCGGGAACGGCGAGGCCCGGCGCGCCATCGCCACCACTTCCTGGTCGATGGCGGCGATTGCCGGAGCTGCCGCCAGCCGCGCCGAGGTCACGCGGCCGCCGCCGTCGATCGCGAACGAGACCGTCGCAACGCCCTGCGAGCCGGCGCTGCGCGCCGCGGCCGGGTATTGCTTGTGGCGCGCAAGATGCGCGGCACGATGCCGTGGTAGTTGGCGGAATTGTCGGAGCGGCCACGGCCGACGCCGCTGGCGGCGTCGCTCGCGGCCGCGGCGGCACGCTGCTTCTTCTGCGCCGCCTTCTTGTCGGTGGGCGCCGCGATGCGCTTGCGCTCCGGCGCCTTCTGCACGGCCTGCACCTGCGGGCGCGACGGCTGCGCCTGTTCCGGCGGCTTTTCGGTCGGCTGCGCCGCCGTTTCGGCGAGCGTGGCCTGCTGCTCCTGCGGCTTCAGTTCGTCGGCCTGAGCTTCCGGCGGGGTCTCCTGCGGCTTCACCTCCGGCGCCGTCTCCTGGGCCGCGACCGGAACCTCCTGCGGCATCACGGTGGCGACGCGCGACTGCTCGGTCGTGGGTTCCTCTTGCGGCTCGCTCCTCGGACGGTGACGCGGCCTGGGCTTCCTGCTCGCCCGGCGTCGGCGCAAGGCCGGCAGCGGTGGTGGCGCCGAGCACGATCTCGACCGTCATCACCTCGATGCCGATGCTCGCCATCGGCCGGGGCTCCTGCCAGAACATCGCGAGCAGCGCGCCGTGCAACGCCAGCGATCCCGCGAGCAGCGCGATGCTTCTGCCGATGCCCAATTTCGCGATGAACGGCGCGGGACGATCGTCGGCGCCGACCGACGCAAGCGGGAACACCGCCGCCGCCGCCTGACGGCGCGGGCGCGCGAATGGAACGACGTTGCTGAGATCGGTTGCGTCGGACTGCGGCGGCTCATCGCGGCGCGCAATCAGGACAGCGCCGTGGAGGTTGTCGGCACCGCCCTGATCGTGCGCTCGCGTGGCGACGATGTCGCCTGGCTGCGGAAACTGTCTCACCGTCATCCGTTCTTGAAGAAGCTGTCCCCGAAGCGCACCTTCAACGAACCCTTGAACGTGATTCCGGGACTCGGTGACGGCACGAGGTTGTTTGACCGCCTGTGTGCGCAGATCAAGATAGCGCACGTAGTACTGGTCGAACAGGTTGTCGATTCCAAGCGCCAGAATCGTGTCCTCGTTCGGCCGATAGTCGGATAAAGGTTGACGACATTGAAGGCGTCGGTCGGCAGCGCCGGTCGACGCCGCGGCGGGATGTCGCTCGCCTCCTTGCCGCGACCGCCAGCCAGCGCACCGCCACCGTGACCTTGCGTCCCAGAACCGCGCGCCGACCGTGGTCGCGAGCTGCGCCGGATAGATCTTCACCAGCGGCCGGTTCTTGGTCAGGTCCTCGCCCTTCTGCGTGCTCGCCGCGACGCCGAGGAACCAGTGCCGGCATCGTAGTTGCCTTCGAACTCCGCGCCCCGGATGCGCGCCGACGGAATGTTCTGGTACTGGATGCAGCCGAACGAACGGCGATCGGTGCAGACTGACGCCGCCCTGCCGCCGCCTGGCCGTTGACGACGCGACGTCTGCTCGATGAAGTCCGTCACGTCGTTCCGGAACACGTTGGCCTTGATGCGCAGCGCATCGTTGGCGACGAACAGGCCGTCCTGCCTGATGTTGATGCCGATCTCCTTGGTCTTGCCGACCTCGGGCCGCAGGCCGAGATTCGGCAGCAGACGAAACGGCGCCGGCTGCGGGATGCGCGCCGCTGACGAAGACCTCGGTGACGGCCGGCGCGCGATAGCCTTCCGCATAGGTGCCGTAGACCGTGAACCACTGGATCGGCGTGATGCCGAGCGTGACCTTCGGCGAGACGCGGTCGCCGCTGCTGCCGCCGCCGCCGTTGGCGCCTTCCAGCTGGTAGTTGTCGTAGCGGGCGGCGGTGATGAGCTTCGAGCCAGGTCGTGTAGTTCGTCCTGAGCTGCGCGAAGGCGCCGGAGACCGTGCGCTCGCCGTTCGGCGTGAAGAAGTCGCCGGTGCCGCTCGGATCGACGACGGTGACCTGGTCGCGGAAGGCGTCGCCGCCGACCGTGAGGGCAGCGCGCAACGGTCCGGATTCGAAGCGCGAGGTGTTGTTGGCGTCGAAGCCGATGGTCTCGACCTGGAACGAACGCTGGACGCCGAGCAGCGCCGGTGATCGCGCTGTTGGTGCCGTCGATCTTGACCTGGTCGGTCTTGGTCCTGGTCCAATAGGTGTTGACGTCGAAATCGAACAGCCGGTCGTCGGGCCGATTGTAGCGCCAGCGGCCGGTCGCGATCTGTTGGTGACGTCGGTGCCGTAGACGCGTCGCGGTGTGCGTCGCGTTCGGCAAGCCGTTGTCGTAGTTGGCCTCGTAGTTGATGCCGCCGAACTTGAGCTCGTGCCCGTCGGCCGGGCGCACGTTGATCTTGCCGATCTCGGTGATGACGCGGAAGTGGCTGTTGACGACGAGGTTGCCGTTGCCGTCCTTGTAGTCGGAGCGGTGGCGCCCGGTGGTGCCGACCATGAAGTCGACATTGTCGACCGGGCCGCGCCGCGAAGAACGCCGAGCCGAGGCCCTGCACCTGGTTGGAGCCGACCACGCCGTGCAGCTGGCCGCCGAACCGCTCGCCGGGCCTCAGGATGTCGTTCGACATCGATCGTGCGGAACGACACCACGCCGCCGATCGCGCCGGAGCCGTAGATGTTCGCGACCGGCCCGCGCACCACGTCGACGCCGGCCAGCAGCTCGGGCTCCATGATAGACGAGGCCGTCGGCCTTGTGGCCGGTGCGCTGGAAATTCTGCCGCGCGCCGTCGATCACCACCGCGACGCGGCCGAAGTCCTGCATGCCGCGGATGTTGACCGCCATGCCGGGATCGTCGGCGCGCTGCTGGAAGTTCACGCCCGGCACGCCGAAGAAGGCTCTTCCAGACCGCGTCGGCATGAGCTGATTGAGCTGCTCGCTGCGCACCGCGCTCACGCCGGCCAGCGCCTGGATCACGACTTCCTCGGTCCGGCTTGCCACCACCGTGATCGGATCGAGCATAGGTGCGATTGCGCGAGCGCCGGCGATGCCGGCGAGACCTGACAACAACGCGACCGCCGATACTCCGACGAGGAGCGCCTCCGCGCTCCGACTGCAGTCCAGACATGATGCCCCCAACACACTGTTGTTGATTCGTGTGGCTGGCGGGCGACCGGAAGGCCGGCGGCTTGCTGGCTTTGGCTGCGCGGCCTCCGCAGCGCAGCGCAAGTGTTGCCTTTGGTATTTATTTGTATTACGCACGTCAAGGAAAGAAATCGCAAATTAAAATCGCTCTAAACTGAATGAATAGCAGATTAAAAGCGCTCTAAACTAAGAAGTCGAACAAAGAATACATGGATATACTTGCGGTAACATCGCAAGATGAACGCGGACTCCAAGCAAGAAACAGCCGAGAAATTCGGCGCGAGAGCCGCTCGCATCTTCGTCCGAAGGACGCAAGATCAATATCATCGCCGACCGGATCGACAGCCGCGACCTGTTCGTCAGCACGCGCGAGATCACCATTGCTCACGGCGCCGATGTCTACCGGCTGCGCCTGACCGCCCAGAACAAGCTGATCCTCACCAAGTGAGAGCCGGCATGCGACGGCATATCCACAACTTGACCCGGCTTCGCATTCGCCCTGGCGGTTCTGCTCGCGGCCGCGAGCGCGGCGCATGGCGATCCGATCGTCGTGCGCGACGCCACCGGACAGCCGGTCACCATCCGCGACAACTCCCGCATCGTCTCGATCGGCGGCGCGATCACCGAAATCCTCTACGCGCTCGGGCTCGAGCAGCGCGTCGTCGCCGTCGACTCCACGAGCTTCTATCCGCCGCAGGCGCTGCGCGAGAAGCCGAACGTCGGCTACATGCGCGCGCTGTCGCCGGAAGGCGTGCTCGGGCTCAATCCGTCGCTCATCCTCGCGACCGAGGACGCCGGACCGAAAGAAGCCGTCGCGGTGCTGCGCGGCCGCCGGCATTCCGTTCGTGCTGGTGCCGGACAAGCACACCGGCAAAGGCATCCTCGACAAGATCGAGATCGTCGCGACCGCCGCCGGCAACGCCGAGCGCGGCGCAATGCCTGGCCAAGGCGGTCGCCGCCGATCTCGACGCGCTGGCGCAGATCCGCGCGCAGGTCGACCATCCGCTGCAAGGCGACGTTCCTGCTCTCGTTCGTCGAACGACCGGGCGATGGTCGCCGGCCGCGCCACCGCCGCCGACGGCATCATCAAGCTCGCCGGCGCCACCAACGCCATCCTCGACTACGAAGGCTACAAGCCGATCAACGACGAGGCGATCATCGCGGCGCAAGCCGGAATTCGTGCTGGCGATGCAGTCGCGATTCCCATCCGCTCGACGCCCGCACGGTGTTCGCGCATCCGGCATTCGCGCTCACGCCGGCCGCCAAGCGGCAGGCCTTCGTCGCCATGAACGGCCTCTATCTCCTGGGCTTCGGGCCGCGCACCGCGCTGGCGGCGCGCGATCTCGCCGCGACGCTCTATCCCGCGCTGTCGGCCGGCAAGCTTCCCTCCGAGCAGGACGACGCGCGCGTGCAGGCATGCCGGGGATGACCGCGGCCGCGCCGGCTGACGCGTCGCCGCGCCGCCTTGCCGGCGCATGGGCGCTACGCCCGGCGTTCGCCGGTCATCGTCGTCACGGTGCTGTGCGTCGCTCTCATCGTGACGGCGACGATCGCCGCCACCATCGGCGCCGCCGGAATTCCGCTGCAGCGGCTGATGGCGGCCGCCGGCCTCACCGCCGGCGACCCCGCGCTGATCGAGCGCGACCGGCTGGTGCTGTGGTCGATCCGCCTGCCGCGCATCGCGATGGCCTGCATGGTCGGCGCGATGCTGGCGGCCGCCGGCACCATCATGCAGGGCCTGTTCCGCAATCCGCTGGCCGAGCCCGGACTGGTCGGCGTGTCGGCGGGCGCGCGCGCTCGCCGCCGCCTCCACCATCGTGTTCGGCGACCGCATCCTCGCCGGCACCGGGATCGTGCTGCCGTTCGCGGCGCTTGCCGATCGCCGCGTTCGTCGGCGCGCTGGTCACCACCGCGGTGCTCTATCGCTTCGCGACGCGCGAAGGCCGCACCTCGATCGCCACGCTGCTGCTCGCCGGGCTCGCGATCGGCGGCGCTGGCGCAGGCGGCGATCGGGCTTCTGATCTTCATGGCCGACGACCGCCAGCTGCGCGACATCACGTTCTGGACGCTCGGCTCGCTCAGCGGCTCGACCTGGGGCAAGGCCGGCGCCATCGCGCCGTTCCTGCTGGTGCTGCTGCTGTCGTTGCCGTTCATCGTCAACGGCCTCGACCTGATGGTGCTGGGCGAGGCGGAAGCGTTCCACATGGGCGTCGCGGTCGAGCGGCTCAAGCGCGCCGCGATCGTGCTGGTCGCGGCCGCCGCCGGCGCCGCGGTGGCGTTCGCGGGCATCATCGGCTTTGTCGGCATCGTGGTGCCGCATCTGCTGCGGCTTGCGCTCGGGCCGGGCCATCGGGTGCTGCTGCCGGCGTCGCTGTGCTTCGGCGCGATCCTGCTGCTCGCCGCCGACACCGTGGCGCGCGTGCTGGTGGCGCCGGCCGAGCTGCCGATCGGCATCGTCACCGCCGCGATCGGCGCGCCGTTCTTCCTGGCGCTGCTGATGCGGCAGCGCGCGCTGGTGGGACCGTGACGGCCGCCGCCGCTCCCGCGATCGAGACCGCAGGCCGTCTCGGTGCGCGCCGGCGGCAAGACGCTGCTCGACGCGGTGACGCTGGCGTTCGCGCCCGGCGAATGCGTGGCGCATCGTCGGCCCGAACGGCGCCGGCAAGACCACGCTGCTGCGCGCTGCTGTGCGGCGAGCTGCAAGCCGCGCTCCGGCACGGTGCGGCTGCAAGGCCGCGACGCTCGCGTCCTACACGCCGCGCGTGCTCGCGGAGCACCGCGCCGTGCTGTCGCAGGATGTCAGCGTGGTGTTTCCCTTCACCGTCGCCGAAATCGTGCGCATGGGCGCGGGCGACCGCCGCGGCCCGCGCATCGAGGCGCTGGTCGCCGACGCGCTGCGCGAGGTCGATCTCGCGGCGCTGGGCGAACGCATCATCACCACGCTGTCGGGCGGCGAGCAGCAGCGCGCGCATTTCGCGCGCGTGCTGGTGCAGCTCGCCTGCGGCGAGGCCGTGCACGGCCCCGGCGTGCTGATGCTCGACGAGCCGACCGCGAGCCTCGACCTGCGCCACCAGCTCGACCTGCTCGCCGCGACGCGGCGCTGCGCCGCGCGCGGCGTCACCGTGATCGCGATCCTGCACGACCTCAACCTGGCGGCGCTGTTCGCCGACCGCATCGTCGTGCTCAGCGACGGCCGCGTCGCCGGCGACGGACCGCCGCGCGAGACCATCACCGACGAGATGCTGGCGCGGGTGTTCAAGGTCGGCGCCGCCGTCGGCCGCGCGCCGCCGGCCGGCGTGCCGTTCGTGCTGCCGCATGCGACATGACGCGAGCGATGAGCCGTCGCTCGCGGGACGGCTACTGCTACTGGATGTTGGGCACGAGCTTCCTGACGGTGTCGATGATCGCCGGCGGCGTCTTGTAGAGATTGTCGACCAGCTTCACGAGATCGTCCGGCGGACGAAAGGTCATGTCGAGCTTGAGCCGCTCCGCCTCGGCGACCAGCTCGGGATCGTTGACCGCATCGGCGAACGCCTTGCGCATCAGCGCGACCAGCTCCGGCGGCGAGTCCGGCGGCAGCACATAGGGCCGGCCGAACTCGACGCTGGAGAACACGAAGCGCATCAATTGACGCTGCTCCTCGGTCTTGGCGAGGTCGTAGATCGACGGCACCTCCGGAACCGCCGCGATCGGCGATTCCTCGGCGCGCAGGATCAGCCGCAGCTTGCCCTCCTTGAGCGCGCGCTCGTGCACGCGGAATTGCGCGTAGGTCGCGCACACGCCTTCGACCTCGCCGCGCTCCATGGCGATGACGGTGTCGTTGGTGCCTTTGTAGCCCTCGACCAGACGGAATTTCGTGCCCAGCACGTGATTGAACACCGTCGGCAGGATGCTCAGCGACGAGCCGGAACCGCCGCCGCCGACGATCAGCTCGGTCGTGAGCAGGTCCGCGGGCGTGCGCACCTTGGCGGTGTGCCACGCGGCGCAGACGCGGCCGGGCAGCGCGGTGCCGCCGATCCAGTTGTAGCGGCGCGGATCGATGTCGAGGTTCGCCTGCCGCATCAGCGCCTGGCTCGGGATGTTGCGCGAGAACGAGCCGAACACGGTGCCGTCGCGCGGCGCCTGGGTGTAGAGGAAATTCGCCGCCGCGACGCTCGACGCCGACGGCATGTTGGAGACGACGATCAGCGGATTGCCGGGAATATGCTTGGCCAGGTACTTGGCGAGGAAGCGCGCGCCGAGATCGTAGTCGTTGCCGACCGGATGGCCGACGATCATGCGGATCTGCTTGCCGCGGTAGTAGTCCGACGCGGGCTGCGCGAATGCGGCGGCCGATGCGGCCACCGCCAGGCCGACGCAACCAGGCCGAACGCGATCGGAAACAATCCCCGACGTGACGTCATCCCCGGCACTCCGACGAGTGCCCGAGCCTAGCAGATTGCGATCATGCCGGCAGCGGCGTTTCGCCGCTCGACGCGGTTATCGCTGGTGCAGGGAAAGCTCCGCGGCGGCGCGCTCGCGCGACGGCGCATCGCCGCGCGCCGGCGACATGCGCCGGCAGCGGCGCCATGAACCGGCGCACGGTGCCGATGGCGAGGCGGCCGAGGAAGCGCGCCCAGCGGCGCGCGCGCCAGGACAGGCCTTGGTCGATCGACATCGAGCGCAGGCGTGAAGGCCTTGTCGAAGGAATGCCGGTCGCAGGCGTTCTTGACCGGATCGGCGTAGAACGCGCCGATCTTGTCGACGCCCATGCCGTCGCTGGCGAGCCACTGCGGGATGTAGACGTTGCACAGCCGCTCGACGTCGGTGAACACCTTGCTGGTGCCGGTGCCGGCCGCCGGACACGACGTGCCGAACGCGTCGCCGACCAGCACGACGCCCGGCTGCACATGGTCGTGCGTGACGTAGAGATCGGCGGGCCTGATCTTGACCGGCCCGACCACCTCGGCCTCGCCGGTGAGCTTGCGCAGGCCCGGCATCAGCGCGAACAGCGTTTCGCGTCGGACGGTGCCGCATCTCGCTCAGCCACGGATCGTTCATGTCGCGATAGACCATGAAGTTCGCGCGCATCGTGCCGCCGATCGGGAACAGCGTGATGTAGGCCATCCGGTCGGTGGCGCGCTCCGGATAGTAGGTCATCGCCGGGAAATCGAAGTGACTGCGCCCGACCGGCTTGAGATCGAACGCGATGGTGATCGAATGGCACGGGCTCACGTCCTCGCGCGTCATGCCGAGCGCGTGCCGCAGACCGATATTGAGCCCGTTGGCGACCACGACCAGCCGCGCGGAGATTTGCTCGCCGGTCGACAGCGTGACCACCTGCCGGTCCGGGCTGTTCGCGACCGTGTTGACCTTGGCGTTGATGAATTCGGCGCTCGGCGGAATCTCGGCGCGGATGGTGTTGACCAGCGTGTCGTAGAGGATGCCGTACTGGTCGCCGCCGCGCTTCTCGATCACATGACCGAAGCGCGCGATCCAGCATTCGCCGTCGAACGTGCCGGCGCGCAGCACCGCGTCGGCGAGCCCGGTGCGGCGCAGGACGCTCGACCTGCGGACCGTCGAGCTTTTCGCAGCGGAGATCGGGCGGATAGACGGGATGCGGATCGACCAGGACGACGCCGAAACCGTCGCGCGCCAGCATCGCGGCTGCGGTCGAGCCCGCAAGGCCGCCGCCGGCGATGACGATATCGGTATGCCGCATGGGGACGCCCGTTCTTGTTGGCGCGACATTGCAATTGGAATGCTGAATGAAGGCTGAAGTTAACCATGCGGATTCCGCGCGATCGCAGCGCTGATCGACGCTTTCGACCATCATGGTAACTGCGATGCGGGCGCGACGCGCGCTGCCGCGACGAATCTTTCGGCAAAGCACGCTGACCGACGCTCACCTTAACTGAAAGGCAATGCAGCCGTCCGAAGATGCGCGACTTAGCCCAAAGGCATGCATGCATAAAATTTCCGTAAGTATCTGCTCTCCGGAGCTGGATATCGCCGCGCCTTGGGCGGCGTTGATCGCGCGTGCGCCCGCCAACGTGTTCATGCATCCGGCCGCGCTGAAGGCGGCCGCCGCGACGCACTTTGCCGACATCCACATGCTGCTGGCCTGGGCGCAGGATGCGCAGCCCGCACGGCTGGTCGGAGTCTGGGCGCTCCAGCGCATGCACATCACGCCGCTGTGGCCGTCGTTCCTGGCGGCGCCGGCCTACAACTACGCGTTCGTCTCGAACCCGGTCGTCGATCCCGACTTCACCGACGAAGTGATCGCCGCCTTCTTCGAAGCGATCGAGCGCGAGCGGTCGCTGCCCAAAGTCATCCGGCTGCGCTATCTCGACGCCAGTTCCGAAACCTATCCGGCGATCATGAGCGCGCTCGCGGCGCGCGGCGGACAGGCGCTCAAGCTGTCCGAGCGCGAGCGCCCCTACGTCACCAAGGATTTCGGGCTGAAGAAATCGGGCTCGACGCGCAAGAAGCTGCGGCAGGACTGGAACCGGCTCGCCGCGCTCGGCACCGTCGACATCGCCAACGAGCGCGAACGCGCCGCCGTGCAGAGCGCGTTCGAAACCTATCTCACGATGGAAGCCGCGAGCTGGAAAGGCTCGCGCGGCACCGCGCTGCTGTGCGACGAGGAAGACGCGATCTTCGTCCGGCGCCTGATCTCCGACCTCGCCGCGGGCGGCAACGCGTCGGTGGCGCTGCTGCGCGTCAACGGCAACGCCGTCGCGGCGCAGGTGCTGCTCTATTGCGGAACCACCGCCTATACCTGGAAGACCGCGTTCGACGTGGAGTTCAGCAAGTTCTCGCCGGGCGCGCTGCTGGTCGACAAGATGAGCGAGCAACTGTTCGCGGACGGCGGCATCGAGGCGATCGAATCGTGCTCGCCGGACGGCGGCTTCATGAACCAGATCTGGGACGGCCGGCGCGCGACCGTCGACATGCTGGCGGATGTCGGCGCGAGAAAGTCGCTCGGCTTCCACGCGGTGGTGGCAAGCGAGCGCGGCTATGCGCAACTGCGCGGCTGGCGCAACCGGCTGCGCGACGGCAACTGGTCGATCCTGCCGAAGCGGCGCGGTCTCGCGACGCCGCGCTGAACAGCTACGCCGCTCGCTCGCGCCGGCGCAGCGCGCTCTTCAACATCCGCCATGCCGGCGCGATGACGTAGCCCGCGACCGGGATCGCGATCGCGCCGATCACCAACCCGACCACACCCGACAAGCCGGCGACCACGATCCATTCGACCAGCCCGCCAACCGCGGGCAGCGCATGCGCCGCCAGCGTGCCGGCGGCATGGATGACATTGCCGACCGACGTCAGGCCGTAGTGCTCCAGGCCGTGAACGATGATGCCGCCGCCGACCCAGATCATCGCGGCGGTGCCGGCGATGCTGAGAAACGTCAGGAAGCCGGGCATGCCGAGCACCAGCGCGCGGCCGAGCGCGCGGCTGAGCAGCGCCCAGCATCGACGCACGCTGGTTGCCGGCCAGCGCGACGCCGGCGTCGTCGGCCTTCACGATCAGCGCGACCACGCCATAGACCGCGACCGTGATGCCGATCCCGACCAGCGCCAGCACCATCGCCTGGGTCCAGATGGTCGGCGTCGGGCACCGCCGCCAGCGTGATCGCCATGATCTCGGCCGAGAGGATGAAGTCGGTCTTGATGGCGCCGGCGACCTTCTCGTCCTCGAGCGACTGCGGCGTCAGCGCCACGCTGCCGAGCTCGGCCTCGTGGGCGTGCGCCTGATGCGGGACGATGACCTCGAAGACCTTCTCGACGCCCTCGTAACAAAGATAAGCGCCGCCGAACATCAGCAGCGGCGTGATCGCCCAGGGCACGAAGTAGCTGAGGAGCAGCGCGGCCGGCAGCAGGATCAGCAGCTTGTTGCGGAGCGATCCTTTCGCGATCTTGGCGACGATCGGCAGCTCGCGCTTGGAGGAGAAGCCGACCACGTAGCGCGGCGTGACCGCCGTGTCGTCGATCACCACGCCCGCCGCCTTCACGCCCGCCTTGGCGGCCTGGCTGGCGACGTCGTCCAGCGATGCCGCCGCCACGCTGGCGAGCGACGCAACATCGTCGAGGAGGGCAAGCAGTCCGATGCTCACGGGATTTTCTCGGGTCTCACGTCTCAAGATATCTCAATAGGAGAGTGACCGAGATTTGCGAACGAAATTTAACGTCGGCAGGGCGACGTTGGACGCCCTGCCCTCACGCACGTCGCGACGCGCTGTAAATACGCGGCGGTGATAGCCGCGCGCGACGTCGCCCGGCTCAGTTCGTGCGCTGCGCCGCGATGAAGGCGCGGATTTCCGTCACCAGCTCCGGCCGGCCCTGGATGCCGGTCGGCCCGGTGTGGGACACGCCTTCGAGCAGCACGAACTTCATGTCGGGCCGTGCCTTGCGCAGGTCCTGCATTTCCTTGAGCGTGTGATCGAGCGTGCCGACGATGCCGAGTGTCGGCACCTTGACCGCGCTCATCTGCTCGAGCGTGACCGCCTGGTCGCGATAGCCGCGCAGCGACGCGGCGACCGAATACTGATCGAAGTTCTTGTCGGCGCGGCAGCGCTCCTCGGCCTTGCGATAGTCGTCTTCGGTCGGCTTGGCGTTCGGCGGCGCCTGCCGGAACAGCCGGCTGCGGCTGATGCAGCCCTTCTCGATCTCGGAGGCCTCGACCTCGATGCGCGGATCGTTCGCCGCCTTGGGCGAGCGGCCGGCGCCGGCGGCCTGCGTCGCGGTCAGGAACCGTTCCGGATGCAGCGTGAGCAGTTGCGCCACGGTGCTGGCGCCGAGCGAGAACCCGACGATGTGCGCGCGCTCGAGCTTCAGCGCGTCGAGCAGGCGCGGCACGTCGAGCGCCTGCTGGCGGCCGTAGGCTTTCGGGTCGCGCGGCTTGTCGCTCTTGCCGGAGCCGCGGGCGTCGAACGCGATGACGCGGAAATCCTTCGCGAGGTTGGCGACCACGCCGGGCGTGACCCAGCTCTCCAGGTTCGACGTGCCGCCATGCAGCAGCACGATCGGCTCGCCCTTGCCGCGGTCGATGTAGTGGATCTTCACGCCGCCGAAATCGGCGAACCGGCCGTCCTCGACCGCGAGCGCAGGCGCGATGGCGAGGCCGAGCAGAACGGCGGCGGTGCGGATGGGTGATTTCACGAGCGAGCCTCCCTTTGTGCTGCTTCGGTGCAGCTACGAAATTTTCTTAGCGGCCTCGCACCCTGAGGCGGAGGCGCTGAACCCCCATGGTATCCCGGATTTCAAGTTCGAAACACCGCTACGGTCAGGGCCCCTCGGGCATCACGCGCACGCCGCGCAAGGTCCGTCTAACGACCCTTCCAGTCCGGCTTGCGCTTTTCGAGATAGGCCCGCACGCCCTCTTTTTGGTCTTCCGATTCATAGAGGTTCGGACCGATGTCGAGGCGCAGTCCCGGCGTGCAGCGGCAGCCCGAACGCGCGCCGCGACGTCATTTTCATTTTCTGCAGCGACAGCGGCGCCGACGAAATGACGTCGGCGGCAAGCTCCATGGCGGTCTCCATCAGCTTCGCATACGGCACGACGCGATTGATCAGCCCCCATCGCTCCGCCTCCTGCACCGGAACGCGGCGGCCGGTGAACAGCCATTCCTCGCGATCGCGGTCGGCACGATCTGCGGCAACACCACCGACGCGAAGTGCGCGCCCCTGCCCCGCTTGGCTTCCGGCACCGCAAAAAATGCGGTGTCGGCGGCCACCCGCAGATCGCACGACAACGCCAGCTCGAAACCGCCGGCGATCGCCGGCCCGTTGACGATCGCCATCACCGGCTTGCGCGTATCGAGGATCACCTCCATCAGCGTCCGCTCGGGATGGTCGAGCGGGCCCCTGAAATGCCCGACGACGTCGAACTGATCGCGGGCGGCCTTGAGATCGGCGCCGGCGCAGAACGCCTTGTCGCCGGCACCGGTGATCGCAATCATCGAAATGGCGGGATCGTGGTCGGCATCGATGATGGCGTCCATCATCCGACAGATTGGTCGCCTTGTCGCGCGCGTTCCTGACATCCGGACGGTTGATGGTGATCAGGCACACCTTGTTCTCGGTGCTGATCAGGACTTCGTTGTTGTTGTCGCTTGTCATCCCAGCCTCGCGTGCACACGACACCGGCGTCAGCTTCGCCCCTGCGCGAACTGTGTTCGTTAAACGACTATACGCGAGCGCGCTGCTTGTGGCAGTGGCGCAGGAACAACTTGATCAGCTCGGAAGGATGACTGCAGATCTTGGCGCGCGCCCCTGGGCCGACAAATGACGGGACACCCGCTCCCTGAATTCTCTAAGCCAAGGGAGGCCGCGACAATTGCTGAAAACGCCGGATGCTCGCGGATTTGATTGTATTGCTGCTGCGGCTTTTCCAGGAGGGCTACGTTGAACTGTGATCTGGCGCGGTCCCTGACGGCTCCGTAGAGACGCTTGCCCTTGAAAAGTTGCAAGATTGCAACGGCGTCCTTGGCGTCAAGTGCTGCGTACAACTCGGCGGCGCGCTTTTCGAAGTCCCTTTTTAAAGAGGTGGGCGCGGTGACGACGACTTGATCAACCTTTTGTGGGGAACAAGCGAAATCCATTCGCGGCATAGCCTGGTAACAAAGATGCGATCGGACCTTGTCCAGCGTGGGTCCCACTTGCGACCGCGCGCACTCAACCAGACATTCGAGATATTCGTCGCTGGACACGCTTGTGCCTGCTGCGACTGCGAGCATCCACGTAGCAATTTCAGGGACAAGCAAGAAAGATTTCGAGCTTCAAAGAGTGGAAAGCAAAAAAGCCCACGTGCCTCTAATTCAGCAATTTCATTTTGATTTCGCGTATCGCGATCGATGACGCCGCAAAATCCAGGGCCTGCCGATCGAAAATGTGCCCAACCAGCTTCGCCTTTGGCTGCAGCAGCTACTGTTTTCCAACTTCCGAGCGGGATAAGCTCAATGTCTTCGCGATCTCGAAAGAGATCACCAACAATCAGTTTGGCCAGACCATCTTCACAAAAGACGGGCGATCTTTCAGATCGCAGCAATTAAATCCGCGCGCCGACGACTTGTCGAATAATGCCGGGGCTGTCTAGTAAGTTTATGGCTTCGATCTTGCGGCCTTGAGCGACAAGAAGCGTATTGGCCACAGTGGGCCTGGTTGCGAAGACGAGGTTGTGAGTCGCATAGACAAAAATCGCTAAAGGAAAAGCGCGCTCCAACCGCTCCCAAAACTGAACTGCCTTCGCTTCATTGAGATACAGTTCCGGTTCATCAACCAGAAACACGCATCGTTGCGCTGACAGAGGCCCCATCAAAAAGAGGCCAAGCAACATCATCTGCTTTTCGCCGTCCGACAGCTCCATAGCATCAAATGTTTCCCCTCCCCGCGTGACGCGGACCTCAGGAGGATGATCTGGCCTGACTTGGTCGCGAATCGAAATCGGACAATCCAAGATCGTTTGAAGCTTTGCCTCCGCATCTTTGACCAGGCTCGGTTTCTTTGTAGGCTTTACTGCAAGCCGTCCTCGGTCATGTTCGTACTGGTCGGCGATGTAACGCGAACTCCTCGCTGCGGTCGGCGGCGACCAGTTGCAGAAGAAGAAATCCCAAAATAGCGCTCAGGTCGGTATTCGGTATCGCTCGCGACCGCTCAGGGTGCGAAGCCGAGAGTGCCACCACAATCTGTGACCACAAATCGTCCAGGTCCTTAAATGGAGGCAGTGAGAGACCACCTAAGTGCACTCTTGAACTGCTCAGGCGACGATCAGAAGGAAGATGGAAACAGGGGATTTTCTGCGCCTGAATAATCTTCGCCGTTTCATGCAGGAGATTGGACTTCCCAGCGCCGCTCGGACCCATCAAAGCCCAAACGCGATTCGCGCTCTGGAGGTTGTATGCTTCCAGCAACGCATCGGAGAAAATCCGCGGATTGTCCGGATGACCGAAAGCCGACACATCAATCTCCATGCGGTCTGACATCGAGCGACTCAAGACGACGCCCAGCGTCGCTTTATGCCCGTGCGCCCGGGAGCCTCATAGCTGGATTGTTTGGGGACTAGTTTGGGGCCGGGCCCGCCCGTTCCCGACATAATCTTTTTACTACAGATGCTTATTGCATCGAAATGGCGGAGAGGGAGGGATTCGAACCCCCGATACGGTTGCCCGTATGCCGCATTTCGAGTGCGGTGCATTCAACCACTCTGCCACCTCTCCGGGCCGAACGGCGGGCGCAAAGCCCGGGGCGCTATGTAGCTGCGTCGGGCAGCCCGGACAAGGGCGGCGTCGAGTCTCGGCCGCGATTTGGCGGCCGCGCAGTCCCGGCCCCGCGGAACCGCTTATTTGAGCATGATCTCGTCCGACATCCTGCGCCACGCTTCGGGCATGTTTCCGGGATCATGCTCACAGCTCGCGGCCGAGCACGCGGTCGACCGAATACGGCCCGCCGCCGCGCAGCGCGATCGCGAACGCCAGCGTGCCCCACATCATCACGTATTCGTAGCCGTCGGTGCGCCAGCCGTAGCCGTTGCCCCAGTAGTGGATGAAGGTGAGGTAGCCCATCTCGATCGCGGCGGCGGCGGCGAAGAACCGCGTGAACAGGCCGACCGTGATGCAGATGCCGCCGAAGAACTCGATGAAGGTGAGGAAGAGCCGAACGCGATGCGTCGAACTGGACACCGTGCCGCCGCGGATCACCTTGCCCCAGCCGTGGATGACGAGATGCATGCCGCAGGCGATGCGGATGATCGGCCAGCTCAACGGAATGACGAATTCGTAGAAGCGCTGCAGGAACGGCAGCAGCGGTTTCGGCTCGCGCGCGCTATCGGACATCTCTCCCCCTCGCCCCTTTTGCGCCGGGACTATCGCGCACCGGCCGGCCCGCAGGCGAGCGGGCGAACCGTCGCAACGCCGCCGCCCGCCACTAAGTCATTGAAATAAATATTGATTTATCGAGCCTGTCCGGCGGCGCTGATGGCGCGTGACCGGCCTTGGCCCGCCGTACTATCCTCACTCCCGGCATGGCGCTCCAGCGGGAAACGGCACAGCGGATCAGGCGCGAGCTGCGCGGCATCCTGCTCGCATTGCTGATGGTCGCGGTGACGACGCTCATCGCCTACGCGCTGACCCGCTATCTCGACGTGCGGCGCGGCTCGGTCATCTACCTGCTGCCGGTGATGCTGGCCGGCTGGCACCTCGGGCTGATCCCGGCGCTGGTGGCCGCGGTCGCGGGCGTGCTGTGGTCCGGCTATTTCTTCTATTCGCCGTTCTACGGCTACTTCCTCGCGCGGCCGGCCGAGATCCTCAATCTCGTGCTGTTCATGGTCGTCGGCGTGGTGACGAGCCATCTCGCCAACTCGCGCCAAGCAGCACGCCGAGCTTGCGCGCAAGCGCGAGAACGAGATGAGCGATCTCTACGCCTTCTCGCGGCGGCTCGCCGCGGCGCCGTCGGCGGCCGAGATCTATCTCGCGATCGAGGAGTATGTCGCGAACCTGCTGCAGCGCAATGTCGTGCTGTACGAAGCCGGCAACAGCGACGGTCACCCGGACAATTCGGCCGTGCCCGAAGAGATGCGCGCCGCGATCGGGGAGATTCAGAGCGGATCGCATGCCGGCGACGACGATCGAGGACAACAACGGGCAACACCTGGTTCATGCGCCGGGTCTCGCAGCGGACGCCCGATTTCGGCGTGATCGCCATCGACCTCGGACGGGCGCCGAAGAACATGGTGGCGGAAACCCGCCAGCGGCTCGACGAGGCGCTGTCGGACGCCGCCGCCACGCTCGAACGGCTCGACGTCGCGCGCTCGCTCACCGAAGCCAAGATGCGCTCGGAGACCGAGCTTCTGCGCGAGGCGCTGATCGGTTCCGTCTCGCACGAGCTGCGCACGCCGCTGGCGTCGATCCTCGGCGCCGCCACCGTGCTCACGCAATCACCCGCAATTGATAAGGACGAGCGGCTGAAGTCGCTGGCCTCCGTGGTACACGACGAGGCGGAACGGCTGAACAACGACATTCAGAACCTGCTCGACGCCACGCGGATCAGCCGCGGCCAGGTCAAGCCCCGGATGGAATGGATCGAGCCGCAGGATATCGTTAATTCGGCGCTGGAACGGCGGCGGCGGCGGCTGTCCAGCCACAGTATCGCGGTAGCGATGGACTCCAATCTGCCCTTGATCTATGTCGATCCGGTGCTGGTGGAGCAGGCATTCGTCCAGGTCGTCGACAATGCCGCCAAATATTCGCCGGCCGGCTCGACCATCAACGTCGCCGCTAAACGCAATGGCCATGACGTGATTTTCGCGGTCGAAGACAGCGGCGCCGGCTTGACCGGCGAGGAACTCTCGCATCTCGGCGAACGGTTCTTCCGCGGGTCGCGTCACTCGACGATCGCGTCGGGCTCCGGCCTCGGACTTTGGATCGCGAAGGCGTTCGTGGCCGCCAATGGCGGCCGCATTCACGCCGCGAGCCAGGGCGCCGACCAGGGCACGACCGTATCGCTCCACCTCCCGCTGGCCAAAGACGCCCCCCAACCGGAGCCCGATCCCGATGAGTGAGCCCTCTCCCGTTGTCCTTGTCGTCGACGACGAGGTGCAGATCCGCCGCTTCCTGCGCGCCGGTCTCGAGCTCGACGGCTTTGTCGTTCAGGACGCCGAGACCGGCGCCGACGCCCTCAAATGGGTGACGCTGAAGCAGCCGGACCTCATCATCCTCGACCTCGGCCTGCCGGACATGGACGGCGGCGACGTGCTCGAGCGCCTGCGGGCGTGGTCGACCGTCCCGACCATCGTGCTCTCGGTGCGCTCGAACGAAGCCGAGAAGGTGCGGCTGATCCAGGGCGGCGCCGACGACTACGTGGTCAAGCCGTTCGGCATGGCGGAGCTGCTGGCGCGGGCGCACGCCGCGATGCGGCGCCAGGTGCGGGCCTCGTCGGGCGAGCCGATGGTCAAGGCCGGGCCGCTGCACATCGATCTCGCCGCGCGCATCGTCACGCTGAACGGCGCGCGCGTGATGATGACGCCGAAGGAATACAAGCTGCTGCAGATCCTCGCGCAGCACGCCGGCAACGTCGTGACCCACCAGTATCTGCTGAAGGAAGTGTGGGGCTCGCCGCACATGCACGACACCCACTACCTGCGGATCTTCGTGCGCAAGCTGCGCCAGAAGATCGAGGAGGATCCGACCCAGCCGCGCATCCTGCTGACCGAGCTCGGCATCGGCTACCGGCTGGCGATCCCCGAGCCCAGCAAGCCGACGATGCAGTAGCCGGCATTCGAGTCCGCAGTGCAGCGCGCGAAGGCGGGGACCCAGGTAAGCGAAGCTCGGATCCCGCTTGCGCGATGAGCGGAGGCGAGCGCGCGCCTTGCGCGTCCGAGCCGCGCTACGATCCGCTACTTCCCTGCAGCGCCGCCTTGAGCGCCACGCGCCGCGACGGCTTGTAGAGGTCGTCGTATTTGTAGACCAGCGGGCGGTTGTTCTTGACATGCAGGGTCGCGAACACCGGCCCCTCTTGCGTCAGCACATGCCCGACCTGCTGCTCGAACGACTTCAGCTCCGAGAAGTCGTGGACGTGCGCGTAGCCGGCCGAGCGCGCGAGCCCGGCGAAATCCACGTCCGGGTTCGGCAGCGGATGGCTGCCGTTCGCCTCGTAGCACTGGTTTTGACAGACGAAATGCACGAGGTTCTTCGGCGCCGCGGCCGCGATCGTGACCAGGCAGCCGAGATTCATCAGCAGGCTGCCGTCGCCGTCGAGCACGACGACGCGGCGGTCCGGCCGCCCGAGCGCGACGCCGAGCCCATGCGACGAGCCCGAGCCCCATCGCGCCGATGCGAGAAGTAGTTGAGGTCGCGCGGATTGAGATCGTTCCATTCGACCGCGCTGCTGTAGGTGGCGACCACGACCTCATTGGTGATGTGGCGCTTGAGAATCTCGAAGCATTCGTCGCGGTTCATCATGACGGCCTCCTTCCAACCAGGAATACGACCGGCGACGATTCCGTATAGGCCTTGTCGATCGCCGGCTTGATCTTGGCGACGTCGGCATCCTCGCTGAGCAGATGATGCGCGATGCCCATGGCGTCGCAGATCGGCTCGATGATGCGCACGCCGTAGCGGCCGGAGTTCGGCCGGCAGCCGCTCCGGCTCGTGGCCGAGCAGGCCGACCATCATGACGATCGGCTGCTTGAATTCGACCGCCACCGCCGCGGATCGCATTGAGCGAGTTGAGGAAGCCGGTGTACTGGATCAGGACCAGCGCGCGCTTGTCGCAATAGGTGAGCCCGGAAGCGATGCCGATGCATTCGTCTTCCTTGCACACGCGCACGAGCTTGAGGCTCCTTGTCGTCGGCGATCGGAAACAGCAGCCCCGCGCTGGTGACGATGTCGGGAACGGAAAGGATGAATTCGACGCCGCTCTGCTTGACGGCCGCGATGATTTTCGCGCCGGTCAGCGCGACCTCGGCCCTGGTTGTAGTCGCTGCATCCATTCCTGAACCTCCCCGACGCGACGCCGTTCGTTTGTTCTTGCAGTGCCGCGCGCTATAGCTAAAGCGAAATCGCAGGACGGCCGCAACACTCTACTGCGACCGGGCGATACCCGCCGCCTCGACCACCTTCCCCAGCCGCACGATTTCGCCGCGCACGAACTTGAGCAGTTCCTCCGGCGGCGGGCTGTCGACCGCGATGCGGCCGGTCTCGTCGAAATCCTTCTTCATCTCCGGCGTCGCGAGGATCGCCTTCAGCTCGCGATGCAGCCGGTCGACGATCGGCTTCGGCGTGCCGGCA
This sequence comes from uncultured Alphaproteobacteria bacterium, assembly GCA_963850705.1. Taxonomy (GTDB): domain Bacteria; phylum Pseudomonadota; class Alphaproteobacteria; order Rhizobiales; family Xanthobacteraceae; genus VAZQ01. The sequence continues at coordinate 142,406 of CAWKMR010000059.1, read as the reverse complement.
GGCGCGACGATCATCTGCCACGACGACGAAGTCGAAGCCCGGCACGCCCGACTCCGCGATGGTCGGGATCGCGGCCATCGGCGCCGAACCGCCGCGGCGACGAAATGCCGAGCGGGCGTATCTTGCCGGACGCGCAGCAGCGGCAGCACCGGCGTCGGCTGCGCGAACAGCGTCGGGATATGACCCGCGACCAGATCGTTGAGCGCCGGCGCGTCGCCGCGATAGGGCACGTGCACCAGGTTGGTGCCGGTCATCGTCTTGAGCAGCTCCATGCTGAGGTGCTGCGGCGAGCCCGGACCGGCGGTGCCGTAGGACGGCGGCTTCGGCTGCGACTTCACCCACTTGATCCACTCGCCGACCGTCTTGACCGGCACCGTCGGTTGCACCAGCAGCATGAACGGCGCGTTCGAGGTGAGCATCGACCGGCGCAAAATGCCTTGCCGGGATCGTAGGGCAGGCTCTTGTGCAGCGTGACGTTGATGGCGAACGGCGTCGAGCTGGTGCCGAGCATGATCGTGTAGCCGTCGGGCGCCGCCTTGGCCACGTAGGCGGCGCCGATGACGGTGCCGGCGCCGGCCGGTTCTCGATCACGAAGGTCTTGCCCATCCGCTCGGACAGTCGCTGCGCAAGCTGGCGCGCGAACACGTCGAGCCCGCCGCCGGCGGGATACGGCACGACCAAGGTGACCGGGCGGTTCGGATAGTCCTGCGCCGATCCTGGGCGAGGGCCGGCGCCGCGGCCACCAGCAGCCCGGCGAGCAATCCGGCCATTGCGGCGCGTGCCCAGTCCACCATTTGTCCTCCCGCGCGGGCCTGTCCCGGCCCATTTCGGCAAAGCCTAACGGAACCCGGCCGGCCCGGTAAGCGCACCAAAGGACGCAGAAAAGCCTCAGGTTTGGGCGAATTCCTTGACTCCCGCGGGGCCCGACCATAGGTTCCGCGCGCTCTCGCAAGAGATGTGACCTTTGAACCCGCCGACCGGTCCTGATGAGGCCGGAGGCCCCCGCCCGACAGCGCGATGCGCCCTCGGGCGCCATTGGTGTTTGGAACCAACAGGTCGCCCGCAAGGACGACCGTCTTCGAGGAAAGAGCACTTGTTCGACTCGCTGTCGGAACGGCTTGGCGGAATTCTCAACCGGCTCACCGGACGCGGCGCGCTGTCGGAGGCCGACGTCGATGCCGCGCTGCGCGAGGTTCGCCGCGCGCTGCTCGAAGCCGACGTCGCGCTCGACGTGGTGCGCGCCTTCACCGACAAGGTGAAAGCCGGCGCGGTCGGCGTCGAAGTCATCAAGTCGGTGACGCCCGGACAGCTGGTCGTGAAGATCGTGCACGACCAGCTCGTCGAGATGCTCGGCGCGCAGGGCGAACCGATCGATCTCAATGCGCCGGCGCCGGTTCCGATCATGATGGTCGGTCTGCAAGGCTCCGGCAAAACCACGACCACCGCGAAGCTCGCGAAGCGCCTCACCGAGCAGGGCCGCCGCAAGGTGCTGATGGCCTCGCTCGACGTGCGCCGCCCGGCCGCGATGGAGCAGCTCGCGGTGCTCGGCCAGCAGATCAGCGTCGAGACGCTGCCGATCGTCGCCGGCCAGCACGCCGCCGCAGATTGCGCAGCGCGCGCTGCAGGCCGGCAGGCTCGGCGGCTACGACGTGGTGCTGCTCGACACCGCCGGCCGCACCACGCTCGACGACGCGATGATGGCGGAAGCCGCCGAGGTCAAGCGCGCCGCCAATCCGCACGAGGTGCTGCTGGTCGCCGACAGCCTCACCGGCCAGGACGCGGTCAATCTCGCGCGCTCGTTCGACGAGCGCGTCGGCCTCACCGGCATCGTGCTGACCCGCGTCGACGGCGACGGCCGCGGCGGCGCCGCGCTGTCGATGCGCGCGGTCACCGGCAAGCCGATCAAGCTGATGGGCACCGGCGAGCGCATGGACGCGCTCGAGGATTTCCATCCCTCGCGCATCGCCGACCGCATCCTCGGCATGGGCGACATCGTCTCGCTGGTCGAGAAGGCCGCGCAGACGATCGACGCCGAACGCGCCGCAGCGCGCCGCCGAGCGCATGCGCAAGGGTCAGTTCGACCTCAACGACCTGCGCGACCAGCTCACTCGGCATGCAGCAGATGGGCGGCATGAGCGGCCTGATGGGCATGCTGCCCGGCGTCGCCAAGATGAAGAACCAGCTCGCGTCCGCCAATCTCGACGAGCGGCTGCTCAAGCGCCAGATGGCGGCGATCGACTCGATGACGCCGAAGGAGCGCAAGAACCCCGACGTCCTCAAGGCCAGCCGCAAGAAGCGCATCGCGTCCGGCGCCGGCGTGAAGGTCGAAGACATCAACCGCATGCTCAAGATGCACCGGACCATGGCCGACGTGATGAAGTCGATGGGCTCGGGCAAGCGCGGCGGCCCGATGGCCGGCATCGCCAACATGCTCGGGCTCGGCGGCGGCGGCGCCGATGCCCTCGCCGGAGCAGATGGCGGAACTGGCGAAGAAAATGCCCGGCGGCGCGGGCGGACTGCCCTCGAACACACCGGGCCTGCCGACGCGATGCCCGGTCTGCCGCCGAAATTTCCCGGCAGCGGTCCGCTGTTGCCCGGCCTGGGCGCCAAGCCCGGCCTCGGCGGATTCCCTGGTCTCGGAAAGAAGAAATGAATTCACGTCGACACGAGTTGCGAACGAAAGGAAAAGCAATGTCCCTGAAAATCCGGATGGCCCGTGCGGGCACCAAGAAGCGGCCCGTCTATCACATCGTCGTGGCCGACAGCCGTTCGCCGCGCGACGGCCGCTTCATCGAGCGGCTCGGCTACTTCAATCCGCTGCTGCCGAAGGACAAGACCGAGCGGCTCAAGTTCGACCTCGAGAAGACCAAGGCCTGGATCGCCAAGGGCGCGACGCCGAGCGACCGCGTCATGCGCTTCCTCGACGAGGCCGGCGTGGCGAAGCGCGAGAAGCGCAACAATCCGGAGAAGGCGATCCCGCGCAAGCAGCGCAAGGTGATGAAGGAAGAGGCCGAGAAGGCCAAGGAGGCGGCAACCGCTGCCGCCGCCGAGAAGGCCAAGGCCGCCGCCGCTGCTGCAAGCTGATCGTAGCGCCATGACGCCGCGCACCCAACGCATCTGCGTCGCCCAGATCGGGGCGCCGCATGGCGTGCGCGGCGAGGTGAAGCTCTGGCCGTTCACCGCCGACCCGCTGTCGGTGCGCGACTACGGGCCGCTGGAGACCGAGGACGGCGCGGCGCGTTTCGAGATCGAAACGCTGCGCGCCGCCAAGGATCACCTGGTGGTCGCGGCTCAAGGGCGTGAACGACCGCGACGCCGCCGAGCGGCTCACCAACACCAAGCTGTTCGTCGCGCGTGACCGGCTGCCGGCGACGGATGCGGACGACGAGTTCTATCATGCCGACCTGATCGGCCTTGCGGTGGTCGATACCGACGGCAACGCGCTCGGCAGCGTCGTCGCGGTCCATAATTTCGGCGCCGGCGATCTGGTCGAGGTGCAGCCGACGCAGGGCGCGTCGACCGTGCTGCTGCCGTTCACCGAAGCGGCGGTGCCGGTGGTCGATATCGCCGGCGCGCGGATCGTGGTCGATGCGGCGGCGTTCGCCGCGGCGGCAGCGCCGGCGAGCGAACGCCGAGCCGGAGGCTGAATAGCCATGTGGCGCGCCAGCGTCCTCACCATCTTTCCGGAGATGTTCCCGGGCCCGCTCGGCATGAGCCTCGCCGGCAAGGCGCTGGCCGCCGGCACCCCTGGTCGCTCGACGTCGTCGACATCCGCGCCCACGCCACCGACAAGCACCGCACCGTCGACGACACGCCGGCCGGCGGCGGCCCCGGCATGGTGATGAAGGCCGACGTGCTGGCGCGCGCGCTCGACGCGGCGTCCTCGCCCGACGACACCCGCCCTCGCCTGCTGATGACGCCGCGCGGCATGCCGCTGACGCAGGCCCGCGTCGCCACGCTCGCGCGCGGCCCCGGCGCGGTGATCCTGTGCGGGCGGTTCGAGGGCGTCGACGAGCGCATCATCGAGGCGCGGAACTTCTCCGAGGTCTCGATCGGCGACTACGTGCTCTCGGGCGGCGAGATCGCGGCCGCTGGCCCTGATCGACGCCTGCGTCCGGCTGCTGCCCGGCGTCATGGGCCAGGAGGCCTCCGGCCGACGAGGAGAGCTTCTCCCAGGGCCTGCTCGAATACCCGCAATACACGCGGCCGCAGGTGTTCGAGGGCCGCGGCATCCCGGAGGTGCTGACCTCCGGCGACCACGCCAAGGTCGCGGCCTGGCGGCGGGCCGAGGCCGAGCGGCTGACCCGCGAGCGCCGGCCGGACCTCTGGGAAGCCTATCGGGACGGCAAAAAACGCTGATTTTCGGCCTTCCGGACCCCGGTCACCGAATAGACAAAGCCGCCCCGGTAGCGTAGAAGCTCGCCCGACCCAGACAGTCCGACAGGACCGCGCGCCTTCCGGAATGGCGCTGCCCACGGAGACTTCCCATGAACCTGATCCAGGAGCTCGAAAAAGAGCAGGTGGCCAAGCTCACCGCCGGCAAGGAAATCCCGGATTTCCAGCCAGGCGACACCGTCATCGTCAACGTCAAGATCGTCGAAGGCGACAAGACCCGCGTGCAGGCCTATGAGGGCGTCTGCATCGGCCGCGCCGGCTCCGGCCTCCACCAGAACTTCACGGTCCGCAAGATCTCCTACGGCGAAGGCGTCGAGCGCGTGTTCCCGCTCTACTCGCCGATGATCGACTCGATCAAGGTCGTGCGCCGCGGCAAGGTCCGCCGCGCCAAGCTGTATTACCTGCGCGGCCTGCGCGGCAAGCGCGCCCGCATCACCGAGAAGCAGGACCATCGCGCGGCGAGGAAGCCGCTTCCTGATCCAGGCACCATGATTGCGATTGCGACGAGATCCAAAAAGGCCGGCTTGTCCGGCCTTTTTCTTTGGCTGGCGGCTGCCGCATTGCCGCCGGCATGGCCAATCCCGGCATGGCTCAAGCGCCGTCGCTGCTGGAGCAGCTCAAAGAGCGAGCCGTCGTCGCCGCCGCCGCGGAAGAGCACGCTGCCGCCGCTCGGCTCCAGATCGAGAAGGCCACGCCCAGCTTCGACGAGCGCACGAACGAGCCGGTCGTCACGTTCCGGCTGACCGAGCGCGTCCGGCCGGATGTTCGCCGAGTTCACCGCCAACAATGTCGGCCGCACCGTCGAGGTCCGGATCGACGGCAAGGTCGTGATGCGGCCGATCATCCGGGAGCCGATCAAGGGCGGCTCGGTCCAGGTCAGCGGCGGCTTCACCGCTCAAGCGAGGCCAAGGAGCTCGCCGACCGCCTGAACAGCGGGCGCCGCCAAGGTCGAGGCCGAAGTGGTCGGACTAGACGCCGCGGAATTCGGCACTTTTCCGAACGCCTCTAAGGCATTAAATAGAGCCCGCACAGACCAGACAATCGGATCGACGAATGGCCAAGCCGCGCACCCTCTACGACAAGATCTGGGACGACCACCTGGTCGACGAGCAGCCCGACGGCACCTGCCTGATCTATATCGACCGGCACCTCGTGCATGAGGTGACGAGCCCGCAGGCGTTCGAGGGGCTGCGGCTCTCCGGCCGCAAGGTGCGCGCGCCGGAGAAGACGCTGCTGGTGGTCGATCACAACGTGCCGACCACCGACCGCACCAAGCCCAATCCCGATCCGGAGAGCACGGCGCAGATCGCCTATCTCGCCGAGAACGCCAAGTTCTTCGACCTCGAATACTACAACGAGTTCGACAAGCGGCAGGGCATCGTCCACATCATCGGCCCCGAGCAGGGCTTCACGCTGCCCGGCGTCACGCTCGTGTGCGGCGACAGCCACACCGCGACCCACGGCGCGTTCGGCGCGCTCGCCTACGGCATCGGCACGTCCGAGGTCGAGCACGTGCTGGCGACGCAGACGCTGATCCAGTCGAAGTCGAAGAACATGCGCGCGGTGGTCGACGGCAAGCTGCCGGACGGCGTCACCGCCAAGGACATCATCCTCGCCATCATCGGCGAGATCGGCACCGCCGGCGGCACCGGCTATGCGCTGGAATATGCCGGCGAGGCGATCCGCGCGCTGTCGATGGAAGGCCGCATGACGGTCTGCAACATGTCGGTCGAGGGCGGCGCCAAGGCCGGCTTCATCGCGCCCGACGAGAAGGCCTACGCGTTCCTCAAGGACCGTCCGAAGTCGCCGAAGGGCAAGGCCTGGGACGACGCCATGCGCTACTGGGAGACGCTGCGCTCCGACGACGGCGCGCATTTCGACCGCGAGATCAGGCTCGACGCCGCGAAGCTGCCGCCGCTGGTCACCTGGGGCACCAGCCCCGAGCAGGTGATCTCGATCACCGGCCGCGTGCCGGTGCCGAGCGAGATCGCCGACGAGAACAAGCGCCGCGCCGCCGACGACCTCGCTCGAATACATGGGCCTCAAGGGCGGCGAGAAGATCACCGACATCGCGATCGACCGCGTGTTCATCGGCTCCTGCACCAACGGCCGCATCGAGGACCTGCGCGCCGCCGCCAAGGTGGCGGAGGGCAAGACCGTCCACGCCAACGTCAACGCGATGATCGTGCCGGGCTCCGGCCTGGTGAAGGAGCAGGCCGAGGCCGAAGGCCTCGACAAGATCTTCGTCAAGGCCGGCTTCGAATGGCGCGAGCCCGGCTGCTCGATGTGCCTCGCGATGAATCCGGACAAGCTCGCGCCCGGCGAGCGCTGCGCCTCGACCTCGAACCGCAACTTCGAAGGCCGGCAGGGCTACAAGGGCCGCACCCATCTGGTGTCGCCGGCGATGGCGGCCGCCGCCGCGATCGCGGGCCATTTCGTGGACGTGCGGGAGCGCGAGTGGAATTGACGCGCGCTTCGCGACGCTTCGCTTAATCGCTGCTACTGACAAACGATCAGGCCCGCCATTGGCGGGCCTGATGCATTTCACACGCTCGCGTCATCACACAACGCGATGCGTCACCAGACGCCGAAACCGAACGGGCCGATGCCGATGAACGGCCGGGGGGCGTAGTAGCCACCGCGATAGTACGGGTACGGCGCGCGTAGGCATACGGGCCGCCGCCGTAATAGTACGGGCCACCGCCATAAGCGTAGCGGCCGGGTCCGTAGTAGCCGACGCACGGGCGCCCGCACATAGCGGCGATTGTAGCGGCGGTACTGAACGGTTTCGACGCCGGACTGGTGTTCGGCGATGCCCGGCGCATTCTGAATCGGCGCGGCATTCGCCGGCGCCGTCGGCATCACTGCGGCGGCAAGCATCGTCGCAGCCGCAATGCCCAATACACTCTTGACCATGACAGTCTCCTACTAGGTCGCTCCCGAGGGATAACGCCTGGAGACGGTTTCGGTTCAGTGAACAGCGGTTCAGCCGCGCTGCCACCAGCAGCGCATCTGCGGCGTGACCACGGTTCCGCTCGGGCGATGCTCGGTCGCCAGCCACGAGACGCATTGCCGCACGGCGTTGGGACCGGGGTAGCCGAGATTGTCGGTGCGCGGAAATTCCGTCGCGTCGTGGCGGTTGCGCAGGATCGGCCGCACGATGATGCGCGTCGGCGCGCGCTGCTGCGCCTTCTGCTTCTGCGCCTGGCGCACGACCCGATCCGAATCCGGCGGCTTGCGCCTGCGCGCCGCCGGCAACGCCGAACAGCAGCGCCGCCGCAACGATTGCGATTGTGGCCGTGATCTTCATCATCCCCGCACCCTTCGAGCATGATCGTTAGATCGCAGGCCGACCGTCAACGCCAAAGGGTCGCACCGATCGGCAGCCTCATACCATCCGCCTTGGCCGCCCCCGCCCGCTCCCGTACATAGGTGGGCATGACCGCGTCCCCGCCACCCGATCGCTGGCTCAACGCCAAGGCCCCGTCGCTCGACGAGCTCGAGCGGATGGCGGACGAAGCCTATCGCGCAACTGCCGGAGCAATTCCGCGCGCTGTGCAAGGACCTCGTGATCCGCGTCACCGAATACGCGACCGAAGAGGTGCTCGACTCGATGGGCATCGAGAGCGAGCTCGACCTCATGGGCCTGTTCCAGGGCGTCGGGCTGCCGTTCCAGTCCGAAAACATGTCGGGCCAGATGCCGAACATGGTCTTGCTCTACCGCGTGCCGATGCTGCTGTACTGGGCCGAGCACGACGAGACGCTCGGCGTCGATCGTCACCCATGTGCTGGTGCACGAGATCGGCCACCACTTCGGCCTGTCCGACGAGGACATGGCGGCGCTCGAAGCCAGCGTGGAATAGGCAATCGAAAGAGAAAGACAGGGAGGCGAGCATGAGGATCGACGGAAGCTGCGCCTGCGGCACCATCACCCTCGAAGGCGAGGCCGATCCGGCGGATGTCTCGATCTGCCATTGCACCGATTGCCAGACCGGCACCGGCTCGGCGTTCCGCGTCTCGGTGCTGGTGCGCGGCGCGTCGTTCAAGATGACGGGCACGCCGAAGGACTATCTCAAGCTCACCGCCGACAGCGGCACGCCGCGCATCCAGGCGTTCTGCCCGGATTGCGGCTCGCCGATCTATTCGACCTCGCCGGGCGACGGCGTGCAGGACGCCTACCGCGTGCGCGTCGGCATCCTGCGCCAGCGCCGGGAGTTCGTGCCGAAGAAGCAGAACTGGTTCCGCTCGGCGCTGCCGTGGATCGACGGCGTGAGCGCGATCGCGAAGAACGAGAAGGGCGGGTGAGCCATGATCGTCGTCGTGTTCCGCTCGCGGCTCGATCCCGCCGCCGTCGAGGACTATGAGACGACCGGCGCGCGCATGGATGAACTGGCCGTGACGATGCCGGGCTACATCGCGCACAAGGAATTCGCCGCCGAGGACGGCGAGCGGCTGACGCTGGTGGAATTCGAATCCGACGAGCCGTCGCAGCTTGGCGCATGCATCCGGAGCACGTCGACGCGCAGCGCAAGGGCCGCTCGAAATTCTATTCGGAATTCCACCTCACGGTCTGCGAGGTGCTGCGCGAGCAGCGCTTCAAGCGCGACAGCTGCGCTGGAACCGAATCCGCGCCTCAGTACAAGCGGCTCGCCTTCGGTCGGTGCAGCGGCGCAGCGTGCGGCGCTGCTCGGCTCGGCCAGTCGGTGCGCGCGTGCAGGCAGGCGAGATTGTCCCACACCACGAGGTCGCCGACCCGCCACACGTGCTCGTAGATGATCGCGGGATCTTCCGCGATGTCGAACATCGTCGTCAGCAGCGCCTCGCTCTCGGCGCGGTCCATGCCTTCGATCCACATCGTGTTCTGGCTGGTGACGTAGAGCGCCTTCCGTCCGGAGCCGGGATTGGTGACGATGATCGGCTGGCGGCAGTGATGCATGGTCTCGATATCGACGGTCAGGTCGATGCGCCGGCCGGTGGTGTATTGGTGGCCCTGCATCACCATCGCGCCGTCGATCTTGCGCTGCACGTCCGCCGGCAGTCGCTCGTAGGCCGCATACGAGCTCGAGAACCGCGTGTGGCCGCCCTCGGTCGGAATCTCGATGCCGTAGAGGAACGACGCGCGGTGCGGCTTGCGGTGGTAGCACTTGTCGGAGTGGAACCACATCTCGCCGTGCCCGAGCGCGCCGATCGGCTTGCCGTTGGCGTCGACATTGTCGGTCACCAGCAGCATGTCGTCCCACTCGATCAGCGTGTCGGCGCCGACCGCGCCCGGGCGCGGCGGCACGCGCTTGGCGACGGGACCGAAATAGGAGGCGAAGCGGCGCTGGTCGTCCTCGGACAGTTTCTGATCGCGGAACACCAGCACCGTGTGGTCGTACCAGGCGTTCTTGATCTGCCGGACCGTGTCCGCATCGAGCGGCCGGCTGAGATCGACGCCGCGGATTTCGGCGCCGATGACGGGATGCAGCTTGATGACGGAAACGGTGCTGGGCTTGTCCGCGACGAGGGTCATGTTCGTCTCCCGTAGACTTAAGCTGAGCAGAGCGGCCGCTTGTCGGCGCGGCCTTGCCGTCAGCATATCGCCTCGACGGCTTCGTTCACAATTGCCAAAGCGTGTCGCCCGGCCGGCCGCTACCACCACCCGTCTTGGCGACCTTCCTGGCGTTCGCGCGTCGATTTGGTCCGGCGCTTGTCGGTCTTCGGACGCGGCCCGAGCGCCTCGCGCGCGCAGATGCCGCCGAAGGCGCCGAAAGTCGCCGCCTTGGTGCAATCCTGCGCCGAGTTGAAGACGCAGACCCCGGACCCGGATCGGACCCGGCGAGCGCAGGCACCAGGTTTCCGCCCGCGCTGGCGTCGCGGCGACCAGTCCGGCGGCGCATAGCAGGCCTGCCAGCATCGATTTACGCATGGATGGGCTCCTTTTTCTTGGCAGCCGGACCGTCCAGGGTGCGCTTGATGCGCCGCGTTCCGCGCCATACTTGACAAAACACCGCCGGCCCCCGAAACAAAAACCGTTCCAAACTGGCGAGACCGTACGGATATGGACAAGTTCACCAAGCTCGAAGGCGTCGCGGCGCCGCTGAAGATGATCAATGTCGACACCGACATGATCATCCCCAAGCAGTACCTCAAGACCATCAAGCGCACCGGGCTCGGCATCGGCCTGTTCTCGGAGAAGCGCTACAAGGACGACGGCAGCGAGAACCCGGACTTCGTGCTCAACAAGCCGGCCTATCGCAAGGCCAAGATCCTGGTCGCCGGCGACAATTTCGGCTGCGGCTCCTCGCGCGAGCACGCGCCGTGGGCGCTGATGGATTTCGGCATCCGCTGCGTGATCTCGACCTCGTTCGGCGACATCTTCTACAACAACTGCTTCAAGAACGGCGTGCTGCCGATCAAGGTCTCGCCGGAGGATCTGGAGAAGCTGTTCGACGACGCCGAGCGCGGCGCCAACGCCACGCTCTCGATCGATCTCGAGAAGCAGGAAATCCGCGGCCCCGACGGCGGCGTGGTGAAGTTCGAGATCGACGCGCACCGCAAGCACTGCCTGCTCAACGGCCTCGACGACATCGGCCTGACGATGGTCAAGGAAAAGAAGATCAACGACTTCGAGGTCGAGCGCGAAGTCGACGCGGCCCTGGCTGTGATCGTTACGTCGCGCCTCCTGATCGGCCTCATGGTGAGGAGCGCGCGAAAGCGCGCGTCTCGAACCATGGCCGCCCGGTCGGGCCGCTCCATCCTTCGAGACGCGCCTTCGGCGCTCCTCAGGATGAGGACGGAGTAGACAGCACGCTCACGACGCCTTCTTCATCGACGCGGTCTCGATGTGCACCACGTCGTAGAGGCAGGGCTCGATCTCCTTCGCGAGGTCGCCGAAGTGCGACCACTCCTTGCGGAATTCCGGCGCGTGGTGCGCGGCCTCGAGCTTCTTGCGGTCGGTCCACTGGACGTGGTTGACCACGTGGCCGCCGTCGGTGCTGCGATAGAGACAGATCGACACGAAGCCCGGCTGCTTGGCCATGAACTGGGCGCGCTCGGTCATCAGCGCCAGCACCTCGTCCTGCTTGTCGGGCGGCAGCTTCACGGTGGTGATCTGGGTGACGACGTCGCTGTTGGCGTGCATATCGGCCATGGCTGGTCCTCCTGGTTTCAAGGAAGACAACGCCGAGGGCCGCCGCCGGGTTTCCTGACTCTGGATAGCTAAAGCTGCGCCCGCAGGCTGAAGCCGGGCGCGCGCGCCGCGTCGGCGGTCACCGACTTGCCGGCGCCGAACAGCTTGCGGCCCACGACGTGGTCGCTCGGCATGTTCACGGAATCGATGCCGATCAGGCCGCCGTTGCGGAAATACAGCACCGAGAACCGGCCGGAGGCGACGTCGCCGAGCGTCACCGTATCGTCGTACTGCGACGTCAGCCCGACGATCTGCAGCTTCACCTCGTATTGGTCGGACCAGAACCACGGCACCGCCGCATACGGCTTGGCGTCGCCCATGATCGCGTCGGCGACGGTCTTGCCCTGGTCGATGGCGTTCTGCACCGACTCGAGCCGCACCAGCCCCTGCGCCATCGGATGCGGAAACGCCGCGCAGTCGCCGATCGCGTAGATGTCCGGGTCGGCGGTGCGCAGCAGCGCGTCGACCACGATGCCGCGGTCGCAGGCGAGCCCCGCCGCCTTCGCCAGATCGTCATTGGCGATGATGCCGATGCCGACCACGACGAGATCGGCCGGCACGGTCGAACCGTCGCCGCAGCGCACGCCGGTCACGTTTCCGCCGGCGCCCAAGATCTCCGTCACCTGTTCGCCGAGCCGCACGTCGACGCCGCGGCTGCGGTGCAGGTCGCGGTAATAGTCGGAGAGCACCGGCGACACCACGCGCGCCATCAGGCGGTCCATCGCCTCCAGCACCACGACCTTGCAGCCGAGCACGGACGCGACCGACGCGCATTCGAGACCGATGAAGCCGCCGCCGACCACCACCACGTTGGTGGCGGCTTCGATCTGCGGCTTGAGCGACTTCGCGTCGGCCAAGGTGCGGACATAGGCGACGCCGGCGAGCTCCGCGCCCGGCACCGGCAGTTTCCGCACCCGGCCGCCGGTCGCGAGCACCAGGCTGTCGTAGGCGACGCGCTCGCCGTCCGCGAGCACGACCTCGCGCGCCGCGCGATCGAGCGCGGTCACGTGGCAATCGGTGCGCATCTCGATGGCGTTGCTGGTGTAGAAATCCGCCGCGCGCAGCAGCAGCGTCGACTCCTTGGCCTCGCCCTTGACGTAGCCCTTCGACAGCGGCGGCCGCTGATACGGCAGCGCCGGCTCCTCGCCCAGGATCACGATCGATCCGTCGAACTTCTTGCCGCGCAGCGACGCGGCGACCTGATAGCCCGCCTGCCCGCCGCCGACGATGACGACCTTGCGTGCCATTACGAACCGCGTTCCGCGATCGCGTCGGCGATCGCCACCGTGCGCCGCGCGATGTCGGCGTGCAGCCGCTCGACCATGCGGCCGTCGAGCGCGATGACGCCCTTGTTGTGATTCTCCGGCAGGTCGAACGCGGCGATGATCGCGCGCGCCTGCGTCATCTCTTCCGCGCTCGGCGTGAACGCCGCATTGCAGGGCGCGATCTGGTTCGGATGGATCAGGGTCTTGCCGTCGAAACCGATGTCGCGCGCCTGCGCGCATTCGTCCGCGAACCCCTGCGCATTGGCGAGATCGTTGAACGGGCCGTCGAGGATGTCGAGGCCGTAGGCGCGCGCGGCCAGGATGGCCGGTCACCAGCAGCGGCAGCACCGGCGCGCGGCCGGGCACGATCCGCGCGCGCATCTCCTTGGCGAGATCGTTGGTGCCGACCACCAGGCACGACAGCCGCGTCTCGCTGTCGCGCGCCACCGCCGCGATCTCGCGCACGTTGAGGATCGCGAACGGCGTCTCGACCATCGCCCAGACCTTGATCTTGTGGTCGGTGCCGAGATCCATCAGGCGGCCGGCGAGGTTCTCCAGCGTGGCCGGCTGCGACACCTTCGGCACCAGGATCGCGTCGGGGCGCACCTCATGGACCATGTCGACGTCGGCGAGCCAATGCTCGGTGTCGAGGCCGTTGATCCGGACCACGACCTCGCGCGAACCGAAGCCGCCGGCCTTGATCGCCGCCCGCACCTGCTCGCGCGCGGCGCCCTTGGCCTCGGGCGCGATCGAGTCCTCCAGGTCCAGGATGACCGCATCGACCGGCAAGGTGCGGGCCTTTTCGATGGCGCGGTTGTTGCTTCCAGGCATATAGAGAGCGCTGCGGCGCGGACGGAGTGACATCGGTACGATCCCGGTTGAGCTTGTAATCTACCGGCCACGTCGCGGGCATGCCAGTAATTGCGTGACCGGCGTTTGTTGAGGTGCGGCGTTTGTTGAGGTGAATCGGATGAGTTTTCCGCCAAGGCTCCGCGACGGCTATCGGGCGTTCCGGTCGGGCCGGCTGCCCACGGAACAGAGCCGCTACCGCGACCTCGCGGAGAGCGGCCAGGCGCCCGAGACCATGGTCATCGGCTGCTGCGACAGCCGCGTCGCGCCCGAGGTCATTTTCGATGTCGGCCCCGGCGAGCTGTTCGTGGTGCGCAACGTCGCCAACCTGGTGCCGCCCTACTCGCCCGACAGCAACTACCACGGCGTCTCGGCCGCGGTGGAATATGCCGTGAAGGTGCTCAAGGTGCGCAACATCGTGGTGCTGGGTCACGCCCGCTGCGGCGGCATCCAGGCGTTCGCCGGACAACGCGCCGCCCGGCGACTTCATCGGCCGCTGGATGTCGCTGGTGGCGCCCGGCCGCGCGCGACATCGGCCCGCGCGAGGAGGCGCCCGGAAAGCTACCTGACGCGGCTCGAGCAGGCGTCGCTGGTGCGGTCGATCGATCAACCTGTTGACGTTTCCGTATGTGCGGACCGCCTGCGAGCGCGACGAGCTCGCGCTGCACGGCGCCTATTTCGACGTCGCGTCCGGCGAGCTCGAAGTGCTCGAGCCCGAATCCGGACGCTTCGTGTCCGTCCCGAGAAGTAACGCTCGAGTCGTCTTCAGAGAGTGACGCAGCGACTAGCTTCGCTGTCGAGCCCCCTCACCCGCTCCGGGGAGAGGAGTCCGTCAGGTTGCTGCACGATCGCGATGTCGGAACTACGCCGCCTTGCGCTTGGCCTCGATCAGCTTGCGGTTGATCAGGCACTCGGCGATCTGGATCGCGTTGAGCGCCGCGCCCTTGCGCAGGTTGTCGGAGACCACCCACAGCACCAGGCCGTTGTCGACGGTCGGATCGGTGCGGATGCGGCTGATATAGGTCGCGTCCTCGCCGACGCATTCATACGGCGTGACGTAACCGCCGGGCTCGTGCTTGTCGATCACCAGGCAGCCGGGCGCGCTGCGCAGGATGCTGCGCGCTTCGTCGACGCTGATCGGGTTCTCGAACTCGATGTTGACGACTTCGGAATGGCCGATGAACACCGGCACGCGCACGCAGGTGGCGGTGAGCTTGATCTTCGGGTCGAGGATCTTCTTGGTCTCGACCATCATCTTCCATTCTTCCTTGGTGTAGCCGTCCTCCATGAACACGTCGATCTGCGGGATCAGGTTGAAGGCGATGCGCTTCGGGAACTTCTTCGACTGCGACTTCGTCGATCTGGAACACCGCCTTGGTCTGCGAGAACAGCTCGTCCATCGCCTCCTTGCCGGCGCCGGAAACCGACTGATAGGTCGCGACCACGACGCGCGTGATCTTGGCCTTGTCGTGCAGCGGCTTGAGCGCGACCACGAGCTGCGCGGTCGAGCAATTCGGATTGGCGATGATGCCCTTCTTGCGGAAGCCGGCGACCGCGTCGGCATTCACCTCCGGCACGATCAGCGGCACGTCGGCGTCGTAGCGCCAGCACGACGAGTTATCGATCACCACCGCGCCGGCGGCGGCGAACTTCGGCGACCATTCCTTCGACACCGTCGAGCCGGCCGACATCAGGCAGATGTCGATGTCGGAGAGGTCGCAATGCTCGAGCGCTTTCACCTTCAGCGTCTTGTCGCCGAACGACACTTCCGTGCCCAGGCTGCGGCGCGAGGCAAGAGCGACGACCTCGTCGGCGGGGAATTCCCGCTCGGCTGAGGATGTTGAGCATTTCGCGGCCCACGTTACCGGTGGCGCCCACGACGGCGACTTTGTAACCCATCATTAACTCTCCGAGACGAAATCGCCGGCCGCGCCGCAGCGCGAAACCGGGCGGAAGCGCTTCTAGGCGAGAATCCAGCGAAATACAACGGTTTCGGGGCGATTCGGGGGTTTCCGGGGTGTATCAGGCGTTGCGTAATTTGGGCTACGAGCTCGCGGCCACGGTGATCCGGGTTTTCGCCTATATCGGCGTGGTCGCGGTGCTGGCGGTTGCGGTCATCCGCTTCTTCGACGTCGCCGAGGTCCGCGCCGCCATCGACCCGGCGCCCCGCGTCGACTGGACCACCATCGAACGGCCCTACCGGGCCTTCGCCCTGAACACCCCCCAGTTCCCGGAGACCGACTACGCGATCCGCCGCCACAGCGCCGGCGGCCGCAAGGACATCCTGACCGTCGCGGCCGAGGACGGCGCCGGGCCGCCGCGGCTGATGGTCGAGATCTACCGCCCCGGCCGCGAGATCGATCAGTTCGGCAGCGCCGCGAGCGAGGTCGCCGCCCGCACCGCGGAGCTTGGCGGACCCTACGGCGTCAGCCCGGCCGAGCCGATCGCCAGCAAGTTCGGGCGCGTCAACGTGTTCGAGTTCACGGCGCGCGCCGACGGCAACGCGCGCAACTGCCTCGCCTTCGCCCGCGCCTTCAACGATCCGCGGCTGCAGATCGCCGGCTGGTACTGCAAGAACGACGTCGAGGTCGTCGACCGCCGCACGCTCGCCTGCGCGATCGAAGGGCTCTCGCTGCTCGCCGCCGCGAGCGAGCCGAAAGTGCAGCAACTGTTCGCGAACGCCGAGCAGAAGCGCACGTTCTGCGCGCCGCGCACGCCGCAGCGCGGCGCGACCATGCGGCGTCACGACTGGATCGAGGGGCCGAACCGGCCGAAGCTCCGCCGCAGCGTGGCGACGCGATAGTCTTCGATCACTGCCCGCTGAACGGATTCTTCCAGCCGCCCGGCGCCGTGCGCGGCGGGAATGCGGTTTCCAGATAGTCGAGCACGGTCTTGCGCAGGTCGCCGTCGATCGGCGGCATGCCGTGCCGCTTGGTCATCCAGTTGAGGGTGTCGTCCCACTGCTGCCGGGTCTGCCCTTGCTGAGCAACCAGCTTGAAGCCGTGGCAGGCGATGCAGGCGTAGAACGCCTGCTCGCGGCCGGGCGCGTCCGGATAGTCCTCCTGCCGCTCCTCGCGCCGGCGTGAAGGTCTCCGCGGCGGCGGGAGATGCGGCGACAAGAGCGGCGCGCAAGCGCAATCGATGTTGCAAGATCTCATCGCCAGCTCCGTCGATGCTCGGATTGCCGGGCCGCGATCGATGCTACCCGATCAGCACCGCGATCCGGTGCATCGGGTTCGCGCCGTAGCCCTGCGGATTCCAGTTGCCGGCGACGTGCGGCTGCATCGCGCCGCGCTGGTCGGTCGCCCGCGTCCAGATCTCGTAGTAGCCCTCGCTCGGCACCCGCACGGTCGCGGTCCAGCGCCGCCAGTCGTAGCGGTTCTTCGCCCGCTGCAACTGCGCCGGCCGCCAGGTCGCGCCGTAGTCGATCGACACGTCGACGCGCCGGACCGCGATATCGCCGCCCCACGCCGCGCCGCGCAGATTGAGCTCGCGGACATTGCCGGCGAGCTTGGTGCCGTTCGCCGGGCTGGTGATGATCGAGCGCACCGGCATCGATTCGAGATCGCGGAAATTGCTCTCGTCGGGCTTGCCGCCCGGGATCATCGGCTTGATGGTGACGCGATAGGACGTGCCGCCCATGCCGGCGCCGTCATGCACCTTGTCGCGCACCCAGATGCGGGTGAGCCATTTCGACGAAACCGAGCCCGGCCAGCCCGGAATGATCAGCCGCACCGGCCCGCCGTGGATGTTCGGCAGCGGCTCGCCGTTCATCGCCCAGACGATCAGGTTGTTCTCGTCCATCGCCTTCTTGATCGGCACGCCGCGCGACAGCGCCGGCCGGTTCGGATCGGACAGGCTGCCGTCGCTGCCGTAGTGCCCGGTGAACACCGCGGAGCTCTTCACGCCCGCCGCGCGCGAGCACGTCGGCGAGCCGCACGCCGGTCCATTCCGCGCAGCCGGCGCCGCCGTTGGTCCACTGGTTGCCGCGCGCCGGTCGGCGTGAAGAACGAGCGGCCGTTGCCGCCGCATTCGAGCACCAGGCGCCGCGTCACCGGGCGGAAGCGCTTCTTGAGCTCGCCGAGCGTGATCTCGAGCTTCTGGTTCACCTCGCCGTCGATGGTGATCTTCCACGCGTCCGGCGTCCTTCACCGGCTCCGGCGCGTTGGCGTTGTTGCGGATGAAGAACTTGGCGGTCGGCGTGGTGTCGTCGTCGAGCAGGCTGCTCGGGCGTCTCCGCCACCAGCGGCCGGTCGCCGAGCACCACCAGCCCTTCGTCCTTGCCGGGGAATTTCAGGTGCTGCGGTCCCTTCGCCGGCGCGGGCTTCTCCTGGGCCAGCGCCGCCGGGATCAATCCGCCCGGCATGTTGGCCGCGAACGGGATCGCGCCGCCGACGGCGGCGCTCATCGCCGCCAGTCCGCTGCCGCCCAGGAAGCCGCGCCGGTCGACGCCGGTACCGCTTGCGGCCGAAAACGATCGCGTCGGCCCGTTCCGGATCGTCCCGATAAAGCTCGTCGAGGGTACGTTCGTTCCCGGCCATGGCGTCCTCCTTGCTCGAATTTTCTCTTGATTTGCAATTCTAGGGGAAAATTCATGCCAAGGAAAGGCCGATGTGGTATGATGACGCCGCTGCGGCCGGAACGCCGATTGGCGGCGCGGTGTTGCCCGTGTGCAATGGACCGGAAACCAAAACCGGCTAATGTGCGGATGTGAACTTGGCTGGAATCAGGGCCTGGAATCAGGCGAGGCGGCAAATGACGATCAAGACCTACGCAGCGATCTTCTGTGCGGCAGCCATCGCGCTGTCGTCCGTCGCCGTCGCGCCGGCTGAAGCCCAGACCACCAGAAGAAAAGCGCGGCCAAGAAAGTCGCCGCCAAGAAATACGGACCGGTCCCGATCAGCATGGCGCCGCCGCCGCGGGCGCGCATCACCGTGACGCGGCGCACCTTTCTCGATGCCGGCACGCACGTGATCCCGGGCGACCGCAAGTTCACGGACTATGCGATTCCGCCGGGCTACTCGCCGACCAGCGTGATCGACAACCGCGGCGGCGTCTATATCGATCAAAGCCCGCTGCCGGGCCCGTTCACGCTGCCGGGCCGGGACAATCCCTATCCGTGGAACTGGTGCGTCGGCTGCTGATCGACGCTAGCCTGCAGCCGACCGCGCAGTCTACTCGCGCCTTGATGTCTCGGCCTCGCGGGCGATCTCGACCCAGTTGCGATACTCGCTCATGATCTGCTTGTGAAACGTCGTCGCTGCTGCCGCCGGCGACAGTCACGCCCAGCTTCTCAAAACGCTCGACGGTCGCGGGATCGCGGATCGCCTTGTTGACCTCCGCATTCAGGCGATCGACGATCGGCTTCGGCGTGCCGCCCGTCGTCAGGATGCCGACCCACTGGATCGCCTCGAAGCCGGGATAGCCGGACTCCGCCACGGTCGGGATGTCGGGGAACTGCGGATCGCGCTCGAGCCCGCCGGCCGCGAGCACGCGCACGGTGCCGGCCTTGATATGCGGCAGCGCCGCCAGCGGCGAGATCACCGCGAAATGCGTATCGCCCGCGACCAGCGACTGGATCGCCGGCGCGCCGCCGCGGAACGGAACGTGCTGCAGCGTGATGCCGGCGCGGCGGCTGAACAGCGCCGTGACCAGGTGATTGTGGCCGGCGGCGCCGGGGCTCGCGTAGTTGTACTTGTCCGGCTCCTTCTTCGCGAGCGCGACGAACTCCTGCAGGGTCTTCGCCGGCACCTTGGAATTCACGACGAAGAAGAACGGATTCTTCGACACCAGCACGATCGCCGCGAGATCGCGCTCGATGTTGTACGGCACCTTGGGATTGGTCGCGGGCACGACCGCGTGCGACGACGCCACCACCAGCAGCGAATGCCCGTCGGGCGCGGCCTTGGCGACCGCGTCGGTGCCGACGATGCCGCTCGCGGCCGGCCGGTTGTCGACGATGACGGTCTGGCCGAGCGCCTTTTCAAGCTGCGGCTGCAACAGCCGCGCGGTGGTGTCGTTCAGTCCGCCGGGCGCGAACGGCACGATCATGCGGACCGTCTGGGTCGGATAGGTCTGCGCGTGCGCGGACGACGCGCCATCGACGGCACGCGCCGCCGAGCAACGCCAGCGTCAGGCCGATGCGCCAGCGATCTCATGACACTTCGCTCCGAAGTCGATCTCGCTGCCGCTCATGCCGCGAGCGATCAATTGAGCTTGATGTTGGCTTCGCGCGCGATGTCGCGCCATTGGTTGATCTCGCGCGTGATCAGCGCCTGGAATTCCTCCGGCGTGCCGCCGGTCGGCGCGACGCCCTGCTTGTCGAGCACCGCGACGACGTCGGGCAGCTGGATGATCCGGTTGATCTCCTTGTTGAGGCGATCGATCACCGGCCTCGGCGTTCCGGCGGTGGTGAGCACGCCGACCCACTGGATCGCCTCCAGGCCCTTGAAGCCCTGCTCTGCCGTCGTGCTGACGTTCGGCGCGCCGCGGATGCCGCTTGCGGTCGCCGGTCGCGATCGCGCGGATCTTGCCGGACTTCGATATGCGGAAAGATGACGTTCGGCGCCAGCATGGTGAAATGCGTTTCGCCGCTGAGCATCGCCTGCGTGGCCGGCGCGCCGCCGCGATACGGAATGTGCTGCAGCTTGATGCCGGTGCGGCGGCATGAGCAGCTCGATGGTGAGCTGGGTCTGGCTGCCGACGCCGGGCGACGCATAGTTGTACTTGCCCGGCTCCTTCTTCGCGAGCTCGACGAACTCCGCGAGCGTGTTCGCGGGCACGCTCGGATGCACGAAGAAGAACATCGCGTTGGTGTTGACCAGCGAGACCGGCGCGAAATCCTTCTCGGTGTTGTAGGGCAGCTTCGGATTGAGCGCCGGCTGCACCGTATGCGACGACGCGACCAGCAGCAGCGTGTGGCCGTCCGGCGTCGCGCGCGCCACCGCCTCGGTGCCGACCTGTCCGGCCGCGGCCGGCCGGTTGTCGACGATCACGGTCTGGCCGAGCGCCTTCTCCAGATGCGGCGCGATCAGCCGGCCCATGACGTCGTTCGAGCCGCCGGCCGGGAACGGCACGATCAGGCGGATGGTCTGGGTCGGCCAAGTTCTGCGCCGCACGCTCGGAACGGCGATGGACGCCAGCAACGCCGCCGCCATGCCAATGATGCTACTCCGGCGCACGGCCACGGCATTCCACGACATCGAGCGTCTCCTTCCGTCCCTTGGTGTGATGCTACCCTACGCACTCCGCGCGCACTGGCAAAGCGCTCCGAACCCGCCGAATGTCGCAGGTGAACGCCGATGTCGCACGCGTGGACGCCGCACGACGCGGCACATCGCCAATCCATGTGCCTGCGTGAATGGAAGATTCGCCGTCGTTATGGACCGGCGGAACCGGTATTAAAATAGGAACCGACTCCGGGTTCCTGTGTTGACCACGCATTGTCAGTCAACCGGCGGTGGTGTGGAGGTGGTGGATGATAAATCCTGCGGAACATTTCATGCAGCATGAGGCCGAATGCAAATTCATGGCGCAGCTCGCGCGCGATGCGGAAAGCAAAGCGGTTTGGATCGGCATGGCCGAGCGCTGGCGCCGGTGCGCCGAACTCGCCAAGCAGCAGAACGCGACGCAGATCCAGCCGACCCGCCACCGCAAGACGGCCAAGACCTGGTCGCACTAAGACCTGGTCGCACTCAGCCGGTCGCACTCGATCGCTCGTCGCAATCACGCCGGCAGCCGGCCGGTCTCCGCGCGATCGAACGCCGCCCACACGCCGCCCTCGCCGTCCCAGGCGCCGCTGCTCGCGCCCTTCGAATATTCCGTCGCGCGCTGCTCGAAGAAATTGGCGTGCTCGACGCCGTTGAGGATTTCCACCAGCCACGGCAGCGGATGCGGCTTGATCTGCCGGTAGCCGCCCTCCGCGGCTTCGAAATAGCCGAACACGGTCGGCAGCTTGAGCTGCGTCAGCCGCCAGTCGGCGACATAGCGCACATAGGCGTGGATCTCCTGCGGCGTCATGCCCTCGATGCCGCCGAGCCCGAACGCCAGATCGACGAAGCGCTCTTCCAGCCCGACCATGGTCTTGGCGACGTCGACGATGTCGTCGCGCACCGCGCGCGTGACCGCGCCGGTCTCGCGATTCCATTCGTGGAACAGCTTGATGACGCCCTCGCAGTGCAGGCTTTCGTCGCGCACCGACCAGCTCACGATCTGGCCCATGCCGTTCATCTTGTTGTGGCGCGGGAAGTTGAGCAGCATCGCGAAGCTCGCGAACAGCGACATGCCTTCGGTGAAGGCGCCGAACATCGCCAGCGTGCGCGCCACGTCGGCGACCGTCTCGACGCCGAACTGGTGCATGTAGTCGGCCTTGGCGCGCATCTCGGCATAGTCGCGGAACGCCTCGAACTCGGTCTTCGGCATGCCGAGCGTCTTGAGCAGCAGCGCATAGGCGTCGATGTGCACCGTCTCCATGTTGGTGAAGGCGGCCATCATCATCTGCACCGCCAGCGGCTGGAAGATCGGGATGTAGCGCTTGAGGTAGTTGTCGCCGACCTCGATGTCCGACTGGGTGAAGAAGCGGAAGATCTGCGTCAGCAGCGCGCGCTCGCTCGGCGTGACGCGGTCCGACGCCCAGTCCTTGAGGTCGGCGCCGAGCGGCACCTCCTCGCCCATCCAATGGGTCTGCTGCTGGCGCTTCCAGAACTCGTAGGCCCAGGCATAGCGGTCGACGTCGTAGGTGCCGGTGGAATCGAGCAGGCCGACGCCCTTGCCGATCAGCGTGCGCGGATCGACGTTCGCGAGATCGAGGATCATTGACATGCGAGGCACTCCTCATAGTCGGTGCGGGCTGGCAGCCTGCATCGCGACCGGCGCGGCCTCCTTGCTGCCAGCTGGCCGGCGAAGCCCGCGCGCGAGATCGACTTGGAGCGGCAGTAGTAGAGGCTCTTCATGCCGCGCTTCCACGCCGTCCAGTGCAGCATGTGCAGGTCCCACTTATCGATGTCGGCCGGCAGATAGAGATTGATCGACTGGCTCTGGCAGATGTACGGCGCGCGGTCGGCGGCGAGATCGATCACCCAGCGCTGGTCGATCTCGAACGCGGTGCGGAACACCGCCTTCTCCTGCTCGTCCAGCATGTCGAGATGCGCGACCGAGCCTTCATGCTCGATGATCGACTGCCACACCGCCGGCGTGTCGGCGTTCTTGCGCCGCGAGGATGCTTCGCGAGATAGCGGTTGCGCACCGAGAACGCGCCCGACAGCGTCTTGTGGGTGTAGATGTTGGCCGGGATCGGCTCGATGCAGGCGCTGGTGCCGCCGCAGATGATGCTGATCGAGGCGGTCGGCGCGATCGACGAGCTTGTGGCTGAAGCGCGCCATCATGCCGCGCTCGGCGGCGTCGGGGCACGGCCCGCGCTCCTTCGCCAGCGCCACCGACGCCGCGTCGGCGTCGCGGCGGATCTTGCGGAACATCTTCATGTTCCAGGACTTCGCCATCGCGCTTTCGAACGGGATGCCCTGCGCCTGCAGGAACGAATGGAAGCCCATGACGCCGAGCCCGACCGAGCGCTCGCGCAGCGCCGCATAGCGCGCGCGCTTCATGCCGTCGGGCGCGACCGTGATGAAATGCGTCAGCACGTTGTCGAGGAAGCGCATGACGTCCTCGATGAAGCCCGGCGCGTCGCACCACTCGTCCCAGGTCTCGATGTTCAGCGACGACAGGCAGCACACCGCGGTGCGCTCCTCGTCGCGGTGGTCGATGCCGGTCGGCAGCGTGATCTCGCTGCACAGGTTGGAGGTCGAGACCTTGAGGCCGAGCTCGCGCTGGTGCTTCGGCAGCGCGCGGTTCACCGCGTCGATGAACAGCAGATAGGGCTCGCCGGTCTGCAGCCGCGTCTCCAGGATGCGCTGCCAGAGCTGGCGCGCATCGACCTCGCGCATGACCTCGTTGGTCTTCGGGCTGCGCAGCGCGAACATCGCGCCGTCCTTCACCGCCTGTCATGAATTCGTCGGTGACGTTGATGCCGTGATGCAGGTTGAGGCCCTTGCGGTTGAAGTCGCCGGAGGCCTTGCGGATTTCCAGGAACTCCTCGATCTCGGGATGGTGGATGTCGAGATAGACCGCCGCCGAGCCGCGCCGCAGCGAGCCCTGGCTGATCGCGAGCGTGAGCCCGTCCATCACGTGGATGAACGGGATGATGCCGGAGGTCTCGCCGCCGCGCACCTTCTCGCCGATCGAGCGCACGCTGGCCCCAATAGGTGCCGATGCCGCCGCCGTTGGAGGCGAGCCAGACGTTCTCGTTCCAGGTGTCGACGATGCCGTCGAGCGAATCCGGCACCGCATTGAGGAAGCAGGAGATCGGCAGGCCGCGATTGGTGCCGCCGTTCGACAGCACCGGCGTCGCCGGCATGAACCACAGCCGCGACATCGCATCGTAGAGCCGCTGCGCATGCGCGACGTCGTCGGCGAAGGCGCAGGACACGCGCGCGAACATGTCCTGGAAGCTCTCGCCGGCGAGCAGATAGCGATCGTTCAGCGTCGCCTTGCCGAAGCGCGGTGAGCAGATCGTCGCGGCTGCGATCGAGCTTGAGATCGGACGGGACGCGGCGGCGGCGCGAGCGGCGCGGGCAGCGGCGCTGGGTCGGCGCGTCGCGGCGCCGCGGACGGCGACCTGGGCGCGCGGTCGCGGCGGCAGCGGCTCGAGCCTGGATCGCGGCGCGGATGAGCGGAGCAGGCGTGCGGCGGCGACACCAGATCGCCGCGACGGTCGAAATCGAAGGCCAGAGCAGACATCGGTAACCCCATCAAGTTGGGGCCGAGGTCGGCGGACGGCTTGCGCGTTAGTCCGGGGAGCGACGCCCCCGATGGCGACAAGCGCCCCACCGGGACACCCCGCCCGAGGACGTTTCATCGATCACGGCAGGTCTCCTGGCTCGCGGGTCGCTGCGGACTTGCCGGGTCTTCCCAGTGCGTTCTGCACCAGTGACCGAAGATGGCAGTCCGCTCGCCGCTTACAGTTGCGGGGGCAGCCCCGGCTTCGCCATTGCTGGCTTCACCGGGTTCCCTCTTAGCCCCAAACCCTACAAGATGTAGAGCCCGAGGAACCGTGATGCACATATATGGGGGCAGGTGGCGGCTCAATTCGTCAAGCGCCTTGTGACGCCCGCAAGAATAACGGGGCTTAACCCGATGGCGCTTCAAACCGGCATGCCGTCTTAGCGACTGATGCGTCAGTGCCGACGAGCTTCTCCGACTTCCGCCGAGGATCGCGTCGCCCATCTCGCGGGTGCCGACCAGCTTGCAGCCGTCCGACTTGATGTCGGCGGTGCGCAGGCCCTTGGCGAGCGTGGCGGCGATCGCCTTCTCGATCAGGTCGGCTTCCTTGCCGCGATCGAACGAATAGCGCAGCGCCATCCCGAACGACGCGATCATCGCGATCGGGATTGGCCACGCCCTTGCCGGCGATGTCGGGCGCCGAGCCGTGCACCGGCTCGTACATCGCCTTGCGCTTCTTGGTCTTCGGATCCATCTCGCCGAGCGAGGCCGACGGCAGCATGCCGAGCGAGCCGGTGAGCATCGCCGCGACGTCGGACAGCATGTCGCCGAACAGGTTGTCGGTGACGATCACGTCGAACTGCTTGGGCCAGCGCACGAGCTGCATGCCGCCGGCATCGGCGAGCTGATGCTCGAGCTCGACGTCCTTGAACTCGCGCGCGTGCACCTGCTGCACGACCTCGTTCCAGAGCACGCCGGTCTTCATGACGTTGCGCTTCTCCATCGACGTCACCTTGTTGCTGCGCTTGCGCGCAAGCTCGAAGGCGACGCGGGAGATGCGCTCGATCTCGTAGGTGTCGTAGACCTGGGTATCGATGGCGCGCTTCTGGCCGTTGCCGAGATCGGTGATGGTCTTGGGCTCGCCGAAATAGACGCCGCCGGTGAGCTCGCGGATGATCACGATGTCGAGGCCGTCGACCACCTCGCGCTTGAGGCTCGAGGCGTCCGCCAGCGCCGGATAGCAGATCGCCGGGCGGATGTTGGCGAACAGCGCCGAGGTCCTTGCGCAGCCGCAGCAGGCCCGCCTCCGGCCGCACGTCATAGGGCACCTTGTCCCATTTCGGCCCGCCGACCGCGCCGAAGATCACGGCGTCGCAGGCCATCGCCTTCGCCATGGTGGCGTCGTCGATCGCCTGGCCGTGCGCGTCGTAGGCGCAGCCGCCGACCAGCCCCTCCTCGTTTCGAACGTGCCCATGCCATGGGCGTTCATCCACGCGATCAGCCGTTTCACCTCGGCCATGACTTCGGGGCCGATGCCGTCGCCGGCGAGCAGGAGGAGCTTGTGGGTGGGCATGACGCGGGACCTCGTGGGGTGCTCAAAATGGTGGCGGATTGCTAAAGGGCCGCGCGGGGATTGGCAAGGCGAGGCCTGCCGGCTGGGGGGCCGGGCGCGCGGGGCCTACAGCCCGCTGAACCAGTTATAGCCCTGGGCTTCCCAGTAACCCGGGTTGTAGTTGTTGATGACGGCGATCTCCATCACGTGCTTCGGGTTCTTGAAGCCGAGCTTGGTCGGGATGCGGATGCGCATGGGATAGCCGTATTTCGGCTCGAGCTCCTTGCCGTCGAACTGCAGCGTCATCTGGGTCTGCGGGTGCAGCGCGGTCGGCATGTCGATTGACGAGTGATAGCCCTCGGCGCAGCGGAACCAGACATATTTGGCGGTGAGGTCGGCGCCGACGCGGCGCAGGAAATCCGACAGCCGCACGCCGGTCCATTTGCCGACCATGCTCCAGCCTTCGACGCAGATCAGCCGCGTCACCTGCGTCTCCTGCGGCAGCGCGTTGAGCCGCTCCAGGCTCCAGGTCGCCTTGTTCTCGATCAGGCCGTTGAGCTCGAGCGCATAGTCGGCGCCGTCGACCTCGGGGATGTCGCTCTCGGGATAATAGGCGTTGAAGCGGAACGGCCGGTTGATGGCGCTCTCGGGATAGGTCTGCGCCAGCCGGTTGGGATCGAACAGCCAGCGCCTGCACCCGGTCGTTGAACGACGAGATGCGGCGCAGCACGCTCTCGGCCGACATCCCGTCGCTGATGGTGCAGCCGGTGAGCATGGTGAGCGCGCCGACGCTCAAGCCGCCGCGCAGGAACATCCGGCGCGACGGATCGGGCATGCAGCTTCGCGGCATCCTTCACCAGCAGATCGGGATCGACACCCGGGATCGGTCTGAGGATGCGCGGCATCATGCTCAGCGTCCCGTGATCATGGCGCGCAGCGCCTTCGGCACCACCAACGCCATCACGACGTGAATGACGGAGAATCCGACGATCGCCGCCATCGCGAAGAAATGCACGTAGCGCGCCGGCTCGTAGCCGCCGAACAGCGCGGCGAGCCACCAGAGCTGCACCGGCTTCCACATCGCCAGCCCCGACAGCACGATCACGACGCCGGCGACGATGACGCCGAGATAGAGCAGCTTCTGCAGCGCGTTGTAGACCGAGAGATCGTCGTGCGAGAGCGCCCCGCGCAGCGCGAGCCTGGTGTCGGCAACGACGTCGCCGGCACGCAGCGGCAGCAGCTTGCGCCGGAAGCGCCCGGTGGCGAGGCCGAGCGCGAGATAGACGAGGCCGTTGACGGCGAGCAGCCACATCGCCGCGAAGTGCCACAGCAGCGCGCCGGCGAGCCAGCCGCCGATGGTGATGCTCTGCGGAAACGCGAAGCCGAACAGCGGCGAGGCGTTATAGATTTCCCAGCCCGAGCCGATCATGACGACGACCGCGACCGCGTTGATCCAATGCGTGACGCGCAGCCAGAGCGGATGAATCGTCGCCGGCCTGCGGCGGCGCTGGAACGGCGTCGTTGCGTCACGTCGAAGCGTCATGGCCCATCTTACCTTGCGATGGGCCAAAGTTGCAGCCGCAATGACGCGGCTCACTTCACCGTGATCGTGACGATCTCCGACATCACCGGCGGGTCGTGCGGGATGTGGCTCCAGTTGCCGAGCACGAGCTGCAAGGTGTGCTGTCCCGGCGGCAGGGTCACCGTGGCCTCGGTCTGGCCGCCGCCGTAGTGCACGTGCTTGGCATCGGCCGCGATCGGCGCCTTCAGCTCTTCCGGCGACAGCTTGGTGTCGATGATCAGATGGTGATGCCCGGTGTTGGCGGTATCGACGCCGACCGGCGCGACGCCCATGCCCGACAGACCGAACTGGACGAGGAACGGACTGGTGACGGTGTCGCCGTTCTTCACGTTGACGAAATAGACCTTGGCGCCTTTCGGCGACGGCGTGACCGGATTCTGCGCGATCGCCGGCTGCCACAGGCAGGCGGCGAGAACGACGGCAGCGGCGGCGAGTTTCGCAAGTCGCATGGGTATCCTCCTCTTTCAGGCTGCCGGCTTGGTCGCGGCGTCGTTGTTGCACCAAGTCTGATCGTTCCAAGTCGACTTTTTCAAGTCCAGGCAGCGCCTCGCTTTGGCGAGGTTGCTGCAACGTCGGCGCCGTCGCGGCATCAGCCGCCGGCGCGCAGATGCTCCACCAATTGTCGCGCATAGGGCGGCAGCTCGGCAAGCCGCCGGATGCAGATCGTGAGCTCGCGCACCGCCCAGGCGTCGGCAAGGCCAACCGTCGCGATCGCCATCGTGCCCTCGACCCGGCGCGCGGTCGTCTCCGGCACGATGCCGATGCCGACCTTGCATTCGACCATCCGGCAGACCGCGTCGAAGCTGCGCAACTGCACGCGCAGCCGCAGCGGCTGGCCGATGCGCGCCGCCTTGTCGGCGAGGAAGCGCTGCAACGCGCTGGCGCGGTCGAGCCCGACGAAATCGCGGTCGAGCACCTGCGCGAACGGGATTTTCGTGCGCTTGGCGAGCGCATGGTCGCGCGGCACCACCAGCACGAAACGGTCCTTGCGGAACGGATAGGTTTCGAGCGCGCTCGCATCCACGGTGCCGGCGACGATGCCGAGGTCGGCGACGCCTTCCGCGATCATGCCGACGATCTCGTCGCTCAGCCGCTCTTCGAGATCGATGCTCACATGCGGATGCGCCGCCAGGAACGAGCCCAGCGCCTCCGGCAGGAATTCGGTGAGCGCGTTGGTGTTGGACAGCACCCGGATCTGCCCGGCGACGCCGCCGGCATAGGCGCCGAGATCCTCGCGCAGCCGCTCCGCCTGCCGCAGGATGGTGCGGGCATGTTGCAGCAGCGTGCGGCCGGCCTGGGTCGGCTGCACGCCCTGCCGGCCGCGCACCAGCAAGGCGGCGCCGAGCGCGTCCTCCATGTTGCGGATGCGGGTCGACGCGGCGGCGAGCGCGAGGTTGGCGCGCTCCGCGCCGTGGGTGATGCTGCCGGCATCGACGATGTGCCGGAACAGGCTCAGATCGGCGAGATCGAAGCGCATGGCACGCCCGCTCCCTTGGTCGTCAGCATTCGGATTTGACGAAGGTAGACTACGCCAAATCCTCATTGTAAAGCGGCTTCTCAAGCCCCATTCATTCGTCAACGACGAAGTAACAGGCCTTTCTAAACTATCTGGACCGGTTGCGCGCCTGCCCCGCTGGTATGCCAAGGACAACTGCCGCCGGCAGATTGCAGGGCATCCAGCACATTCGTTAGGAGAGCTAGACGCTCCAGCGCTCTCTATGTTCGGCGAGCAATTCGCGGGCGCTGTCTCGGAGGACATCGATGGCCGGAACCAAGGCCCGGGAGCGGCCCCTCTCTCCCCACCTGCAGATCTATCGTTGGCCGTTGCCGATGATGATGTCGATCGCCCATCGCGTCACCGGCGTCGGCCTCTATTTCGGGACCATCCTGATCGTCTGGTGGCTGATCGCCGTCGGCTCCGGTCCGGGCGGCTACTCGAAGTTTACGGGCTTCATCAATTCCTGGTTCGGGCGCCTGATCCTGTTCGGCTACACCTGGGCGCTGATCCACCACATGCTCGGCGGCATCCGCCACCTGATCTGGGATACCGGCCGCGGCTTCGAGCAGAACGAGCGCGAGTGGCTCGCGCTCGCCACGGCTGGTCGGATCGGTCACGCTCACGCTGCTGTTGTGGATCGTCGGCTACTTCGTGATCGGAGGCGCGCGATGAGCCGACTTCGCGCCTCGAAGACCTTCGCACCCCGCTGGCGCGCGTCTGCGGGCTCGGCTCGGCCAAGTCGGGCACCGGGCACTTCTGGTGGCAGCGCATGACCGCGGTCGCCAACGTGCCGCTGACCATCGCCTTCGTCGTGATCCTGACCTCGCTGTTCGGGCGCAACCAGGCGGCGGTGCAGCAGATCCTCGGCACGCCGATCGTCGCGATCATCATGCTGCTGTTCATCGGCTCGATCACCTACCACATGCGGCTCGGCATGCAGATCGTGATCGAGGACTACGTCCATGGCGAAATCGTGCGGCCGCTGCTGATCATGGCCAACACCTTCTTCACGATCACGATCGGCCTGGCGGCCGCCTACGGGATCCTGAAACTGTCGTTCGGAGTCTAGGCGTATGGCGACCAACGGTTCCAACGGCGGCAGCGCCGCGTCCATGAACGGCCGGGCCTATCCGATCGAAGACCACACCTACGACGTCGTCGTGGTCGGCGCCGGCGGCTCCGGCCTGCGCGCGGTCGTCGGCTGCAGCGAGGCCGGCCTCAAGACCGCCTGCATCACCAAGGTGTTCCCGACCCGCTCGCACACGGTCGCGGCGCAGGGCGGCATCGCCGCCGCGCTCGGCAATATGAGCGAGGACGACTGGCGCTGGCACATGTACGACACCGTCAAGGGCGCCGACTGGCTCGGCGACCAGGACGCGATCGAATATCTCTGCCGCAACGCGCCGGAGGCGGTGTACGAGCTCGAGCACTGGGGCCTGCCGTTCTCGCGCCGCGAGGAAGACGGCAAGATCTACCAGCGCCCGTTCGGCGGCATGACCACGCATTACGGCAAGGGCACCGCGCAGCGCACCTGCGCCGCCGCCGACCGCACCGGCCACGCCATGCTGCACACGATGTACGGCCAGTCGCTGCGGCACTCGGCCGAGTTCTACATCGAGTATTTCGCGCTCGACCTGATCATGGAAGAAGGCCGCTGCCGCGGCGTGGTCGCGATCTCGCTCGACGACGGCACGATCCACCGCTTCCGCGCCCAGATGACCATCCTCGCCACCGGCGGCTACGGGCGCGCGTATTTCTCCTGCACCTCGGCGCATATCTGCACCGGCGACGGCAACGCCATGGTGCTGCGCGCCGGCCTGCCGTTGCAGGACATGGAGTTCGTGCAGTTCCACCCGACCGGCATCTACGGCGCCGGCTGCCTGATCACCGAAGGCGCGCGCGGCGAAGGCGCCTATGTCACCAATTCCGAGGGCGAGCGCTTCATGGAGCGCTACGCGCCGTCGGCCAAGGACCTCGCGTCACGCGACGTGGTCTCGCGCGCGATGACCATCGAGATCCGCGAAGGCCGCGGCGTCGGCAAGCTCAAGGACCATATCAACCTGCACCTCGACCATCTCGATCCGGCGATCCTGCATGAGCGCCTGCCCGGCATTTCCGAATCGGCGCGCATCTTCGCCGGCGTCGACGTGACCCGCGAGCCGATCCCGATCGTGCCGACCGTGCACTACAACATGGGCGGCATCCCGACCAACTTCCACGGCGAGGTGCTGACCAAGAAGCACGGCAACGACGACACCGTGGTGCCGGGCCTGATGGCGCTCGGCGAGGCCGGCTGCGTGTCGGTGCATGGCGCCAATCGTCTCGGCTCGAACTCGCTGATCGACCTCGTGGTGTTCGGCCGCGCCGCCGCGCATCGCTGCGCCGAGCTGGTGCATGCCGGCGAGAAGCAGCAGGACCTGCCGAAGGACTCCGCCGACCTCGCGCTGTCGCGGCTCGACAAGTTCCGCCACGCCAACGGCAAGTCGCCGACCGCGCAGTTGCGGCTCAAGATGCAGAAGGTGATGCAGAACAACTGCGCCGTCTTCCGCACCGGCGAGATCCTCGAGGAAGGCGTGAAGCTGATCCACGAAGCCTACGACGCGGTGCCGGACGTGAAGGTGATCGACCGTTCGCTGATCTGGAATTCCGACCTGATCGAGACGCTCGAATTCGACAACCTGATCGCGCAGGCCGTGGTCACCATGGAGTCGGCGCTCAACCGCCAGGAAAGCCGCGGCGCGCATGCGCGCGAGGACTTCCCCGATCGCGACGACAAGAACTGGATGAAGCACACGCTGGCCTGGCTCGACGTCAGCGGCAAGGTCACGATCGACTACCGGCCGGTGCACGCCTACACGCTCACCAACGAAGTGTCGTATATCGAGCCGAAGGCGCGGGTTTACTAGATGAGCAAGACGTGGATGCCCGCCTTCGCGGGCATGACGAACAGAAGCAGGACTGAAAGCGATACCGAATGGTCCAGCTCAATCTTCCCAAGAATTCGAAGATCACCGAAGGCCGCACCTGGGCCTATCCCACCGGCGCGAAGTCGGTGCGCGAATACAAGGTCTATCGCTGGAACCCGGACGACGGCAACAACCCGCGGATCGACACCTATTATGTCGACACCGGCGACACCGGGCCGATGGTTCTCGACGCGCTGATCTGGATCAAGAACAACATCGACCCGACGCTCACCTTCCGCCGCTCCTGCCGCGAAGGCGTGTGCGGCTCCTGCGCCATGAACATCGACGGCTCGAACACGCTGGCCTGCACCAAGCACGCCGGCGAGATCGACGGCACGCGTGAAGATCTATCCGCTGCCGCACCAGCCGGTGGTGAAGGACCTCGTGCCCGACCTCACCAATTTCTATGCGCAATACGCCTCGATCGAGCCGTGGCTGCACACCAAGTCGCCGACGCCGGAGAAGGAGTGGAAGCAGAGCCACGAGGACCGCGCAGAAGCTCGACGGGCTCTACGAGTGCATCCTGTGCGCCTGCTGCTCGACCTCGTGCCCGAGCTACTGGTGGAATTCCGAGCGCTTCCTCGGCCCCGCCGCGCTGTTGCAGGCGAGCCGCTGGATCGACGACAGCCGCGACGAAGCGAAGGGCGAACGGCTCGACAATCTCGAGGACCCGTTCCGGCTCTACCGCTGCCACACCATCATGAACTGCGCCAAGGCCTGCCCGAAGGGGCTCAATCCCGCGAAGGCGATCGCCGGCATCAAGCGCAAGATGGTCGACCGGCAGGTTTAGGCGGACCGGCACGCGCTCTCGCTCCGCCCTCATCCTGAGGAGGTGCGAAGCACGCGTCTCGAAGGATGGGCGGCCACCGAATGTGCGGCCATGGTTCGAGACGCACGCTTCGCGCGGCTCCTCACCATGAGGGCAGAGAATGCAGAGCGGCCATGGCCCTCGCAAGCGCACCGTCACCGTCAACGACAAGATGCAGAAGCGCTACCGCTATGAGCGCACGGCGCCGGTCGGGCGCAGTTTCGATCCCGAGTTCAAGCCGCAACTGACGCCGCAGCAGATGCTCAAGCTCGGCGTGTTCGGCGGCAAGTACATGACCGACTGCCGCAAGGAATTCCCGAAGAGCTGGTTCACGCGCGCCAAGCTCTCGCCGAAGGGACGCGACCGCGCGCTCAATTTCTTCGGCGTCGACGCCAGCCAGCCGCTCTCGGTCTGGCGCAAGAAGGGCTGGATCCATCCCGACGATCCGCGCGGCTGGTTCCAGTGGTACTGCCGCTACTACATGGGCCGCCGCATGCCCGACGAGGACCGCCGCCAGATCAAGCGCTGGAAGGCGATCCGCCGCCATGTGCGCCAGGTCGAGCGCAACTGCGAGCCCGGCGACCTCACCTGCCGCAAGCGCCAGCGCCAGGCGCTGCTGCACTGGGCCTATGACAGCCGCAAGATTTGACGTTTCTGCGCTGGAGCGCTTGGCGAACGCCTCCGCGATGACGACATCTTCGCTCGTCGAATGGAGGTGCCCATGATCGATCACGTCGGATTTCCGGTGTCGGACTACGTCACGTCGAAGCTGTTCTACGAGCGGGCGCTGGCGCCGCTCGGCTATGGCCTGGTGATGGAGGTCGGCAGTCAACGAGATGGGCGCGCCGGCGGCCGGCTTCGGCATCGGCGGCAACCCGGATTTCTGGATCGGCGGCGAAGGCGGGGTCGGCAATCCGGTGCATGTCGCGATCACGGCGCGCGACCGCGCCGCGGTCGATGCGTTCCACCGCGAGGCGCGTCGCCGCCGGCGGCAAGGACAACGGCGCGCCGGGGCTGCGGCCGCAGTACGGCCCCAACTACTACGCCGCCTTCGTGCTCGATCCCGACGGGCACAATATCGAGGCGGTCTGCTACCTGCCGGCGTGATAGAAGGAACATCGGCAGCGCTTGCGGGGTTATTGCAGCATGGCCGAGAGCAGCCACGACCGCGTCTGGGACATCATCGAGAAGGTCGGCGTCTGCATGCTGACGACGCGCTTTGCCGGCGGCCTGCGCGCGCGGCCGGTCGAGGCGCGGCGCTGATCGCTGAATGGCATCATCTGGTTCGTGACCGACGTGCACAGCGCCAAGGAGCACGAGATCGAGGCCGGGCACGACGTCGGCCTCGTCTTCATCGACCACGCCGCCAAGGCCTATCTCTCGATCACCGCGCGCGCCGAGGTGCTGCACGATCACGCCAAGGCGGCGGAGATCTGGAAGGCGACCGACAGCGCCTGGTGGAAGGGGCCGGACGATCCCGACGTCTGCGTGCTGCGCGTCACGCCCGTCACCGCCGAGCTGTGGGACGGCCCCGCCAGCAAGGCGGTCGCGATCTACGAATTTGCCAAGGCGCGCATCACCGGCGAGAAGCCGAACCTCGGCGAGAACCGCAAGGTGACGGTGAAGATGTGACGGTGCGATGGCGAGCTTGCGCCATGCCGAGCGCCACCTACGCGTTGTTCCGCCGCGCGATCCTCGCGCGCAAGCTGATCGTCTGCCGCTACCAGGGCAAGCGGCGCGAGGTGCGCGCCGCACATCCTCGGCTTCAAGAACCGGATCGAGAAGGTGCTGGTGTTCCAGTTCGGCGGCGAAAGCAACTCGACGCTGCCGCCGGGCGGCGAATGGCGCTGCTTCGCGCTCAGGGATGTCGTGGATGCGCAGACGATGGACGGCGAATGGCGCACCGGCGGCTCGCACCGCATGCCGCAGGCTTGCATCGATATTGTCGATGTCGACGTGAATGTGCCGGCGACGCTGCGCTAGCGTTCGTAGCCCGCATGAAGCCTTAAGCGCGTTTGCGCGACAATGCGGGACCGCCCACCGCACCGGATTTCGCTTCGCTCCATCCGGGCTACAGGGCTCCTTGCTCGAATATTAAGCATCTTCGCGCATGATCAGTCGCGGCGCGTGAACCGGCAGCCGCCTTCGGGAAACCGACAGTGGGGCGACGGCGCGCCAACGATCGGGAGATTATCCCATGCGCCTCGCATTCGCATTGCTTGCGGTTTCCGTCGCCGTCCTGCCCGCCTACGCGCAACGCGACATCCAGCAGCCGAAAGGCACCTGGCAGCAGCCCAAGGAATTCCAGGTGCCGAAGGGCAAGTGGCAGGAGCCCGGCAACATCCAGATCCCGAAGGGCATCAACGCGGTCCGCACCACCGTCAAGAAAACCGCCAAGAGCTGCGAGCGCAGGCTGAGCGTCGTCGGCGACGCGCTGTTCGACTTCAACAAGTCGGACCTGCGCCCCGACGCCGAAGAGACGCTGTCGGCCGCCGTGCCGGAGATCACCAAGCTCGGCGGCCGGCCGAACCGCATCGAGGGCCACACCGATTCGATCGGCACCGACGCCTACAACCAGAAGCTCTCCGAGGCGCGCGCCCGCACCGTGCGCGACTGGCTCGCGAAGCAGAACGTGATCCCGGCGTCGACGCCGATCCGCGGCTACGGCAAGTCGATGCCGGTGGCGCCGAACACGACGGCGGACGGCAAGGACGATCCGGAAGGCCGGCAGCGCAACCGCCGGGTCGAGGTGGTGTTCGAGGGCTGCGCGTAGCGTGATCACGCGCAGCGAGCGCGACGGCCGTTAGTGCGCCCTCTCCCCTTGCGGGAGAGGGCAGCTCCGAATGTTCAACGCAATAGAATTGGGAGAGGGGTATTCGTCGATGATCGTTGAGCAGACACCCCTCACCCAACCGGAATGTGCTGATCTGCCGGCGTAGCCCTCTCCCGCAAGGGGAGAGGGCGCAGAATACTGACACCGCGCTCGCGGCAGCGGCGAACGACGTGCGCACTACTTCTTCGGCTTGTCCCGCATCCCCAGCGTCCGCAGGCGCAGCGCGTTGAGGCGGATGAAGCCCTCCGCGTCCTTCTGGTCGTAGGCGCCCTTGTCGTCCTCGAAGGTGACCAGCGTCGACGAATACAGCGACTTCGCGCTCTCGCGGCCGGCGACGATGACGTTGCCCTTGTAGAGCGTGAGCCGCACCTCGCCCTCGACATGCTCCTGGCTCTTGTCGATGAGCGCCTGCAGCATCTCGCGCTCGGGCGCGAACCAGAAGCCGTTGTAGATCAGCTCGGCGTAGCGCGGCATGATCTCGTCCTTGAGATGCGCGGCGCCGCGGTCGAGCGTGATCGACTCGATGGCGCGATGCGCCGCCAAGCAGGATCGTGCCGCCCGGCGTCTCGTAGACGCCGCGCGACTTCATGCCGACGAAGCGGTTCTCCACCAGGTCGAGCCGGCCGATGCCGTTGGCGCGCCCCAGCTCGTTGAGCCGCGTGAGGATCGCCGCCGGCGACATCGCCTTGCCGTCGACGCGACACCGCGTCGCCCTTCGCGAAGCCGATGCGCACCTCGGTCGGCTTGTCGGGCGCGTCCATCGGCGAGAGCGTGCGCATATAGACGATCGACGGCGGCGTCTGCGCCGGGTCCTCCAGCACCTTGCCCTCGGAGGAGGAGTGCAGGAGGTTGGCGTCGACCGAGAACGGCGCCTCGCCTTCCTTGTCCTTGGCGATCGGGATCTGGTTCGCGCGCGCGAACTCGAGCAGCTCGTCGCGCCCCTTGAACGCCCACTCCCGCCACGGCGCCACGATCTTGATCGAGGGATTGAGCGCGTAATAGGCGAGCTCGAAGCGCACCTGGTCGTTGCCCTTGCCGGTGGCGCCATGACACACGGCGTCGGCGCCGACCTTCGCGGCGATCTCGATCTGCTTCTTGGCGATCAGCGGCCGCGCGATCGAGGTGCCGAGCAGGTACTGCCCCTCGTAGAGCGCGTTGGCGCGGAACATCGGGAAGACGTAGTCGCGGACGAACTCCTCGCGCAGGTCCTCGATGAAGATGTTGCCCGGCTTGATGCCGAGCATCAGCGCCTTCTCGCGCGCCGGCCCGAGCTCCTCGCCCTGGCCGAGGTCGGCGGTGAAGGTGACGACCTCGCAGCCATAGGTGGTCTGCAGCCACTTCAGGATGATCGAGGTGTCGAGCCCGCCGGAATAGGCGAGCACGATTTTTTTGATGTCGCGAGAAGCCATAACACTCCAGCCCGGTCATGGCCGGGACTTATGCCGGCCATCCACGCGTTGACAATATACGGTTGCAGCCAATAAGCATCGGCCGTAGCAGATTGCAATATCAGCGCATTTATTGAGAAAATGAGAGCCATGACGCGCGGAAGGATTGATCTGATGCCCGGACACCGCCTTTCCACGACCTCACCGAAGGGCTTCTCGTCCGCTCGCAAGGCGCGCATCGCCGACAAGGCGGCTGCGTTCGAAACGGCGCTCGCGGTCTACGAATTGCGCAAAGCGCGCGCGGTGTCACAGGAGACGTTGGCGGATGTGGGGGAGCCGGATGAGCCATCGAATTGAGCGCGCGGCTAGAAGCGCCAAGCAGGAGCAGATCATTCGCGGCAGCGGCAATGTGTTTGCCGACCTCGGCTATGCCGACGCCGAGGAGCGGCAGACCAAGCTGCGGCTTGCGCTCGCGCTCAACACAATTCTCGATCAGCGCAAATTGAACCAGGCCGACGCCGCCGCACGGCTTGGCGTCAATCAGCCGAAGGTCTCGGCCTTGCGCAACTACAAGCTCGAAGGTTTTTCAGTCGAACGTCTGATGACGTTGCTGACCGCCCTCGACCGCGACGTGGAAATCGTCATCCGCAAAAAGCCGCGCTCGCGCGGGGCGGCGAGGATCAGCGTGATCGCGGCCTAGGCAATCCCCTTCCCCATCATCAGCAAATCCACCGCCTCCTCGCCGACCATGACCGCGCCGCGGCGGCGGCCCTCATGCGCGAAGTCTTCGCTCTCGTAGAGGACGATCGCGGGCCCGTTGGTCGCGAACACCTCGAGCTCGAGCTTCCGATAGCCGTGCTCCTTGGCAAACGCATAAAGCGCGCGCAGCAGGCGCTTGCCGATGCCGCGGCCGCGAGCCGTGCGCGCGACGCTCATGCCGAACGCGCCGACATGGCGCTGCTGCGCGCGCGCGTGGCCGGAGAAGTCGAGCATGCCCACGACCGCGCCGCCCTCGACCGCGAGCAACAGGCAACCGCGCTCGTCGTCGGCGTGGCGCTTGATCATCGCCGCGACCTGCTCCGGCGTCGGCGGCGCGTCGCGCGTGAACAGCACCGGCAGCCGCTCCGCCACGATCGCGGAGATATAGGCGTGCAGCGCGTCCGCGTCGGACGGTAACGCAGTGCGGATCGTCAATGACTTTGGCATGACACGCACCTCGGATGTCTTGGTCACCGGCGATCGCCGGCGGGTTCGAGACGCTTGTGGACTCAAGAAACTTGCGCGCTCAAGAAATCTGTCTAGTTTCCCCGCATGAGCAAAGTCCGCGTTCACGCATTCACAGTCTCGCTCGACGGCTACGGCGCCGGGCCCAGCCAGGATATCAAGAATCCGCTCGGCGTCGGCGGCGAATCGCTGCACGGATGGTTCGTCCCGACCCGCACGTTCCAGTAAGACCTTCGGCAAGGACGGCGGCGAGACCGGCGTCGACGACGATTTCGCCGCGCGCGGGGTGCAGAACCTCGGCGCCTGGATCCTCGGCCGCAACATGTTCGGGCCGGTGCGCGGCGCCTGGCCGGACGACACCTGGAAGGGCTGGTGGGGCGACAACCCGCCCTATCATGTGCCGGTGTTCGTGCTCACGCATCACGCGCGCGCGCCGCTCACCATGGAGGGCGGCACGACCTTCCATTTCGTCACCGACGGCATCGAGGCCGCGCTGAAGCGCGCGCAGGAGGCGGCGGGCGGCAAGGACGTGCGCATCGGCGGCGGCGTGGCGACGATCCGCGCTTATCTGCAAGCGCGGGCTGATCGACGAGATGCACTTTGCGATCTCGCCGGTGCTGCTCGGCGGCGGCGAGGCGCTGTTCGCCGGGCTCGATTTGCCGCAGCTCGGCTACGAGCGCAGCGAGCATGTGCCGACCGCGAAGGCGACGCATGTGGTGATCAGGAAGCGGGGGTAGTGTCGGCGCATTCGGTCTGTTCCCCTCCCCCTTGTGGGGAGGGGCTAGGGGTGGGGGTCATTCGTCGATGCAGCGTTGGCGCGCCACGCATCACCCCCCTCCCCAAGCCGCTCTCCCCACATAGGGGGGAGGGAGCGCACCGAGTTCGGCGCGCGGCCGCGCCCTAATCCCCCCGCGCCTTCTTCACCTCCGCCGCCGTCTCCGGCGACACGCGACAGCGTCTCCGTCACGATCTGCGCCAGCGCCTCGCCGCGACAGCGCCGGGCCGAGGTCGATGTTGCGCTCGCTGCGTGAACGCGATCAGCTCGGGATCGTTCATCGTGTCCATGAACGCCTTGCGCAGCGCCGCGGCGCGC
The DNA here is from genome assembly GCA_963850705.1 of uncultured Alphaproteobacteria bacterium. Classification (GTDB taxonomy): domain Bacteria; phylum Pseudomonadota; class Alphaproteobacteria; order Rhizobiales; family Xanthobacteraceae; genus VAZQ01. Next base: position 103,006 of record CAWKMR010000059.1, on the reverse strand, counting down.
TCGGCCGGAATGCCGGGCGTCGCGAAGATCGAGCGGCCCATGGCGTTGCCGGCGGCGAACAGTTTCAGCGCCGCGGTGGCGCGTGCATCGAGCCCGAGCTCGGCCATCATCGGCACGTCGGGCAGATCGGGCGACGCGCTCCAGCGCGTATTGCAGGATGACCTTGGCCTGCTTGTCGCGCAGCCACTGCGCGTTGTCGACCTTCATCGACGCCCAGGCCTTGGTGCCGCCCTCGACCTCGCCGCGCTGCACGGCAAGCTCGGTCTCCGACACGCCGCGGAAGCCCGCGACCACGCGGAATTTGGTGCCGGCGAGCGCGTTGAGCGCCTTGAGGTAGAACACCGTCGGCGAGGCGGCGCCGGAGCCGCCCATGATGGTCTCGCGCGTGCGCGCGTCGGCGATCGATTGCGTCTTCGAGGTGTGCCACACGTAAGTGACCTCGACCACCGGCGCGGCGCGGCCGATATAGGTGAACTTGCCGGCGTCGTATTGCACGCCGTCGGTGCCGAGCGCCTGCTCGATCGCGATCGATTGCGGCGTGGTGGCGAGCACGGTGCCGTCGCGCGGCGCGGCGTTGTAGAGCCAGTTCGCCATGCGCAGATGCCCGGCGCCCGGCATGTTGCGCACGATCACGGTCGGCTGGCCGGGGATGTGCTTGCCGAGGTAGCGCGCGATCAGCCGGCCGTAGAGATCGTAGCCGCCGCCCGGCAGCGTGCCGACCACGAGCTCGACGGTGCGGCCTTTGTAGAACGCTTCCACGGAGGATTGCGCGGCGGCGGGCGCGGCAAGCGTGCATACCAGCGCGACAGCATCGACGATGTGGCGAGCATGCAGCCGCTTGCGTGCGCGCATGACGTGTCCTCCCGTGTGATTGTTCTTGCGTCCATTATCACGCATGCGCCGCGTGCTGGACAAATGCGCGGCGATGTGCGGAATTCTCGTTGCCAAGAAACGGGAGGCGGGGATGGCGCTTTCGCCGCGCGACACGCTCGCGCGCATGCTGCTGATGCGGCGCTTCGAGGAGATGGTGATCACGCTGGCGCGGGCGCACAAGCTCGGCCGCCAGCATCTCGCGATCGGCAACGAGGCGCTCGGCGCGGCGGCGCTGATGCAGCTGACGCGCCGGCGACCTGATCTACACCACGCACCGCAACCACGGCCACATGATCGCGCGCGGCGTCGATCCCGGGAAGGCGCTCGCCGAAATCCTCGGCCGCGCGGGCGGGCTGTGCGGCGGCAAGGGCGGCACCTGGCACATGACCGACCCTTCGCTCGGCTTCCAGTCGACCTCGGCGATGGTCGGCGGCTCGATCGGGCTCTCGGTCGGCGGCGGCTTCGCGCTCAAGCACAAGAAGACCAACAACGTCGCGGTGGCGCTGTTCGGCGACGGCGCGCTCGACGAGGGCATCGCCTACGAGGCGCTCAACATCGCCTCGCTCTATGCGCTGCCGGTGCTGTTCCTGTGCGAGAACAATTCGAAGGAAGGCGAGGCGCAGACCTCGCGGCTCGCCACCAAGGAGCTCGTCGCGGTGCCGAAGGCGCTGAAGATCCCCTGCGCGTCGCGTCGACGGCGGCGATCCCGAAGCGGTGGCGCTGGCGGTCGAGACCGCGCTCGCCCATGTGCGCGCGCGGCGCCGGGCCGTATTTCCTGGAGGCGCAGCTCGTGCGCTGGCCGGGCTCGCACCAGATCGTGCACGAGTTCACCACCGGCGTGACCGACGTCACCGCCGCCTGGGACGACGGCAAGGCAAGTAACGAGCACGCGGAGTGGCAGCGCACCGACCCGATCCTGCGCACCGCGCGCACGCTGATTGCGCGCGGCGCTCTCACACGCGAGGACGTCACCGCGCTCGACAACGAGGCGGCGGTGACCATCGCCAAGGCGCGCGCCTTCGCCGAGGCGAGCCCCTACCCGAAACCCGAAGCCGCGCTCGCCGGCGTGTTCGTCTCTGCTTAGGACCTGAAAGATGAGTCTATGCTGGAGCGGCAAATCGGGTCTGTTCCCCTCCCCCTTGTGGGGAGGGGTTAGGGGTGGGGGTGATGCGAGAGACTTCGGCTCACGCAGCCACCCCCCTCCCCAACCCTCCCCCACAAGGGGGGAGGGAGCACACCCAAGTCCGCGGCACGATTGCCTCTCAAGCTCAGCAGACTAGGTCCACCCATGCCGCACAAAATCTTTGCCGTCGCGATGATCGATGCGCTCGCGCATTCGCTGAAGGAGCGATCCCAACGTCGTCGTGATCGGCGCGCATTCGTTCCTCTCCGACCGCGGCCTCAAGCCCGAGGACGAGCGCGCGCTGTGGGACGCGTTCCCCGACCGGCTGATCGATCCGCCGACGTCGGAAGGCGTGTGCACCTCGCTGGTCACCGGCGCGGCGATGGCCGGCATGCGGCCGTTCCTCAACTACGGCACCGCGACCTTCGCCTACGAGGCGTTCAACCAGATCATGAGCGAGGCCGCCAACGTGCACTCGATGTCGGGCGGACAGCTGCGCGCGCCGCTGACGCTGCACATGTTTGCCGGCATCCGCGGCGGCGGCGCCGGGCAGCATTCGTCGAGCCCGCAGGCGATGTACGCCAATTCCGCCGGGCTCGAGCTGGTGCTGCCGGCCTCGCCCGCCGACGCGCAGGGGCTGCTGCGCACGGCGATCAAGAGCGACAACCCGACCGTCGTCATCACCCACACCAAGCTGCTGGCCATGACCGGCGAGGTGCCCGGACGGCGACTACACCGTGCCGTTCGGCCAGGCGCGCATCGCGCGCGAAGGCCGCGACGTCACCATCGTCGCGACCTCGCTGATGGTGCGCGAGGCGCTGAAAGCCGCCGAGGCGCTGGCGAAGGACGGCATCGAGGCCGAGGTGGTCGACCCGCGCACCATCGTGCCGCTCGATGCGGAGACGATCTGCGCCTCGGTGCGCAAGACCGGCCGGCTCGTCACCGTCGACGAGGGCAATGCGCTGTGCAGCATCGGCTCGGAGATTTCCGCGCTGGTGGCGGAGCACGCCTTCGACGCGCTGAAGGCGCCGATCCTGCGCGTCGCGCGGCCGCCGGTGCCGATCGCGTTCTCGCCGCCGCTCGAGGCCCACGTCACGCCGAACGCCGACAAGATCGTGGCGGCGGTGAAGAAGGCGATGCCTCAGGCCTGACCTAACGCCGCGGGCGCATCACGCCGGTTAATCCTCGCGAAACCCTTGTCGACTATCGTTCCTTGGAACGATCGGAAGGGATTTCGATGCCGGTCATCAGCAAAGTTGAGCCTTCGACGCCTCAACGCCCGCAATACTGGTTCGCCATCTTGATCTGGATCGCGGTCATTGCCGCGAGCGTGGTGGCAGTGACAACCGCTATCGCGATCTGAGAACCTGCAAGGTCGCGCTTCCAGGATTGCGCCGCCGCTACAGGACGAAATCGTTCGCACTGAAGTTGATCGTGCCCAGGCAGACGATCTCGAAATCGGCGGCGCCATCGCCGTCCTCGTCGCAGCTCACGACCGTATTGCCGCCCACGTGCTCGAAGCGCAGCTGCCCGGCCACGCCCGAGAACGCGTCTTGATCGATGAAGGTGCAGGTCAGGACATCAATCACCTGCGGGGTGGGATTGATGATCACGTACGTGCCGACGTCGCTCACGTCGATCATGTCGCCGTCGGCCTGGCTGAAATCGGTGATCACGTCGGCATCCGCCCCGAGACCTCCGTCCAGACCCCAAATGACACGCCGAACATGAAGGTGTCCGCGCCGCCGTTTCCGGTGAAGGTATCCTCACCGGCCATCCCGCGCAGTCCGTTGGCGCCGTCATCGCCAATCAGGACGTCGTCGAACGCGGAGCCGTATACGTTCTCGATCGACACCAGCTGTCGCCTTCCGCGGCGCCGCCGCTGCCGTGCCGGCGGCAAGGTCGATCGTGACGGCGTCGGAGCCTCCGTAGACGATCAGGTCGACGCCCGCCCCGCCGTTCAGGTAGTCCGCGCCGTCGTCGCCTTTCAGCGTGTCGTCGTCGTTGCCGCCATAGAGCCAGTCGTCGCCTTCGCCGCCGAACAGCCGGTCCGCGCCATCCTCGCCAAACAGGTGGTCGTTCTGGTCGCCACCGTCTAGGTAATCGTCGCCGGCGCCGCCGTAGAGCCAGTCGTCGCCTTCAAAAGTGATGATGGTGTCTTTGCCGCCGAGCCCGGAGATCGTGTCGTTCTCGCGGTGCCCTTCAGATAATCGTCGTCGCTGGAGCCGAATGTGCCGCGGATGGGCGGCTTGTTGGACCGGGAACCGAGAACGCCATGGCGATGTCTCCTGCCACCCATCGCAATCGTTGGTCGGTGCGCAAAAGACGTGGGTTCACCAGCAAGCATTACATCGATGTAACGCACGTCACGCCCTGCTCCGGATCTTGCGCCGGCCCGGTGGCCGCGCCCGGCGCAATCAGCAAGGCCAGCACGAGCATCACCGGCCCGGCGAACCAGCGCAGCCGCTCGCGGGCGCGCGAGCGCACCTCGCGCATGACGAATTCCTCGCCGCGCCGCATCTCGCTGTAGGAACGCACGAACGACGACATCTTGGCGCACGATCGTCGTCGGGAATCGCCTCGCCCTGCGCGCGGCTCTTCGTCTCGATCGCGTTCAGCCGCTCGGCCTCCTCGCGATAGCGCTCGGCATAGCGGCGCGCATCCTCGTAGGTCGCGGCCTCGGTGGCGGTGAGATAGAGGGTGCGCAGCGACGGCACCGCATATTCCGCGGCGTCGAGCAGCGGCTGGTCGGCGCGCGGCGCGAGCATCAGCAGCAGCGCCGAGCCCGCGAGCAGCGCGGCCACGCCCCAGCGCAGCGTGACGACGCGCGCCGCGCGACGCAAGGCCGGCATCGCCGCGCAGGAACGGATAGAGCATGCCCGCGACCGCGAGCGACGCGCCGAACATGCAGACCATGGTCGCGCCGGTCGGCAGGTCGAGCAGCGAACGAAGCGCGCGAGCCCGAGCGCGCTGGTGAGCGTGCCCGCGATCCAGCCGATCGCGAGCTGGCGCCGAGCGCGTCCGCATAGAGCACGCCGATCGCCGCCGGAATGATCAGGAACGAGAACACCAGCAGCACGCCGGCGAGCGCCACCGAGCTCGTCACCACGACGCCGAAGGTCGCGTAGAACACGAATTCCCAGGCGAACGAGCCGGTCTGCGCCAGCCGCGCGCGCAGCAGCCAGTGCAGCAGCGCCGATCGCGGCGTAGAGCGGCGCGATGACGGCGAGCGTCTCGAGCCCGGTGAGCAGGATGTTGCCGGTCAGGATCTGCTTGAGATGCTCGGCGCCCTGCGGCGCGCGGTCGATCAGCAGGATCGCCGCCGCCGCCGCGACCACATAGATGACGCCGATCAGCGCTTCCTGCGGGATGCGCGCCGACCATGCCCGCGTGAAGGCGAGCAGCACCGCCGCGAGCAAGCGTGAACGCCGAGCGAATAGCCGTAGGTCGCGACGCCGAGCGCGGGATGGCCGAGCATGAAGGCGACGGTGGCGCCGAGCGCCGCGATCTGCGCCAGCGCGAGATCGACGAACACGACGTTGCGGGTCAGCACCTGGATGCCGAAATAGGCGTGGATGCCGACCAGGCAGAACGCCACCAGGAACGGCGGCCACAGGAACTCGAGCGCGGCGATCATCGCGTGCGGCCGCCGCCAGCAGCGCGGCGATGTTGTCGTCGAACAGCGACAGGTAGTCCTGCGCGTCCGGCAGCGCGCCGACCGACGCCGCCAGCACCACCACCGCGCTGCCCGGTGCGCTTGCGCCAGGAAGGCGACGTCGCGCTCCGGCTCGTGCGGCTGCGCGCACGATGATGCGCGCCTTGCGCGCCTGCATCAGGCTGATCAGCGACGCGAGATGCGACGGCGACGGCGGCACGCCCGGCTTCGGCTCGACGAAGCCGACGAAGTCGAGGCGGAAGCGCCGCGCGAAATAGGCCCAGCTGTTGTGATAGGCGACGAGCGGCACGCCGTCGCAGCGCCGCGAGCCTCGCCTCCCACGCCATGAGCTTGGCGTCGAGCCGCGCGAGGAACGCGAGCCGGTTGGCTTCGTAGACGCGGCGCGTTGTCGGGATCGACGCGCGCCAGCCCTTCGAGGATGTTGCCGGTGATGATCTCGGCGTTCTTCGGATCGAGCCAGTAGTGCGGATTGCCGCTGCCGTGGGCGTGGCCGTCGCCCGGGCCGACGGTGACGCCGCGCACCTCGAGCGCCGCGATCGCGAACGACGCGTCGACATAGCCCGGCCCGCCGCGCTGCACGCCGCCGCCGGCCTGCGCCAGCAGGCGGTCGAACCAGAGGTCGAAATCGAGCCCGACCCGCACCACCAGGCGCGCCTCTTCAGGCGCGTCAGGTCCTGCGGCCGCGGCTGATATTCTTCGGGATCGAGATTCGGCGGCACCAGGCTGGTGACGGCGACGCGATCGCCGCCGACCGCCTCGGCGAGGCTGCGCAGATCGGTGGTGGTGGTGACGATCGGCAGCGCGCTCCTGCGCCGCGCGTGCGGCGCGCAGCGCGAGCAGACGCAAGCGCAATGCGACGGCACAGTCGTGCGGCTGGCACCGTCGGACTCCCTCTCCCGGAGGGGAGAGGGTCAGGGTCAGTGGGTTCGAACCATCGAGAGACCTAGCCCGCTCTCCCGCCCCTCTCCCTTGCGCGAGGGAGCGAGCCGTACGCCGCTCGGTCGTACCCGTCATCGCGGCCTTTGCCACAGGCTCTTCGGCATCAGGCAGTGGACGTTCTTCTCGGTGTCGGAGACGGCGCCGACGCGGCAATCCATCGCCACGCTGGCGAGCGCCGTAGGCATCGAGGCGCGGGACCTTCTTGTTCTTCTCGAGGAACTTGATCATCGCCATGCGAGGCGTCGTCCATCGCCTTGTTGAGATCGGCGTCCCTGACGTGGGTGACGTAGTAGCGCTGCGTCTCCTTGGTCGGGCGCTCCATGTCCTCGCGGTCGCCGCGCACGTCCTTCGGGTTGAGGCAGTGGATGCCCTTCTTGATGTTGACCACCTGCGAGACGCGGCAGTCGGAGACCGTCGCCATCAGCTTCTCCGCCGCCTCGGCCGAGATCTTGCGCTGCTCGGCCAGGAACTTGACGGTCTGCGCCTTGGCCTGCGTCCCACGCCTTGTTGAGATCCTGGTCGAAGCCCATGGTGATCCACGAGCGCGGCGTTTCGATGCGCGGCATGTCGAGCGGCTGGCCCTTGACCACGTCGACCGTGATGTTGAACTCCTTGTAGGCGGTCTCGATCGCGGTGAGGTTGACCTCGCCGTTGCCCTGGCGCGGCGTGCGAATCGCCGGTCCACAGCAGCGCGCCCGGCACGTGCACCGGCACGTAGAGCGTCGTGCCCGCGACCAGATCGCGGATGTCCATGTTGCCGGCGTATTCGCCCGGCGGCACGCGTGCTGTAGCGGCCCGGCTCCTTGCGCGCGACGCCGATCGTGCCGGGGAACGGCCGCAGCGGAACGAAGACGCCGGGCAGGAACTCGGTGACCATGCGGTCGAGGTCGAGATAGAGATACTTGACCTGGCCGTCCTGGTACTGCTTCGGGAACTGGCCGAACATGCCGGGCACGTTGAAGTTGGTGGCGTAGGCGCGCGGCACGATCTTGTTGATCCTGACCTTGAGCACGTCGCCGGGCTCGGCGCCTTCGACATAGATCGGGCCGGTCATGGTGTGCGGTCCGCGGCCGGGGAAGTCGGTGCGCAGCTTCTTGATCTGCTCGATGGTCGTGCCGGGGACGACCTGGTTGTGGGGTGCATCATCGTTTCGAGCACGACGGTGTCGCCCGAATCGATGCGCAGCACCGGCGCCTGCGCGTTGTCGAACCAGCCCCACTGCGTGGTCTCCAGCGTCGCCGGCAGCAGATGCAGGGTCTTGCCGCCGGGCAGCGGAACCGCGCGCAATTTCGGATCGGCCGGCCCGATGCTCGGCATCGTCGGGACGTCGGCGGCGCCGCCTTCTGGTCTTGCGCGAGGTCTTGCGCCGGCGACAACGTGATGGCGGCTGCGCCCGCCAGTACGAACTTCAGGAATGCGGGACGTTGCATGGCCACCCCCAACCTGACGGCCGCGCGTTTCGAAGCAACGCGCGGGATCGATGAACCCAGCTGCGGAAACGATAGCACCCGGAAAGGACAGCGGGAAGGCAGGCGCCGACCCTATTGCCGCAGGGCTGTGATCCGACTCGCATGCACCGGAGCGGTATCGTCAACGACGATACCGGCGCTACAATACGCTGGAGGAAACGCCATGCCCACGATCCACGTCCGGCCCGGCCTCGCCATGGCCTATGAGGACCATTGGTTCGGCGCGCCCTGGACCACGCCTGAAACCATCGTGATGATCCATGGCACTCGGTATCCTTGCGCGCCTGGACGCAATGGGTGCCGCATCTCGCCGGCAGGTATCGCGTGCTGCGGCCCGACCTGCCGGGCTTCGGCGAATCGTCGGCGTCGAAGGACTACGGCTTCTCCGCCAAGGAGCTTGCCGCCGATATCGGCCGCTTCCTCGACGCGCTTGGCATCGCGCGCTGCCACCTGATCGGCGCGAAATATGGCGGCCGGCCTGCATGCAATTCGGCAGCGATGCGCCGCATCGCCTGCTCTCGCTCTGCCTGTTCGGCTCGCCGGTGCGCGGCAGCGGCACCGGCAATGCCGACCTGATCCGCCACAAGGGCGTGCAGCAATGGGCGGCCGACACCATGCGCTCGCGGCTCGGCAGCGCCGCCTCCGAGCCGCAGATCAAAATGGTGGGCCGACGAGCTGATGGGCAAGACCGCGCAGATTTTGGCGTTCGGCGCGTCGTCGGCGCGCATCGACATGACGCTCGAAGCCGGCCTCGCGCACATCGCCGCACCGACGCTGATCGTGACCACGACCGAGAGCGGCCTGCAATCGGTCGACGCGGTCGAGCAATACGCCAAGCGCTTCGGCGATGCGCGCGTGCTGGTGCTGCCGGGCGATTCCTTTCACATCGCCGCGGTCGAGCCGGAGCTGTGCGCGAAGCACGCGCTCGCATTCATCGACGAAGCCTCGCGACGCCACGCCGCAGCCGCCTCCCATGCGGCTGAGTGATAGTGCTGCGGATCGCCTGATACCTGGAAAGCCCATGACCGACCGACTGACCCGCCGCGCCATTCTCGCCGCCCTCGCCGCCGCCGCGCTGGCGCCGCACGCGGCACGATCGCAAGCCGCCTATCCCAACCGGCCGGTGCGCATCGTGGTGCCGTTCGCGCCCGGCGGCGGCGCCGACATCGTGTCGCGGCTGTTGCAGACGCATCTGCAGACGGCGCTCGGCCAGCCGTTCGTGGTCGAGAACCGCGCCGGCGCCGCCGGCCGCATCGGCACCGCGCTGGTCGCCAAGGCCGAGGCCGACGGCCACACGCTGCTGACGACGACCGAGTCGTCGATGGTGATCGCGCCGCACACCGGCGCAGTGCTGGGCTACGACCCGATCAAGGATTTCGCGCCGGTCACGCTGCTCACGCGCAACACCGTGGTGCTGGTGGTGCATCCGTCGGTGCCGGCGACGACGCTCAAGGAATACATGGCGCTCGCGCAGGCGCAGCCGGGCAAGCTGTTCTTCGGCTCCTCCGGCGTCGGCGGGCCCAACCATCTCGCCGGCGAAATCTTCAACCGCATGGCCGGCCTCAACATCGTGCACGTGCCGTTTCCCGGCACCGGCGCGGCGCTGCCGGCGGTGATGGGCAACCAGGTCGGCGCGATGTGGGGCTTCACCGCCGGGCTCATTCCGTTCATCCGCGACGGCAAGCTGCGCGCGCTCGCCGTCTCCAGCGAGGAGCGCTCGCCGGCGCTGCCGGACGTGCCGACGGTCGCCGAGGCCGGCGTGCCCGGCTACGAGGCCACGTCCTGGATCGGCATGCTGGCACCCGCCGCCACCCCGCCGGCGATCATCGACCGGCTGTGGAACGCCGTGAACGAGGCGATGAAGCTCCCGTCGGTGCGCGAGACTCTTGTCAGCGGCGGCACCGACATCTCGTGAGCAAGCCGCGAGAGTTCCGCGAGGTGATCGCGAGCGATCTTGCGAAATACGCCAAGCTCGCGGACGTGTTCAAAGCCATCAAATAGTCTCGGGACAATCGCGTGGATGCCAAAACCCATCAGTCGACCCGCGCGCTGGCGACATTCGCAGCGCAGCTCAATCCGGCGCAACTGCCGGACGACGTGCGGAACAAGCTCGGCTGGCTGCTGCTCGATCATCTGCGCGTCTGCTCGATCGGCGCGCGGCTGCCGTGGAGCCACTGGGCGCGCGACTATGCCGGCGTGGTGGCGAAGCCGGGCGCGTCGCATGTGCTGTATTCGGCGACACGCTCAATCCGCAGCACGCGACGTTCCTGAACGTCACCTTCGGATCGAGCTTCGATGCCGACGATACCCATGTCGGCGCGATGCTGCATCCCGGCATCGCCGCCTGGTCGGCGGCGCTGGCGACCGCCGAGCATGTCGGCGCATCCGGACCCGACGTGCTGGCGGCGGTCGTTGCCGGCTACGAGGTGACGATCCGGGTCGGGCTGTCGGTGCAGCCCGGCCATTTCCAGCGCGGCTTCCAGAGCACCGGCACCTGCGACGTGTTCGGCACCGCCGCGGCCGCGGGCCGGCTGCTGTTCGGCGGCGCCGACGAAAAGATCCTCGCGGCGATCGGGCTCGCCGGCAGCTATTCGAGCGGCGTCGCGCAGTTCTACTACTCGGGCGCCTCCGGCAAGCGCATCCAGGCCGCCCATGCCGCGCAGAGCGGCGTCGGCCGCCGCGCTGCTGACGCAGCACGGCTTTGCCGGCCCAGTCGACATGATCGAGGGCACCGGCGGTTTCGCGCGCGCCTATGCCGACGGCTTCCAGCCGGCGATCATCGAGGACGGGCTCGGCGAACAATTCCTGCTCATGGACGTGCTGGTGAAGTCACACGCAGCAGCCGCGCGCGTCGCCGCCGGCATCGACGCCATGCTGACGCTGCGGCAGCAGCACGGCTTCTCCGGCGACGACATCGCATCGATGCATCTCGGCATCCCGAAGGTGATCCAGGGCCGGCTCACCAATCCGCATCCGGTCGACCTGCAGGCGGCGCAGATGTGCCTGCCGTTCAGCGTCGCGCTGGCCTCGCATGTTCCGCTGGCGGCCGGGCGTATCCCGACGCTGGCGGTCGCCGACTATGAGGCAGGCCTCACCGATCGCCGCCTCTACGACATCGAGGAGCGCACCACCATCGCGATCGACGACGAGGTGGAGGCCGCAAGCAACGCGCTCTCCACCGCCGCCAAGGTGAGCGTGCGCCTGCGCGACCGCCGCGAGCTCGTGAAATTCGTGCCGGCGCCGAAAGGCAGCGCCGGCGATCCCTTCACCGGCGAGGAGCACGAGGCGCGCTTCGTGCAGGAGCTGTCGCGCCGCGTGCCCGACCGCGCGTGCGCCGAGATCATCGCGATGTCGAAGGATCTCGATCGGCTCGACCCACGCCGGCTCGGGCAAATGCTGAGTGGCGCGCACAGCTCACCGACATAATGCGCGCAGCAGGTGTCGCGACACTAGCGCTGCGTCTTCAGCGACTCCAGGACTTCCTTGGCCTTGTCGGCAACCGGCTTCGGCGTCGCCAGCACCTGACGCACGATGCGTTCGAGCTCCTCGCCCGAGCCCGGCTCGAGCGGCAGGCCGCCGCCCTTCTTGGCGATCGCGATCAGCTCCGGATCGGCAAGCGTCGCGGCGAGCGCGCGGCGCAGCGTGGCGACGCGCGCGGGCGGCACATCCGGCGGCGCGATCAGCGCGCGTCCGATGGCGGCGCCGGACGCGAACAGGTCGAGGATCACCCGCTCCTCCTTGCCGGCGCCAAGCTCGCCGATGGTCGGGACCTTCGGAATGTCGGGATGCCGCGTCAGCGCGCTCTGATAGATGATCCGGATGGTGCCGTCCTTCAGCCGTTCGGCGTGCCGCGCCATGATGGTCGCGATCCCGATCGCACCGACCATGTCGACCTCGCCGCGCTCCATGGTGACCAGCGCCTCATTGGCGCTCTTGTAGCCGGCGATCAGCTTGAAGCGGGTGCCGGCGAGCTTGTTGAGCATGAACGGCACCACGGTCGAGCTGGCGGTGCCGCCGGTGCCGGCGGTCGGTACCTCGCGCTTGCGCGCATCGTCGATCGAGGTGACGCCGGATTTCGCGAAGGCGACGCCGACCTCGACATTCATCGCGGCGCGCCCGATCCAGTTGAACTTGCCGGCGTCGACGTCGGGCGTATAGCCGAGCAGCGTATCGAACGGCAGGGTCTGCGCCAGCATGCCGAGCGCGGTGCCGTCCTTGGCGGAGACGGTCGCGAGATTGCGGGCGGCGCGCAGGCCACCGGCCCCGGGCATGTTCTGGACCACGATGGTCGGGTTGCCCGGGATATGCTTGCCCAGGAACTGGGCGACCAGGCGCGCATAGATGTCATAACCGCCGCCACCCTCGTACCCGACCAGGATGGTGACGGTCTTGCCCTTGTAGAACTCCGCCTCTGGGCCGGTCTGCGCCTGCGCCGCGCCGGCCGGCAGCGTGAGGAGCGCGAGGGCCAGACCGAAACGCCAGTGCAAAGAACTATTCGACACGATTATGCCTCCGCTTTGTCCGTTTCCGGCCTTATGCTATCGGGCAAAAGCTTGCCCAACTTTAGCGACACACCGACAATGTACGCGGGCTCCGTAATTCGTACGACACCATTGACGTCGCACCTGGCCTGCGGCGGAAATGGACGATAACGACGGACGATTCCTGGGACGGACGGGGTGGTTAATTCAAGCCGGACTTTGCGGAGATGACGCCGATGACACGACGGCTCGCGGCAACAGGACTTGCGTTCGCCAGTCTGGCGCTCACTTTCGCGACGCTCAGCGCGGCGCCCGCGCGCGCCGCGCAATGCGGCGGCGACTTCAACGCCTTCCTTGCGGAGTTCTCGCGCGAGGCGCAGGCGCAAAAAATTTCGCCGCAGGTGATCCAGACCGCCTTTGCCGGGCTCACGCCCGATCCGCGCGTGATCCAGCTCGACCAGCGGCAAGGCGTGTTCAAGCAGACCTTCGAGCAATTCGGACCGCCGCGCGTCGCGGCGCGCATCGCCAAGGCGCGCTCGCTCATGGGCAAGCATGCCGCCCTGCTTCAACGCATCGAGCAGCAGTTCGGCGTACCCGGCGCAGTGGTGATCTCGATCTGGGCGCTGGAGACCGATTTCGGCGTCGGCATGGGCAAGCATCCGGTGGTGCGCGCCGTCGCGACGCTCGCGCATGACTGCCGCCGCACCGAAATGTTCCAGCGCGAGCTGATGTCGGCGCTGACGATCATCAACCGCGGCGACATGAGCAACGACGCAGCTGGTCGGCGCCTGGGCCGGCGAGATCGGGCAGACCCAGTTCCTGCCCTCCTCCTACGTGAAGTTCGCGGTCGACTTCGACGGCAACGGCCGCCGCGACCTGATCCGCAGCGTGCCCGACGCGCTGGGCTCCACCGCCAACTATCTGCTCGGCTATGGCTGGCAGCGCGGCGGGCCGGTCGACGAGGGCACGCATAATTTTTCGGTGCTGAAGGAATGGAACCGGGCGCAGGTCTATCAGAAGACGATCGCGCTGTTCACGCAGCGTCTGCAGACGGAGTAGTCGGGACTCGTGTCCCGGACGCGGTGCAGCACGCAGTGATGCACCGCTGATCCGGGACCCCGGTTACTTCTACTCGCTAATGAAGAAACCGGGGTCCCGGGTCTGCAGCGCACTACTCCGTATTGCGCTGCGCCCGGGACACGCACTACCTACATTGCGCTGCGCCCGGGACACGCACTACCTACCGCGTTACGATCCGCGCTTGCGCTCGATCTCGGCGCGCAGGCGCTCTTCCTGCGCGCGCAGCTCCGGCGTGAACTCTGCGCCGAAGTCCTCCGCCTCGAAGACCGGGCGAATCTCGATCTCCGACTCCTCACCGGGCATCGGATCCGGGCAGCGGCGCACCCACTCGACCGCCTCCTCCATCGACTTGACCTGCCAGATCCAGAAGCCGGCGACGAGCTCCTTCGTCTCGGCGAACGGACCATCGATGACGGTCTTCTTGCCGCCCGAGAACCGCACGCGCTTGCCCTTGCTGCTCGGGTGCAGGCCGTCGCCGGCCAGCATGATGCCGGCCTTCACCAGCTCCTCGTTGAACTTGCCCATGTCGGCGAGCAGCTTCTCGCTGGGCATCACGCCGGCCTCGGAGTTCTTCGTCGCCTTGACAATCACCATGACTCGCATCGTCGTGCTCCTGTCGGGTTGGGAGGACGCTCCGGTCGAGGATGACCGTCAGCGCCCTCTGTCTGAACGACGAACGAGCTGGCGCAAGATCGACATCCCGGACGCTTTTTTGTGCGGCCGATGCCATCACGAAAACCATCGTGATTTCCGCATGTTAGTCGCAACCATCGGCGTTCGGTACGAAATTACTCCGGCTTCAGGCCCGCGTCGCGGATGATGCGTTCCCACTTCACGGCGTCGGACTTCACCTGCGCGCCGAACTCGTCGACGGTCATGCTCATGGGATCGATATTGACGTCGGTGAGCCGCCGCACCGCCGCCTGATCCGCGTTCATCTCGCGCACGGCGGCGTTCAACCACTCGACGATCGGCCGCGGCGTCCCCTTCGGCGCAAACAGCGCGAACCAGGTGGTCACCTCGTAGCCCGGCAATCCGGCCTCGGCGGCGGTCGGGATGTCCGGCAGATAGGACACGCGCTTGGGCGTTCCGGCCGCCAGCACCCGCAGCATGCCGGCCTCGACCAGCGATTTCACCGGCGCGATGCCGACCGAGATCAGGTGCACATTGCCGGCGACGAGGTCGCTGATGCCGGGCGCGGCGCCGCGATACTGCACCGGCTGCATGTCGACCTTGGCGAGCCGCGTGAACTGCACGCCGCCGAGATGCACGGTGCTGCCGGGCCCGAGCGAGACGTAGTTGAGCTTGCCGTTCTCCTTGCGCGCATAGTCGATGAAGTCCTTGAGCGTCGTCGCCGGAACCTTGGCGGTGGTCACCAGGAACTGCGGCGCCTCGCCGATCGGCGCGACCGGAACGAGGTCGTTGAGCGGATCGTAGGACATCTTCTTGAACACGAACGGATTGATCGCGATCTGGGTGGTCGCGCTGACACCAAACGTGTAGCCGTCCGGTGCAGACTTCGCGACCATCTCCATGCCGATATTGCCGCCGGCGCCGGTGCGGTTCTCGATCACCACCGGCTGGCCGGACTTGCGGGCGATGTAGTCGCCGGCGGCGCGCGCGGCGACGTCGGTGATGCCGCCGGGCGCGACCGGCACGATGATCCGGATCGGCTTCGTCGGATAATCCTGCGCGGCGACCGGCAGCGCGCCAGCAGCAACAGCACGGTGAGCGCAGCCATGCGCGCCAAGCGATCGGATTTCACGCAATCTCCTGATCTGAGCTCTTCGGCGGCGGTGCCGCGGATGCGCGCGGCGATGCGCATCAGCGCATCATAGCCGGGCGTCGCGATCCGTTCGAGCGACGCGCTCGACGCCTGCGTCGGTGAGCCGCGTCGCGCGCCAGCGGTAGAGCAGCCCGTGCACGAGCCAGATCACCAGAAAGACCACGACGCCGCCGAACACGACGTCGGTGAAGAAATGCCCGCCGAGCGACATGCGCAGCACGCCGACCGCGGCGCCGAAGACGATCGCGGCGCCATAGGCCGCCGCCCGCCACTGCGGCGGCACCACCGCGGCGCGGCGCCATGGTCCAGAACGCGCCCGACGGCTCGCCGGCCACGAACGAGCAGTTCTTGTTGCAGTCGCCGCGCAGATCCCACCACGGCAGGAACTGCTCTTTGCCGCCGAACTCGGTGACATACATCGGGCGCGGCCGGCCGGAATTGTCCTTCAGGATGACGTTGACGACGAGCCCGGGCCCGAGCGCGAGCGTCGAGATCATCAGCACGACCGCGCGGCCCGGCAGCAGCAGCGGCCGCCGCGGCAGCACGAGCTTGACGACCAGCGCGATGAAGGCCGGCGCGGCGACCAGCGCGATCAGCCAGCCCGCCAGATCGCGCACGATGCCCGACGGCGCAGTCGAGCACGCGCCAGCGGCGGTTCGCGGCGTCGTAGAAGATGCCGCTCAGCGCGAGGTCGAGCCCGGGCCAGATGCGCGAACACGATGCCCACGACCGCGGCGATGGCGAGAGCGATCAGGAGACCGGTTCGGTTCATCGCGGCATCAGCATCCGGTGAGCGGGCCGAGTCTCGCCCGACCGGGCCCGAGAGCTTGAAGGCGAAATAGCTGCGCGACGTGGTCGGGCCGCTGCGCGCCTCCAGCGCGGCCGAGCGGCTCGACGCTGCGATAGTGCTTAGGCAAGCGGCTCCGCCGATCCGCACGACGAGATGAACAGCACCGGATCGGGGGCCGCCGCCGTCAGCCGCCGGGTCAGATCGAAATGATGGTTCGGGACTGCGCTCGCCGGCCATGACAGCACCGGCCGCCCGGTGTCGCGCTGATAGTAGAGCAGCGACGCGACGACGTCGCGCTGCTGCGCGGCGATGGTGCGCGCGCCGGTGCGCCGCGCGAGCTTGTCGACCTCGTCGCCGAGCGAACGCCAGCCCATGGTGCGCGCATAGACGTCGGGCTTGGCAAGCCACGGGATCGACAGCCGGCGCGCATTGGCGTCGCCGACCAGCAGCGCGATCTGCGCGACGACGCCGATCGCGATGCTGAGCGCGATCCAGCGCCAGGCCGCGTGCCGCACCAGCACGGCGGCGGCCAGCACATTGGCGGAGATGAACGCCGGCCGCCGCCCAGTTGGCATTGGCGCGGGTGACGAACGCCGTCACCGTCACCAGCGCCAGCGTCGGGATCGCGAAGCACAGCATCAGCCGGTCGGCGCGGCCGATGTCGGGCTTGAACATGCGCACGCAGACGATCAGCAGCACGCTGAACATCACCGGGCCGAACACGCGCGAACTGGCTCGCCACGAATTCGAGCCCGCGCAGCGGATTGAAGCGCGGCGCCCTCGCCCTGGATGTTGTGGCCGACATGCGTCAGCGTGACGAAGCCGTTCTGCGCGTTCCAGATCGCATTCGGCAGGATCAGCGCGACGCCGATCGCGGCGGCGAGCCACAGCGCCGGCGAGCGCAACAGCGCGCGCGCATCGCGATCGATCAGCGCCGCGGCGGCGATGCCGAGCACGAAATAGATCATGGCGTATTTCGCCAGCATCCCGAGCCCGAACGACACGCCGAGCAGAACGCCCCAGCGCCAGTCGCCGCCCTGCAGAGCTTCACATAGGCGAGCAGCGCGAGCGCCCAGAAGAACAACAGCGGCACGTCGGTCGAGATGATGCGGCTCGAGAACGCGACGCCGGCGGTGAACGCCAGCAGCAGCGCGGCCCAGAACGCGGTCGCCTCGTCGTACAGCGTCTTGGCGATGGCGTAGGTGACGAGGCAGGTGCCGAGATAGAACACCGGCGCCGGCGCGCGGATGCAGGCTTCGGCCGAGCCGCACACGGCTTCCGCGCCCGCGATCACCCAGGCGAGCAGCGGCGGCTTCGAGAAGTAGCCGAACGCGAGCTCGCGCGACCACGCCCAGTATTGCGATTCGTCGAAGAACAGATCGACCTCGCGAGAACGCGAGCCCGATCAGCCGGACCACGGTCACCGCCACGAGGATGAGCAGGCAGACCGCAAAACGGCGTTCGGTCAGGCTGCGCGGCGCAGTGTCGGCGAGCGAGGTCATCTCGCGACTATGTCGCACAAAGGCGCCGGCGAGTGTAGCGGCATCAGCGCAGCTTGGGCGCCTGATCCCGGCAGGCTTCCGGCTGCTTATCGCCCATGAGGCGGATCGGCGGGACGAAATCGCCGCACTTGTCGCAGGCGGCCGCGGTCGCCGCCAACAGCAGCACGCAGATGGCCCGGCACAATGCGGTGCGCGCGGAGGTATTTTTACGCTCGGACATGACCCCACCCCGTTGCGCACATTTACCCCATGGCGCCGCGCTGAAACGGATTTCGCCGCACGGAACCGGCGTGGTCAACGCTATATACCGAGCCGGTTACCGGGTGGTTGCGGGCACCGACGGCGGCGGTTGCTCCGGAACATCGGCTTGTAGAAGCCGGCGCTGAAGCCCGCCACCGCCCAATAGGCGAAGCCGCCGGCGATGCCCGCGGCGATCACCATCAGCGGCCGGTCGAGCGGCAGGCCAATGCCGGCGACGGTGCCGAAGAGCTGCCAGCCGAGCCACGCCGACACGACGCCGTTGAGCACGTGGAAGATCCACGAGCGGATCGCGAAGGCTTCCGAGATCAGGATGCCGATCGACGCCGGCAGCAGCATGAACACGAACATGAACAGCAGCAGGAACGGCCCGCCGATGCGAAACCGAGAACGCATAGGCGGGCCCGTCGGGATGCCCGCTGATCGCCATGTCGACGAGCTGCCACGAGCGATCAGCACCACGCGCCGGCGATCGATGCCGCGAGGAGCCGAGCGGCACCAGGATGAAGCGCATCAAGAAGCGGATGAGGTTTTCCATCGTCTGTGCCGCAGTCGTCAGATCGCACGGATCATCCCCAGGCCGCTCCATTACCGCGTCTCAACCAGCACGACACTCGATGAACTCCCATCCGACCAACCCCAGCGTGCCGCAATCGACGCGGAGTAGCCGAGCGGCACCAGGATGAAGCGCATCAGCAGGCGGATGACGTTTTCCATCGACCGCGTAGTCCGTCATCGCCATGGCGCGCAGCGCCATGCGCTCGCGCGCGGAGAGCTTCTCGGTCGCGCTCTTGAGCTGGCCGCAGGCGGCGAGGATGTCGCGGCCGCGCGGCGTGCGCACCGGCGAGGCATAGCCGGCATTGAACACGACCTCGGAGAATTTCTCGATCTGCTCCCAGTCCGAGCATTCGTAGGTCGTGCCGGGCCACGGATTGAACGGGATGAGATTGATCTTGGCCGGGATGCCCTTGAGCAGCCGCACCAGCGCCTTGGCGTCGGCGATGGAATCGTTGACGCCCTTGAGCATCACATATTCGAAGGTGATGCGGCGCGCATTGGAGACGCCCGGGATAGTTGCGGCAGGCGTCGAGCAGTTCGGCGATCGGATATTTGCGGTTGAGCGGCACCAGCTCGTTGCGCAGCTCGTCGCGCACCGCATGCAGCGACACCGCCAGCATGGAGCCGATCTCGTCGCCGGCGCGCGCGATCATCGGCACCACGCCCGAGGTCGAGAGCGTGATGCGGCGCTTGGAGATGCTCAGGCCCGTCGCCGTCGGCGATGACGCCGATCGCGTCGCGCACCGCCTCGAAATTGTAGAGCGGCTCGCCCATGCCCATCATCACGATGTTGGAGATGAAGCGCTCGCCCTCGGTCGGCAGGCCCGGCGCCTTCAGCCGCTCCGCGCCCAGCCAGTCGCCGAGCCGGTCGCGCGCGACCATCACCTGGCCGACGATCTCGCCGGCGGTGAGGTTGCGCACCAGCCGCTGCGTGCCGGTGTGGCAGAACGAGCAGGTGAGCGTGCAGCCGACCTGGCTCGAGAGGCAGAGCGTGCCGCGGTCGGTCTCGGGGATGTAGACGCACTCGACCTCGTGCGGCCGCTCGCCGCTTTCGCCGGGCAGGCGCAGCAGCCATTTGCGGGTGCCGTCGGCCGACACCTGCTCCGCCACCACCTCGGGCCGCGCCAGCGTGAAGTGCTGCGCCAGCACCGCGCGCAGATCCTTCGACACGCTGGTCATGGCGTCGAAGTCGCGCGCGCCGCGCACATAGATCCAGTGCCAGAGCTGCTGCACGCGCATCTTGCGCTGCTTCTCCGGCACGCCGACCTGCCCGAGCGCATCGGCCAGCTCGGCGCGCGTCAGCCCGACCAGCGACGGCATCGCCGGCGGGACATAGCGCTCCAGCGGCGCCTTCTCGACGAAGGGGCTGGTTTGCAGGGTGGTGGGCGGGCGGCGCTCATGGCGCGATAGATAGGCCGCCGGGCGGCGCAACACAAACCGAGCTGACCGAAGGACCGTGCCAGACGGAGCGGCGCTATTTGCACTCCTGCGCGACGCGATCCATCGCCTGGGCGAGGCCCTTGAGCGAATAGGTGTCGGTCGACGGGTGCCGCGGCTCGAGGTGCCCTTGATGGTCAGGTCGGCGCCCTTGCGCATGGCGTCGATCAGGCGCGCCTCCTCGGCGACGTTCTTGATCCAGGCGCCGTCGTTCTGGGTGTACATCGCGAACTTGGTGGGGCCGATCTCGGCGGTGGCGTCCGACGGCGTCCGGAACGGATAGCCGATGATGACCGAAATCTCGTTGCGCACGTTCTCCGCCGGACGGGTCGAGATGAAGACATAGGCCGGGTCGCGCTTGCGGCCGGCCGGATTGGTGGTCGAGGACTTCGGCTTGGCGAGCGCGAAGCAGACCTTCTTGCCCTCGGGCGTCGGCGGTGTAGGCGCCCCAGTCGCCATACTGGCCGAGCAGCGTCGGCTGCGCCGGGCGGCGGCGGCCGCGGTCTTCTGCTTCGGCTGCTGCTTGCTCTGCTCCGCCAGCGCCGCGGTCGACACCACGATGGCGGCGGCGAGAACCATGATCGTCCGCGGTGAACGTTGCATCGGCCGGCCCTCCATCGATGTCACACCCCACTTAAGCCATGGAATAGTTAGCGAATTCGACAATGTGAAGGCGATGCGTCAGTCGCAGCAGCCGCCATGCTAGAACGCCGCACCGCATGACCCGTGCTAGAACCCGCGAACGCACCCGCCCCGTGAAAGCCATCCTCTGTACCCGATTCGGCACCGCCCGATGACCTTGTCCTTGCCGACATCCCCGAACCCGTCGCCGGCCCCGGCGAGGTCGTCACCACGGTGAAGGCGGTCGGCCTGAACTTCTACGACACGCTGATCATCGCCGGCCGCTATCAGAAGCAGCCGCCGTTCCCGTTCTCGCCCGGCGGCGAGTTCGCGGGCGTGGTCGAGAGCGTCGGCGCCGGCGTCACCGGCTTCAAGCCCGGCGACCGCGTGATCGGCTATGTCACCTACGGCGCCGCGCGCGAGCGCATGGCCGCGCCGGCCGACAAGCTGATCAAGCTCGACGCCGATCTCGACTTCGATCGCGCCGCGGCGCTGACCATCATCTACGGCACCGCCATGCATGCGCTGCGCGACCGCGCGCGGATGAAGCGCGGCGAGACGCTCGCGGTGCTCGGCGCCGCCGGCGGCGTCGGGCTCGCGGCGGTGGAGCTCGGCAAGCTGATGGGCGCGCGCGTGATCGCCTGCGCCTCGACCGACGACAAACTCGCGTTCGCGCGCGCGCACGGCGCCGACGAGACCGTGAACTACGCGACCGAGGATTTGCGCGACGCGCTCAAGCGCCTCGGCGGCGAGCACGGCATCGACGTGATCTTCGATCCGATCGGCGACCGCTACAGCGAGGCGGCGCTGCGCGCGATCGCCTGGGAAGGACGCCATCTGGTGTCGGATTTGCCGCCGGCGAGATCCCGAAGCTGCCGCTCAATCTCACGCTGCTCAAGGGCTGCGCGGTGCTCGGCGTCTATTTCGGCGACTGGGTGCGGCGCGAGCCGCAGAGCGTATCGCGACACCATCGTCGAACTCGCGCGCTTCGCGGCCGACGGCAAGCTCTCCTGCCATGTCGATCATGCCTATCCGCTGGCGGAATTTCCGCAGGCGCTGAAATCGCTGTCGGAACGCCGCGCGATGGGCAAGGTGATCGTGCGGCCGTGAAACGTCACGCGCGTGGCGCATCCGGCAAGAAAAATGACAAGCAAAATAAAACGTCAGCATCGCTGATGTGGATTGCGTGGACTTCTTTCGCTTCTCCTTGAACGCGCGGCGGGCGCGGGTATCCTTGACCTCAGAGCCGGATCGGTTGGGGGCAAGGCTCTAACCCCAAACCAGTTGGCCTAACGCACGATGTCGGTTCCGCAAGGACTCGCCTCGTGCCGAGGATACGGTGGGATTGCTCGCGCGGGCGTGTCTCTCAGTTCTCGAAGCCAGCGAGCTGTGCGGTACGACGTTACCGTGTTGGCGTTGGGTGCTCACGCATCCGAAGCTGGCTTCGGTGTTCGCCGTGCTGTGCGGCTGATCTGAGGAAAGGGTACCCTGGCAACGGGGTGCCCTTTTCTCTTTTCAGCAATTGACTGGCGTCGATCAAACCGTCAGATGACGCCGCGCGATAGCGCGTCCCTCACCTGCGCCGATCACGCTCTCCCAATCGCCCGGCTTGCGGCTGACGGAACAGCCGCGCGGTCGGATACCAGGGCGAATCCTCGCGATCGAGCAGCCAGCGCCAGTCCGGCTGGAACGGCAGCAGCACCCACACCGGCCGGCCCATCGCGCCGGCGAGATGCACCACCGAGGTGTCGACCGCGATCACGAGATCGGCGAGCGCCATCACCGCGGCGGTGTCGTCGAAATCGGCGAGCGCATCGCCGACATGGGTGACGTTGGGCAAGCCGCGCGAGCGCCTCGGCATCGCCGTCGCGCAGCTCGCGCTGGATGCTGACGAAGCTCCCCTGCCCCGCCGCGAGCAGCGGCGCGAAGCCGCGCGAGCGCGATCGAGCGGTTGCGGTCGTTGGCGTGATCGGCGCTGCCCGACCAGGCGACCGCGATGCGCGGCGACGGCAGGCGCTCGATCCGCTCGCGCCATTTGGCGATGCGCTCCTCGCTCGCCGCGAGATACGGCACGTTGGCGGGAATGCTCGCAAGCTCGGTGCGCAGCGCCAGCGGCAGGCTGCCGGCCGGGCAATGCACGTCGTAGGCCGGCAGCGCATCGCCGCGCGCCGACCACGCTCGCGACGCCGTCGACGCGCGACAGCAGCGCGACCAGCTCCGGCTGCACTTCCAGCACGACCTTGGCGCCGCCGCGCGCCAGCTGCGGCGCATAGCGCGCGAACTGGATGGTGTCGCCGAGCCCCTGCTCGGCATGGACGAGGATGGTCTTGCGCGCCGAGCGGATACTCGCCGAGCCAGAGCGGCTTGCCGAAGCTCCGCCGGCGCGGCATGCCGCTGCGCAGCCAGCGCGCCTCGTATTTCTCGAAGCCGCGGCGATAGTCGCCGAGCGTCAGCAGCGACAGCGCCTCGTTGTGCTGGGCGTCGGCGTTGCTCTTGTCGGCCGCCAGCACCGCGCCGAATTCCTGCGAGCGCCTCCTGATGCCGGTTGAGCGCCGCGAGCGCGGCGCCGCGGCCGATGCGCGCCTTGGCATAGTCGGGCGCGCAGCGCCAGCGCGCGTCATAGGCCGCGAGCGCCTCGTCCAGCGCGGCCGAGACTCGCGAGCGCGCTGCCGCGATTGACGATGCGTCTCGGCGATGCGCGGGATGCGCCGCCAGCACCGCGTCGTATTGCGCGAGCGCCTCCTCGAAGCGGCCGAGCTGCGCCAGCGCATTGCCGAGATTGGCGCGCGCGCCGAGGAAGCGCGGCTCGAGCGCCAGCACCCGTTCGAACGCCGCGATCGCCTCGTCGGCGCGGTTGAGCTTGAGCAGCACGTTGCCGCGGCTGTTGATGGCCTCGAAGCTGTCCGGCGCGAGCGCCAGCGCCTTGTCGAGCGCCGCCAGCGCCTCGTCGTCGCGGTTGAGCGCGGACGAGCGCGCGGCCGAGATTGGACAGGACCTGCGCCGAGCCGGGATTGAGCTTGAGCGCCTTGGCGAGCAGCACCTGCGCCGCCGCCGGCCTTGCCGGCTTCGAGCTTGACCAGCCCGGCAAGATGCAGCGCGTCGAACCAGTCCGGCGCCGCCTTCAGCACGCGCGCGCAGATCTTGTCGGCGTCGTCGAGCCGGCCCTGCCGGTAGTGACCGGCGGCCTCGTCCACCGCGCGCGCGATGGCGTCCGGCGTTCGCAGGTCGGGACCGGCCATGGAGAACGCAGCGATCAGCGCGACGTCGTCGAGGCCGCGCGCCAGCGCCTGCCGCGCCGCTTCGCGGTGCTCGTCGCGGATGTGGCCGGACACCATGCGCAGCGCCGTCACCAGCACCAGCGCGTCGTCGGTGTAGCCGAGCAGCGGCAGGATGTCGGGCATCGCGTCGACCGGCAGCACGAAATAGGCGAGCGCGCCGAGCAGCGCCGCCTTCACCTGCAGCGGCGTCTGGCGGTCGAAGGCGCAGTAATAGGCGGCGAGCAGGTCCTCCGCGAACGGCAGCTTCGCGGCGACGCGCTTCGCCTTCGGCCAGAAGCCGCGGCGCACGCGCTCCTCGTCGCGCCTTGAGCGTCCATCGTCCCAGGCAGCGGCACCGCAGCCGAACATCCGAACATGCATCCTCCCGGCGACAAACACCGGCCGTCACATGGCCCCTGGTCATCGGATGCCAGCAAGCGGTTCAAGTACGCCTGTGCATCAGCCGCCCGCCAGCGCGTTCATCGCCTCGGCGAGCTTGACGTCGAGCTCGGTCAGCCCGCCGGCGTCGTGGGTCGAGAGCGTCACCTCGACGGTCTTGTAGACGTTGAACCACTCCGGATGGTGATCCATCTTCTCGGCCACCAGCGCGGCCCGCGTCATGAAGCCGAACGCCTCGTTGAAATCCTTGAACACGAATTTCCTGGTGATGGCGTCGCGGCCCTGCACCTCGCTCCAGCCGGCGAGCTTGGCGAGCGCGCTCTTGCGGGCGTCGGCGGTCAGTTTCTGGGCCATGGTCGCACCTCGTCATGTCGCAACGCTGGCGGACATCGGCGGCGCCCACTCGCAAAGCCGCACCGTGACCTACCTATAGCCTGTCGCATACGCCCGCGGGAGAGCCCCATGTCCTGGTCGCTGACCATCGGCCGCATCGCAGGCACCGACGTCCGCCTGCACATCACCTTCATCCTGTTCCTGGCCTGGATCTTCGGCGCCAACTGGGCCGCCGGCGGCGCCGGAGCAGGCCTGGTACAGCCTCGCCTTCATGATCCTGCTGTTCGCCTGCGTGGTGGCGCATGAGTTCGGCCACGTCTTCGCCGCCCGCGCATTACGGGATCGCGACGCCGGACGTGACGCTGCTGCCGATCGGCGGGCTGGCGCGGCTCGAGCGCATCTCCGAGGAGCCGCGCGAGGAGTTCGTCATCGCCATCGCCGGCCCGCTGGTGAACGTCGTGATCGCGCTCGTGCTGGTCGTGTTCTTCGGCGCGCAGCTCGACCTCGGCGCGCTGACCGTCGATCGAGAGCACCAAGGTCGCGATGGTCGACCGGCTGGCGATGGTCAACGTGTTCCTCGTGCTGTTCAACCTGATCCCGGCGTTCCCGATGGACGGCGGCCGCGTGCTGCGCGCGCTGCTCGCGACCCGCATGGGCTTCGTGCGCGCCACCGAAGTCGCCGCCATGATCGGCCAGGGCTTTGCCTTCGCGCTCGGCTTCATCGGCCTGTTCTCGAACATCATGCTGATCTTCATCGCGATCTTCGTCTATCTCGCGGCCACCGTCGGAGGCGCATTTCGTCGCCATCCGCTCGATGTCGCGCGGCGTGCCGGTGAGCGCCGCGATGATGACGCAATACGCGACGCTCACGCCCACGGCCGACGTCGAGGACGCCGTGCAGACGCTGCTGCGCACCAGCCAGAGCGAATTCCCGGTGGTCGACGACGCCGGCAAGCCGGTCGGCCTGCTCGCCCGCGCCGACATCATCCGCGCGCTCAAGGAGCGCGGCCCCGACGCGCGCGTCGCCGACGCCATGACGACGGACATTCCGACCATCAGCCATCGCCAGCGCCTGGAGGATGCGTTCAAGCTCCTGCAGGAGAAATCGGCGCCGGCGGTGGCCGTGGTCGATGCGAGCGGCCGGCTGGTCGGCCTCGTCACGTCGGAGACCATCGGCGAGATGATGATGGTGCGCGAGGCGCTGCCCAAGGGCGCGACCTTCGGGCCTGGGGACCGGTCCCGCGGACGTGAGCCAGCCGGTTGGGCCGCTCAAGACATTGATCGTTAACGCTCATTGTCCGTGCAATGAGTCACAAACTCGTCGTTGCTTTTTCGTTCGCGATGACTATGTTGCGCGCAAACGCGGGCCCTGGCTGCGTTCTTGGCGCGTTTTCAGCAGAAATGGCCGCGATTTTGCTCGAGCCATCGCGCTTGTGGCCCGCTCTGATTCCGGAAACACTATGAATCTGCGCAACATCGCCATCATCGCCCATGTCGACCATGGCAAGACCACGCTGGTCGACCGCCTGCTGCAGCAGGCCGGCTCCTTCCGCGAGAACCAGAAGGTCGCCGAGCGCGCGATGGATTCCAACGACCTCGAGCGCGAGCGCGGCATCACCATCCTCGCCAAGGCGACGTCGATCCTCTGGCAGCGACACCCGCATCAACATCGTCGACACGCCCGGCCACGCCGATTTCGGCGGCGAGGTCGAGCGCATCCTCAACATGGTCGACGGCGCGCTGGTGCTGGTCGACGCCGCCGAGGGTCCGCTGCCGCAGACCAAGTTCGTGGTGTCGAAGGCGCTCAAGATGGGGCTCAAGCCGATCGTCGTGATCAACAAGGTCGACCGCTCCGACGCGCGCCCGATCGAGGTCGTCAACGAGGTGTTCGACCTGTTCGCGGCGCTCGACGCCACCGACGAGCAGCTCGACTTCCCGATCCTCTACGGCTCGGCCAAGCAGGGCTGGATGGCGGAAAAGCTCGAAGGTCCGAAGGACCAGGGCATGAAGCCGCTGTTCGATCTGGTGCTGAAGCACGTCGACGCCGCCGCAGGTCGAAGACGGGTCCGTTCCGCCTGCTCGGCACCATCCTCGAAGCCAATCCCTATCTCGGCCGCATCGTCACCGGCCGCATCACCTCCGGCTCGGTCAAGCCGAACCAGGCGGTGAAGGTGCTCGACCACGACGGCAAGCTGATCGAGAGCCGGCCGCGTCACCAAGGTGCTCGCCTTCCGCGGGCTCGAGCGCGTGCCGGTCGACGAAGCCGAAGCCGGCGACATCGTCGCCATCGCCGGCCTGCCGGAAGCCACCGTCGCGCACACGATCTGCGATCCCGAGGTCGAGACGCCGATCCCGGCGCAGCCGATCGATCCGCCGACGCTGGCGATGACATTCCGCGTCAACGATTCGCCGCTCGCCGGCACCGAAGGCGACAAGGTCACCGGCCGCATGATCCGCGACCGCCTGTTGCGCGAGGCGGAAGGCAACGTGGCGCTGCGCATCCAGGAATCGGACGAGAAGGATTCGATGGAGGTCGCCGGCCGCGGCGAGCTGCAGCTCGGCATCCTGATCGAGACCATGCGGCGCGAAGGCTTCGAGCTGTCGGTGTCGCGCCCGAAGGTGCTGCTCCGCCGCAACGACGCGGGCGACCTGGAAGAGCCGATCGAAGAGGTCGTGATCGACGTCGACGACGATCCACTCCGGCGTGGTCGTGCAGAAGATGTCGGAGCGCAAGGCCGAGATGATCGAGATGCAGCCCTCCGGCGGCGGCCGCGTGCGGCTGGTGTTCTACGCGCCGACGCGCGGGCTGATCGGCTACCAGGGCGAGCTGCTGACCGACACGCCGCGGCACCGCGATCATGAACCGCCTGTTCCACGCCTACGCGCCGTTCAAGGGCGAGATCACCGGGCCGCCGCAACGGCGTGCTGATCTCCAACGAGCAGGGCGAGGCCGTCGCCTATGCGATGTGGAAGCTCGAGGACCGCGGCCCGATGATGATCGAGCCGGGCTGGAAGGTCTATCGCGGCATGATCGTCGGCGAGCACACCCGCGACAACGATCTCGAGATCAACGTGCTCAAGGGCAAGCAGCTCACCAACATCCGCACCACCTCGAAGGACGAGGCGGTGCGGCTGACGCCGCCGATCCGCATGACGCTCGAAAAGGCGCTCGCCTATATCGAGGACGACGAGCTGGTCGAGGTGACGCCGAAGTCGATCCGGCTGCGCAAGAAGCTGCTCGATCCCAACGAGCGCAAGCGCGAAGAGCGGCGCAAGGAAGCCGAGCAGGTCTAGGCCGCAACAAACGCCATCTTCGGTTCCGTCATGCCCGCGCTTGTCGCGGGCATCCACGTCTTAAGAGGATTTGAACCAAAGACGTGGATGGCCGGGCACCAGGGCGTTTACGCCCGTCTTCGACGGGCTATGCCCGGCCATGACGGCGGATAGCGCGATACTCAATATGATAGTGTGGCGCTCTTTGCGGGAGCACCGCCATGCATATTCAAGCCACGCCCGACCAGGCCCGCGCGATCCTCAAGGCGATGTTTGGTGTCGCCGCCGCCGGGCCGCAAGTCACCGACGCCGACCGCGCGAGCATCAACGCCGCCGCGCGCTACATCTTCCGGCTCCCGAGCGATCCTTCCGTGATGGCGCCGGCCTCGGCCCCCGAGTTGCAGTCGCTCGCCGCCATTCCGGCGCTGGCCAACGAGGCCGTGCAGCTTCGCCACCGTGATGGCATTTGTCGACGGCAAGCTCGACAACGCCAAGCTTAAGGCCGTGCTGGCGCTCGCCGCCAGGCTCGGCGTCAAGGCGGATTACGTCGACGACATCGCGGAGCTCGCGCAGGGACACCTGCACGACGCCACCGCGCACATGATCCGCGCCAATATGGAAAGCATCATCGGCCGGCCGTGGCCCAGTGACGACATGATGCCGTGGTTCATGCCCTATAAGGACAAGCCCGATCCGGCGCTCGCCGCGCGTTTCCATGCGCTCGCCGATCTGCCGGCGGATACCTTCGGGAACACTTTCGCGACGTTCTACAAGGCGAACAAATATGCGTTCCCGGGCGAGCCGACGGCGCTCAATTTCGCCTTCGCGGCGCCGCACGACTCCTCGCACACCCTCGCCGGCTACGACACCACGCCGCGCGGCGAGCTCCTGGTGTCGACCTTCACGGCGGCGATGCACAGGAAACGCGCGATGGCCGGGCATGTCCTGCCGGTGATCCTGAGCTGGCACCTCGGCATCGCCCTCAACGACGTCGCCGGCGCCGCCAAGGGCGCGCTCGACCCGCAGGAGTTCTGGCACGCCTGGGCGCGCGGCGAAGCGGTCAAGGTCGACCTGTTCGATCCGTCCTGGGACTTCTGGGCGGCGACGCGCGAGCCGATTGATGCACTGCGCACAAAAATCGGCCTCGCGACGTGAGCCGGCCAGCCAACTGGCGGGTTGCGCACGGCGCCGACGCAGCCAATTGGCTGCGTGAGCTTGTCTTACTGGAAATCGATTCGTTTCCCGATTCGGGATTGTGCTTTTCGGGCTCAAATCTTCTCGGTCACTGACCCAGTCGAACTGTTTCTGTGACTGGTATTTTCGGGTGGCGAACACCAGCGACCAAAATTTCATTTTCGCGCGTTGCCCGCCGGCAACACCGAGCCAGACAGCGATTTTGTCTGGATTTTTTTGCGTCCTGCAGAGTCGTTCCAGTGCGGCTGGACACTCCCAATCCACACCATTAACGTCTTGTTAAATATAAGGCTTGAAGGGCGGCCGGGTGCTTGCTTCAATTCTGCATATGAGCAACACAACCCTCATCGAGGTCCGCCGCGCCAAGCCGTCCGATGCGCCGGCCATTGCCGCGACGCATGACGACTGCTTGGCGGGCCGCCTACCAGGGCATCATCCCCGGTGCGGAGCTCGAGCGGCTGATCAATCGGCGCGGGCCGGACTGGTGGGGACTCAGCCATCCGCAAAGGCAGCCGGGTCGCGATCCTCGCCTTCGGCAACACGACCGCCGGCTACGCCAACTACGGCCGCAACCGCGCGCGCAGCCTCTACTACGACGGCGAGATCTACGAGCTCTATCTGCGGCCGGAATTCCAGGGCCTCGGCTTCGGCCGCAAGCTGTTCTCGGCGGCGCGGCGCGACCTCACCCAGAGCGGCTTGCAGAGCCTCGTGGTCTGGGCGTTGTCGGACAACGAGTCCGCGGTCGAGTTCTATCGCTCGCTCGGCGGCCGCGCGGTGGCGCGCTCATCGGAGCGGTTCGGCACCAAGGTGCTCGACAAGGTCGCCTACGCCTGGAACGGCAACGGCAAAGAATAATCCGGCCGCGCCCCAACATCACAGCAGCTGTTGAACGATGGCCACGGATCGCGATTCCGTGGTCGTTCGCATTTCGTGCTATCGGAACGTGTCGCACACGTATCGATCAGGAAGCACGATGATCCTCAGGCCGCTCACACTCATCTTGCGCCATTGGTTCGGCCATCGCGATGGCCGCGGCGGCTCCCGCCGATTTCCCGCGGCGGAGCGTGACGATCGTCGTTCCGTTCCCCGCCGGCGGCACTGCCGACGCGATCCCGCGGATCGTCGGCGCGAAACTCGCCGAGCGCTGGGGGCAACCCGTCATCATCGAGAACCGCCCGGGCGCCGCCGGCACCACCGGCAGCACTCTCGTCGCCAATGCATCGCCCGACGGCCACACCTTGCTCGCAAGCCCGGCCGGCCCGCTGGTCATCAACCGCTTCGTGCAGAAGGCATTCTCATTCGATCCGCTGCAATTGACACCCATCACCGTCATGGCCGGTGTTCCCACCGTGCTCGCGATAAGATCAAGCCTGCCCGCCAAATCGGTGAGCGAACTTGTCGCCTATGCCAAACAGCAAAAGGGCGGACTGAACTACGGTTCGCAGGGGCCGGGCTCGACGTCGCATCTCTCGGCCGTGCTGTTTCAGAACCTGACCGGCATCGAGATGGTGCACGTTCCCTACAAGGGAAGCGCGCCCGCATTGGCCGATCTGGTCGGCGGCAATATCGATCTCATGTTCGACAATCTCGGTTCGGCGCTGGCGCTTCATCGCACCGGCCAGATCAGGATCTTGGGTGTCGGCACGGCGGCGCGTTCGCCATCGTTGCCGGACACGCCGACGATCGAGGAGCAGGGCCTCGCCGGATACCGGTCGAGCACCTGGTTCGCGCTGGTGGCGCCGCCAAAGACGGACGTGACGATTGCCGACAGGATCGCCGACGACGTGGCCGGCATCCTGAAATTGGCTGACGTGCGCGAACGCCTGACCTCGCTCGGACTGGAGCCGATTGCAAACGGCCGCATTCGCACCGGCGAAATCATCGTGTCGGAAAGCAAGCAGTGGGAGGCCGTCGTCCAGGCGGCGAAGCTGCCAAGGGAGTAATCAATCCCGCGATCGTTCGTCCGAGCTCGGGCGGCTGAAGTCCGGCATCGGGAAGCCGGCCTGCATGCAGGCGGCACGCACCGTGTTGGCGAGCAGGCAGGAAATCGTCATCGGACCGACGCCGCCGGGAACCGGGGTGATCGCGCCCGCGACTTCCGATGCTTCGGCGAATGCGACGTCGCCGAGCAGCTTCGACTTGCCGGCCGCGCCTGGCACGGCCACACGCGTGATGCCGACGTCGATGACAGTCGCGCCCGGCTTGATCCAGCTCTTGCGCACGAACTCCGGGCGGCCGACCGCGGCAAACACCAGATCGCCACGGCTGCACACCGCGGGAAGGTCTTCGGTCTTCGAATGCGCCACCGTCACCGTGGCGTTCTCGGCGAGCAGCAGGAGCGCGAGCGGTTTGCCGACAATGTTGGAGCGGCCGATGATGACCGCCTCGAGGCCTTCAAGCGACGGCCGCACGGTCTTCGCCAGAATGATGCAGCCGAGCGGCGTGCACGGCGCGAGCGCCGGCAGTCCCGCCGCCAGCCGCCCGAGATTGACGGGATGGAAGCCGTCGACGTCCTTCGCCGGATCGATCGCGGCGAGGATCTTCTGTGAATTGATGTGCGCGGGCAGCGGCAGTTGCACCAGGATGCCATGCACGACCGGATCGCGGTTGAGACGTCCGACCAGCGTCAGCAGGTCGGCCTCGCTCACCGCCGCGGGCAGCCGGTGGTCGAACGAGCGCATCCCGCTGCCGACGGTCGCCTTGGTCTTTGAGCCGACATAGACCTCGCTCGCAGGATTGTTGCCGACCAGCACGACCGCGAGCCCCGGCACCAGCGCGCGGTCGCGCGCCAGCCGGTGCGCCGCGTCCGCGACGCGGCCGCGCAGCTCCGCCGCGATGGTCTTGCCGTCGATGATCCGGGCGGTCATTCGATTTCTCGTGTCCTGCCGAACTCAATCGGCCCTCACGCTGAGGAGCGTTGCGAAGCAACGCGTCTCGAAGCGGGGGGCCGCCCCGTCCTTCGAGACGCCCGCTTCGCGGGCTCCTCAGGATGAGGGCGGAGCAACGTCAGTACCACAGATTCTCTCCAGCGCTTCGGCCAGCGCAATGGCCGATCCGTCGATTTTCAGGCGCTTCAACCGCGAGGTGTGTCCGGTGATTAAATTGACGGCACGCGGTGGGACGCCAACCACCTTGGCGATCAACCGGACCAGTGCGTCGTTGGCCTCACCCTCGCTCGGCGCCGCGCGCACGCGCACCCGCAGCACCGGGCGGCCGTCGGCGGTCGCTTCGATGCCGTCGATCGCGTCGCGCCCACCCTTGGGCGTCAACCGGACCGTGAGGATGAGACCGTCGCGCGTCGGTTCCCAGGGCGCCAAGCCGCCCCCCTGTTACCTACGACACCGCCCGGATCAGGCTCGGCAAGATGACCGTCTGAATGAAGATGATGATGAGAATGACGATCACGGGGGAAATGTCGATCCCGCCCAGATTGGGCAACACACTGCGGATCGGACGCAGGACGGGCTCGGTGATCCGGTAAAGGAATTCGGCCACGATCGCGACGAACTGGTTGCGCGGATTGACCACGTTGAACGCGATCAGCCAGCTCAGGACCGCGGCGGCGATCAGGAGGTAGACGTAGAGCGTCAGCAGATAAGAAAAGAAGACGATCAGATCGACGACAAAGTTTCCGGACATCTCGCGAATCCAAGGCGCAATCGCCACCAGACGTGTACCGTTCCCGCGCTGGAGCGGCAAGTCCGCGAAGACCGCCGCCCGGCCGCCAACCCCGGCTTATTGACAGCCCGGGGCGGCGGCCCTAAATGGCCGCCCGACATACCCGCGCGACGAGCCCAGAACCCGTTGCGCTTCGATTTTGGGGCCGTAGCTCAGCTGGGAGAGCGCCTCGTTCGCAATGAGGAGGTCAGCGGTTCGATCCCGCTCGGCTCCACCACTTACCTCAGCCCATTTCATCGGCATAAGTTGAAGGTCGCGGTCGACCTGCTGCACAAGTCCATAACTGATTTGTCCGGCGATTTGTCCGGCCCGAGGGGCTGTGTCGCCGGATGGCCCTAACTGGCGGGAAGGCTCCGCAGTCCCTTGTGGGGAACTTGGGCTGCGCCTATCTGCCAGCGCAAGCAAATCCGCGTGGGCTCGCCATGACACTGACCACGAACGGCAAGCTGCATCCGAAGCGTTGCGGCATCGCGCTCGATGCAATGGTCCTGGACCGGGACGGCAGCGCACGTGACGTGCTGGTGGACCGGCTGCTGGCCCTGGAAGAGGAAGGCACTCTCCACTTCGTGCAGCCGGGGACGGCCTATAGGCAGACGCAGGACCCGAGGACGCCCACGCACGTCCGGGAGAGGATGAGCGGCCAGATACACACGTTGCCGACCAGCCTAACCTCGAAAGAGGAGGACCTACGCCGCCGAGTGCTCGAAGTGATGCGCGGTAACTCGACGACGGACCGCCACGACGCGGACGCTGCCATCCTTTTCGAGGCGGCCAAGCACGCGTGCGGATACGTCATCACCGAGGACAAAAATCCTGGGCAGGAGGGAGCGGCTCCAAGAGATAATCGGTCCTCCCACCTGCATCGTCACGCTGGCAGAGTTCTTGCCCATCCGACGACCTGTTCGTCGAGGAAGAACGGGAGCGGGAGAAGCTGTTGGCTATTCTTCGCGGCAGCGTCTAGGGGCTCTTCTGGAACCATGCAGCAGGACGCGGCGGAAGAACTGCTCAAAATTGCCGATGAGGCCTCGGACGCCCGCAGGCAAATCAATGTCGACGAGATTCAAGGTCCCATTAGGGCGCTGCACGACGTCTGCGAGGAAGTGAAGCGAGCTTGGTCCGGCTCAAATATCGGCTACCACGCAACGGTTTATTTTGAAGACTTGAGGCCGACTCCACCTGGAGTGCAGTTCAGCCCTGAGTGGGGTTTGATGGACAACTGGCCAACGCACCAGCCAAATCCCGGTTGGCGCATGTGGGACTTCAAGGACGTCCTCGACCAGATTTACGCACGCGCTGATGGCTTTGAACCCGATGTTCTTGTTGGCAGGCTCGCCCCTTTGCGAGTCCGATTTGACGACTTGCAGGAAGCCGCAAAGTCCGTGCTCGACGCGGTCCTCCTCGACACCAAAGACACTTTTCTCGAACGGAAACTAAAAGATATCGAGCAATTGGTTGCCCCCGATGCGAGCACCATTGCGCCTACGCTGGTTTCGAAAGGTGCGGGGTGGTCGCGCAGATTCGAAGGCGATGTCTCAAGGGCTGCGAATGGCTCCGCATCAGCAAGCTGTCGCGCTCCACCTTTCTGGCTCGGTCTTGACGCGGGGCATTGACCGGCTTGAAAAGTTGACGCGCGAAGCCGCATCGCACATTCGCCGAATTGAGGGTCGTCGCAAGAAGGCAAGTCTCGTCGGGACTAACGTCTTCATAGGGCACGGCCGTTCGCATCTATGGCGAGAATTGAAAGACTTCATCGAGGATAGGCTTGGCCTTCCGGTCGACGAGTTCAACAGCGTGCCAGTAGCCGGCATTCCGAACACAGTGCGCCTCTCGGAACTGCTCGATGCGGCCGCTATCGCGTTCCTGGTGATGACGGCCGAGGACGAACAGCCCGACGGTAAGTTTCGCGCCAGAGAGAATGTCGTGCATGAGGCCGGCCTATTTCAGGGACGACTTCGATTCGAGCGAGCAATCGTTGTCCTGGAAGAAGGCTGCGAAGAGTTTTCGAACATTCATGGTCTTGGTCAAATACGATTCCCGAAGGGCAACATCTCGGCAGCATTCGACGAGGTACGAGCCGTTCTGGAGCGCGAGGAACTGGTATCGCCCACAACTCCAACAGGTGGCCGATCGCGGGTAGAGAGCGCGGCCGCTTGCTCGAGGAGTATCGAACGTCGGCCGCCGGCCGGCGAACCTGAAGCCCAGAACAGGCCGCGCCGGCACCGCTGGGAGGCAACCGGCGCGGCCGCTGGCGGTACGGGGGACAACCTGCACCGCCTCGACCGAGCGCGACATCGTCATCCAGCGGCGAGTGGACCGCGGTGAAACGATGGTTGGCCGATCAATCATCCGGTGGCCAAGTGCCATCACTCGGAGCCGGTGCACGTTTCGTTGATCGGCGCTTTCATTTCCTGCCTCGGCAACTACGTCGAACCCGTGGGCGAAGCAGATCAGAGTAAGGAACTCGATCATGAAACGTATCTTCGCAGCAGCGTTCGCGATGGCCTGCATCGCCGGTTACAGCCCGGCGTTTGCGGCGGGTGCTCACGGCGGATCAGGCGGCATGATGCATGGATCGGGGCAAGTCGTGCATCCGACGACGGTGCCCAATCTGCAGGGCCGGATTCCGGGTCCGCTTCCGGCCCCGGCGCAGCCGCCTGTGATCAATGGGCCGCTCAATCCCCCACCCGGACTTCCGCCGATGGGTGGTGCCGGGCAGTAAGTCCGCGATCAAACTTGCGCTCCGGGCACGGAATGCTCGCGAGGGCTGAGGGTTTGAATCTGCTTTGGTGGCGCGCGGCGGTCTTGCGCACGCACGAGCAAGGCTGCATCAACCGCGCCCGCGCGTGGGCTTCGCCCCAGCCATGGCGGCGAAACGGTCGGCGAGCTGATTGAGCCCCCACTCCGCGCGAGCGCGGCGGCCTTGTCCCAGGTCGGCGTCTGGTCGCGCAATGGCGGCAGCGGCGCCTTGCGGTCCATGGTGGCGATCGCACGGTACTGCCGCAGCTCCTCCGCCTGCGACGCAAAGCGCCCCGCCTTGAGCAGCGCTTCCAGCGTGCCGTACCGGCGCAGCAGATTGGCGGCGCCCTGCGCGCCGACGTTCTTGGCGCCCGGCAGCTTGTCGGAGGGATCGCCGCGCAGCGCGATGAAGTCCGGCACCTGCTGCGGATCGACGCCGTAGCGCACGCGCACCTCCGCCGGCGTGATGCGCGCGACCTCGCCCGCGCGCACCGGGTAGAGGATGGTGGTGCGTTCGGAGGCGAGCTGGAACATGTCGCGGTCGCCGCTCGCCACCAGCGCCGTGCCGCCGCGCTTCTCCTCGCGGGTGACCGCCGACGCCACGAAATCGTCGGCCTCGTAGCCCGCCCCCTTCGCGTTCACGAAACCGCACGCGGCGACCAGCTCCGGCAGCGCGTCGAGCTGCTCGACGATGGCATCGTCGAACTCGCGGCCGCTCTGATAGTCGGGAAATGCCTCGTGACGGTAGGTCGGCTCGTCGAGCGTGTCCCAGCCCGACCAGCACGGCGCGCGGCTCTTCCGCCTGGTAGAAGCGCAGCAGGAAATTGGCGAAGCCGAGGATCGCGCCCGCCGGCCTGCGATCCTTGCCGCAGGATGGTCTTCGGCAGCGCGTGATAGGCGCGATGCGCAAAGGAATCGCCGTCGATGACAAGCAGCGGCCGCGCTTTCGTTGCCGATGGCGCAGCGCGCGCAGGCTTCGGCGGAGGCCTGGGCTGCGGCTTTGGGCTTGGCTGCTTCGCTTGCGCGCTCGTTTCGGCGCAGGAGGCTGCGCTGCGCCGCGCAGCTCCGCCCAGACCGGCGCGTGATCGCTCGCATTGTCCTTGCCGCGCACCGCACGATCGACGCCGGCGGCGACCAGCGCGCCGCCACTCGGAGCTCAGCAGGATCTGGTCGAGGCGCAGCCCGGCGTCGCGCTCCCAGCGCTTTCGCATGTAATCCCAGAACGTGTACATCGGCGCATCCGGATGCAGCGCCCGGATGGCGTCGATCCAGCCTTGCGCGAGCAGGCGCCGATAGGCTGTGCGGCTCGCGGGCTGCAGCAGCGCATCGTCGTCGTAGGATTTGGTCGCGTAGATGTCGATGCGGCGTCGGCACCACGTTGGTGTCGCCCGCCAGCACCACCGGAAGCCTCGACTTGTAGAGCGTGGCGGCGTGGCGGTTGAAGCGCTTCATCCAGGCGAGCTTGTAGTCGAACTTCGGGCCGGGCTGCGGGTTGCCGTTCGGCGCATAGAAGCAGCCGACCAGCACGCCGTTCACCGCCGCCTCGATGTAGCGGCTCTGGTCGTCCTTCGGATCGCCCGGCAGCGTCGGTGCGCGTGACGATCGGCGTCGCGCCGCGGGCGAGGATCGCGACGCCGTTCCAGGTCTTCTGGCCCTTCCAGACCGCCTCGTAGCCCGCGCGCTTGAGCGCCGTCGGCGGGGAATTCGGCGTCCGTGGTCTTCAGCTCCTGCAGGCACACGACGTCGGGCTTCGCCGCGCGCAGCCATGCCAGCAGATTCGGCAGGCGGCGGCGGATATTGTTGATGTTGAAGCTCGCGATCTTCATGCGGGGCCCTGCGCCCATACCACCATGGCGCGCTGCCGGTCACAACCGACGGGGCTTGCGCACCGTGGAGGCCTCGCAGTAGACGAGCGCGGCGCGGTGTCGTCCTTCCTCACCTCGCGGAAAGCAGCCCACCCGCCAATGAGCCTCCCCAATCCCGCGCCGGACTCGCTGCTGCGCCACCGGTCGTTCGTCCTGTTCTGGACCGCCCGGGTGTCCGCCAATTTCGCCTTCCAGATGGTCGGCGTGGCGATGGGCTGGCAGATGTATGCGCTCACCGGCTCGGCGCTCGATCTCGGCCTGGTCGGGCTGGTGCAGTTCCTGCCCGCGACGGTCCTGCTGCTGATCGCCGGCCAGCTCGCCGACCGCTACGACCGCCGGCGCATTGCGCAGGTCTCGCAGCTCGTCGAATGCTGCGCGGCGGCGGCGCTCGCCTACGGCGCTTTCACCGGCACCACCAGCAAGGAGCTGATCCTCACGGCCGCCTTCTTCCTCGGCGCGGGCCGCGCCGGCGAAGCGCCGACCATGCAGACGATCCTGCCGGGCGTCGTGCCGACAGGTTTGTTCCCGCGCGCGGTGGCTGCCTCGTCCGTCGCGCAGCAGGTCGCCACCATCACCGGGCCGGCGGTCGGCGGCCTGATCTATGCGTTCAACCCGACGGCGGTGTACGCGATCTGCTTCGTCATGTTCGCCGCCGCCGCCACCCAGCTTGCGTTCCTGCACTACGAGCGCGCGACGACGCGGACGCCGGTCACGCTTGCCGGGTTTTTCGCCGGCATCTCCTATATCCGGCGCAACCGCATCGTGCTCGGAATCGTCACGCTCGATCTGTTCGCCGTGTCTGCTCGGCGGCGCCTGGGCGCTTGCTCCCGATTTTCGCCAAGGACGTGTTCGACGCCGGCCCGACCGGGCTCGGCATCCTGCGCGCCGCGCCCGCAGTCGGCGCCTTGTTGATCACGGTCACGCTGACGAGCTGGTCGTTCACGCGCGGCATCGGCCGCATCGAGTTCATAGCGGTCGCGGTGTTCGGCGTCGCGACCCTCGTATTCGCCTCGACCGGCTCGTTCTGGCTGGCCTGGTGTGCGCTCGCCGTCATGGGCGGCGCCGATGCGATCAGCGTCGTCATCCGAACCACGCTGCTGCAGCTCGAGACGCCGGACGACATGCGCGGCCGGGTCAGCGCCGTCAATTCGCTGTTCATCACCATGTCGAACCAGATCGGCGACTTCCGCGCCGGCGTGGTCGCATCCTTCATCGGCGCGGTGCCGGCGGTGCTGGTCGGCGGCATCGGCACGCTGATGGTGGTGCTGCTCTGCATCCGCCTGTTCCCCGAGCTCTATCGCGTCGAGGGATTCCACCAGAAGAAAACCGAGTGACTTCGGCGCCAAGGCGCAACTCAATCCGCCTTGACACCGCTCTCTCTGGCGACCTCGATCCAGCGCGCCACATCGGCGGCGACATAGCGCCGGAAGGTCTCAGGGTCGGTGCCACGGGGGATTGCATCGAGCTGGGCAAGGCGCCGCCGCGTCTCCTCGCCCGCCAGGATCTTCACCACCGCCGCATGCAGCCGATCGACGATCGGCTTCGGCGTGCCGGCGGGGGCGAACAGTCCGTTCCAGCCGCTCGCCTCGAAGCCACGCAGGCCTGCCTCGTCGATGGTCGGCACCGTGGGCAGGCCGTCGACGCGCCGGGGCCCGCTGACGGCGATCGCCCGGAGCTGTCCGCCTTCGATGAACGGCTTGGCGGTGCCGATCGGCGCGAACATCACAGGCACGCGCCCGGCGACGAGGTCGGTGACCGCCGGCGCGCTGCCGCGATAGGGCACGTGCTGCATCTTCAGTCCGGTCTCGCGCGCGAACAGCGCCGCCGCAAGATGCGTGATGGTGCCGGCGCCGGCCGATCCGTAGTCGACGCTTGCTCTCGTCTTGGCGTAGGCGATGAACTCCGGGAGCGTCTTCGCCGGCACCGACGGATGCACGACCATCACCAGGAAAGTGGTGGTCACCTCGCTGATCGGCTCGAAATCCTTCAGCACGTCGAACGGCAGCTTGCTGTAGATCCCGGGCGAGATGGCGAGCGCATTGGAGGACTGCAGCAGCGTGTAGCCGTCCGGCGCGGCCTTGGCGACCGCATCGGCGGCAATGTTGCCGCCGGCGCCGGGGCGGTTGTCGACCACCAGCGGCTTGCCGAGCTCGGCCGACAGCGCATCGGCGGTGATGCGCGTCGTCACATCGACCGGCCCGCCGGCGGCGAAACCGACCAGCACGCGGATCTGGCGATTGGGGTAATCCGTTTGCGCGTGCGCGGCGGACAAGCACAGCACAAGCGAGATGAAGGCGCCGCTGACCCGGCCCAAGGACATTGTGATTCCTCCCGTTACGGCCGCTTTTGCAGGCGCGGCTATTGCGGCCATAATGACTGGCGGCCGGCCCGATGTTATAGGGGATCGAAGGTACCGCGACGCGCCAACAAGTAGAAGCAGACTCAACGGGAGCCCCTGCTCAATGACGACCCGCGAACTGAACGATTTCCTGACGCTGACCGGCCCCGGCACGCCGATGGGCGCGCTGTTCCGCCGCTACTGGATTCCGGCGCTGATGTCGTCCGAGCTGCCGGAGCCGGACTGCCCGCCGGTGCGCGTGAAACTTCTCTCCGAGCGGCTGATCGCGTTCCGCGACTCGCAGGGCCGCGTCGGATTGATGGACGAGTTCTGCGCTCACCGCGGCGTGTCGCTGTGGTTTGGCCGCAACGAGGACAACGGCCTGCGCTGTCCCTATCACGGCTGGAAATACGACGTGACCGGCCAATGCGTCGACGTGCCGTCGGAGCCGATCGAATCGGGCTTCTGCGGGAAGATCAAGCTGAAGTCCTACGAATGCGTCGAGCTCGGCGACGTGGTCTGGGCCTATATGGGTCCGCCCGAACTGAAGCCGCCGCTGCCGAATTTCGAGTGGTGCAACGTGCCGCATGCGTCGCGCTTCATCTCCAAGCGCACGCAGGAATGCAACTGGCTGCAGGCGATGGAAGGCGGCATCGATTCCGCCCACGTGTCGTTCCTGCACCGCTTCGAGCTCAAGAGCGACTCGCTGCATGTCAGCAAGGGCGCGGAGCTCACCGCCAAGACCGATGTCGCTTTCGAGGTGATCGAGACCGACGGCGGCATGGTGATCGGCGTGCGCCGCCCGGCGCAGGAAGGCCATTACTATTGGCGCATCACGCAATGGATCATGCCGTTCCACTCCATGATCCCGCCCTACGGCGACAACGCGCTCAACGGCCACGCCTGGGTGCCGATCGACGACGAGAATTGCTGGTCGTGGTGCTTCACCCACCATCCGACGCGCGCGCTGACCGACCATGAGCTGCACGTCATGAGCAATGGCGGCGGCATCCACGTCAGCCTGGTCCCCGGCTCGTTCCGGCCGGTGATCAACAAGGACAACGACTACCTGATGGACCGCGCCGCGCAGAAGGCGAACCAGACCTATTGCGGGGTCAAGACCATCGCCATGCAGGACGCCGCGATCCAGGAAAGCATGGGACCGATCCAGGACCGCAGCAAAGAGAACCTCACCTCGACCGACAACGGCGTGATCATGGCGCGCATCCGCCTGCGCAAGGCGGCGCTGGCGGCGCAGCAGGGCCAGGAGCCGGACGGCCTCGACCCGGCGACGCATGCGGTGCGCTCGGCGTCGATCGTGCTGCCGGAGAGCGCGAGCTTCCACGAGGCGGCGGCGGAAGCGTTGAAGGTGCGCGAAGGCGCCGAGCCCACGTCGGTGTGATCCGGCCACCGTTAGGGCGTGTACCGCAAATGCGCAGATCGGATGTCCGCTATTGAGTACAATGCGGACGAGATTTGCTCTGTCTGAGCCTTTCGGATTGTGACCCAAAGCCGACGTGCAGCGAGGCTTGGCGATTTGTCGCTTGGGCCATAAACCGGACTCACGCGGGGTCCAGGGCGAGTTTTGCTATTCCGGCGAGGCGCGCGTATCGAATGAAGAATATCGAGGGAGAGGCGTCCATGTTTGCGAGATCGTTGGGCCTGTTTGCGCTCGTCACTGTAGTGTCGGCCCTCGGCGCCGCGCCGGCACGTGCCGCCGAGGCGGTGAAATCGGCGGTGGCGGCGCGTGTGATCTTTGCGATTCCGTACTGGATCGCCGAGCGTAAGGGATATTTCAAGGACGAGGGCATCGACGCGAGCCTTGCCGTCGGGCTGACGAGCTCGGAAATCACGGCGCAGACCCGCGCCGGCGCGTTGCAAATCACCTTCGGCGGACCGGACGCTACCCTCATCGATGCCACCAAAGGCGGATCGATGCGCATCGTAGCGGGCGTGGTACGGCGCCCGCCGCTCTGGCTGATCGCAAAATCCTCGATCAAGAGTTTCGCAGACCTGCGCGGCGCCAATATCGGCGTGCTGTCACTGACCGAAGGCAGCAGCAAGCTGCTGCTCAAGATGGCGCGAGCGGAAGGACTGGCGCCCGGCGACCTGAAGATAACGGCCGTGGGTGGGGCACCGACGCGTTGGAACCTGCTTAAGGCGGGCAAGATCGATGCAGGCATGCAGCCGCTCCCGCTCAACTACGAAGCGGAGGCCGCCGGCTTCAACGACCTCGGCTGGGCCGGCAAGTACGAGCCGGAATGGCAGTTCATTACGGTCAATGCCAGCGCCGAATGGGCGAAGCAAAATCCGAAGACCACCACCGGCTTCATCCGCGCCCTGCTCCGCGGTCAGGCGTTTATCGCGTCCAATCCGGCCGAGGCGGCGCAGATCGCGGCCGACGAGCTGAAATCTCAGGTCAGCCTGACCGCCCGTTCACTGTCAGCGGCAGTCCAGCTCGGCATCTTCGATCCGCGACTCGACGTGTCCGAGATCGGCTTGCAGCGGGTCTTCGAGAACATGCAGGGCGAGGGCGCCATTCCCGCGAACCGGCAATTCGACCTCGGCCAAGTGTTCGTCCCGGACTATCTGCGTGCAGCGCAACGTTCGCTCGCGGTGAAATGAGCTTTGGACGGGTGCGGCGCGAAGGCGCGCACAACGCACACGTTGCCGCGGTCAAAGCTGCGGGGACCGGGATTGCGCTTTGCCATGCCCAGGTTACGGTCTTCCAACGACGAAACGCCGCCAAAGAGCGGCGCCATCAGGGAGGACCATCATGATGACACGACGCAAATTCATTGGCACGACGCTGGTCGCCGGCGCAGCGCTGACCACAAGCGCGCAACAGGCGCGGCCGCAGCCCGCAAGCAAGCGCACGATCGTCGACGCCCAGGTGCATTTCTGGAAAGCAAATTCGCCGGACTGGCCCTGGGAGCCGGGCGCCAGGCCGCAATTGCCGGAACCGTTCACCATCGAGCGCGCCCTGCCAATGATGGACGAGGCTGGCGTCGACCGCGTCGTCATCGTGCCGCCGAGCCTGAACGACCGCAACGATTATGCGCTCGAAGCCGCCAAGCGTTATCCCAATCGCTTCGGCGTCATGGGCCGCATTGCGCTGCAAGACCCGAAATCGGCGGCATTGCTGCCGACATGGAAAGAGCAGCCGGGCATGCTCGGCGTGCGCCTGACGTTCAACACGCCCGCGACGCTCGGCTGGCTCTCCGACGGCACCGCCGATTGGTTCTGGCCGGCAGCCGAGAAAGCTGGACTTCCCGTCATGTTTCTTGCGGTCGGCGCGGTTGCCAGATTCGCCGGCATCGCGGAGCGCCACCCGCAGCTCTCGCTCATCATCGACCACATGGGCTTGAACTCGTCGAGCCGTGCCAACAGGCTCACCGAGAGCGTCCCGGCAGCGATTGATCAGTCCATTGCGCTCGCCAAATATCCGAACGTCAGCGTCAAGCTGTCGGGTTCGGTCGGCAATTCGCTCGAAGCGTATCCATTCCGCGACATGACGGTGAATCTGCAGCGCCTATTCGACGCCTACGGTCCTCAGCGCTGCCATTGGGGTACCGACATCACCAACTCGCTCGCGAAAGCGAGCTACCGCCAGCGCGTCACCCATTTCACCGAAGAGCTGAGCTTCTTGTCGGACGGCGACAAGGGCTGGGTGATGGGACGTGCGATCCTTGCGCGCCTGAAATGGGCCTGATCGCCCCTAGTGGGCGACGCGGAAGAGGCAGTTCGCCATCGATGGCGTTCATCCCGCCTGCTGGCAAACAGAAGGAAAGGTCGGGCCGGTTGTGCCCTCCCCGCCGTTGATGCCGGTGCGGCCTCTCGAACCGATGGGAGCAAGCGGCGGCGTTTCCTCGCAAAAAGTGGGCGTCGGTTGCGGGTACGGATAGTCTGCACGCGCGCCCGCAAACGTGGCCAGTGCCGCCAGGACGATGAAGGCGAGCGAGGCCGTGGTTTTGGTTCTCAGCATGATTCGACTCTCCATTCATCGAAGCGGAAGGAAGCGGCCAGCCGTTTGCGGCTGGCCGCTTGCCGGCGGTTGATCGCGGCACGAGGCCGCCATCAAACTCGACTAGCGGCGCGGCATACCGTCGTCGCGGCCCGTCGCGGTATCGAACCAATTCCGCTCGGCATCGGTGAACGGTTGGACGGCCTGGTGCTGCTGACGAGGGGCGCGTTGAGCATTGGCGACCGACGCGAACGACGTGGTGACGACGAGCGCGGCGGTAAGTGCGATCATGGTCTTCGTGAACATAGTCATATCTCCTGTTGTGGGTTCACACCGGTATTGGTGTCGACTTCAACCTCATCGAAAACGCGCACGCGGGAAATCGTGCGGAGGTCTTGGGACCGCTCCCCCTCAGACAACCCAGAAATGCGAGATATAGGGTTGGCGGAAGGAGAAGTGGCGCGTCTGATCTCGGCACGGCCGACCAT
Source organism: uncultured Alphaproteobacteria bacterium (assembly GCA_963850705.1). Taxonomy (GTDB): domain Bacteria; phylum Pseudomonadota; class Alphaproteobacteria; order Rhizobiales; family Xanthobacteraceae; genus VAZQ01. Next base: position 58,888 of record CAWKMR010000059.1, on the reverse strand, counting down.
ACTCAGGTCTTAGGGCCAAGAGGTTTTGCTCTGGAAAGCTGAACTCTTCAGCGAGGCATCGGGCGAGGACCGCCCTGCACTTCCACTTTTGACCAAGCGGACATGCCGGCGTGTTTGCGCCGTATCCACTTCGTAGGTTTCTGCCACCGCAAGGTACAGATGGAGTAGAAAGGACCGAAGATAGGTCGCGCTGGCGAAGCAAAAAGCCGGTACCGCTGAGAGAGATCACCACTCGTGACATTCTCACTCACCTTAAGCTTTACATCATTGGCCAACTCTCGAATGTTGTCGAAGCCAGTGACCCAAGGCGCGCCCATGCGCGCGAAACCTTCGGCCATCCGGGTCAATCCGGCGTCGCCGGTCATCTTTGTGACCACCGCCTTGGCGAGATAGTCAAAAGACAATTGGAAATTTCTCAGATTGTCCCGGAGATGCCCTATGATCGCTATGGTGCTCTCCATGGGCAGGTACATGGTATTGCCCTCCCAGATGACGTAGGTGGGTAACTCAGGATTGAAGCCACTTCGGCTGAGCAACGCGATCAAGCCATCGGTTACGTAATTCCCTGCAATGAATCTGATATCGGCCTTGATGCCATTCTCCTTGTAGGAATCCTCCTTCAGCGAAAGCGTTGCCGCGTCATCAATCTCAAAATACGTCACATCGGCGGCCGATTTTCTGACGGCGCGCGTATCAAAGCCCGCACCCAGCAAGACGACCTGCCGGCATCCTAAAGACAACTGCTGTTCAACCATATCGTCGAAGTATTTCGTCCTGAGCTTGACCATTTCACTTACAAGCGGAAAGCCGCTTGCGACACGGGCTGCCGCTTTCCGGCTTGCCTGATTGAGAAACAGGTTGACGATGACATCCTGATAGAGCGGATGCTCCGCATCGTTTTCTTCTGCGCGGAACTCGGCCACGACGAAGGCTGTTCCGGCCACATTCCTGATTTGCAACATTGGTTATCTTTCGGTTTGTTCGCGTATCGCGGGCCCTAAGGACGCGAGTTCGGACAAATGTTGGCTCGAAGTCCCAAGAATGAGTGCCGCTGCTGATTGCCTTGGGCCACGGAGCCGTGTCGGCGTCGCGACTGCATCTAGCCGAGAGCGCCCACGGGCGCTTGACCAAGGCGTTGGGATTTCCTGGAGATTCTCTGAAGATTGAGAGTCATTGGGCTCCGATGGCAATGAAATACCGGTCGACGTCCCAAGGCATTGGCGCATCGACCGTCGCGCGCTACCAAGAAGCCAAAGCACTGGCGTCAATCTCTAGGCTGCGCCGGCCGCGCCCCCAGAAGCGCGCCGAATTGATCGTGCAGCGGCGATGCGCGGCCTGGCCATCCGCCTCAAGTATTTCGGCCTACCAGTGAAATACGTCACACGTCGCCGGCAGCCCCTCGCGCTACTGGTAGGCCCACGGACGCCAAACAAGGGGATTCAGCCATGACCGAGACCAACCAGCTCCGCGCTCGTTATGCCCGCATCTATGCCGCCGGCGTCATCGCGCTGCTCGCGGCGACGGTTGCCAGCGCCGCTTGGACCAAAACCCCCAAAGCCCCCAGCCAGCCTGCGATGGATGTGTCCGCAATCATGAGCGCCTTTGACACCGGCAATCTTCCTGTCCAGGGTCACGTGGACGCCATCTGACATATCCGGCCGTTTAGCTCGTCCCCCAAGCCCCACCGATACGGCCCCGCCACCTTCGTGGTGGGGCCGATTTCGTCGCGGCAATGATTTGAACCATTTCGCCCGTCGCATCGACTAACGACAACAGGGCCCGATGTCGGGGAGCCATCAATGTTGCGTACCCTTATTCGCGTCGTCGTGGGCCTCGTGGTCCTGAATTGCATCGTCGTGGTGTCGAACCTGGTGTGGCCGAACATCGCGAGGTCGACAGGAAGCCAAGCCTTCATTGCAGAGGCCGACTTCGATCACGTCTTCGCGAGCGCGACTACCTCGCCGCGCCCCGAACACGTCCCGGCATTTTTGACAATGATCGAGTTCGAGCGGGTCTTGGCCGGCGAGGCTGCCATGCCGCGCCGCGAAAACACCCCAGCACTCCAGACAACTGTCGATTTTGAACGGGTCTTCGCCAGCGTCAGTACGCCGCGCCGCGGAAACACGCCGCCCACCCGCGAGAAACTCCGCAATGCCGGTTGGAAGCGAATTCTCGGATCGAGTTAGGCGAACAGCCTAGATTCAAGCGGTGACACTATCCCTGCCTGCGGCCGCGGCCCGCCGACCCGAAGTTCGGATCAATCCCACCAACGCGTTCGGTACTACAAGATTGAGTATGGCTTGGACTTCCGCTTCCGGCCCAAAGCGGACATGGCGTGAGGCGGTTGGGAATGTCTGCTTTGGCCAGGAAAACTCAGATCACACGTCGCACGCTTCTCCTCCTCGGCGCGCAGGTATTTCGTGTCGACCTCTGGTCAGCGAGGACTTTTTGTCGTCTTCAACGGGCCTCTTGCGTCTCGCCTTGACGATCGGGTTTGTGTACGGCCACCATCATCCCGACTATTCACGAGCGCAACAGGAGGCGCTTGGATGACTGATGACGATCAGAAGCTAGCCTTAGGGCTCCTTGAGAAGTTGAAGGCGGAGACCGACGAACTAGACCAGCTCATGGATCAAATAATCACTGAAATGGAGAACACGCCGCCCGATAAGCGCGGGGGTGAAGCGTGGGACAACTTCACGAAGAGATTTCTGGAACTCCAGGCAACACAGAAAGAGGTGGGCGAAAAATTCAAATCGGCGAACGCTGCTCTTGCCCAACTCCACTCGAAGAGCCCCAAGCAATGAGCGCGCGGTGCGTGAGTCTGGTTTTGGCCCCAAAGCGGACTTGGGCTGATTGCCCGCGAGCCGTCGGTCATTCTTGACTGCCGTACCGCTCGGCTACGGCTGCAGCGACGAACCGTTTCCGCCCTTCTCCACCCGGGTTCGTGCCATGGGCCGCGCACCAATCCGGAAATGTGTTCGGATCGATATGGACGCGCAGGACGACATGTCCATAGGCCTTGAGTCCTCGCTCCATTTCCTCGGCAATCTTCAGCCACTCCTTCCAGGTGGGTGGCATCTTGTTGCCGTCGGGGAAAATTTCCAGCAGGGCTGGGTAATCTTCTTCATTAATCCAATAGGCTCCAACCGCTGGAGGCTGCCTGTCTTCTAAGTTGGTCATTTCGATCATCCTGCAAAAGGCTACTTGGTATAACACCACGGCGTTGGCGACAAAGTTGTTCCTGATGCCGTCGCGCCGGTCCGCGGCGGTGCCGCGATACGTTCGGAGTTGCGGCCAATGAGTACGTTCATGGCCAAAGCGGACTTTGATGAATGTCACCCGCTACCCATCTCAAATCCAACGGCGCTTCCCGACGCGAATGTGGTTTGCTATCGTCTTCAGAAAAGCTGAGCAGACTCAGCGGACACGACGACTGCCGAGGAACCGCCGACATGAAACGCCCAAGAGCATTCGCCAACGCATTTTTTCTGGTTGGCTGCGCTGTGATCTGGTTTTCGTCATTTGCGTCCGGACAAAGTCCCTGGGTAACGTTGCTCGACAGCAAGAACATGGGCGACTGGAATGCCGTTGGCGACGCCAACTGGCGAATGGAGGACGGCGCCGCCGTCACCGACAAGGGTAATGGCAACCTGGTCAGCAAGAAGTCCTACAAGGACTTCCAGGTCAGGGCGGAGATCTGGGTCGCCCCCGAGTCCAATACCGGCGTCTACATCCGAATCCAGACACCCGAGCGGCCGAGTTCGAAGGCCGGCTATGAGGTCAACATCAACGACCTGAGCAAGAACATCGGCTATGGTACCGGCGCGATCGTTGGCGTCGCCAAGGTCGAGCACGGCAAATATCTGGCCGGCAATCGCTGGAACGTGTTCGACATCACCGCGCGCGGCCCCCACATCGTCGTCGTCCTCAACGACGTAAAGACCCTCGACATCCAGCACGATGCCTATCGCGAAGGTCCCATCGCGCTGCAGGGTGGCGGCGGCATCGTCAAATTCCGCAAAGTGGAAATCCGCGAGTTCTAGTTCCGGATCCTGCTCAGAACCGCGGCATCCAATCCCAGAGGTCCATAGCAGGTTCTGGCCCAAACCGGACATTTTTGCGCTCGCACTTGATGCACTTGATACAAGCAGGCCATCTTCGATCATAAGCGCCAGCAGGCAGGCCGCGTTCGAAGCGGCCGCGGCTGACGCGGACTTGCCCGTCGAAGGTTGCCATCCATGACCCAAACCGTTCCCGAACGACCAGCGCCAACGAAGGATCTCCCTGTTGACGCGACTGATGAGCGGGAGCGGCCGCTGCCTGTCGCCGGCTTCAAAGGCACGCCCGAAGAGGTCGAGCGACAGTGGTACGAGCAGGTCTATCGCGGCCATGGGGACAGCATGGCGCAACTGACCTGGCGCGCAGTGCTGATTGGCTCATGCCTGGGCAGCGTGCTGTCGCTCACCAACCTCTACATCGGTCTCAAGGCCGGCTGGGGCTTCGGCGTCGCCATCACGGCCTGCATCCTGTCTTATGCGATCTGGACGGGCTTGCTCAAAGTCGGCATCGCGCGCACGCCGATGACCATCCTTGAGAACAACTGCATGCAGTCGACGGCCAGCTCCGCCGGCTACTCCACCGGCGGCACCCTGGTCTCGGCCTTTGCCGCCTACATCATCATCAATCAACAGTCGATGTCTGTGCCGCTCATGTTGGCCTGGGTGTTCTTTATCGCCGTGCTCGGGGTCACGATGGCGATCCCCATGAAGCGGCAGATGATCAATATCGAGCAGTTGCGCTTTCCTTCCGGCATCGCGGCGGCTGAAACCCTGCGGGCGCTGCATGCCAAAAGCTCGCAGGGTCTGCGCGCCGCCAAGGCACTTGGCCTCGCCGGGCTCATTGCCGCAATCGACAAGCTCTGGGCGGAAGGGCTATCCGCGGTCAGCCCGAGTCTCGAACGCTTTTCTAGCGGGGCCCTTCTGACCGGCCTGCAGAAGTCGCTCCTGGGCAGTCAATACGAAACCTGGGCAGGCCGCACCGTAGTCTTTTCCTGGGATTTCATCTTTCTCGCCGCCGGCGCCATCACCGGTATCCGAGTCTGCGCGACCATGTTGGTCTCCGGCACGTTGTGTTGGGCTGTCGTCGTGCCGATCCTCCAGACGAACGGCGTCATCGAAGGCGCGGGCTTCGCCGCTCTCGTGCAGTGGACGCTCTGGTTCGGCGCGTCCTGCATGGTGGCCGCAGGGCTTTTAAGCTTTGCACTGACCTGGCGCACGGCATTGAGCGCATTCCGTGATCTTCGCCAAATGTTCTCGACCCGCACAGCGCCCGCGAGCGAAGCCGAGCGCATCGAGGCGCCCATGAGCTGGTTTGCGATCGGCCAGATCGTGTCGCTGGTTGCGCTTGCCTGGCTCGGGCACGCGAGCTTCGGTATTGCGATCTGGGAAAGTGTTATCGCGGTGGCGCTATCTTTCTGGCTGGCGCTCGTCGCGTGTCGCGTGACGGGCGAGACCGATACCACGCCGGTCGGCGCAATGGGAAAGGTCACACAGCTCACCTTCGGCGCGCTCAGCCCGGGCAACGTCAATGTCAACTTGATGAGCGCTAACATCACGGCCGGCGCGGCGACCTCTTCGGCCGACCTGCTCACCGACTTGAAGAGTGGCTACCTGCTTGGTGCTAACCCCCGTCAGCAGTTTCTGGCCCAGTTCTCTGGCATCTTTGTCGGCACGGTCGTCAGCGTGCTCGCGTTTGCCGTCCTGGTGCCCAACGCTCAGGTGCTCGGCACCGACCAGTTCCCGGCCCCCGCCGCCCAGACCTGGTCCGCTGTTGCCATCGCGCTCGGCCAGGGTCTGTCCTCGCTCGAGCCCATCAAGCTGTGGCTGACATTGGCTGGCGGCGTCGTCGGCGTGATCCTCACGCTCGCGCCCGTTTTGCTCCCGAAATACGAGCAGTATCTTCCGTCTGCGGCGGCGTTCGGCCTCGCCTGGGTCTTCCACTGGTACTACGGGGTCTTGTTCTTCCTGGGCGCCCTGGCTGCGCTCTTGCTTCAGAGCCGAAAACCAAAGCTCGCCGAGGAGTTCACCTTGCCCGTGGCATCGGGTGTAGTGGCCGGAGGCTCGCTGATGGGTGTGGTGCTAGTGTTCTGGGCCAACGGGGGCAGCATACTCAGCAAACTTTTCGGCGGTTGATGAGACAGGCGCGGTCTTCCTGATGTCGCGCTTCGCTGCCGGCCGTCGCAACGACGCACACGCCCTTCATCGGCAGCCTGCTCTTGCATCTTGAACACAGCCGACACGGTGACGCGTGACGTTGATGTCCGTTTCTGGCCAAAGCGGACCCTACCGAAATGTCTGCTATTTGGCAGCTTTTGGGGCGAAGCGGTCATCCGTCAGCATTTGCCGAACAATCACGATTTATGAGTACACGTCCAAGCCATGGCCGGGCATGACGACAGAGGTCGCGCCGCTTTGGTCAGAGGAACTTCGCCGGGATGTAGAGCGGCATCGAGTCTTCCCAGCGGCTGTCGGTGAGCATGCGCTTGCCGCTGCCGTCGGCGTTCATGATGAAGATCTGGCCGTACTGCTGGAAGGTGTTGTCGTAGAGCGCGGCCTCGTCGCGGAAGCCGTAGATGCCGCTGTTCCACATGATCCGGCCGTCGGCGGTCCAGACCGCGTGACCGTCGGTCGAGCGGTTGGTGGTGAGCCGCAGCAGGTCCGAGCCGTCGGGCCGGATCGTGAAGATGTCGAAGTTGACCGCATCGACGCGGCGCGTGAACAGGATGCGGCTGCCGTCGGGCGACCAGCCGGGCAGGTTGTCGTAGCCGGTGGTCAGGACGCGGGTCTTGCGGTCCTCGAGATTGAGGATGCGCAGGCCGTATTCCTTTTCGCTGTCGCCCCAGACCCGATAGACGATCTCCTTGCCGTCGGCGGAATAGCTCGGGAAGCCGGAATGCACCGTGCCGTCGGTGAGGGCTTCGAGGCCCGTGCCGTCGCGGCGCACCCGCATGATCCGCGCGTTGCCGGTGCGGCGCGCCTGGAACCACACGCCGAGACCGAACGCGACCCATTGACCGTCGGGCGACCAGCTCGGCTGGAACGCGCCGGCCATCCCGCGCTGAACCATCGCGGGATCGAGGCCGGAGGTGTCGGCATCGAAGACGCGCCGCCGGTTGGACCCGTTCGGGTCCATGATCACGACCGATGAGTTCTTGGCCTTCTCGGTGAAGACGAGCTTGCCGTCGCGCGACAGCGCGGGGAACACGTCGATGTGGCGGTACTCCCACTCCGGGTCCCAGCTGTAGAGCGGCTTGTTCTCGGGCCGCGGCCGGAAGTCGTGCTTCTCGTAGATCACGGTCTTGCCGTCCGGCCGACCAGGCCGGCGAGCGCAGCACGGCCTTAAAGCGGGCCGGCCCGACGTGTAGTAGAGCCCTTCGTCCGGACCGCCCTTGCGGTGATAGGCGATGTCCGTCGCGCTCAGGAACTGCGGGGACACCTTCAGCCCCGGACCCGTGGTGTGCTCGACCCGCTCGCCGGTTGCGACGTCGACCGAGACGATCTGCGACACGACCTTGGCGACCAGGTTCGGCCGGCGCGCGCCCCAGGTGTCCTCCGTGGTCATCTCGTAGAACACGACGCGCCGGCCGTCGGGCGACCACTTGGGCGAGCCGAGGCAGTAGCCCGGCTTGGAGGCGATGCGGCGGAAGCCCTGGCCGTCGGCGCGGATCACATAGATGCTGAGCTCCTGCGTGTGCTCCCAGCCGTGGCCGTCGTCTGTGGCCGCGCCAGTCGGTGTTGCGGTCGGACGAGAACGCGAGCCACTGGCCGTCCGGCGACCAGGACGGCCGAAGGAAACAGTTGGGGCCGGCGGGATCGCCCTGCACGTCCTCGGCGCCGGTCAGGTTGCGCATCTGCGCCGCTCTTGAGATCGAGCACCCAGATGTTCGCGCGGTAGCCGTTGCGCGTCGACACGAAGGCGACGCGCGTGCCATCGGGCGAAAGCACGGCCGCATCGTCGACCGACGGCCCGGTGACCACGGGCTCGATGCCGGTGCCGTCGAGGCGGGCGCGGAAGACGTCGGATTGCCCGTCGCCGTTGCGCTCCGACGTGAACAGCACGCTCTTGCCGTCCGGCGCGAACGACGCGTTGTATTCGAACACCGCGTTCTGCAGCAGCTTGCGCTCGCCGGTCCCGTCGGCATTGGCGATGTAGAGATCGGACGACGACGGTCCGATCCGGTTCATCAGCATGACGCCTTTCTTGCCGGCGCCGACCGAGCCGACAATGGCGTTCTGTGCCATGACGTGACTCGCGTGATGAGTCATCAGGCCCAAAGCCGATAAGGCTTTTAGAAGATTGCGACGACTGATCATTGCAGTCTCCCAACGATCTACTGCCGACTGAATCCTCGCCAACGAATCAGTGGCAAAGTTTCACCGCAGCAGCACGTTACAAATGCGTAAGGTGTCGTTGGGTGGTTGGTGAGATTGATTCCGGAATCAATCGTCGTTTGATCGCGAGAAGTTCCGGCAGAGCGCTATCGCCCTACGACCGAGGCCTGCAGGAACTGGATGAAGTCAGTCGTCTTGGCCGGCAGATGCTTCGCCTTTGAAAAATAGGCGCGCATGTGTTCCGGCGACAGCGTCGCACTCTCGAAAATCTCCTGCAGGGTCTTGTCGGCCAGCCGCGCTTTGACGGTGTAGTGGGGCACTCTGATAATTCCATCGCCTTGCAGCGCCATCTGGACCAGCACGGCGGAGCTATTCGACGACAATGCGCCCTTCACCTCGACGAGGACTTGCCGCGAGCTATTCTGGAACGGCCAGCCTTTCGGGGTGGACAGCATGTTCACCAGACAATTGTGCTCGCGGAGATCCTCCGGCTTCTTGGGCCGACCGAAGCTTTGAAAATATTTCGGCGACGCGCAGACCACGTGCCTGACCGCGCCGAGGTCGCGATCGATCAATCCGGGCAAGGACGGCTTTGTTCGCGCGACAATCACGTCGAACCCATCCTCCGCCGGCGCGCTGTCGTCGGCCAGGACGGAAAGATGAACGCGCAGGCCGGGATGACGCCCGGAGAACTGCCCGATCAGCGGGACCAGCACGTGCCGGGCGTAGTCGCTGGTGGTCTGGACCCGCAACGAACCGAACGGACCGGTCTGCAGGTTGCGCGCATCGACCACGTAGTCGTCGAGCTTCGCCAGCATTTTCAGGCAGTTTTGAAACAACCCCTCGCCCGCATCCGTGAGCACGATGCCATGGGTCGAGCGGTTCAACAGGCTGAAGCCGAGCGCTTCCTCCAGCTCCTTCATATGCTTGCTGATGACCGAAGGCGTGGTGCGCAAGTCTGCTGCGGCTTTGGTGAAGCTGCGGCGTTCCGCGACCCGAACGAAGGTATTGAGCTTGTTCAGGTCTCTCAGCGCTGCCGTCAGCGACATCTTTCTCGCGCCCTTCCGAAGCTCTTGCGTCACAATATAGAGACGGCTCAGTGTCCTGGGAACAACAGTTGTTCTGACACGGATGCTACCGAATCTCCGCCCGGCGAGGTAATATATCAGTATTCCGTCGACGACCGATCGACGCTTGTCCGTTAAGGACTCCTGGCCGTTAACCTAACGAGGCACAACAATGCTCAAGGAATATCACTACGACCACCTCATCCGTTGGCCGCGCGGCGAGCGCGCCGCGGTGTTCCTGACCTTCGATTTCCAGGGCGGCGAGGACGTCAAGCCGGACAAGAACGGCATTCTCAATTACGAAAGTTGGAGCCAGGGCGAATACGGCCCGCACCACGCGATCTACCGCATCCTGCGGATCCTGAAGGAAGAGAACATCAAGGCGACCTTCCTGACCTGCGGCGCGATCGCCGAGCGCTTCCCGGAGGCGGTGCAGGCGGTCCTCGACCATGGCCACGTGGTCGAAGGCCACGGCTACAATCACGAGATCGCCCGCTACCTGCCGCGCGATCAGGAAGACGCGATCATGAAGCGGACCATCGCGATGATCGAGAAGCGCACGGGCCGGCGCTGCTACGGCTGGCGCTCCTGCACCCAGAGCACCAACACGCTCGAGCTGCTGATCGAGAACGGCTACACGTTCAACACCAACTGCTTCCATGAAGAGATGCCGTTCCTGTATGAGAACAACGGCAAGGTCATCGTCGAGCTGCCGCGGCAGCCGTTCGGCGACGGCACGCTGTTCGGCCACCGTCATGGCGAGTACGGCAACCCGTTCCACGGGCTCGAGAGCTGGAAGGCCTATTTCGACGAGCTCTATTCCGAGAGCACTCCGGAGCGCCCGAAATACATCCCGTTCACGATGCATCCCTACATCATCGGTCGGCCCGGCCGCGCGTCGGTGGCGTTGCGCGGCATCCTCCAGCACATGAAGAAGACCGGGAATGTCTGGTTCCCGACCGGCATCGAGCTCGCCGAGTACTGCCTCAACAATCTGTTCAAGGCGGAAGCCGACAAGATCCGCGCGTCCGCGGGCTGACGGCGTCTTTGATACACGGCGATTGGCGACAACAGCAGGTGCGATCGACGCGATCGCACCTGCTTCAACATTGCGCGAATGCGATCGCTCACCGGCGACGACATGACGCTGCGCGCGCACGCACGGCGGTCCCCGCTTTCGCGATAGACTGACGGCCAACCGTCGTCCGACACCAACGACCGCAGGAAGAAAGCGAGCATGAAGCGAACCACGTACGCCCGCGCCCTGATTGCTGCCGCGCTGATGATGGCGGCGTCGCCGCAGGCGAAGTCCGATCCGATCGAGGATTTCTACCGCGGCAAGACGCTGCGCATGCTGATCGGCTACGGGCCCGGCGGCGGCTACGATCTCTACGGCCGGCTGGCGGCGGAATTCCTGCCGCGCTTCATCCCGGGCAATCCGTTGATCGTGCCGCAGAACATGCCCGGCGGCGGCAGCTTTGTCGCGGCGAAGTTCATGTACGAGGCCGCGCCCAAGGACGGCACGGTGTTCGGCAGCCTGGCGCAGACGCTGACGCTCGACAGCATGGTCAACACGACCGCCAAGATCGACGTCAGGCAATTCCACTATCTGGGCCGCCTGGTCACCAACATCGACACCGGCGTGGCGCTACCGAAAAGCGGCATCCGCTCGTTCGAAGACGTGCGCAAGAAGGAATATGTCGTCGGCGCGTCCGGCGGCGGCTCCACGACCGTGCTGTTCCCATCGGCGCTGATCGCCCATGCCGGCGCGAAACTGAAAATCGTGCGCGGCTACAAGGGCACGACCGACATCATCCTTGCGATGGAGCGCGGCGAGGTCGACATCGTCGGCGCTTATGGACTGCCCGGCATGCTCGTGAGCCAGCCCAACTGGGTCCACAAGAAGGAGGCGAACATCCTTTATGCCGCATCGCTCAAGCGGCATCGGCTGCTGGAGCACGTGCCCACGCTGCCCGAGCTCGCCCTCAACGACGAAGGCCGGATCGTGCTACGCGCCGCCTCCTCGACCGGAGAGTTCGGCCGCTCGATCCTGACCACGCCCGGCGTGCCGCCGGAACGGCTAGCGGCGCTGCGCAGTGCATTTGCGGCGATGCTGAAGGACAAGGATTTTCTCGCCGCCGCCGAGAAGCGCAACATGACCATCGACCCCGGCACCGGGGAAGAGCTGGACGCCATCGTGGAGGAGACGCTCAGACTGCCCCGCGCGGTGGTCGAGCAGGTCGGCAAGATGATGGAGTGAGCGCCCGCCGTCTCAGCCCGTGCTCAATCCGAGCCAGTGATTGAGGAACGCCGCGAGCCAGGCGCGGCCGGCGGGATCGTAGACGGCACGGTCGGCGAAATGCGCGGCGCGGGGTTTCGCGTTCGGCAGGAACGTGCGTTCGTGGCCGCGCGTGGTCCAGCGGCAGATCGTGGCGTGCGTCACGTCGGGATGGAACTGCAGCGCATAGCCTGACCCGTAACGGAACGCCTGCACCGGGAAGCTGTCACCTTCCGCCAGCAGGTCGGCGCCGTTCGGCAGATCGAACCCCTCGCGGTGCCACTGGTAGACCTGCTCCGGCCAGGGATCGCACAGTGACAATCCGACGTCGGTCGGCCGGATCGGGTAGTAGCCGATCTCGGCGTGACCGTCGGCGTGCGGATAGACACGGGCGCCGACATGCTGCGCCAGCATCTGGGCGCCGAGGCAGATGCCGAGGAGCGGCTTCTTCTCCTTGAGCGGCACGGCGATCCAGTCGATCTCGCGGCGGACGAAATCCTCGAGTGCCGTTCGCGCTCATCGGCCCGCCGAAAACGATCGCCCCGGCATGTCCGGCCATGGTGTCGGGCAACGGATCGCCGAAGCGCGGCTTGCGGATGTCGAGCGCATAGCCGCGCTCGCGCAATGCGTTGCCGACCCGGCCCGGTGTCGAGTTCTCCTGGTGCAGGACGATCAGGATGGGCAGGCGCATGACGTTATCGACGGTGGCGGCGCGGCATGGTTCCTACTCCTACCGCTCGCCGGCCCCGTTGGGAACCGGCGCCGCTGCATCAGCGGAATACCTCGCTTGCCAAGGCTAGTGCCCGCTTCCGAAGTTCGTGATATACTACTGCATCCCTGACATGAACTTCGGAAGCCAAGGGGCACTGCCGCTTCTGAATTCTGTGCCCTCGACCGTGCGGCGACTCGCTCGAGACCGGCCGCGTTGAGTATCGATGCGAATAGCCCTCGGAATCGTCAAGCTTTTTCCGGAAGGCGGGCTCCAGCGCGATTGCATCCGGCTTGCCCGCATCCTGCTCGCGCGCGGACACGACGTCACGGTTTTCACGTCTGAGAACAAGTGGCCGTTCGACCGCCCGCCGTGCCAGATCGTCGTGCTGCCGGTCCGCGCCTTTACCAATCACCGGCTCGACCTGAAATTCGCGAGACAATTCGCCGCCGCCACCGCTAAAGGCTTCGATCGCGTCATCGGCTTCAACAAGCTCATCGGCCTGGACTTCTACTACTGCGGTGATCCCTCCGTCCTGGATCGGGGCCGCAGTCGGCTCGAACGATTGCTGCCCCGGCACCGCGTCCAAACCATGCTCGAGCAAGAATGCTTTGGACCGTTGCAGCGTACTCAAATCTTCGCTTTGACCAAATCATCGGCGCAAAGTTATCGCCTGGCTTGGCGAACCCAAGAGCAGCGAATCACCGTACTGCAACCGTCGATCGATCCGACACGCCAGCGGCCTGATCTGCGATCGGCCGATCACCGCGCGGCGGTACGTGCAAAGCTCGGCCTTGCACAGGATAAACCGGTCTGGCTTTTGGTCGCTGCGCAGCCCCATGTCAAAGGTCTCGACCGCGCGATCGCCGCTTTGCAATCGGCGCCGGATACGACGCTGTTGGTGGCCGGTATCGCGCCCAATTCAAGTGAAGCGGCCCAGGCCACGCGCGGCAGAGCGCGCAAGGCCGACCGTGACAAGGTGCGCTTTCTAGGTTTCCGCGAAGACATTCCGGACCTGATGGCGGCGGCCGACGTGCTGGTCCATCCGTCGCGCCTGGATGTGACCGGTCAGGTCATTCTGGAGGCGATCGTGAACGGCCTGCCCGCGGTTGTCACCGGCCTTTGCGGATTTGCGGAACATGTCAAAAAATCGGGCGCCGGCATTGTGCTGCCCGAGCCGTTTTTGCAAACCGAGCTTCAAGCGGCGCTCGCACGCATGCACGACCCGGCGCTTGCCGAGGCCATGTCCCTTGCCGGCATCCGGTATGGGCGTAACACCGCGCCGGTTTCGGGACTCGATCAGGCGGCCGACATCATCGAGGGCCGATCCATCGCTCAGCCGGCGGCTCCATCGTCTGTCCTGGCAGCGCGGCGCCACGTGCCGATCTCCATTATCGTCACCACCTACAACCGGCCCGATGCACTCGAGGCCGTATTGCGCGGGCTGACGCGACAGTCGGACGAGAACTTCGAAGTGGTTGTCGCCGACGACGGCTCTGCGCCGGAAACCGCCGCCATGCTGAAGTCCTGGCAGAGCGGGTTGCGGCAGCCGCTCACCCACGTCTGGCAGGAGCATCGGGGATTCCGCGCCTGCCGAGATTCGCAACCGCGCCATCCTGGCCAGTAGTGGCGCCTACTGCATTTTCCTCGACGGCGACTGCATCCCCCGTAGCGACTTCGTGCTCGAGCACCGTCAGCTCGCCGAGGTCGGCTGGTTCGTCGTCGGCAATCGCGTGCTGATGTCCAAGCATCTGACCGATCGCGTGCTGAGCCAAAACCTCGAACCCGAGCTTTGGAGCCTGGCCGATGCCTGTCGCGCACGCTTCAATGGCGACATCAACCGGATTGCACCGCTGCTACAGGCGAGCCTCGGACCGGTGCGCAAGATGCGTCCGCAACACTGGTGGGGCGCACGGTCGTGCAATCTGGCGGTCTGGCGCGCTGATCTCGATCGGGTGGACGGATTCGACAACAGCTATGTCGGCTGGGGGCTCGAGGATTCCGATCTGCTGGTCCGCCTGCTGCGTGCCGGCGTCAACCGCAAGGACGGCCGATTCTCAACCGGCGTGCTCCACCTCTGGCATCCGCTCGCCGACCCATCCTTGCTGTCGGCAAACCAGATGCTGCTGGAGTCCATCCAGCACAGCAATCGAATCCTGTCCGTGAACGGGTTGTCTTCGCTGCATGGCGCGGCCGACGCGCAGCAGGAGCGGAACGAAGACCGGCACTCGGGAAGCCGCATCGCAACAGCCTGAGCGGACTCTTGCGTTTGGGCATGATCGCTTCCGCAAGCGCTATCTAAGCGCGCTGCGCTTGTGATTGTAGCGCCCGACCGATTTCATCAGCACGCGCCGCGGCAGGAATCGCATGATCGCCGTGGCGAGACGATTCCCGAGACCCGGCACCACCATGCGCCGGCCTTGCTGCAAGGCGCGATAGCCGGCCTCGGCGACTTGATCGGCCGATTGCGTGAGCAGGTCCGGATTGGGATTGCCGGCAAACCCGGCACGCGCCTGGAATTCGGTCGGCACCGGCCCCGGACATAACACGGTCACGCGTACGCCGCGCGCACGCAACTCCCAATGCAGCGCCTCGCTGAAGGAGAGCGACGTAAGCCTTGGTGGCGTAGTAGACCGCCATGTTGGGCCCAGGCAGGAACGCTGCGACCGACGCGACGTTGAGGATGCCGCCCCGCCGGCGTTCCAACGCCCCGACAAATGCGAGTGAGAGGTCGGCGAGTGCACGCACGTTCACGTCGACCATCGCGAGCTGTTCATCGCGGCTCAGCGACGCCGCCGGGCCGAGCAGGCCGAAGCCGGCGTTGTTGACGACGATGTCCGGCTCGACGCCGAGCCGCGCCATCGCAGCGGTGATTTGCTCGACGGCGTCGCGCCGCGCCAGATCAACCGGCTGATAGTGCGGACGCGGGTATCCCTGCGCGGCGATTTCGTCTGCGAGAGCTGAGAGCCTTTGCTCGCGGCGCGCGATCAGCAGCAGCGCGTGGCCATTCCGCGCGAACGTCCGGGCGAGCGCGGCGCCGATTCCGGCCGACGCGCCGGTGATCAGCGTGACCGGCTGCTGCTCAGTCATTGCGTGGTTCGACCGAGGACGATTCCGCCACGCGGCGGCGCAGTGCGATCCGCGCCTCCGATGGAACATGCAACAGGTCGGCGGCCCGCCAGATCAGATTGTCCTCGAATTCGGTGACGCGGCCGTCCGCATGCGCGATCTGCCACATCATCTCGATGATCTGCTGGCGGCCCGTTTCGTCGAGCGAACGGTTGAGCAGGCTGGTGAAGCGATAGAGGTCGACGGCCTGTTGTTCGGCTTGCGTTGCGGCCGTCACCAACTCGTGGGCGGCGGCTTCATCAAGGCCAAACCGCAGCATGATGACGCCGACCAGACGGTTGCGCTCGACCGCCGACATCTCGCCGTCGATCATGGCGGCATGGATCAACAGCGCGGCCGCCGCCAAGCGGTAGTCGTTGTTCTCGAACCGGTTCTGGTCCTTCTGGCCGACCGTCAGATCGGACAGGAACTGCTTGAATGCTTGCAACATCGCGCCGACCTTTCCGTCCGCCATCATCCGCGAATCCCGCGACCCGGGAAAGGTGGCCCGCTGAATATGGGGTTGGGGAGCGCGGTTCGCACAGCACTGTGAGCGGATGACGGGCAGCGGACGACTTGCAACGTGACCGTGACGCCTACTCGATCGATTTACCGCGGCGCTGGGTCTTTTCCAGGAGCTGGAGATTGTTCCTGATGTAGGGGTTGTCGGGCGCCCGCGCCTGCGCCGCCTCCAGCGTCCGGCGCGCGCGCCGGTAGTCGCCGCGCAGGATGTAGGAGAACCCCCTGTTGTTCATGATTTCCGGGGTCTCTCCGACGATACGGATCGCCTGCGCATAGGCGCGGTCGGCGAGTTCGAAGCGCTTCAGCCGGTCGTAGGACGCGGCGAGACCGACCCAGGATTCGGCGTCGCGCGGATGAAGCTCCACCGCGCGCCGAAAGTGCTTCTCCGCCAACCCGAAATTGGCCGTGCCAAAATACTTCTTGCCGAGGCTGAGATCGTCATAGGGATTCTTGCCGAGCACGTTCGCCGAGGCGGCGTTGTACGCGGGCGAAGGGAACGTGACCTCCTCCGTAGCCGTGGCGACTGCAACTGTGCCCGTGGTTGCGGGTTCGGCGGGATTGGCGCCTTCGGCCGGCTCGATCGAGGCCGTCGCCGCGGGATCGTCGCTCTGCCCGCCCAGAAATCCCGTCAGCTTGGTCGATGTCTCGCAGCCGGTCACCCAGACGAGGCAGGCCGCCGCCACGACGAGAACTCGACCTGTACTCGTACCCATCCACCCGCTCCGGGCCGGCGACGCGCACGCCGCGTGCGGGCCGGCCGAACGCATGCGCGCCCCCGCGACCGCCAGCGACAGCAACCGGTAATGGGATGCTAGGTGAGGATGGTTAAGAATCCCTCGCCGCTGAGCGGCGCGAGAAAAGCATGTAATTACAGATATATAGGCATGGGTTGCGGTCGCATCCGGAAGGCCACGATCGATCAGTAGTTCCCGGTATAGAACCGCACCACCACCGGCAGCAGGATGACGACGAAGATCGTCGGGAAGATGCAGATCATCATCGGCAGCGAGAGCTTCGCCGGCAGGCTGTAGGCCTTCTCTTCCGCGCGCGACAACCGCTTGTGCCGCATGTCGTCGGAGTAGACGCGCAACGCCTCGGTGATGCTCGATCCGAGCTCGGCGGACTGCTGGATCAAGGTCGCGAACGCGCGGGCCTCTTCCAGGCCGAGCCGGTCGCCGAAATGCTCGAGCGCGTCCGTCATCGACTTGCCGGCGCGGATCTCAAGATTGGTCATGTGGATGTTGGCGCACAGCGACGGATAGGTGTCGCCAAGCTCGCGCCCGACGCGCTCCAGCGACGCCTCCATGCTCAGTCCGGAGTCCGCGCACACCACCATGAGATCGAGGAAGTCCGGGAAGCCGGATCGGTGCTCGTCCTGGTTCTTGGCGATGCGCCGGTCGATGTAGAAGCTCGGACCGATGTAACCGAGGATGCCGCCGCCCACCACGGACAGCCAGAACATCGACGGCTTCTGGACGATCAGCATCGGCAGCAGCACAAACGCGCCGACGCCGAGGCCGACCGCAAGCACGGTGCGGGCGATGAAGAAGTAGGCGACCGCGCGCGAATCGAAGATGCCAGCCTGGATCAGCCGGCGCCGCAGGACTTTGGCGTCGCCACTCTGATCGCCCGAATAATGCTTGGTCGTATAGTCGAGCAGGCGCTGAACGGCCCGCGCACTGGAGCCGCGCAAGGAATGCTTTTCGGCGGCTTCGCGCTCCCCGCTGTACTCCGCGATGCCGGCCGCACGGCGCTTGACCGAACTGCGGGAGTGGGCCGCCGCCATGATTCCAAAAGCCAGCACCGCCGCCGCCAAGAAGATCATCAGCGCCAGCATCGAGGACGAGCGGTCGCCGAGCATGCCGATCAGGATGTCGAGGATGCCGTTCATCGCTCAGATCTTGAAGTTCACGAGGCGGTACATGATCAGATTGCCGAGGCCCATCCACGCGCCGGCCGCCAGGAGCGCCTGCTTGGTGAGGGGAATGTCCCAGACGCTGGCATAGAAATCCGGCGAAACGATCTGGACGATCAGGAACATCACGATCGGTAGCGACGACAGGATCAGCGCGGAGGCGCGGCCTTCGGCGGCCAGCGCGCGGATCTTTCGCCGCATCTTGAATTGCAGACGGATCACACCGGACAGATTTTCGAGAATCTCGCCGAGATTGCCGCCGGTCGATCCCTGGATTGCGACGGCGGTGACGAACAGTGGCAGATCGTCCTGCCCGACCCTGACGTAGAGATTGCGCAATGCGGTCTCGAGATCGGCGCCGTAGGTGATCTCGTCCACGACAATGCCGAATTCGCTGCCGATCGGGTCCTGCATTTCGCGCGCGACCATGGTCAGCGCGATCGGTGTCGGATGGCCGGCACGCAGGCTGCGCACGATCATGTCGAGCGCATCGGGAAATTGCGCGCCAAACGCCTTCTGGCGGCGCGAACGCAGGAAGCGCAGCACCAGGTACGGAAGCCCGATCCCGAAGAACAGCGCGATCAGCAAGGCATCGGTCAGATTGCCGCGGAACACCATGCCGAGCCCGAAGCTCGCCATGGTGGCGAAGGCAACGATCACCAGCAGCTTGTAGACTCCCATCGTCACGCCGGACTGCATCACCAGCCGGTTGAGCGATTCGATCGCGATGCTGTAGCCGCCGCCGCTGTTCAATCCGCGCTCGCGCCGCAACTGCAGCAGGATGTTTTCGCGGTCGGGCTGGTTCTTCAGGAGCTTGAGCCGGCGGTTCACGTTCTTGCGGTACGACCCGCCGGCGAAGAACAAGAGGTAGATGCCCTCGACGAACAGTCCCGCCGAGACGGCGACCAGAAGATAGATCAGATAAACCGGGTCGAAGTCGAATGACATGACGGCTGCCCCGGTCTCACAGCGGCTGCGACGGGTCGAAATACGAGCCCGGAATTTTGACGCCCATGGCGGTCAGGTCGTGGAGGAAGCGCGGGCGCACGCCGGTCGCCTGGAAGTGGCCGATCACACTGTTGTCGGGGCCCATGCCGGTGCGCACGAACTTGAAGATCTCCTGCATCTGGATGATGTCGCCCTCGAGGCCGGTGATCTCGGCGATCGACGTCACCTTGCGCTTGCCGTCGGAGAGGCGCGAGAGCTGCACGATGAGCTTGATCGCGGACGCGATCTGGCCGCGGATCGATGCGATGGTCATCGGCATCCCGGCCATGCCGATGAGCTGCTCGAGACGCGAAATCGCCTCGCGCGGATTGTTGGCGTGGATGGTCGCCATCGAGCCTTCGTGGCCGGTGTTCATGGCCTGCAGCATGTCGAACGCTTCTTCGCCGCGGCACTCGCCGAGGATGATGCGCTCGGGCCGCATACGCAGCGCGTTCTTGACCAGCTCGCGCTGGCGGATTTCGCCCTTGCCTTCGAGGTTCGGCGGCCGCGTCTCCATGCGTGCGACATGCGGCTGCTGCAATTGCAATTCGGCGGCGTCCTCGATGGTGATCAGGCGCTCCTTCTCCGAGATGAAGGCCGAAAGCGCGTTGAGCATCGTGGTCTTGCCGGAGCCGGTGCCGCCGGAAATGATGGTCGTGATGCGCGCCCGCACCGCCGCCGCCAGGACTTCGGCCATTTGCGGACGGATCGCGTTGTACTCGACCAGCTTGTTCAGATTGAACGGCTTCTTGGAGAATTTTCGGATCGAGACCAGCGGTCCGTCGACGCCGACCGGACGCACCGCGACGTTGACGCGGGAGCCGTCGAGCAGACGCGCGTCGCACAGCGGATGCGATTCATCCACGCGGCGGCCGACGGCCGAAACGATCTTGTTGATGATGCGAAGCAGATGCGATTCATCCTTGAATCGCACGCCGCAAGGCTCCAGCAGGCCCCCGCGCTCCACATAGACGCATTCATGACCGTTGATCAGGATATCGGAGATGGTCCCGTCCTTGAGCAGCGGCTCCAGCGGCCCCAGCCCGGTCATCTCGTCGAGAATCTCGGAGACGAAGTCGTCGAGCTCCTGCTGATTGAGCGCCAACCGCTCCAGCAGGATGTACTGGGTGACGAGCTGTTTGATGTGCCCGCGCATCTCGTCTTCGGGCAGCTTCTCGAGCGCCGACAGATTGATCTCTTCGATCAGCCGGCGATGCAGCCGGACCTTGGCGTCGAGCAGCTTGTCCGACAGCAGCGGATTCGACGCCTGTGCCACAGGCTCCGGATTCTGCTGATCCGGAAAGACGGTCCACGCGACGCCCTCCATCGCAGGCGACGGCTCATCGGCAACCGCAGCGGGCTCCAGCGCAGTAGCACGACGTACCGTGAATTGACCAGACATTCCCATTCCTCATTCCCGGAACGCGAGCGACGCGCTGGAATTCAGCGCGCCCAGCTCAGCTTGAATTTCTTCAGCCCGCCCTCGGCGGCCGGCCTCGCCGCCGCCTGCGGCAGCATCAACCGCTTGAGCTGGACCGTGATCTTGTTACCCGGCTTGATCTCTTCGAGCGGAACGCCGCGATCGATCGCCTCTCGCACCAGGCCGTAGTCGTTTGGGATGCAGCAGGCGAAGGCTTCGCCGAGCACCTGCTCGATGTCGCCCTTGCGCAAACCGGACGAGAACATCTTCTGGACGAACCGGTTGATGATGACCTGCGGCTTCGGTCCGTCGCCGAGACGCTCCCTGACAGCTTCGACAAGCTGCTTGGCGTGACGCAGGCCGGGGACCGTCATTTCGCTGATGATGAAGAGCTTGTTCGAGCCGAGCAGCACGCTGTCGGTCCAGGAGAACCAGGTGCGCGGCATGTCGAACACGATGTAGTCGAAATTGGTCGAGACCAGATCGAGCAGGCGCGTCACCACGTCCGGGTCGAACGAGCGCATTTCGGCCGGCCGGTTGGGCGCAGCGATCACGGCGAGGCCCGACGGGTGATGGGACAGCATCACTTCCAGCAGTTGCCGATCGAGACGCTCCGGACGCGTTTCGATTTCGCCGAGATTGAGACGCGGTTCGAGATCGAGATAGTCGGCGCAGGCGCCATGTTGAAAGTCGAGGTCTACAAGGCAGGTCGACGTCTTGCCGCGCGGGCTGCTGTTGAGCAGCAGCATCGCCGTCTGCACCGCGAGCGTCGTCACGCCGACGCCGCCGGCGGCCGGCAGGAAAGTGTAGATTTCGGACTCGGTCGCTTCGGTGCTCGCAGCCGCGGCCTTGGTGACGCGGGCGCAGGTGCTCACCAGTTCGGCCGGCGACACCGGCTTGACCATGAAATCGGCGACCCGCATCTGCAAAAGCGTGCGCGCCAGCGTCGCGTCGAAGGCCTGCGTGACCACGATCATTGGCGGCCAGGTCCCGATCCGGGCCATGAGCCGTTCGAGCGCCTCCATCTCGCCCGGTATCGACAGCGTCAAGGTCGACGACCGCGACGTTTGCCTGGTCGAGGAGAAGATCGTCGCCGGCAGCACCGATGGTGCCGGAGACGACGCTCAGGGCGATTTGCTGGCTCGCGCCAAAGGTGGCGCGCGCCTGCTCCTCGAATGCAGCGTCAGCGGTCAGGACGACGACTTGCGTCCTGTCCGCTGCACTGTTTTGCACGCCCTATCCGCATCGCATTCACTCACGCCGCGAGTTTGGCACTCCGATCACTGATGGCCGTTGGAGCCGGGTCCCTTAACCGCAGCGGCCGGCGTCGCCGACGTGGATTGCCCCGTCGCCGACTGCGCACTCGGCAGCCTGCTGCTGCATCGACTGGTAGTCCTTCGACGCGCCGTCGGGAGCACCGGCGTGATAGACCTTGCCGCGATTGTAGCGATCCTGCGCCGCCTGCATCAGCTGACCGTTGGCGGCGATCCGGTTGTTCGCAGCTGTTGCGCGGCCAAGGGTCGATGGTTTGCGTGACCTTGTTGCTCGCGACCGCGTCGCCCGCACTCAGCGCGATGGATTCGCGCCGGTCGAAGTAGATATCCGAGCATCCCGCGAGCGCTGTGCCGATCACGACGGCGACAGCGATCGCCCTAATTCCTGACCGCGACAACATTGGTGCCTCCCTTCGGCAGCTCGAGGATGTGCCCGCTGAACGGGACGCCATGACCGATCAGCGCGCGCTGATCGGTGCGCGACAGCTCGGCGTTGCCCGTCGTGAAGAAGTCCGGGTCGTTCGCCGGCAGCGTGCTGTCGAGCGGCGTCGCCATGACGGAACCCGGGCGCGACGGCCGCACGAGACGCGGCGTGACGATGATGGCGAGGTCGGTCTCCCGCTTCAGGTACGAGCGGCTGGAGAACAGCTGGCCGAGCACCGGCAGGCTGCCGAGCCACGGAACCTGCTCGACGTTCGCCTTCGACTCGTTCTGCAAGAGGCCGCCGATCATGAAGCTCTGGCCGTCGCGCAGCTCGATGGTGGTCGCAGCGCGGCGAACGATCATGGCCGGGATGGGCGGCAGGCCGGCGCCGATCGTGACCTGATTGTTCGGGTCGAGCTGGCTGACCTCCGGCTCGATTTTCAGATTGATCAGGCCGCCATTCAGGACGGTCGGCGTGAAGGCGAGGCCGACGCCGTAGCGCTTCCATTCGACCGTGATCTGGTTGCTGCTGCCGCTCGATCCGACCGGGATCGGGATTTCGCCGCCCGCGAGGAAGCTTGCGGTATCGCCCGACAAGGTCGTCAGGTTCGGCTCAGCCAGCGTGCGCACCAAGCCCTTCTGCTCGAGCGCGTTGATCATCACGTCGATCGTCGTTCCGCCCGCGATCATGCGGCCCAGCATGAAGCCGAACGGCGACCCGCCGGAGAGCACGCCCGCAGCGACTTCGCCGACCGGGATGTTGGTCGGGCCGGTCGGCGTCGTGATCGGCAGACGGCCTGCCGGCTGCCGCGAACCGATATTGGCGGTCATGCGGCTGTTGAAGACGTTCCATTGCACGCCGAGCTCGCGGCCGGCCTGGCGCGAGGCTTCGACGAAGCGAACCTCGAGCATGACCTGCTGCGGCGACGACACCGTCACGGTGTTGATGATCTCCGGCGCGAACTGGCGCGCGATGGTCACGGCGCGGTCGAGCGTGACCGCATCCGGCGCCTCGCCCGACAGCATGATGCGGCCGTTGACCGACGACACCTTGATGCCGGGGCCGGCGACCTTGCGGACCTCCGTCGCCAGGCGGGAGACCTCGTAGGTCACCTCGATGTCGAAGATGCCGACATGACGCCGGTTCTCGGCATAGACCGTGACGCGCGTCGTGCCGACCTTCTTGCCGAGGACCGAGATCGTACGGTCGGTCAGCGGCGTGACGTCGGCAACTTCCGGATCGCCGACGGTGATGTCGGTGAACGGCACGTCGATGCGCAGATCATCGGTCTTGCCGACCGGAACCAGCACGGTCGCGGTCCGCTTGGCGCTGGCGATCTGCAGCACCCGCTGCGCGCTGGCCTGATCGATGGCGGCCGGCGACACCAGCCATGCCGATGTCACCACCGCCATCGCGGCCATTGATGTCGAGGAGCCGGCGCACTCTTGCGGCGCTTGCCGGCCCCCGATTGGCTTCTCCTGTCCACCTCATATGCAACAGGCCATCGCCTGCGGCATGACGCCCGTGACTGTTGATCATCTTAAACTCCCCACCTTACTTTTGCGCTTTCCCCGAAAGCTCTTCGTGCCTAGCGAGCGGCACGCCCCCGCGTGTTCGCTCCGATTGTGGAACCTGCGTCTTCGATCGGCACGCTGACGTCGTCGCGCTTGCCCGCGCGACGCACGCCAATGGTCGAGAACCGCGGCGTTTCGCCTTCTTCGGCCTGCGGCGCACCGCCGTTCATCAGATCGCCCAGCGTCACCCGGCGGGTTTCCGCCGACTTCGCCTCGCCGGCCCGCCGCAACATCAGCGACAGGTTTCCGACCGTGGACGCCAGCGCGAGCTTCTGCGCATCCGAAGCGTTGACTTCGAGCGTCACGGCACGCGCAATCGAAGGCTTGTCGGTGCGCTCGTCGGCGGTCTGGTCGACCGCGAGAACCTTGATGTTCTGCAGGACGACGTCGTTGGTGTTGACCTTGTCGGCCTGGCGCGTCAGCGCGACATCGACGCGGTCGCCCGGCAGGACGAAGCCGGCAACGCCGTCGACATCGTTGACGCGAATGGTGACGGCGCGCATCCCGTCCGCGATCACGGCCGACAGCGTCGCGCGCTGGCCCGGGCCGGTGATCTTCGACGGCAGGATCGGCTCGTTCGCCTCGATGCCGGTCAGCACGACGCGGCGACCGGAAGCCATCAAATCGGAAATCTTTGCGAAGGCGCCGGCTGGAAGGGCATCCGCCGGCCAGGCAATCTCACGCAGCGACGAGCTGTTGAGTTCGGCGCCGAAGCGCAACGGCTTGCTGGCGACAACAATCGTCTGCGTCGCGACGGGCTGCCGGTTCGCTTCAAGACTGCGCATGCGCATCTCCGCCTGGCTGTTGAGCCAGGACTGGGCGATGAAAACGGCGACCAGTCCGAACAGGACGGCGAAGCCGATCATGACCAAGGTGCTGATGCGCACGACTGCAGTCCCTTAAGCACACGCGAGTCCTTCGCGTGTCGCCAAAGCCATAAGACGTTGCGGAGGTATTGAATTGGTGAAGTGTATAGCGCTTCTGGCGCTATACTGAAGATTGCTTGAAGCGCTATGCTTTACGCGCGGTGTATAGATTGCCCCGAACGATCGAGTAACCTTTAAGAAGATTTCACAACGCACTTTTCACCATCGCGTTCACGTGCGCATTCGCTGAGTAACACTTCGAGTTTCTCTCTTACGCATTGCTCGCGCGCCGCCGCGTGGTTACCGCTTCATGGACGCAGCGGCGCGTTAGAATTCGCTAATGATGATGCCGGAAGCCGCTGAAATCTGCGTGGTAAACAATGCATGACCAGCGTTGATCCGATTGCTCTGATGCGGCAACATGCGCGCGACCTCGCCGAAAGAGGCCCTTTGCCGGGAGATTCAACAATGAAGAAGCCACGGATCAGCTATATCGACCCCGCCAGCACGGATGCCGCCATGCAGGCCGAATTCGCGCGTTGCGCGACCTACGGCACGCCGCGGCCGGAGAGCCAGGCGGTGCGCGCGCACGTGCCGGCGGTGTTCTGGTCGTTCGCCAATACGTGGCGGGACACCTTCCACACCGGCATCGCCGACCACGCCATCAAGGAGCTGTGCCGGCTCTATGTGTCGCGCTCGGTGATGTGCGAGTTCTGCGGCAATCAGCGCTCGATGAAAGCGGCAGGCGCCGGCGCGGTGGTCGAAGACGACGTCAAGGACCTCATCAATTTCGAGAGCTCGACCCAGTACAACGACAAGCAGAAGGCCGCCCTGTCCTACGCGGAGGCCATCACCTGGGATCTTCCGGTCGACGACAAGTTCTGGGCGCGGCTGCACCAGCATTTCAGCGAGCCGGAACTGGTCGAGATTGGCTACTTCATCGCTATCACCATGGGCCAGCAGCGCTGGCTGCGCACGCTCGACATCGAGCATCATCAGGTGCTGGTCGGATCGGGCGGTTCGATGGCGCCGGGCTTCGAGACCGAGGATGCGCTCAAGCGTTCCAAGGCCGACCCCAGTTACTGGGCGAACAAGAAGCCCGCCCGCACATCCGAGGCGGCGGAGTAGCCTCTCCGCGAGCCCCTATCTATCACCGTCACCCTGAGGTGCGAGCCAAGTGCGTTTACGCGCGTCTTTCAACGCGCTATGGCGAGCCTCGAAGGGCGACGGCCCGACTATTTCAACATCGTGGCCGTGCATCCTTCGAGGGCCGCTTCGCGGCCACCTCAGGATGACGGGTCAAAAGTCGTAGCTGAGGCAATGAATGGGTGACGTTTACGGGGTGGTGAAGGTCGCAGCGGTGCAGGCCGCGTCGGTGTTCCTCGACCGCGAGGGATCGACCGCGAAGGCCTGCCGGCTGATCCGCGAGGCCGGCAAGAACGGCGCGCGGGTGATCGGATTTCCGGAAGGCTTCATTCCGGCGCATCCGGTCTGGTATCACCATCATTCCGCAACCGGCGCGATCTCCAACAAGCTCGCGACCGAGCTGTTCAAGAATGCCGTCGAAATTCCCGGCCCCGAGACCGATGCACTCGGCGAAGCCGCTCGCGACGCCAACGCTTATGTCGTCATCGGCGCCTGCGAGAAGATCCCGGGCACGATCGGGACGATGTTCAACACGCAGATCTACTTCGGACCCGACGGCAGCCTGATCGGCAAGCACCAGAAGATCATGCCGACGGTGGGCGAGCGGCTCGTCCATATGGGCGGCTTCGGCGACACCTTCGGCGCGTTCCAGACCGAATTCGGGCCAATGAGCGCGCTGATCTGCGGCGAAAATTCGAATCCGCTGGCGGTGTTCGCGCTCACCGCCGAGAACACGCGCATCCATGTCATGAGCTGGCCCAACCATTTCCCGGTCAGCGGCGATCCCTTGCGCAACCGTGTCGCGATCGACGCGCAATCCTTCGCGCAGATGAGCAAGGCCTTCGTGATCGCGGCCTGCGGCACCGTCGACGAGCGGATGATTGGAATGCTCCAGTGCGGACCCGAGGGCGAGAAATTCCTCCGCGATCCCGATTGCTCCGGCGGCTCCTGCATCGTCGCGCCCAACAGCCGCATCATCGCGGGCCCGATGGGTGCCGAAGAGGGCATCCTCTATGCCGACTGCAATCTCGAGATCGGCATCCAGATGAAGCTGCGGCACGATTTCGCCGGCCACTACAACAGGCCGGATATTTTCCACCTGCACATCAACCGGTCGGCGCCCGGACTCTATTCGGTGCACGGCGATCAGCCGGCATTGCCGGACGAACGGACACCCGCGCTCAACCATGCCCGGTTCGGGCAGGACTGCTGGAGCCGCCTGCGGCGAACGGCAGCCGCGACGACAGCGGCTCCCGCGGCTAAGCTCAACTCCGACCTTCGACCATCGACAAGGACCCCTCCATGTCTTCCGGCGTCACCACCACCGATACCCGCGTCACCTCCGCGATCCACCACTGGGCGCCGCGCTTTGTCGCCCAGGGCGTCGTGCTCTCCGACTTCGAGGACGTCACCGCGTCGCTGAAATCCTGGGACGACTGGTGCAGCGCCTGGTCGGCGCGCGCCGCCGTGCACGAGAAGCTCGGCCGCGCCGCGCTCGCGGACAAGAAAACCATCACCGCCGCCGAGCATTTGCAGCGCGCCGGCGTCTACTACCATTTCGGCAAGTTCCTGTTCGTGCAGGACCTCGCGCAGATGAAGACCGCGCATATGAAGGCGGTCGAGTGCCGCAACCTCGCGCTGCCTTATCTCAAGCCGAAAGGCGAGCGCGTCGAGATGCCGTATGAGGGCAAGTGGCTCGCCGGCATCCTGCGCAAGCCCGAAGGCGTCGAGAAGCCGCCGGTGCTGGTGTTCGCCTGCGGGCTGGACTCCTGCAAGGAGGAGACCGAGACCTACGAAAACCCTTATCTGGCGCGGGGTATCGCGACACTGGTGTTCGACGGTCCGGGTCAGGGCGAAGGCGAATACGACTTCGCCATCCGTGGCGACTACGAGGCCGCGGTGAAGGCGGTGATCGACTACATCGAAACCCGCAAGGACCTCGATACGTCGCGCATCGGCATGGCCGGCATCAGCCTCGGCGGCTACTACGCGCCGCGCGCCGCGGCGTTCGAGAAGCGCATCAAGGCCTGCCTCGCGCTCGGCGGTCCCTACGACTGGGGCGAGAGCTTTGCCGGCGTGCCCGATCTCACGCGCGAGGCGTTCCGCGTACGCTCGAAGAAGGCGACGATGGATGAGGCGCGCAAGCACGCCGCGACGCTGACGCTGAAGGGCGTGGCGGGAAACATCACCTGTCCGATCTACATCATGAACGGCAAGCTCGACCGCATCGTACCGGCCTCGGAGACCGAACGGCTGGCGCGCGAGGTGAAAGGGCCGGTGACGCTGCACCTGATCGACGAGGGCAACCACATCGCCAACAACCGCAGCTATGAATGGCGGCCGCGCGCGGCGGATTGGCTGGTGGAGCAACTGAAGGCGGTTTGATCGAGCCGCAGGCGCGCCGCGACGGCGGTCTGTTCCCCTCCCCCTTGTGGGGAGGGGCTAGGGGTGGGGGTCCGAGTTAATCGACATTCCGTGCGCAACAACCATCACCCCCCTCCCCAACCCTCCCCCACAAGGGGGGAGGGAGCGGAGAGAGCGCGCTTTCCTCACAAGCACGCCTGCTCGAATCCCGATCACACCCGCTCAAATCCCCGCGGATAGGCATGCATCCGCTCGGTGCCGTCCTTCGTGATCAACAGGCACTCACCCGTCTGCACGCCGGCCTTGCCGTCGCGCGTCGTCACGTTCGGCTGCACCACCACCATCATGCCGGCCTCGAACGGCTCCTCCGGGACCGGACCGCCGGGGCGGCTTTTGGTGCCGAGGATCGGTGGGAAATAGCCGCCGCCATAGCCGTGCAGGACGTCGTCGATGACGGTGAAGCCTGAATCCTCGATCACGCCCGAGGCTTCGATCACTTGCGCCGGCGTCGCGCCTGCCCGCAGCACCGCGACGATGGCGTCAAAGGCGGCGTCGGCCGCCTTATGCAGGTCGCGATAGAGCGGCGTCGGTTCCTCGCCGACGGTGAAGCTCCGCAACACCTGGCCGGAATGGTCCCAGAACGTCGCGGTGATCTCGGAGAACACGATGTCGCCCACGGCGACGCGCCGCGACGAATGAAACTGCGACGGCGCCGCCACCTGCGGGTCGCGCATCGGCGTCGTGCCGATGAAATGAATGCCGGTGGTGCCGCCAAGCCCGACATAGCCGCGTTCGACGGCGTCGGCGAGCTCGCGCTCGCTCACGCCGGGCCTGATTGCCGCGCGCAGGCCCGCCATGCCGCGGTCACTGAACCACGCCCCGATGCGGAACCAGTCGAGCTCTTCCGCCGACTTCACACGCCGCAGCTTCACATAGGCGCGGTTGAGGCTCGTCACCTTGCCGAAGCGCGCGGACAATGCCGCATGCGCATCGAAATTCATCGGCCCGATCACGCCGACGCTGTTCTCGCGCGCGCCACGCTTCTCAAGCGCGGCGATGGCGCGGCGGATCGAGGACTCGCCGCCCCATTCCACGATTTCCGCTTTGTCGGCGAGCTTGCGCGCCAGCGGCGGGTGATTGACGTATTGCAGAAACAGCGCATCCGGCTTGCCTGGCGAGAACACACCGACCGCTTCGGTCGTCACCGGCCATTGCGTGAGCCATTGCACCGACGAGCCGGCGCGGTTGGCGCCGTAGAACACCAGATGCTCGCAGCCGGCCTCCGCCAGCACAGCCTCGACGGCTCTGCGCCGCCGCGCCATCTCGGCGTCGGAGAAACGCGGATATTCGGCATCGAGCAGGCGTTGCAGATGCGGCGGGAGCGGCGGCAAGGACATGGCTGCACTCATGCGAATGAGGCTCGCTGGCAGCCTACTGCCAGAACTGGAACAGCCGAAGGCCGGCAAACGCTGCCCGGGCATCGAGTCCGATCAGGGCGCATGCCGCGAAGATGGTCTGCCAGAGCCACCGGCTGAGCCCGGGGACGAAGAACAGCGCAGCCACGAGAACAAGGATCGCGATCGGCGCTACGCGCCTGCCGAGCCGGCGCAAAGGCGCCGGCAGGAACGGCTCGATAACGCCCCAGCCATCGAGACCGGGACACGGGATGAGATTGAAGATCAGCGCCGTCACCTGCAGCAGTGCGAGAAACGCCAGTGCCGAATAAAGCACCGGAGCCGTGGCGGCGAGCTGCGGCACCGCACTGAACAGCGCCATCAGCGCCGCGAGGACAACCGCCGTTCCGAGCGGCCCTCCCGCTGACACCAGCGAGCCATAGATGGGCCGGCGGAGATAATGCAGGTTGATGTAGACGGCACCGCCCGGCAGGCCGATGCCGCCGAGCGCCATGATGATGAGCGGAAAGACGATGCTGTATTGCAGGTCGGTGTAGCGCAGCGGATCGAGCGTGAGATACCCCTTGTCGCGCACCGTCCGATCACCGCAATGATAAGCGACAATGGCGTGTCCGAATTCGTGCAGACAGAGCGAAATTACGAATCCAATGAAGACGAAGGGAAACACCAGCGCCCGCGCGTGGTCCGGCTGGTAGAGCATCCAGACCGCGCAAAACAAGAATGCCGCGATCAGCGCAAGGAATGTCGAACTGATGGGCCAGCGCTGCGACGAGCGCACTGCGTCCGATTGTTCCCGCTGCAAATCCGACACGGCGCCTAGACCGCCACCGGCTGCTTGGCGGCCATGTGTTCCTGCACCAGCTTGTTGAGGCTCATCACGTCGACCTTGCCGGAGCCGAGCATCGGCATCTTGTCGAGGATCATGATCTCGCCCGGGGTCATCAACTCGGAGGCGTGACGTTCGCGCGCGAAGGCGATGAATTGCGAGCGCGTCGCGTCCTTCTGCTGCGTGACCAGGATCAGCCGCTCGCCCTTGCGCGGATCAGGCACCGCGACCACCGCCGACGGCGCGTTCGGCCACAATTCGCCCGCCAGCATCTCGACCGCCGCCAGCGAGATCATCTCACCGCCGACCTTGGCAAAGCGCTTGGCACGGCCCTTGATGTGGACGAAGCCCTGCTCGTCGATGAAGACGATGTCGCCGGTGTCGTGCCAGCCCTCGGCCGGCGGCTCGAGCACACCCGGACGCTCGGCCCTGAGATAGCCGAGCATCACGTTCGGCCCGCGCACGAACAGGCGGCCGCCCTCTTCCACGCCCTCGACCTTCTCCAGCCGCACCTCCATGCCCGGCAGGACGCGCCCGACGGTACCGAACTTGTTGAACATCGGCGTGTTGAGCGCGAGCGCCGGCGCGGTCTCAGTAACGCCGTAGCCTTCGAGAATGCGCAGACCGAATTTCTCCATGTAGGTGCGGCGGGTCGATTCCTTCACCGGCTCGGCGCCCGCGAGGATGTAGCGCAGCGAGCGGAAGTCATATGGATGCGCCACACGCGCGTAACCGTTGAGGAAGGTGTCGGTGCCGAACATGATGGTGGCGTTCACGCCATAGATCAGCTCCGACACCGTGCGGTAATGCAGCGGCGAAGGGTAGAGATAGATCGGCACGCCGGACACCAGCGGCAGCATCGTCCCGACGGTGAGCCCGAACGAATGGAACACCGGCAACACGCTGAAAACCTTGTCCTGACGCCCGAAGTCGATGCGTGCCGCGGCCTGCGCGGCGTTCGTCAGCATATTGCGGTGGGAAAGCACGACGCCCTTCGGCACGCCCTCGGACCCCGAGGTGAACAGAATCGCCGCCCAGTCGTCGGCCTTGCGATCGACCAGCGGCTTGTTCCGGTGCAGCAGCCCGCGGATCTTGTCCGAGAAGGTGATGGTCGGGCGGATGTCCTCGAGATAAACGAGCGACAGTTTCGCGCTAAGCTGAGCCGCGAGATTGTCGAGCCGGCCCTTCTCGATGAAGGTGCGCGACGTCAGGATGGTCGACACTTCGGCCGCCCTGCAGGCCGCGAGGATATTCGACGCACCAGCGGTGAAGTTGATCATTGCCGGCACGCGCCCGGCCGACATCAGGCCGATGATGGTCACCACCGCACCGTTGGCGTTCGGCAGCATGACGCCGATCGCCCGGCCTTCGGGCGCCAACGGCATCAGCTTTGCGCCGAGCACGGATGCGGCGGTCAGGAGCCGCTTATAGGTCATTGCTCCGGTGACCGGATCCTCGATCGCGACGCGCTTCTGCCCGTGACGCTCCGCGGCCTCGATCACCGCCTGGACCACCGTCTTGTCGGTCGAGGTGGTGCGAAACACGAGGTCGGACATGATGCCGTAGAGCGCGGCGCCGGCCGCCTGCCGGCGCTTGCGGCCCTTGAGCGCGGGATCGACCGTGAGCTTGACCGGCTCCAGCACGGTCACCTTGACCTTGGGGAACCACTTGCGGCGCACCTGGTCCTTCGACAGCCGGCTGAACGGCGTCTGCTCCAAACCTTCGATGCGCACCGGCACGACCTCGGCGTCGGCCTTGTCCGCGATCATCGCGGCGCCGTCATAGACCTTCATCAGGCTGCCAGTGACGGTGATGCGCCCCTCCGGGAAGATGATCAGCGCCTTGCCGGCCTTCACGGCGTCGATCAGCGTACGCACCGCCAGCGGCCGCATCGGATCGAGCGGCAGTGCTTCGGTGAGTTTGAGGAACGGCTTGACCCACCACATGCGTGCGATGCCGATGTCGATGGCGAAGACCGGCTTGCGGCTGCGCAGCGACATCGCAAGGCCGGCGTCGAGGAAACTGACGTGATTGAGCGCGATGATGACGTTCGGCCCGGCCTTGTGCAGGTTCTCCAGGCCCTCGACCTCGATGCGGAACAGGGTGCGATAGATGATCGACAAGGCATCGCTGAGCGCGCTTGCCGGCATGGTGCGGCCGATGGCATAGGCAACGCCGATGCTGGCGAGGCCCATCAGCATGAACAGCGTCGGCGCGGTGGCGCCAATGAAGGGCGCCTGCAGGATCGCGATCACGAGGGTGCTAAGCGCCATGGCCGCGGCATTGAGCACGTTGACGCCGGCGACCACGCGCGCGCGGCGGTCGATGCCGGCCCAGGACTGCACGGCGGCAAACACCGGCACGATGAAGAGGCCGCCTGCGATCGCAAGGCCGGCGAGGTCAATGCCGATGCGGATGCCGCGCAACGAGCCGAACACCTCCGCGATTCCCCGCCCTTGCTCCGCGGGGACGAGGCCCCAGGTCGCGAAGCCGAGATCGAACGAGAAGATACCGAGCAGCACCGCGCCAAGCACCGTCGGCAGCAGGATGATGCGCCCGGCCGCAAGCCAGGCCGCCAGGCCGGAGCCGACCGCAATCGAAATGGCGAAAATGGCAAGACAGAGCGTCGCGACCTCCTCGGAGCCGCCAAGCGTGTTCTTGACCAGCGGCGGCAACAGGACGAGTGCGAGCCCGCCAACCGCCCAGAACCAGCAGGTAACGATCGCCCCCCACCAGATGCGCGGATCGACGCGAAGTTGCTTCAGAAGGTCAATGGTGGAGACGACAATGTTGGTGCGCACGACGAGATTGGGCGCCGCCTGGCCGGTCGGCGGGATGAACAAGCTCGAGATCCAGCACGACAGCGAGAACGCGATGATCAGGAAGGCAAAGAAGATGGGATCGCTGCCCTCCCGCGCCGCCAGCCCGCCGGCGATGGTGCCGAGCAATATGGCGATGAAGGTCGCGCCTTCGACCAGCGCATTGCCGGCCGGCAATTCGGACCGCTCCAGGTGGTCGGGCAGGATTCCGTATTTGATCGGGCCAAACAGTGCGGCGATCACGCCGAACAGGAACAGCGCAAGGAACAGCAGCAGCACCGAATGCAGGAGGAAGCCAACGACCGCGAGGAGCGCGACACCCATCTCGACGAACTTGAGCCGCTGCGCCACCCAGGCCTTGTCGAAGCGATCGGCGACCTCGCCCCCGATCGCCGACAGGAAGAAGAACGGCGCGATGAAGACCGGCGCTGTAAGGGTGATCAATTGCTCCGAGTTCTCTCCCTTTATTTGGTACAGCAACAGGAAGACCAGCGCGTTCTTCAGGAAGTTGTCGCTGAACGCGGAAAAGAACTGGCACCAGAACAGGGGCGCGAAACGCCGCGTCAACATCAGGGAAAGCATGGTGTCAGCCCTCTCATCGGCTCTTGGGAGCCATAATAGCCATCTGCGCGCCTAGCGCCATTGATGAATACGGCGGCTTGTGGCCTGAAATCGAGCATATCTACTGGAATTGCCGTGCTGGATTTACCGTCCCGGCGTCACCGTTTTTGGCGAGCCGGGACGGGCATCGATGCGGGATTGTTGCTCAGTTCTTGCCGATCTCCATCAACAATCGCTCGGCTTTGGCGTCTTCGATCCGGTTCACGAATTTTGCACTTTCGTGAACGTCGCGCAGCGTCTTCGTCATCGTGATCGCCGACTGAACGAGGAACGCAGAGGCCATGGCGAAGTAGGCTTTGATCCAGAAGTCGATGGGGGCGAACAGGATGCCGAGCGCGATCATTCCGAGCGCCCCGAAGAAGGACGCATAGGTGAAGGCGATCCATGATCCCGAATGCTGATTGGCCTGAACAGTCTGGTTGGACATAGTTGGTACTCCTTTCACAGATGATCGTTGATGGATGGTTACGCGGCGGGCGCCTGCCGATTGGATTTCTCACGCAAACGCGCAAGCACGTCGGCCGCGGTCGGGCGTGTGCGCCGGCCGTATCCGGCCGCTTCGAGACGGTCCGCCGTAGCGGCCGGATTGAGGCCGGGCGCCAGGCTTTCGTAGGCGGTCGCGGCCGCGGCATCCTCAACCTGCCGCTCCCGCAGCCGCCGAAGCGTCCGTTCGGCATCGGCGAGCGCGGCCGTTCCGGCGGTTCCGGTCGGGCCGCTGCGCGCTTTGAGACGGCGGACTGACTCGGTCGCAAGGGCAATGCGCCGGCCGCGTTCGAGCTCGGCCAGACGATATCCGGCATTCGCGACCGCCGTCTTGAGCTGCGCAACGTCAGCAGCAAAGGCACGGCGCGACTCCTTGATGGCGTCGCGATCCGTTTCCATCAAAGCGATGGCCTCGGCAGCCTCGGTTGCGAGATCATCGCGCCCGCCGGCAAGAGCGGCGGACGCCCGCTCCTCCAGATCGGCAATGCGCGACAGCGTTGCGTCGAGGCGCTTTCCTTCCGATTCATCCTGCGCGATCGCAATCGACAACGCGCGCTTGGCGCCTTCGGTGGCGGAAGCTGCGTCGCGGATTTGCTGGTCGAGGATGAGCAGGGCATGACGATCCGCGAGGTCTTCCTCCGCTTTAGCGGCCGCGCCACGGATCAGGGTCGTCAGGGTCTTGAACATGGATGCACTCCGTTGCTATGAACACTGTTCACAGACGGCCGTGTAGCGGCTTTTTGAACGGCGTTCAAATACTAATTTGAACGACGTTCATTAAATCTTGGATAGGTTTAACTTGCCGAAAAATCAAAAGGTTAAGACGGATTCGACGGTACAGCGGCGCGACCGGCTGCGCGACGCGTTGGTGCTCGCTGCCGAGGACACGATCGCCAAGGGCGGACTGGAAGAGCTACGGGCTCGTGACCTGGCCGAAAAAGCCGGCTGCGCGGTCGGCGCCATTTACAATGCCGTGGAAGACCTCGACCAGCTCGTCCTGCTCGTCAACATGCGCACGCTTGCGGCGCTTGAGCACGACCTGACCGCGGCGCAAGGCGGCAGAGCCGACGTTGCGGACGCGGCGGAGTCGGCGATCGCGCAGCTCGTGCGTCTCGCTCATGCCTATCTCGCGTTCGCGGTGGCGAACGCGCCGCGATGGCGGGCGCTGTTCGATCATCGTATGCCCGGACGCGAGGTTCCGGAGTGGTACCGGAACGAGCAACATCGCTTGTTCCGCCAGGTCGAGGAGCCGTTGCGCGTATTACAACCGCGCGTCGCACCGAAGCGGCGCGCGTTGCTGGCGCGTTCGTTGTTTTCGGCAGTGCATGGACTCGTCAGACTCGGCCTCGAGGAGAAGCTGCAGGCTATTCCGCTGACGGTGCTGCGCGAGCAGATGACGTTCATCGTCACCACGATCGGCCGTGGCATGACCTCGGCCGACTGACGTTCAATAATTTCCGAAATGCCACGCGCCGGGATGGCGCACGCGGATCTCGGCCGCCTCCGCGACGGTGCGCGCGCCGACATGCAGCATCTCGGTCTTGATCTCGTCCATGAAGAGATCGAACACATGCGGCGCGCCGGCCGGACCGAGCGCACCCAGGCCATAGGCGAAGCAGCGCCCGGTGAAGCAGAATTTCGCGCCGAGCGCGAGCGCGCGCACCACGTCGAGCCCGCCGCGGATGCCGGAATCGATCATGACAGGCACACGCGAGCCGACCGCCGACACGATCGCCGGCAGCACGTCGACCGACGCCGGCGCACCGTCGAAATGGCGGCCGCCGTGGTTCGACACCCAGATGCCGTCGGCACCCATCGCCACGCCACGCTCGGCATCCTCCGGATGCAGGATGCCCTTGAGCACCATCGGACGTTTCCACTTGTCGCGGATGCGCTTGAGCTCGTCCCAGGTGTGGCTGCCGCCGGAGCGCAGTTGCATCACCTCGGCGGTCGCGTTCTGCGTCGCCTTCGCCGCATAGGGCACGAGATTGGCGGTAATCGGCATGCCGTTGCGGATGAGCTGCATGGTCCACGCCGGCGACGTCAGCACCTGGTACGTCGTCCAGGGATTGATCGGGAACGGCACCCGCGTGCCGTTGCGGATATCGCGCGGGCGTTTCGACTTGCCGGCGCTGTCCACGGTCGGAACCAGCACATGCGCGCCGGCTTCGTCGGCGCGGCGCACGAGGTCGAAGGTGATGGCGTGATCGTTGTGCGGGAAGCGGTAGAGCTGGAACCAGAACACGTCCGGCGCGATCGCCGCGATCTCCTCGATCGACGCGTTGCCCGGTGTCGCCAGCACATAGGGGATGTTCTGCTTCTGCGCTTCGGCGGCGAACATCTTCTCCGCGCCCGGCCACATCAGGCCGGCGGAACCCATCGGCGCGACGCCGATCGGCGCCGCGTATTTGCGCCCGAACAGCTCCACCTGGGTATTGGCTTTGCCTTCGATGCAGTAGCGCGGCATCAGCTCGATCGCCTGGAAGGCGTCGATGTTGCGCTTGACGCAGTATTCCTCGGTGGCGCCGCCGTCGACGAAATCGAAGCCGAAACGCGGCACCCGCCGGCGCGCCTTGCTGCGCAGGTCCTCGATGGTGGGATAGCGCTGGCGCAACCGCGTGGTGGCGCCGTTTTTCGCCATTGAGACCGGACCTCGCTCGACCATGGTTCCCTCCACGCAGCGATGAGGCGGCCGCCTCACCGTCACATTTGCTTGAGCTTGTTTACTTTGGCAGGCCGGGGCTGGCTAGAGCATGGACGGTATGCGCTGCTTTGCGCCCTTGGCCACGGCGACCCTGCCGTGGCACTTTACGGTCAGGGACGGAGTGCCGCCGGCCAAAAGCCGGCGATGAACTGGGATTGTCGTCGTGACCGATCTGTCCTCTACGACGAATGTCGTCGAAAATCTGCTCCAGACCAAGAATACCCGCGATCGCCACCTGTTCGGACCCGGTCCGAAGCGGATCCTGTCGTTTGACGGCGGCGGCGTCCGCGGCGCGATCTCGGTCGCGTTCCTGGAACGCATCGAAACGATCTTCGCCGAGCACCAGCGCAAGGTCCTGGCCGACTATATCGCGGAGAAGGAACGCGCGGGCGTGGCCGACGAAAACCTCGCCGCCGCACGCAAGAAACATGCGGCGCCGTTCCAGCTCGCCGACTGGTTCGACCTCGTCGGCGGCACCTCGACCGGCTCGCTGATCGCCGGCGCCATCGCGCTCGGATTCAACACGACCGACATCAAGAAATTCTACATCGAGCGCGCGCCCTACGTGTTCCAGCGCCCGTTCTGGCGCATCCCCGGGCTACAGGCGAAGTTCGACGCCCGCGCCTTGCGGCAGGAAATCGATGCCATCGTCGCGCAACGCACGCTCGACAGCGAGGACCTCATCACCGGCCTCTCCGTCGTGTCGAAGCGGATTGACACCGGCAGCCCCTGGATTCTGACCAACAATCCGCGCAGCCCCTATTGGGAGACCAAGCCGCCGACCAAAGACGACCCTGGCTATCTCGGCAACCGGCACTACAAGCTCGCAACCCTGGTGCGGTCCAGCACCGCCGCGCCGCACTTCTTCGACCCGGAGATCGTACAAATC
The DNA here is from genome assembly GCA_963850705.1 of uncultured Alphaproteobacteria bacterium. Lineage (GTDB taxonomy): Bacteria > Pseudomonadota > Alphaproteobacteria > Rhizobiales > Xanthobacteraceae > VAZQ01. The sequence goes on along the minus strand of CAWKMR010000059.1, from coordinate 21,084 downwards.
CTCGCCGACGAGGAGGAGAACAAGCAGGCTGAATCCGCCGGACCGGAAGATCGGGACTGGCTCGATAAGATGAACGACAATCTCGGACGTTTCCCGCGTCTCACGATGCTTCTCACCAAGCTCCGCGCGTTGCGCGTCGCGGGCGCCAAAGGTCCCAATCCGAAGACGCATGGGTTGTTCGTGGACGGCGGCGTGACGCCGTTCAACAACCCGTCGTTCGCACTGCTGATGCAGGCGATCGTCAAACCATACGGGATGTGCTGGCCGCTTGGTTCCGACAAGATTACATTCGTGTCGATCGGCACCGGCACATATCGGGCAAAACTCTCATTTACGCAGCTTGGCTTCGCCGGTCCGCTCAAGCTCGCACTCCACTCGCTGCTGTCGATGATGGGCGATACGCAGACGCTGGCGCTCGCGCAGATGCAGTGGCTCGGCGATTGCCCGGACCCGTGGCCGATCAATTCGGAGATCGGCAGCCTTGCCGGCGAGTTGCCGCCGGAAAGCCGCTGGTTCCGGTTCATGCGCTACGACGTCCAGCTTGAGAAACCCTGGATCGAAGGAAAGCTCGGAAAGTTAGTGTCCGAGGAGCGGGTCGCCGCCTACCGCAACATGGACGACCCATCGATCATCATGCCGATCTACGAGCTTGCGTGCGACGCCGCGGAGAAGCAGGTGAAGGTGGAGCACTTCTTTCCGCAAAATCAGAACGGCGCCGGTCAGACCGGCGCGGCGTGAACCGAGAGGTCGCGGATCGTCGCCTGCGATCCCGACAGCGGGTTAGCCGGATCCCACGCATAGCGCAGGGTCTCGAAGCGCATCGAGCGGGTGTCGATCATGACCAGCCGCCCGACCAGGCTCTCGCCGAAGCCGACGATCTCGCGGATCACCTCGAGCGCCATCATCGATCCGAGCATGCCGGCCATGGCGCCGAGCACGCCGGCCTCGGCGCAGGTCGGCACGGTGCCGGGCGGCGGCGCTTCCGGAAACAGGCAGCGGTAGGTCGGATTGGGCGTACCGTCCTTGGCGCGCTCATGCGCGCGGATCGTCGTCAGCGTGCCGTCGAACGTGCCCATCGCGGCGGTGACCAGCGTCTTCTTGGCGAAGAAGCAGGCGTCGGAGACAAGGTAGCGCGTCGTGAAATTGTCGGAGCCGTCGGCAACGACGTCGTAGCGCGAAATCAGATCGAGCGCGTTGGCCGCGGTCAGCCGCACCGGATGCAGTTCGACCGCAACATGCGGGTTCAGGCGCTGGATCACCGCAGCGGCGATGTCGACCTTGGGCGCGCCGATATCGGGCGTGCCGTGGATCACCTGGCGCTGCAGGTTGGAAAGCGACACCGCGTCATCATCGACGATCCCGATGGTGCCGACGCCGGCCGCCGCGAGATAAAGCAGCGCCGGCGCGCCGAGCCCGCCCGCGCCGACGACCAGCACACGGGCGCGCTTGAGCGCATTCTGGCCTGGCCCGCCCACCTCGTGCAGCACGATGTGGCGGGCATAACGTTCAAGTTCCTCGGGCGTCAGCATCGCTGTGGTTATAGCATTCCGCCGCCGGTATTTCGCGAATGACATTCCCGAAATGACGAAACGGCGCGTTTGAGTTAATGTCGCGCCGGGGCGTTGCAAGGTTGGGGCAGGCATGCGTTTCGGCGGGCTTATCGTTTCGATCGCCGTAGCGACGATCATCCTGCTGGCCGCCGGGCCGCCGGCGCTTCAGGCGCAGACCGGCGATCCCATTCGCCTCGCGGAGGCGACGAAGAAGAAAAAGGCCGCGCCCGGCAAGGACGCCAAGAAGAAAGCCGAGAAGGGCGCAGCGAAATCGCAGCCGACGCCCGGCGCCTATGCCGGCATGCCGATCGCCGCGCGCGCCGCGATCCAGTTCGACCTCAACTGGACCCATCATTACACCGGGCCGGCCGACGGCGAATTCAACGACCGCTCCGTCAATGCGTGAAGGCGTTCCAGAAGGATCGCGGCTTCCGCGAGACCGGCGTGCTCACGGAAACCGAGCGCGAGGCGCTGGCGACGTCGGCAACGAACCGGCGCGAGCGCGTCGGCTTTCGCATGGTCGAAGACCGCGCCACCGGCGCGCAGGTCGGACTGCCGACCAAGATCGCGACGCATGAGAGCCCCGCCCGCAGCGGCACGCGCTGGCAATCGGCGCAGGGCCAGGTGCAGATCGAGACCTTCCGCATCCGCGAACCGGGCGCGACACTCGCCACGGTGTTCGACGACCAGAAGAAGGAGCCGCCGAACCGCCAGATCGGCGCGAGCGCGATGCGCGGCAATACCTTCGTCATCACCGGCATGCAGGGACTGAAGCATTTCCTCGTGCGCGCCGAAGTCCGCGACCTCGAGATCCGCGGCATCACCGTCCTCTATGATCAGGCGATCGAGAACACCACCGACTATATCGCGCTCGGCGTGCTGAGTGCGTTCGCGCCGTTTCCCGGCACCGGCGTGATGGCGCTGATCGGACCGCCGGCGCGCAGCCGCATCGAATACGGCACCGGCATCGTCGTCACCGCGTCCGGCCATGTCGTGACCGACCGCCAGATCACCGAAGGCTGCAACGTCATTCAGGTTGCCGGCCACGGCGACGCCAGCCGGATCGCCGACAACGGCAATCTCACGCTGCTGCGCGTGTTCGGCGCATCGGCGCTGACCCCGGCCGCACTGGTGCATGAAGGCGCGGCTTCCTCCGCGCTCACGCTGGTCGGCATCGCCGATCCGCAGGCGCAAGGCGGCGAGCGCGCCGTCACGACCGTCACCGCAAACCTTAGCGGCGACGGCCTCGAGCCGCCGCCGCGGCTCGGGCTTTGCCGGCGCAGCGGCGCTCGATGCGCAGGGGCGCATCTTCGGCATGGTGACGCTGAAGGCGCCGGTGCTCGCCAGCGCGGGCGCCGCGGCCTTGCCGGCGGCGACGATCGTGCCGGTGAGCGCCATCCGCAAATTCCTGGATTCGCAATACGTCACGCCCGCCACCGGCCGCAGCGGCATCGACGCGGCACAGGGCGTCGGTCGTGCGCGTGATTTGCGTAAGGCGGTAGCTCGGTCTCGTGTCCCGGACGCGGCGCAGCGTGGAGCGAAGCGAAGCGGTGCGACGCTGATCCGGGACCGTTCCAGAGGAAATCAAGATTGGTTCCGAGTTCGGAACGATCCCGGGTCTGCAGCGCACCACTTCGTGCTGCGCTTCGCCCGGGACACGCTTCGCTACTTGTGCTTGAATTTCGCCGGCCGCTTCTCGACGAACGCCGCCATGCCTTCCTTCTGGTCCTCGGTGGCGAACAGCATGTGAAACACGCGCCGTTCGAAGCGGATGCCTTCGGCGAGCGGCGTCTCGAAGGCGCGGTTCACCGCCTCCTTGGCGGCGATCAGCGAGGGCAGCGACATCGCGGCGACGGTCTCGGCGAGCTTCATCGCCTCGTCCATCAGGCTCGCCGCCGGCACCACGCGCGACACCAGCCCGGCACGCTCGGCTTCCGCAGCGTCCATCATGCGGCCGGTGAGGATCAGGTCCATCGCCTTGGCCTTGCCGACCGCGCGCGGCAGCCGCTGCGTGCCGCCGATGCCGGGAATGATGCCGAGCTTGATCTCGGGCTGGCCGAACTTCGCGGTGTCGGCGGCGATGACGATGTCGCATTGCATGACGAGCTCGCAGCCGCCGCCGAGCGCGAAGCCCGCGACCGCGGCGATCACAGGCTTGCGCGCTTGTGCAGTGGCGTGCCAGCCAGCGGCGAAGTCAGCCGCGAACATCTCGACCGCCGATTTGTCCGACATCTCCTTGATGTCGGCGCCGGCCGCGAACGCTTTCTCGGAGCCGGTGATCAGGATGCAGCCGACGCCGTCGTCGGCATCGAAAGCCGCGACCGCCTGCGCCAGCTCCGCATTCAGCGCGGTGTTCAGCGCGTTGAGCGCCTGCGGCCGGTTGAGCCGGATGATGCCGACACGGCCCTTGGTCTCGACGAGGATGTTTTCGTAGCTCATGAGGCTATAGCAGCTTCAACGCGTGATCTCCGTCATGGCCGGGCTTGTCCCGGCCATCCACGTCTTTTGTGACATGCAACAGCGCAAGACGTGGATGCCCGCGACAAGCGCGGGCATGACGAGCGGGATGCGACTGCCCTAGGATACCGGGACTAGGGAGGTAGCAACAATGAAACTCAATGCAATTATAGTGCCCTCGATCTGCGCGGCCGTCCTCGCCGCCGTGTTTGGACTAGCCTCAATGACAACCAGCGCCCAGGACAACAACCCGCCGCTCAACCTCGCGCGCGACGGCTTCTTCTACATCGGCGGCAAGACCACGAAGATCAACGGCAAGACCTTCATGGCCGGGCAGATGTATGTCGAATACCGCATCCCGGCGAAGCAGACGCATCCCTATCCGATCATCTTCGTGCACGGCGGCACGCGCTCCGGCGCGAACTGGACCGGCACCTCCGACGGCCGCGAAGGCTGGGCGCAGTATTTCGCCCGCCGCGGCTACGCGGTCTATGTCGTCGATCAGCCCGGCCGCGGCCGCTCCGCCTATGTGCCGGAGGTCTACGGCCCGCCGCGCTTCGCCAATGCCGAGAGCGCGCAGCAGCGCTACCTCCAGCAGTCGAAATACAATCTCTGGCCGCAGGCGAAGCTGCACAACCAATGGCCCGGCACCGGCGAGCTCGACGATCCGGCGTCGCACCAGATCATCGGCTCGTTCCTGCCGGAGATCGCGTTCCCGAAATCGGTCGCGATCACGCATGAGGCGATGGTGCAGCTCCTCGACAAGCTCGGTCCCTCGATCGTGCTGGTGCATTCGCAGGGCGGCCCGATGGGCTGGCTGGCGGCGGAAGCGCGCCCCGATCTCGTGCGCGCGATCGTCGCGGTCGAGCCCAACGGCCCGCCCGGACGCACCGTGCAATTCGTCGGCGCGCCGGACTGGTTCAAGGACGGCGGCGTGGAGCTGCCCTACGGGCTGACGCCGCTGCCGATCACCTTCTCGCCGCCGGTCAAGGATCCGTCCGAAATCAAATGGGTGCGCGAGGACAAGCCGGACTCGCCCGATCTCGTCACCTGCTGGAAGCAGGCCGATCCGCCGCGCCAGCTTCCGAATCTCCAGCGCATGCCGATCGCGCTGATCACGTCGGAAGCGTCGTATCACGCCGCCTATGACCACTGCATCGTGAAGTTCCTGAACCAGGCCGGCGTGACGCCGACCTGGATCAAGCTCGCCGACCTCGGTATCCGCGGCAACAGCCACAACATGATGCAGGAGAAGAACTCCGACGCGATCGCGGAGGTGATCTTCCAGTGGCTGGAAAAGACGCTGCCGGCGGTAAGGTAGGCCCCTTCGTAGCCCGCATGGAGCGGAGCGCAATGCGGGGACATTGGCCGAACCAAGTCCCGGATTTCGCTTCGCTCCATCCAGGCTACGGACAGCGCATGCGTCATCATTCTCGCGAGGCATCAGCTCTCCGAGGTTGCTGTTTTCCCTCACCCACAAAGTGAGGGAGCGGAGCGCCGACAGGCGCTCGGGTGCAGCGGCACCCGTCGGCGGGCCAGTGACGCAGGCCCGCAGGCGCCAGCGGGCGCCTTACGTCCCATGACGGGAACGCTCGCCTCTCGGCGCTCCACCGCGGGGTTTGTGGCTCCGATACCGCGCAAGGCACGTTTCCGGAGCCTCCCGGGAGTTGCGTGCAAGGCAACGCGCAGGACACCGCATCCCGCTCTGCCATCGCAATGCCTCGCGAAGCACCCTGAAGCGAACGGGACGACGCATAGTCGGGAAGTTGCAACGCGAGTCAAAACGTCAGTATCCGCTGGGCACAGAAATCGACCTTTCGCTGTGCACGGGCGATGAGTAGCGGGGATGCGCGGCCTTGAGCCGGCGCGTGCCCGCTCCGAGACCCCGACATCCGCTCGGCAAAGAAAAACCTCCGAGGCTGGCTCGGAGGTTCTAGGCAAAGTCGATAGTTTCTGAAGTAGAGGTGTCTGGATCAGCGCGGCGTATGCCGCCCCAGCACGGGATGGGCGAACACGTCTTGGAACACCCAGCCGCCGATCGGCGGTCCATACGAGATGGTGGCGGGAGCGCCCTCAAAACGGCCGCCGGAGATGAGATCGAGCTCGCTCGATGAGAGGGTCCGCAAATCTTCAGTTCCGATTTCCTGCTTCGTCGACATGGTAGGCTCCTTTGTGTGATGCGATGAGGCTTAATTTCCTCGGTGTGGTTCCTTCCAGCACCGTGCCTGCAGAATCGCAGAAGCCGACCTGACCCGCTGTGACGGGAATCACAATTAGGCGGATTCCGGCACTTCGCACCCCACGTCCTCACCGGAGTACGACATGATGATGAACTCCCTGCGGGCGTGGAAGAACTGGAGACGCCCTTAACTGAATCGCGGTCAATACGGAGGGGCCTTGCGTTGCCGCTGCGCCTTCGCCGCTTCCACCCACCACATGAGATCGTCGGCAAAGCGCGGGAACGCCTGTTCAATCGCCTGGCCGCCCGCGCCAATGGGTTCGGCTTCGGCCGATAAGGTCTGTCCAATGGGACCAACGGCGATCGTGCTGGAGACCACCACCATCCCCATCTCGGAGAGGATGCCGTGCCAGGCGATCGCCGCCCGCACGCCGGCAAATCGTCCGGCCGAATAGCTGACGACAGCAGCAGGACGCCAGAACCACTCCTCAAGGAAATGATCCGTGAGGTTTTTCAGTCCGGCCTGGATGCCCCAGTTGTATTCGCCGGTGACGAACACGAACCCGTCGGCCTCGCGGATCTTGCGAGCCAGTGTTTCAAGCGCCTCGGGCGCTTCGCCCTTCGGATATTCCTTGTACATCCGGTCGAGGATCGGGAGATTGATCGCCTTGGCGTCGATCAACTCGGCGTCGTCGCCCCGGCGACGCAGCCGCTCGATCACAAATTGGGCGAGGCGGATGCCCATCCGGTCGGAACGATAGGAGCCGTAGAAAACGAGGATGCGGTTGCCCATGATCGTAGCCCTCTATTCGGATTTGGGAGATTGATTGCGCCGGTCACCGGGGATGCGCCCCGGCGACCGTCACGTCTTCGTGCGTCACTGCGGCAGTTCCTTGCCGGCCTGCTCCGCCACCAGGTACTCGGCGTACCAGTCCGACCAGTTTGCATCCCGCACACCGGCCAACGCCCGCTTCTCGTACTCGCCGTGCGCGGCCTCGGCACGGCGCAGCGCGCTCGCCAGATCGGCCACCGAAGCGAACGCCGTCTGGTTCGCGTCCACGCGTCCGGGCGCCCGCGCGGTGATCTCCTGCAGCAGCCAGCCGTTGCCATCCGGATCGCTGAACGAGGCGAATGAGCGGTAGGTGCGACGCTCGGGGTCCGCACCGGGGACGCGGATCCGCCCGAACAGGTACGGCGCGTCCGAGCCTGTGTACGTGTCACCCTCGTGGTGGAACAACTCGCTGACCGCGATGCCGCGATCGAGCAGTTCCTTGCGGGCGGCGTCGATGTCGGAAACGACCAGGTACAGGCCTTGGGCGGAGCCGGGCGCCGCCGGGGTGACGTTCTTGCCGAAGATGACCGAGGTCGCCGAGCCGGGCGGCGTGAACTGGATGACGCGGAAGTCGTCGCCGGTGGCGAAGTCGGCGTCGAGCCGCCAGCCGAGATTGCTGTAGAACTGCTTGGCGCGATCGACGTCCGAAACCGGGATAACGGCGATCTCAAGCTTCATGTCGAGCGGCCGTGCATTTGCGATGGCGATGGTGGAGGGACGGACTTGAGCGTTCATGGTTGGTCTCCTTGGTCGGGCCAGTTGGCCAGTTAACTGTTGAGCGATTAGATCGCACGACAAGTAATTGTCACTACGTTTTTCCCGATGTCAAGCTTGCGATTAAATCGCTTGGCAACTATTTGTGAGGCATGCTAATTGGCGGCGATTCGGCCGCCTTTGGAGGCAATCATGGCCCAAACCAAGCAAAAACCGCCCGCCGACCCCGACGACGCGACAAAACTCGACGATTTCCTGTGTTTCGCGATCTATTCCGCGAACCTGGCCATGAACCGCCTCAACAAGCCTGTGCTCGACGAGCTGGGGCTGACCTATCCGCAATACATCGTGCTGGTCGCGCTGTACGAGCAGGACGACCAGACCGTCGGCGGTCTCGGCGACAAGCTGTTCCTCGACTCGAGCACGCTCACGCCGCTGCTGAAGCGGCTGGAGGCGATGGGGCACCTGACCCGGCAACGTGACCCGGAGGACGAGCGGCAGGTGCGGGTGCGCCTGACGCCGCAGGGCCGAAGCGTGCGCGAGCGCGCGCTCCCGTTTCGCGGCGAGCTGGTCAAAGCGATCGGGCTCAGCGCGGCGGACTTTGAGCGCCTGCGAGAGGAGCTGGTGAAATTGCGCGACCAACCTGTCGGAGGCGGTGCGCGCGAAGCCATAGTCACGTCTGGCACACCGGACTTCCTGGGCTCTCAAGCGTCAGCGCCAGCCAAGGCGAGGCGCGACATGTTTGAGGATCGCCTCGATGACGTGGGCGTTGTAATCGACACCGAGCTGATTGGGGACGGTCAACAGCAGCGTGTCGGCCTCTGCGATGGCTTCGTCTTTCGCAAGCTGCTCGACGAGAACGTCCGGCGCGGCGGCGTAGCTGCGGCCGAAAATCGCTTTTGTGTTGTCGCCGAGGAAGCCGATCTGATCCTCATTCTCATTGCCGCGCCCAAAATAGGCGCGGTCGCGATCGTCCATCAGCGCGAAGATGCTGCGGCTGACCGACACCCGCGGCTCGCGCGCATGTCCGGCCGCCTTCCAGGCCGCGCGGAAGATCCGGATCTGCTCCGCCTGCTGGACGTGAAACGGGCGTCCGCTTTCGTCGATCTTCAGCGTCGAGCTTTGCAGGTTCATCCCGAGCTTCGCCGCCCACTCCGCGGTGGCGTTGGTGCCGGCGCCCCACCAGATTCGCTCGCGCAGTCCCTCCGAGTAGGGCTCGACGCGCAGCAGGCCGGGCGGATTCGGGAACATCGGCTGCGGGTTCGGACTGCGCGAAGCCTTCGCCGCGCAGCACCTCCAGGAAAACTTCGGTGTGGCGCCGGGCCATGTCGGCATCGGTCATCCCCTCCGGCGGGGCGTAACCAAAGTGGCGCCAGCCGTCGATCACCTGCTCCGGCGAGCCGCGGCTGATGCCCAGTTGCAGGCGTCCGCCGGCGATGAGGTCGGCTGCGCCGGCGTCCTCCACCATGTACAGCGGGTTCTCATAGCGCATGTCGATGACCGCCGTGCCGATCTCGATCCGCTTGGTCTTCGCGCCGACGGCGGCCAGCAGCGGAAACGGCGAGCCGAGCTGGCGGGCGAAGTGATGCACACGGAAGTAAGCTCCGTCCGCGCCAAGCTCCTCGGCCGCGACCGCCAGGTCGATGGATTGCAGGAGCGCGTCGGCCGCCGATCGCGTCTGCGAATGGGGCGAAGGCGTCCAATGGCCGAATGACAGGAAGCCGATCTTTTTCATCGACATCACTTCTGGCACACCGGACAGAAGAACGTCGAACGCCCGGTCTGCACGATGCGCTTGACCGTGCCCTTGCAGCCCGGCGTGACGCAGCGCTCGCCTTCGCGGTCGTAGACGCGGAAATTGTGCTGGAACATGCCGAGCGCGCCGTCGGTCAGGCGGTGATCGCGCAGCGACGAGCCGCCGGCCTTGATGGCGTCGTTGAGCACGACGCGGATACCCTCGACCAGCCGCGCCGCATGATCGTTCGGCGCGCCGGTGCGTGACGCGATGGTCGAGGCGCGGCGCTTGGGCGAGAGGTGGGCGCGGTGCAGCGCTTCGCAAACATAGATATTGCCGAGCCCGGCGACGATCCGTTGATCCAACAGCGCGGCCTTGAGCGAGGTTTTCTTGCCTTGGCACGCCTGCGCCAGCATGGCGGCGTCGAAGGCGTTGCCGAGCGGCTCCGGCCCGAGCGCGCGCAACAGCGGCTCCTCGTCGAGCTTGTCCCGCGCGACCAGCTTCATGCAGCCGAAGCGGCGCGGATCGTTGAAGGTGATGGTGGCGCCGTTCGACATGTGGAACACGATATGGTCGTGCGCGGCGAGCTTTCCGCGCTCGTGATAATAGCCGCCGGGCATCGCGTCGCCGCCGTTCAGCACGTGGAACGAGCCCGACATGCCGAGATGCATCAAGAGCACCTCGCCCGACGACAGATCCGCCAGCAGATATTTGGCGCGGCGGCCGAGCCCGCTGACGGTGTGGCCTTCGATGCGCTTCACGAAATCCTTCGGCAGCGGCCAGCGCAGATCGCCGCGCCGCGCCTCGACCTCTTTGAAGCGCGCGCCTTCCATGACCGGCGCAAGGCCGCGGCGGACGGTCTCGACCTCGGGCAATTCGGGCATCGGTCACGCGCCTCGCTTACGCGGCTTCGGATAGAAGTCCGACGGCTTGCCTTCGACAAACCATTGCGGCGGCTTCCATCGCTTCGGGATATGCGCATAGCCCCATTGCGCCAGCGCCTGCAACACCGGCAACAGGTCCGCGCCCTTGCGCGTCAGGCGGTAGCGGAAATGGGTGGCGACGGTTTCTCCTGGCAGGCGCTCGATCAGCCCCTCGCCTTCCAAGAGCCGCAAGCGGTCGGCAAGGATGTTGGTGGCGATCGGCTCCGGCCCTTTCAGGAAGTCGCCGTAGCGGACCTGGCCGGCAAACAGCCCGCGCACCACGATCAGCGTCCACTTGTCGCCGACGACGTCGAGCGCCGACGCCACCGGGCATGGAGAGCGGTAGGTGATGGTATCTGCCATGGCGGCCTCGCAAATCGCCCCAACTGCCAAGCTAACTTAGACCATCACTTGCAATTTGCAAGTATCTGCGCTATTCCTTACTTGCAAATTGCAAGTGATGTTGCGTGGGGAAATGTGACAATGAGCAAGGGGTTCTGGCTCGGGGTGGCGGCCTATGTGCTGCCCACCTTTCCGCTCGGCTATCTTTGGCATCTCGTGGTGTTCGCGCCGCAATACGATGCGCTGCAGATCTACCGTCCCGACGTGATCATTCCGTTCGGGCTGCTGTCGATGCTGGTGCAGGGCGCGATCCTCTCGTGGCTCTACCCGAAGATCATGCGCGCCGGACCGGAGGCGCCATGGCTGCGCGATGGCCTCATGTTCGGCCTCATCGTCGGGCTGTTCGCATGGAGCCTGTCCACCATCGCGGTGGCGGCGAAGAACGTGATGACGTCGGTGCCGCTCTATCTCGCGCTCGAGACCGGCTTCACCTTCCTGCAATACGTGATCGTCGGCCCGCTGATGGCGCTGGCGCACCGGCGGCGCTGAGCCCGGTTTGGCAGCTGTCCCGGCATCCCTGTCGCAGGGCCGTTTGGCCGCTGTCGGCTCCACCGCAGGTTTGTTAGCTTAATCTGATTTCGATCCCGGCCCAGTGCGGACACCGCACGGCCCGCCTCAAGCAATACAGGCGGTGAGCGGGACGCGCGGGCAGATTTGCAACCTCGCACCGCAGAGGCGGAGGACGGCAATGCAGAGATCGCTTGTTGCAGCGGTTTTGTTGAGCCTTGCCACGGTGGCCCATGCTCAGGTCCTGCCGCCCAATGTGCCGACCAAGGAGCAGCTCGCCAACGACAACAACCTGTTCCTGTCGCTCGCGAGAAAGGTGCTCAAGTGGGAGGAGCCTGAAGAGCCGATCAGGATCGTCGGCCCTCTGTATTTTGTCGGCACCAAGGGACTCGGTGCCTTCCTCATTACGACCTCCGAGGGGCACATCCTGATGAACACCGGGCATGCCCTCGTCCGGCCCGATGATCGTGGAGTCCATTCGCAAGCTCGGTTTCAAGCCCGAAGACATCAAGATCATGATCAACGGCCATGCTCATATCGATCACGCGGGCGCCTTTGCCTACCTGAAGCAGCAGTTCGGCGCGCAGCTGGCCGTCATGAAGGACGACGTTGCCGGCGATGGAGAGCGGCGACAGGGACGACTTCAAATACGCCAACGACTTCGTTTACCCGGCGGTCAAGGTCGATCGCATCCTGCGCGACGGCGACACGATCAGGATGGGCGATGTGCTGCTCACCGCCTATCACACGCCCGGCCATACCCGTGGCGCGACCACCTGGATCGCGAACCTCGTCGACGGCGGCAGGCCGTATGTCGTGGCCTTCCCGGACGGAGCCGGTTTCAACCCGGGCTACCGGCTGGCGAAGAACCCGTCGTATCCGGGCATCACCGACGACTATCGCCGCACGCACCACAAGCTTGAGATGCTGAAGCCCGACATCTGGCTGGCGCAGCACAATGAATATTACGACCTCGAAGGCAAACGAAAGCGGGCCCAGACCGAAGGCGTCAATGCCTGGCTGGATCCGCGAAGGTTATCGGCGCTTGGGTAGCCGGCAAGAAGCGCGCGTTCGAGGACGAGGTCGACGAGGAATTGGGTGTGCCGAGGGGCTCGGCGAAGTAAGCCGCGGAATACGGCAGCGACGCGCTCGTGCCCCGTTTCCGAAGTTCGTGATACGCCGCAGCACACTCCGACACGAACTTCGGAAACAACGGGGCACTAGAACCCCGGCAATCGCGGCGCGTTGCCGTCGAGATGCACGCCTTCGAGCGCGAGCAGCTTGGCTTTGGTCTTGGCGCCGCCGGGCGCGGAGAAGCCGCCGAGCTTGCCGCCCGCCGCCAGTACGCGGTGGCATGGGATCACGACCGGCACCGGATTGCGCCCCATGGCTTCCCCGACCTCGCGCGCGCCTTCCCAATCGGACGATCCGAGCTGCCGCGCCAGCGCACCATAGGTCGTGGTCTCGCCCCAGGCGAGCGAGCGCATCGTCTCATAGAGTTTGCGGCGGAACGGATCGAGGCTGTCGAGATCGACCGCGACTGCGCTGAAGTCGACCGGCTCGCCCGCGAGATAGCGTTGGATGTCGGCAACGACGGTTGCGACCCGCGGCGGCGGCTCGGCCGCGCCGGCGCTCGCGGTTCGCGCGGCAAGCCGCCGTTCGGTGGCTCCGCGGTTGGCCTCCGGCAACTGCACGCCGACCAGTCCGCGCGCGTTCCACGCCACGCCGCACGGCCCAATCGCCGTGTTGAAGACGTGGTGGTGCACTGATGCCGGTCCGGTGCTCATGACACTGATTATGTGGTGCCGCCGACGTAAATCCACCCGGATTCTATTTGATTTACCGCTTCGCAGGCGAGACGTAGCCTCCCCTCCCTCCCCGCGCTATGGTCCAGTCAACAGGCCCTTTTTTGAAATAAACCGCATGCCCGAGGACACCCATTTCGGATTCCGGCAAGTGCCGCTTGGCGACAAGCAGGCGCTGGTCGACGACGTGTTCCATTCGGTCGCCGGCCGCTACGACCTCATGAACGACCTGATGTCGGCGGGCCTGCATCGCGCCTGGAAGGACGTGCTGGTGACGGCGGTGAACCCGCCGAAAACCGGCGACCGGGAGTTCGCATTGCTCGACGTGGCGGGCGGCACCGGCGACATTGCGTTCCGGGTAGCGGACGCCGGCAATCATGCCACCCGCGCCACCGTTGCCGACATCAATCATGCCATGCTCGAGGTCGGCCGCGCGCGCGCTGCCGAGCGCGGGCTCGACGATCGTCGTGACGTTCGTCGAGGGCAATGCCGAAGCGCTGCCGTTTCCCGACCGCGCCTTCGATGCGGTGACCATCGCCTTCGGCATCCGCAACGTGCCGCGCATCGATCGCGCGCTATCGGAAGCGCATCGCGTGCTGAAGATCGGCGGGCATTTCCTCTGTCTCGAATTCTCCGCCGTCGACGTGCCGGGGCTCGATGCGATCTACGACGCCTATTCGTTCAACGTGATCCCCGCGATCGGGCGCGCGGTCACCGGCGACGCCGAGGCCTATCGCTATCTCGTCGAATCGATCCGCCGTTTCCCGCGCCCGGACGCATTCGCCAGCATGATGCGAACGGCGGGCTTCGGCCGCGCGTCGTTCCAGCGCTTGACCGGCGGCATCGTCGCGCTGCATTCGGGCTGGCGGCTGTGAGTGTGATGCTGCTTCATCACGACATTTCTTCCCTCCGCGAGTCTATTGTCAATTGGAGCGGGGCTCGCGCAGCACGGTCCCCTCCCCCGCTTGCGGGGGAGGGATAGGGAGGGGGCATGCACGACGGACGACGCCAACTCACCCCCTCCCCACCCCTCCCCCGTCAACGGGGGAGGGAGCAGACCGCCGACGCCGCACCGCTGTCGTCATTCTGCAGCACTGGATCACTACCGCTTGATCGCCGCCCTCGCCCATCTCGCCCGCCTCGGCCGCGCCGGATTCGTGTTCGCGCGCGAAGGCGTGCTCGGCCTGGTCGACCCCACGCCGTTGCCGCTGTCGGCGCGCATGGGCTTGCGCATCGCGCGGCTTGTCGAGCGGCGCACCACTGGCGCCGCGACATCGCGGCTGTCGGCGGCGCTGACGCGGCTCGGGCCGACTTACGTGAAGCTCGGGCAGTTCCTGGCGACGCGGCCGGACGTGGTCGGCATGGTGATCGCCCGCGATCTCGAATTGCTGCAGGACAAGATGGCGCCGTTCCCGCAAGCCGAGGCCGAGCGGATGATCGAGGAAGCGCTCGGCGAACCGCTGGAGAAATTGTTCATATCGCTGGGCCCGCCGGTCGCGGCCGCGTCGATCGCACAGGTGCATCATGCCGAGGTGGTATCGCCGGACGGACCGAAGCCGGTCGCAGTGAAAGTGCTGCGGCCCGCGATCGAGCGCCGCTTTGCGGTCGATCTCGACGCCATCATGTTCGCGGCGCGCAATGCGGAGCGCATCTCGGCCGAAGCGCGACGCCTGCGCCTGATCGACGTCGCCGACAACCTGCGCCGCACCTGCGTCATGGAGATGGACCTGCGGCTCGAAGCCGCCGCGCTCTCCGAGATGGCGGACAACACACGCAACGATCCGGACTTCCGCGTGCCGGCGGTCGACTGGGACCGCACCGCGCGCACCGTGCTCACGCTCGACTGGATCGACGGGATTCCGCTCTCCGACCGCGCGCGGCTCGACGCCGCCGGTCTCGACCTCAAGGCGCTCTCGCGTGCGGTGATCCAGACCTTCCTGCGCCACGCGCTGCGCGACGGCTTCTTCCACGCCGACATGCATCCCGGCAACCTGTTCGTCGACCCGTCCGGCAAGCTGATCGCGGTCGACTTCGGCATCATGGGCCGGCTCAGCATGAAGGAGCGCCGCTTCCTGGCGGAGATCCTCTACGGCTTCATCACCCGCGATTACTTGCGCACCGCCGAGGTGCATTTCGAGGCTGGCTACGTGCCGCGGCATCATTCGGTCGAAGCGTTCGCGCAGGCGATCCGCGCCATCGGCGAGCCGATCCACAACCGGCCCGCCGACGAAATCTCGATGGCGAAGCTGTTGATGCTGTTGTTCGAGGTTACCGGCCTGTTCGACATGCGCACGCGGCCGGAGCTGATCCTCTTGCAGAAGACCATGGTGGTGGTCGAGGGCGTCGCGCGCTCGCTCGACCCGCAGCTCGACATGTGGAAGGTGGCGGAGCCGGTGGTGCGCGAATGGATCGAGCGGCACCTGGGCGCGCCCGGCATGATCGAGGGCGCCACCGACGGCGTGCGCGAGGTCGGAAAATTCTTCGGCGAGGTGCCGTCGCTGCTCTCGCGCGGCGCCTCGCTGGTCGAGCACATCGACAATATCACGCGCGACGGGCTGGTGCTGGCGCCCGAGACCGTCGCCGCTATCGGGCGCGCCGAAGCGGGCCGCAACCGCTGGACCGTTGCCGCGCTGTGGGCGATTGCGGCGCTGCTGGCGATTCTCATCATCGTGGTGTGGTGACGGCGGCGGTCCGGCATCTGTTATCAACCACGCTTTTCGCTTGCATATATTCCTGACTTGTGTTCCTGATTTGTTCCCAGGCGATTCCTGGATGTTCACCGGCGTTACGGACGAGGACTCCGTGAGCGAAACTGTTCCCTTGGAGGATTGCCAGGAGATTGAGGTTTGGTGGCACCACGACGACGGGCAGGATCCTGATCAGGGTGCCAGACCGGCGGTCATGCGGTTGGATGCGGCCTTGCCGCTGGCCGCAACCTTGCCTGCGCGCGTTGCCGCCGCAGCGGCCCGCCACCGCTCGATCGGATTGCGGCATCAGGACCGCAACGCGACCGTCGATGCCCTACCCGCCGCGCCTCCGCAGCGGCGCGGCGCCGGACGCATCGTTCTGGCGCTGGTGCTGGGGCTCTCCGCTATTGGCCTCGCCGTCGTCGGGCTCACCGTCAACACGCGGTTCGCAGCCTCGTTCGGCCAGACCGCAGAGGCCGCGCTCCTGCTCGCCGCCATCGGGCTCACCATCGACCTTCTCGCTATCGTGCTGCCGAGCGCCGCCGCGCAGCTTTGGCGCGACCACAACTTCGTGTCGGCCTCGGCCGCCTGGGCGATCTGGCTGATCGCGCTCGGCATGACGCTGCTCGCGGCCATCGGATTTGCGGCGACGAATATCGGCGACGGCGTTGCCGGCCGCAGCCGGCTCGCGGCCGAGGCAAGCGCGCTGACCGCCGACGTCATGCGGCTGCGCACCGAGCGCGGTGGCATCGCCGAGGGACGCTCGGTGGCGACGCTGGAGGCCGAGATTCAACGCGCGCAGCCGGCCGCCGCCGCGGTGTGGAAGCAGACCGCCGGTTGCAGTGATGTCACGCTGGCGAGCTCGGGCGCGGCCTGCGCCGAAGTGCTGAAGCTCCGCCAGGCGCTCGGCGCGGCGCAGCGGCGCGACGCACTCGACGCCGCGCTGCGCGACGTCGAGGTGCGTCTTGCGCCGTTACCGGCGATTGTGACCGCCGATCCGCAAGCCACCATGGCCGCCGACATCCTGGCCTGGATCAGCGCCGGCCGCCTGAGCCTCACGCCGCACGACATTCATCGCCTGCGCATCACCGGACTGACCATCATCCCGGCGCTCGCCGGCATCATCTTCCTGTTCGCCACGACGCTGTTGCGGGCAGGACGGCGGCGCGCCGGCTGAGCACTCGATGATGTTATGCAGACCGGAGCAGCAACGGCAGCGGGCTCCGGCAGCGGGCTCCCTCGCCCCGCAAGCGGGGAGAGGTGACGGAGTGCGCGGCTCGGTTTCGCCTTACTGATAGAACTCCACCATCGCCTGGCGGAACCAGATGCTTCCGTTCGGGGCCGAGAGCGGCCCGTTGACCGCAAACACCGCGAGCTGAAATTTGTCGCCCGCCTTCACCTCTCTGCCAAGCACCACGCGGTTGGGCATGTTGAGGCCCTGGATCGTCGCCGGGCTCGGATAGCCGCTGCGGCGGGGCATCTCGCCGTTGACCCAGACTTCCCCATAGTCGTCGACCAGCACGTTGAACACGGCCTGTGCGGGCTTGCTCAGATCGACATTGCCGACCCGAGCGGGGATCGTGAGCTGCGCGCGGAACCACATGAAAGCGGTATGGCCGGCGCTCCGGCGCACCCCGAGGTCCTTGGCCTGGACCTGCTCCCATTTGGAATTGTCGAATTCGGTCGCCATCGCGCGCGGCTCGATCTGGTACGTCGTCTTGTAGCGTTCCTTGTTGATGGCCGCGGGCACCTCGACGATCTTGACGTCCGTTACCCGCCACTGGGCGCCGAACGCGGCGGAGCCTTCGTTGGTCATCAGATTGACGACATGCGACGGCGGCAGCGACGGCGGCATCACCGGCAGCGGCGCGGGCGCCGGCTGCGCGAATGCGATCGACGAAAACAATAGCGAAACGGCCGCGATTGCAGCACCCGCTGCAATCCGGCCCAAGCCTGACTGGCGCATCACTTCCTCCCGACTTTGTTATCGCCGGCTCCGGCATCGAAAGGATGCGCGGGCGCAGCGTATTACTAGCGGACGCCGCGCCGAGGTTGTTGTCAATAAGGCAGCAGTCGGACTCGCCTCACCGCGCGTGCGCGGGCCGCAGCTTGCGCAGCGCATCGGGAATGTTGTTCTCGACCCAGGTAGCGATCGCCGCTTGATGGCGGTGGTAGAGCAATCCCACCGCGATGATGCCGATACCGATCAGCGTCAGCGCGAACGGGAACATCATCGAGTCCCGGAACACCTTGTACGAGAGGTGGCCGAGATAGCCGGCGATGCCGAGCGTGCCGAACACCGCATAGACGCGCCGCCCGAGCACCACCGACATCAACAGCAGGCCGACATTGATGCAGCGCATAGAGCAGCTTGCCGAGCTCGCTGCCGCTGTTGGAGAGGCTCAAGCCGCCCCAGAACGCCATCAGCCCGAACAGATGCAGCCAGAAGGCGAAGTCGCCGCCGCGCGGACGCCGATCGACGAGATAGGCGACCACCAGCACGGCGAGACCGAACCAGAGCGAGACGATGCGGCGCTCGTCCCAGGTGAATTCGGCGCGGCCGAAGATCCACGGCGTCAGGTCCATCGACAGGAACCAGAGCGCGACCGCGATGATCAGGACGATGAAGGGGAACGGATAGCGCCACAGTGCGATGACAGCCGCGATGATGGCGGCGATCTCCATGTAGACCCAGCTGCCTTTGATCCAGACATAGAAGTCGTGCATCGTGCCCGGCCGGCCGAACGTGCCCCACATGCCCATGGCGTCCTGGATGCCGTAGACCGCGAGCGGCGCCATCGACACCGCGATGGCGATGAGCAGGCCGCCCGGCACACGCAGGTTCCGTTTGTACCAAAGGTAGTCGCCGGCGATCGCGAAGACGGTGGCGTAGACGACGGCAGTCGCGGTCAGCGCCCAGCCGCCCATGGCGGAGAAGGCGAGCGTCGAGAACAGGCCCATCGCGGTAATGACGATCAGCGCGCCCGCGTACCAGAGGAGGTGCGCGAGATCGAACCGCACTGCGGCATGATCGGCGGGCGCCGCATCAATTGCGCGGGTGCCGAGGAAGGCGAGCAGCGGATTGAGCTTTTCGGCTTCGAGTGCGCCGGCGGATACCGCCGCGCGCAGGTCTTGGTCGCTGAACTGCATGAGAATATCCTCCGCCGTGGACTCGCAACGCGAGCCGGCTCCCCGGGCGGCCGAATCGGCGGCGGGCCCCGGGTAGGCCTGTGGGTACCGTTCGTTGCCTCAGACGGCCATGGGGTTCAGTTTCCCGGCGGCCGGCGCCCGGCCGGGCGTTAAATCGCCGTAAGGTGAATCCGGCCCTACTGCGCGGTGATGCCGAGCTTCGGCAGCAGCGCCGGCCATTTCTTGAAGTCGGCGTCGAGGATCGCCTGCAGTTCCGCCGTGCCCTTGGGGTCGGCGACGCCGGACGCCGCGAGTTGCTTCACGACCTCGTCCGAGCGCAGCACCGACAGCACCTGCGCCTCGAAGGTCTTGCGCACGTCCGGCAGCAGTCCCGCGGGCGCGAGCAGCCCGTACCACTGCGGCATCACCAGATCGGGATAACCGAGCTCGACCGTCGTCGGCACGTCGGGCAGCCGGTCGGAGCGCTCGGTGTCGAAGGTCGCGAGCGCCCGCGCGGTGCCGCCCTGCACATAGGGCAGCACGCCGATCACCGAGGTGGTGATGGCGTCGATATGGCCGCCGACGATGTCGTTGAGCGCCGGCCCGAGGCCGCGATAAGGCACGTGGGTGATGTTGATGCCGGCGGCGTGGTTGAGGATCGCGCCGGAGATGTGCGGGCTGGTGCCGATGCCGGGCGAGCCATAGGTGAGCTTCGTGCCTTCTTTGAGAGCGCGATCAACTCGGCGAGCGTCTTCACGCCGAGCGACGCGCGCACGATCATCGCGCTCTTGACCGAGCCCACCAGCGCGATCGGCTCGAACGCCTTGGTGACGTCGTAGGGCGTTGTCTGCAGCCACGGACTGATGACGATATTGCCGGACGGGCTGAACAGGAACGTGCGGCCATCCGGCGGCGCTTTCGCCACCGTGCCGATGCCGACCATGCCGCCGGCGCCGCCGATGTTCTCGACCACGATCGCATCGCCGGGCCGGAGCTTGCCGAGCCCGTTGGCGAGGATGCGCGCGAGCGGATCGAGCGCGCCGCCGGGCGCATACGGAATGACGATGCGGATGGTTTCGGCGGCGGCAGGCGTCGCCGTGAGCAGAGCGCGAGCAGGCAGGCAGCAATCCATCGCATCAGCTACTTGTACCAGTAGTCCGGGTTGGTCTTGAACAGACGCTTCGGGATGACGCCATACACCATCAGCATGGAGTCGACCGCCTCGCCGACGCGGAAATCGATGCCGACGCTGGAGAGCGAATAGGCATCGGCGTCGTCAGGCCGCGCGTCTCATCAGGAACGCACGGTCTCCTGCGCGGCCTTCTGCAGCGCCACGTCGAGATCGAGGTCCATGCCCATGACGTAGTAATTGTCGGCGTCCTCGGCGCGCGGCCAATTCATCGCCCGGCCCGCGCCCTTGTGCAGCACGAATTGCAGCGTCGCGGTGAGCGAGGCTTCGATCGCGGTGCCGTTGACCTCGCCGTCGCCCTGCACCGCGTGCGGATCGCCGGTGAAGAACTGCGCGCCGTCGTTGAACACGGGAAGATAGAGCGTCGCGCCGGGGCCGAGCTTGTTGAGATCCATGTTGCCGCCCCAGCGCCAGGGCGGCCGCGACGAGCTCATCCAGCATGTCGCGCGAAGGCGCCACCGCCATGGTGCCGAGGAACGGCGCAGCGGCACTTCGATGTCGGGCGAGAACTGCGCGACTTTGCGGTTCATGTCGAACTTGATGATCTTGGGCGTCGGCGCCGTGAGCACGTCGGTCAGCACGCCGGTGCGGGGGCCGGCGTTGTTCACGCCGTAGGGCACGCGGAGATCGAGCTGATGATGCGGACCTCCAGCATGTCGCCGGGCTGCGCGCCCTCGACATAGATCGGACCGGTCAGCACATGCACGCCGCCGCCGCGGGTGCGGTCGCCTTCGCGTAGATGTCGATCGCGTCCTGCAGCACCTGCTCGCGCGGGATTCCGGCCGGGCGAAGAACTGACGGGTCTCGGGCAGGTTGACGCCGCCGTGCGAGACGGTGTCGATGCGGACCGTCTGGCCGGAGCGGATGGTGAGCGCGGGCGGGATGTCGGCGGCGAGATAGCCCCAGACGATCGTCTCCGGCGTCGAGCGCAAGGTGTGATCGGGCGTGGCTTTGGGCGGCACGGGCTGCGCGGCG